>NZ_JAPPSU010000005.1:0-339804 GCF_026719175.1 Citrobacter sp. R4
TTCACCGGAAGAGGAACCAATCTGGAAGTTCAGCGCTTTCGCGAATTTGCCGCTGTCACCGAACAGCTTCTCACCCGCATAAGAGGTATTGTCCATGATGTTCTTCAGCTCGGCGTTCAGATCGTTCAGTTCCGCATTGATCGCATTGCGATCTTTTTCTGTGTTGGTGTCGTTCGCCGCCTGGGTTGCGAGGTCTTTCATGCGGTACATGATATTGCTGACTTCATCAAACGCGCCTTCCGCCGTCTGCATCAGCGCAGTCGCATCGGAGATATTACGCTGGGCAACCGCCATACCGTTGGTCTGGCCCTGAAGACGGCTGGCGATCTGCAGACCTGCCGCGTCATCCGCCGCTGAGTTAATACGTTTGCCGGTGCCCAGGCGCTCCATCGCGGTGGACAGCATGCTGTTGGATTTATTTAACGCGTTGGTGGATGCCATGGAAGATGCGCTGGTGAAAATTGACAGTGACATTGTGTATTCCTTTTTAAAATCGGTTTTCAGTGGCTCTGGTAAATAAGAACGGCACGCCGGTTTAGAAAATTAAATCGCCGGTGTGCTGAATGGCGATTTTTTATCCTGACAGGCATTCCCCCATAAAAAAGCCGCCCCTATGGAGCGGCCTGTGAGGCATCTGCGAGCGATTAGCCCAGCAGGGACATCACCATGCTGGACATACTGTTGGACTGCTTCAGCATGGACATGCTGGTCTGCGCCAGCATCTGGTTACGCGTCATGGAGGAGGCCTCGCTGGCGAAGTCAGCGTCCTGAATATTGCTCAGCGCCAGTTCGGTGTTGTCTTTCATGTTCGCCAGGTTAGAGGCGGTGTGGCCCAGACGGTTGATGCTGGCGCCCATTTTGGAACGTACGGAACCAACATCATTCAACGCGGTTTCCAGTTTATCCATCATCGCTTTTGCCGTATCTGCATCGCTGATGTTGATGCCATCGGCCTGTTCCCAGTCCCCAAAGCCGAAGCCGGAAGAGGTAAACAGCGCGCCACTGCCTGTCCCGTTCAGCTCGCCAGAGAGATCAACTACCATCGTTTCACCGGAAGAGGAACCAATCTGGAAGTTCAGCGCTTTCGCGAATTTGCCGCTGTCACCGAACAGCTTCTCACCCGCATAAGAGGTATTGTCCATGATGTTCTTCAGCTCGGCGTTCAGATCGTTCAGTTCCGCATTGATCGCATTGCGATCTTTTTCTGTGTTGGTGTCGTTCGCCGCCTGGGTTGCGAGGTCTTTCATGCGGTACATGATATTGCTGACTTCATCAAACGCGCCTTCCGCCGTCTGCATCAGCGCAGTCGCATCGGAGATATTACGCTGCGCAACCGCCATACCGTTGGTCTGACCCTGAAGACGGCTGGCGATCTGCAGACCTGCCGCGTCATCCGCCGCTGAGTTAATACGTTTGCCGGTGCCCAGGCGCTCCATCGCGGTGGACAGCATGCTGTTGGATTTATTTAACGCGTTGGTAGACGCCATAGATGAAGCACTGGTGAAAATAGAAAGGGACATTGTTTTCTCCTTGGGTGACCTGTCCGTCAGGCACTTTCATTGTTACTGGAAGAGTAAAACGGCCTTTTGACGGAAAAATTAAATTTTATTTTTAACCCACCCTTACATTCTGCAAGAAAAATATTTCGTCTATCTGATAAGCCTCGCTAATAATAGTAAGGGAGTTCTTCATCATTTTTCTAAGACGACTAAAAAGCGCAGAATCAAAATATAAGGCGACACAAAAAACAGCAAACTTAACCACTATTTTCGATAACCGTTACCACCCCTATAAAACCCTTTTATTCCGTAAGGTATAGATTTATTCCATGAACATAGGATTCACATAAACACGACCTTTTTTAACATCAAGATCTTTTAACTATTGGAGTTAACTTTTGTCTAATTTTCTTAATCAGCGGCAAGATTTTTTACTACCAGAGGTGTTGCGCATCACACTTTTATCGCGTAAAAAGAGGCCATGGAAAAGATTATTCCTAGAGCTGACGACACGGGGAAAGGGGTAATCTTCCGCTTTTGTTCAAAGTTTATGCGTAACTTTTCGCAAAGAATAACTTATTCCTTTCTTGCTTTTTTGCATAAGCGGCAATTCATTATAACCCCCGGCTTGCCATAACAATTAAATAACACAGCATTGAACTTAAATTATGACAATACAAACTGACTGAACGGGAATGGTCACTACCATCAACTAATCGATGAATAAACGCTACTGCTCTGTAAATAACTGGCTGATTGATATTCCTTCAGGATCGATCCTCCATTTAACAACCGGAGAAAAGAAGCGCCTTGGTGAATATCAGCTCAAGCTGCTGGATATTCTGATGCAGGATGCAGGGAAAATCTTCACACGTGAAGAATTGACTAACCTGGTTTGGGAACGACGTGTTATCGGTAATAACAGTCTTCCCAATGCTATCCATGCATTACGTACCGCGCTGGAGGATGACGGCAAACAGCAAAAAATTATCAAAACGATACCCAAAAAAGGGTATTTGCTGGAGCCGGAATATTGCCGCGTAATCGAGAAGGAAGAGAGTGAAGTTAATGAATCTACGCAAGATCCAGCTGAGCGAGAGACGGAAGAGGAAAACAAACCGGCGGTACCTGAAGACAGGGTGAATGAATCCGCCGCTATGCCGCCAGCGCCAGAAACACCGGCTCAGGAAGCCACCGTTCCTGTCGCTGCGGCGGCGCTGCCGCGCGCAAACCGGACAACCTTTGTACTGTTCGTGGTGCTGGTCATCGTCTGTACCACGTTGCTGACATGGTGGGTGGTGAAGCGTCAGGAGAGCGGAAACCTGACGGCGAAAGAGGTACAGCCTAACGTTTACAGCAATATTCATATTTACGCGATTGAACCGTCCGGCGATCTCTCCTACGGCGCGGAGAACCTGTACAGCAAACTGAAAGCCTCGCTCTATACCCTGAACCAGCAGATTAAAACGCAGTCTGTGACGATGACCGTCTATTTCAGCACCCGAAATTTCATGCTGAATTATACATTTGCGCTGAGCAGCCCCTGCGATAAGCAGCAGTTGGTGATGGCGGTTTATCAATGGCGGCTCGATGCAAACCAACTCAACAATCTGATCCTGCGCGAAACCCGGAGAAAGCTGAATGAAATGGCTATTTGTACAGAGAATTAATCTGCTGCTGAGCATCGCCATTCTCATCGTGGCGGTCTCGCCTTTTGTCTGGAACGCGCTAACATCACCAAGAATGATGCGCGGCGCCAACGTTGAAGGCACGTTTCAGATGGGGTTTTACGATCTGAAATCGCAGAGTAAAGAGACTTACGACGCGCACCTGAAAACAACGCGGGGCACGATTCTGATCACGCTCATCAGCCCGAACGATAACCAGTTTGTGCTGAAAGGCACCTTTACCCCGACGCAAAGGCGAAACAACAGGCTCTATTTTTATCTGACGCCGATTTACTACAGCAAGGCGCAGAACCTGCTGATGGTCGACAACCTGGTGGATCAACTGATGCACACCATCTTCTGGATGGAGCCGCTTTCGCTGGGCGATCAGCCGCTGGTGGTCGGGGAAAGCGGGTCAATCTTTCTTTATCCACTGAGACGCTCATAAAGAAAGGTTTTTTCCCCTGAACGACGCCTCCCCCGGCCCGGAGAGGCGAGTTTTAGCCCAGCAAATTCTTCACCGTCGCCAGACGCACATTCGCCTGCGCGCCCAGTGCCTGTGAAAGCACGCTAAAGTTTTTCGTACCGCCGGCCAGCGCATCCCCCAGCCCACGCGCCGTCTCCAGCGCCTGCTGCGGCGTGAAAACCGCCGCCATATCGTTGATACGCGACGCCACACGATCCTGCTGCTGGCGCAGTCGGCTGCGCTGGCTGGTGATGTGCTCCAGAGTATTTTGCAGCTTTGCCGGCCCTTCCCGCTCGCGGCCTGCGGTCAACGCCAGCACCTCATCGCTGCTGGCGGCTTCCGCCTGCGGCGACAGCAAGGTAAAAGCATCGGCCGGATAGCGCCCCCCTTCACCGCGTACTGTAAGCTGCTGGCTGACGCGCGCCCAGCGGCTTTCATCCACGCTAAACAGCAATTGCCCGCCCCCGCTCTGCCGGGCGTGAATACCCAGCCGTCCCAGGCCAATATTCAGCTTCGTCAGGATCTGGCGCGGCGATGCTTCTGCGGGCAGCGACACGGCGCTCATTTCACGCTGGCGGCCGCCAAGACAGAACACCAGCGTCTCACCTTCGGGGTTACTGAGGAGTTTCTCACTGCCTGGCAGCGTAAAATTCACGCTGCTTTTATGTTCCAGCGAAGGCATGAGATGGCGATCGACCGTCCCCCCGGAAAGCTGCGTACGGCGGGTTAAGTGCTTTTGCAGCGCCGCCGCCTGGGCGGAAGCATCGCCGCGCAGGGAGGATTGGCGCAGCTGAAGCAGTTGTGTTTCCGTTTGCGCCAGATAACTGTCCGCCTGCTGTACCGCCGTCAGTTGCTGGTTAAGCTGCACGTTATAGCGCATCGGGCGACGGGAAAGCAGCGCCGACTCCGGGAACGCGCTGCGCGAAGAGACCGCTTCCGGCATGCGAACACGGGTAACGGTCTGTGGGGCATCAATAGTGCCGCGTCCGGCAGTGGTGGACGCGGGGGTCGTCAGCGACGAAGTTTTTAAACCAACCTGCATCGTGATTACATCATACTGAACAGATTAAGCTGACTGACCATGCTGTACGTCTTGTAGCTTATCTGCATCGATTGCGCGTAGAGCTGAAGATTGGTCGTCGCCGTCACTTCATCCGTATCGCCTAATTCACTGGCCAACTGGCGGTTCGCCACACTGACGTCCGTATGCGCGTCGCCGAGCAGCGTCAGACGGTTCTGGCGTCCGCCGAGGTCGGTGAAAATACTGGAGACGCGATCGCGCGCGCCCTGCACTGAGCCGAGCATGGCGTCTATCTCATCTTTATAGTCCGCGTAGCTGGCGTCCGGGTCCTGCATTTTTGCGCTGAGAGCTTTCAGATCGTTCAGCACCTTCAGATCGTTACCTGAGCCGGAAAACGCCTGCGCGACGTTGGTATTTTCGGTGATGCTCACGCCGTTGGCGACCTGCGTTTCACGCGTGCCGTCGTTGCCGCCGTAAACGTATTGTCCATTCTCGTCCAGAGTGACGGTTTTGCTGTCGGTTTTGGTGCCGGAAAAGAGATAGCTGCCATTTTCATTTTTGGCATTCATTGATGCCACCAGCGAGTCGATCATCGAGTCGATTTCCGCGCCGTAGCCCGCCATATCTTTCTGGCTGTGGGTGCTGTTGTTGGCCGACAACAGCTTATCGTTAAGCGACAGAAGCTGATTATTGAGCGCGTTGACGTTCGACTCCTGAATCGCCAGCGCGCCGCTCAGGCGTTTGATATTGCTCTGGTACTGGGTGATCGCTGATTCTTCGCGGTTGAGCTGCACCAGACGGCTGGCGGCCACCGGGTCGTCGGAAGGCACGTTAATGCGCTTCAGCGTGGAGACCTGCTCCAGAAGTTTGCTCAGGCGCGTGCCGTTAGTGCCCATCTGTGTCAGCATGGCGTTGGAGTTATAGAGACTGCTAATACGCATTGTTAATCATTCCTGTCGCGCTTAAAACATGCTCATCAGATCGGAAAAGATCTGATTACCGGTAGAGATAACCTTCATATTCGCCTGGTAAGCCTGCATGTAGATCTGAAGATTAATCGCTTCTTCATCCTGGTTTACCGCGCTGAGGTTATCGCGCTGATTCTGCGCCTGCTCGCGCACGGCGGCGGCGGCATCCATCTCGGTGGTGCTCTGGCGGCTGGCGATACCGATGGTGGAGATAATCGCCGCGGCTCCTTCGCTCAGGCTCATGTTGCCCATACCCGGAATAGTGGTTTTTTTGTTTTTCAGCTCAATCAGCTCGGCCAGATTGTCGCTGTTGCCGGGCTCATCTTTCGCGCCGGAGAGCGCCAGCTCTTCCGGGTTTAAGTCATTGACCTGCAACATTCCCGCCGGGTTAGACGGGTCAAAAGTGAAGAGCGCTTTCCCTGGATTGCCGTTCAGATCAAACCCCTTTTGCAGTTGATCGTTAAACAGGTCCGCCACCGTTTCCGCCATGCCCTGCACCGAGTCTTTCATCTGCTGCAGCGTGCCAGTTTCATAGTCGTGCAGCGCGCCGAGCTGGCCGCCAACGGCAGGGTCGAGCGAAAATTCGCTGGTGGAGAACTTCAGCGCCAGCGTCGAATTACCGTTCGCATCCTGACCGACGCGCAGTTGGCCGGCAGTTTTGCCGCTAACCAGCGGCTGGCCGCTGGCGAGCGAAACGGTATAGCTGCCGGATTTATCCTCCGTCACCTTCACGTCCGCCAGCGTACTGAGGGTTTTCACCAGCTCATCGCGCTGATCGCGCAGCACGCTGCTGTTACCGCCGGTCGAATCCATATCGGCGATCTTTTTGTTGTAGTCGGCGATGCTGCCGCTGATGGTGTTGATCTGATCGACCATCGCGCCGCGCTGGGTGGTAATCGACTCTTTCTGGCTGGTGATAAAGTTATTCACGCTGTTAAAGCGTGTGGCGAGGGCCCCCGCCTGATTGAGCAGTTGCTGGCGCAGTGCCGGAGATTCCGGCGTCTGGGTCAGTTCGCTCAGGGCATTGATAAACTCATCGAGCCCGTTACCGAGGCTGGTGGTGTCGGAACCCACCACTTTTTCCAGCGACGTGATGTACTGATTTCCCGTCTCGTAATAGCTGGCCTTGTTACCGGTCTGCCACACCTGATTCACCAGATACTGGCTGGAGATACGCCGAATGCTGTCCACCTGGACGCCGTTCCCCGCACTCATTCCCGCCTCACCCATCGGTCCGATAGCGCTTTGCACCGCTCCCTGGCGGCTGTAACCGCTCACCATCCAGTTGGCAACGTTCATCGAGGTTACGTTCATGCCGATCTGCGCGGCCTGAATGCCGCTGAAGGCAATATTAATCATACTCATGGGTTACTCCTGTTCACGCATGACCGGGACAACGGGCGTGCTGAGTTCTTTTGGCTGTTCTTTTAAAGCGACCAGACTTCCCGCATCCTTAAGCGGCGCTGTCGTTTGCGGTGAAAGCTGGCTGATAATCATCTGCGCGATGCCGGTGCTGCGCTGCGACGCGAGCTCAGAGGCGAGCTTATCGTCATAAAAATCACGCATCATGCGCTGCTGTTTGCTGTTGAATGGATTATCTTCCCCCAGCACATCGGCGGCTTTACGCATCTGTGACAGCATAGAGCGCAGCATCAGCGCTTCGAACTGCTCCGCCGCCTGCTCCAGGTTTTGCGGTTTCACCTGCCCGGTGATGTCGCCGGGCAGAATGGCACTTTGACGGGTAATAGCATTCAGCATCAGATGACCACCAGTTCAGCGTCCAGCGCGCCTGCTTCGTGCAGCGCCTGCAAAATCGCCATCGTGTCATCCGGCGCGGCGCCGAGGCTATTGATGGTGTTGACAATACTGCGCAGGCTAGTGCCCGCAGGGATCATCACCATCTGGCCGCTACCGCGGTTGACGTTCACATCGCTCTGCGGCGTCACCGCCGTTTGCCCCTGGCTGAACGCGCCCGGCTGACTCACGTTCGACGACTCACGAATGGTAACCGTCAGGTTGCCGTGGGAGACGGCGGCGGCACGCACCACTACGCCATCGCCGATCACCACCGTGCCGGTACGGGCGTTAAACACCACGCGCGGCGGCTGCTTCCCGGCGTTGATCTGCACATCTTCCAGCGTCGACATAAACGCCACGCGATCGCCTGCGCCCAGCGGCGCGCGAACGGCGACGTTGGTGGCGCTCTGGGCGGTCGCGGTGCCGGAGCCAAAAGCGCTGTTCAGCGCGACGGCAACGCTGTTGGCCGTTTTAAAGCTCGGGCGCTTGAGGTTCAGCATCACCACCGGCTCCTGCTGGAAATCGGTCATCACTTCACGCTCGACGGAGCCGCCATTCGGCACGCGTCCCACGGTCGGTGTATTGATGGTCACACTGGAGCCGCTATTGCCTTCGGCTTTCACCCCGCCGACCACCACATTGCCCTGCGCCAGCGCATAGACTTCACCGTCCGCGCCGCGCAGTTGGGTCAGCAGCAGCGTACCGCCGCGCAGGCTTTTCGCATCGCCAATCGAGGAGACGGTGACGTCAATGCTCTGCCCACGCGCATAGCCCGGCGGCAGCGTCGCGCTGATGGCGACGGCCGCGACGTTTTTCACTTTCGGGTCGATTTTCGCCGGTAGCTGAACGCCAAACTGTCGCAGCATGTTGGTCACCGACTGGCTGGTGAATTTGACCTGGTTTTTATCCCCGGTGCCGTCGAGCCCCACCACCAGGCTGTAGCCCACCAGCTGATTGCCGCGCACGCCCTGAATATCAACCACGTCGCCCAGGCGCTGGGCCATCGCCCCCATGCTCCAGATGAGCAGGCAAAAAAGTGCCACTTTACGCATTACGGACTCCATTAGATCGGAAACAGCGGGTGGTTGAAGACGCGCGTCAGCCAACCAGCGGAATTGGCGTCGCTCAGCGCGCCGCGTCCGGAATAGGAGATGCGGGCATTGGCGATGCGCTGTGAGGAAACGGAGTTGTCACGCTCGACGTCATCCGCCCGCACCAGCCCGGTCACGCGCATGTATTCATCACCCTGATTGAGTGTCAGCCACTTCTCGCCGCGGATCGCCAGCACACCGTTCGGCAGCACTTTGTAGACGGCCACGGTGATCGCCCCGCGCAGGCTGTTTTGCTGCTGCGAGGCGGCGTTGCCGTTAAAGTTACGGTTGCCGTCTATGGAGGCGGAGAGATTATCCACCGAGTGGCCGAACGCGTCCGGGATCCCCAGGGAAACATCGTTCTTTTTGCCGAAATTGGTGCGCGCCTGCTTGCTGGCTTGGGTGGACTCATCCAGTTTGACGGTCAGGATATCGCCCACGCGATAAGCGCGGCGGTCCTGTATCAGCGACCAGTTATAGCCGCTGTTGTACAACCCGCCACCGCGCACCTGCGTATCCGGCATCACGATATCTTCCGGCGGCGCGAAGGCCGCATCATCTTTTTGCACCAGCAACGCCGGGCTTTCACAGCCCGACAAAAACAGTGCCAGCAAAACCATTACTACCTGCTTTTTCATTACACTTTCACTTTACTGCCCGGTCATTACATCGACTGGGTGACAAACTTCAGCATGTCGTCGGCGGCGGAGACCATTTTGGCGTTCATTTCATATGCCCGCTGCACGGTGATCATATCGACCATCTCCTCGACGACCTGCACGTTAGAGCCTTCCAGCGACCCCTGCTCCAGTTGGCCAAACGCCTCTTCGCCCGGCACGCCTTCTACCGCTTCGCCGCTGGCGGCAGTTTCGCGATAAAGGTTACCGCCCACCGCTTCCAGCCCGGCCGGATTGACGAAGTTCACCAGCGTTAGCTGGCCGAGCTCAACCGGATCCGTTTCGCCTGCGACGGTCGCGGTGATGGTACCGTCTTTACCGATCTGCAGGTCCTTCACGTTTTCCGGCAGTTCAATTTGCGGCACCAGCGGTAAGCCCTGAGCGTTGGTCAACAGGCCGTCCGGCGTTTTCTGAAAGTTACCGGCGCGGGTATAACCGATATCGCCGTTGGGCATTTCCACCTGGAAAAAACCCTGCCCGGTGATCGCCACATCCAACGCCTGCTCGGTGTTCTGAATGCTGCCAACGGTGAACTCTTTCTGCGTACCAACAATTTTCACGCCGGTGCCGTACTGGATACCGGTCGGCGCGACGTTGTTTTGATCCAGTTGGCCCCCCGGCGTACGCTGATTCTGATAGAACAGATCGGCGAACATGGCGCGATCGCGCTTAAACCCGGTGGTGTTGACGTTCGCCAGGTTGTTAGAAATGGCAGTCATTTTGGCGTCCTGCGCCGCCAGACCGGTTTTACTAATCCACAATGCGGGATTCATCTCTCATCCTTCTTTTAATATCAGGAGCCGCGAATCAGGCGGTTGCCCGCCGTCGCGAGATCTTCTGCGGCTTTCATCATTTTGATCTGCGCTTCAAACTGGCGGTTTAGCGCAATGCTGGAGACCATCTCGTCGATCGCCGACACGTTGGCGCTCTCCAGATGCCCGGAAGCCACCATCACCTCTTCATCGCGCGGGTTAACCGCCGCATTGCTCACCAGAAAGCCATCAGCATTTTTGCTCAGCTCACTGGCCGGCACGTTAACCAGCTTGACGCGATCGATATCCACCGGCGCGGCGATGTCACCGTCGTCGGGCACGATGGTTATCACCCCGTCCTCGCCGATGCTGACGGAGGAGAACGGCGGCAGAACAATGGGGCCGTTGTCACCTTCCACCGGCAGCCCGTTGATAGACAGCTCGCCATCGGCGTTGACGTCAATCTGACCGTTGCGGGTGTAGACCTCACGATTGCCGCTGCTCAGGGCGATCAGCCCCTCGCCCTTAATCGCCAGATCCAGGCTGCGCCCGGTTTCACGGACCGCGCCGGGGGTCATGTCCACGCCACCCTGAGTGGGCAGGGTCATATAGCGGGAGGCGTAACCCTCGCCGCTCACCTGCTGCGTGATCGCGCGATCGAGATCGCCGCGAAAGCCCTGGGTGTTGACGTTCGCCAGGTTATTCGCGTGGATCTCCTGCTGCGACAGTGTGCGTGATGCGCCGCTTACGGCGGTAAAAATCAATCGATCCATTACACCGCCTGGAAGAGCGCATTCATCATGTTGTCGTTAGTGCTGATCACCTTGGTGTTGGCCTGGTAGTTACGCTGCGCGGTCATCAGCCCGACCAGCTCAGAGGTCAGGTCGACGTTGGACTGCTCCAGCGCCCCGGCGGTAATCGAGCCCAGCAGGCCTGTACCTGGCGCGCCTGTCAGCGGTGCGCCCGAGCTGGCGGTTTGCGTCCAGGTGGTGCCGTCCTGCGACTGAAGGCCGTTGGCGTTGGCAAAGTTAGCCAGCACCAGTTGCCCTTGCAGCATACGTTCACCATTGGAGAAGGTGGCGTAAACGCTGCCATCGGCATCAATCGCCTGGCCGGTACGCTCGCCGGAGGCATAGCCGCTACCCTGGTTTTTGCTCACCGAGAAATCAGAACCGTACTGCGTAGTGCCGTTGTAGCTCAGGTCGATGGAGAGCCCGGCCGCGCCCGGAATATCAACATTCAGGCTGGTCAGGTCGGTCGGTGTGGTCAGTATGCCCTGGTCGGAGAACGTCATTTCCTGGGCACTGTTTGGGATCTCGGTGTCGTCCATGTAGTAGTGGACTTCCCAGGTGTTATCGTCTTTCTTCACGAAATACTGGTTCAGGGTGTGCTCACGACCCAGAGAATCGTAGACCTGCGTAGTATAGGTATTGTTGTACGAGGTATTGTCCTTCGGGTCGAAGTTGCCGTTTGTCGGCACATCTGCGTTGGCGTCGAGGTTGGCGGTGAAGTCGAGGCTGTCGGTGGCCTTCGCCGGAATCGAGCCGCTGCTGATGGTCAGATTGCCGACGGTGCCGACCTGAAGCTGGCCGTTCGCATCCACCGGGTAACCCTGCAGGTACATGCCCAGGTTATTGATCAGGTTACCGCTGCTGTCGGTGCCGAAGTAGCCCGCGCGACTGTATGCCGTGGTGCCCGCGCTGTCGCGCACGACAAAGAAACCGTTGCCGTTGATCGCCAGATCGAGGGCGTTGCCGGTGGAAGAGATGCTTCCGCCTTTGGTGATGCTTTGAGTGACACCGGAAACGCCGACGCCCAGTGGCTGGCTTTCAGCGTAAAGCGCGGAAAACTCGGCGCGGCCCGATTTAAAGCCTACGGTGCCGGAGTTGGCGATATTGTTAGAGATCGCGTTCAGCTGTTCGGTGACCGCGTTCAGGCCGGTGGTGGCAATGTTAAAGCTCATAAAAGTTCCTGTTTCATCATCTCGTGAAATCGCCTCAGACGGCGTTTTTCGAGGTTGTTCCAAATTGCGTAATGTTGTTGTAAGCGATGTCGCCAATACCGTTGATATTCAGGACGGTGGCGCTTCCGTCGAGCGGAATGCGCACGTTGGTGACCGTTCCGCCCACTTCAATCGGCACCGTCTCTTCGCCGGTATCCGTGACCACGCTCAGAGTGTATTTCCCTTCACTGAGCCCCATCTCCGCCGGGTCGATACTGAAATCCACCTGACCCGCGTCCTGTTTGCCCAGTTCGATTTTGTGCTCGACGCCCGCGGAATCTTTGACGATCACCGTCACTACGCCCGCGGCGTGCTGCAGCGTCAGACGCCCGTCCACAACCGTTTCGCCGTCGCTGTTGATGCTGTCGCTCTGCACCATCACGTGCTGGCCGACCAGATTGCCGGTGGTGAGGGTTTGCAGGTTGTCCATCAACACGGAACTGTTCGCCATCAGTTGGGACATGGTTTCCATCGACTGCACCTGAGTAAGCTGTGCCAGCTGGCTGACGTACTCGGTGCCATCCGTCGGGTTTAGCGGGTCCTGGTTCTGGATCTGTGCCACCAGCAGTTGCATAAACAGCGTGTTCATGCCAGCCGCGGTGTTGCCGTTGCCGGAGACGCTGCCGTCGAGGGAAGTCGCCTGGGCGTTGCGGGATGCGTTATTTACGTTCATGCTTAGGCTTCTCCAAGTCGCAGCAGGCTTTGCTGCATACTTTTCACACTGTTAAGTACTTCAACGTTGGTTTCGAAGCTTCGGGAGGCCGACATCATGTCCGCCATTTCTTCCACCACGTTGACGCCCGGGTAATAGACGTAGCCGTCGCCGTTCGCCAGCGGGTTATGAGGCTCGTAGCGTTCAACGGCTTCGCCGCTCTCCACAACGTCCATCACCTGAACCCGCGCGCCGGTCAGCGCCCGGCTGTGCATCAGTTCGTCGTTTTTGTAAATCGCGGCAAACACCGGACGGCGGGCTTTATAAACCCCCTCTTCGCTGGTTGCCGCTGTTTCTGCGTTGGCGAGGTTACTGGCGATGGTATTCAGACGAACGGTTTGCGCCGTCATCGCCGACCCCGAAACGCGATAAATATCGGTAAAAGCCATATTCCGTGATTACCTGCGTAGGATTACTTACCTTCAATGGCCTGCTTCAGGCCCGTAAATTTCATGTTTAAAAACGCCAGGCTCATCTGGTAATCCTGCGCGTTTTTGGCAAACTCAGCCTGCTCCACGTTCAACGATACGGTGTTGCCGTCCGAAGAGGGCTGATAAGGAATGCGATACATCTCCTGCGGCAGTGCGGTCTGCGAAAAACTCCGCGATGAACGTTGCATCTCTGCGGCAAAATCAATATCTTTAGCCTGAAAGTTGGGGGTATCGACATTGGCCAGATTGGCTGAAAGCAACTCTGCTCGGGAAAGTCGAAGTGCTACAGCCTGTGGATGAACGCCCAATGCTTTGTCAAAAGTAATACTCACAATTCACACCCTCGTGATGCTAAACCTGCGATGATTTGCTTACCCTATTAGCAAAATTCGTGCCAAGGTTTTAATATCATGATTTATAATCGTTTTAGTCATTTCCAGTCGCCAGAGGTGAAGCGTTGCTTCCGCTATGGCGTCTTCTCTTTCCTCCTGGCTTTCGCCGTCACCGCCAGCGCGGCAACGCCCGAAAAAAAAACCAACGCGCGTAAGCAGATCTACGTCGCGACGCAGCTCCACGCAGCCAAAATGATTTATCATGAAGCCAAACGCCGACAGTGGCCGGACTACCAGGCGGAGATGAATTTGTTTATCCCCTCCGAGGCATCGCACCTGGTAGTCTGCGCACAGGAACCGACCGTCACCCTGCCGGAGGGTGAACGTATCGATCTCAACCGCCTGCGTGTGGATGTACGCTGCGACGCGCCGCAGCGCTGGGACGTGGCGGTAACGGTAAAACCGGATATCTATCTTCCGGTGGTGGTCGCGCAAAACACGTTGGATCGCGGCCATCTGCTCTCCCCGGACGACATCACCATTAAGAAGCTCAATATCAGCGGCCTGCGCGGCAACTACCTGACCAACCCGGACGAGGTGATGGGGCTGACGGTGAAGCGCCGCATCCGCGATCGTCAGGCGATTGCCCTGACGCAGTTGGAAGCGCCGGTGCTGGTTGAACGCGGCCAGCGCGTGGTGATGATCGCCGAACAGGGCGGTGTGGAAGCCCGCACCGTGGGCGAGGCGATGAAAAAGGGACGTAAAGGCGAAATTATCAAGGTGAAAAATGAGAGCAGCGAACGCGTGGTGAGCGCCATCGTCGCCGACAGCGGGGTGGTGAAAATGGTCTACGCGGGCGGACGCTAAAAAAGTGCGAAATCGGTTTAAGTTTGCCCGACGACTGGCCGCTCTTACACAGTGAGGGCATCGGAAGCCCCTCTTCCGCCAGGCAGGATTCGTCAGCAACCCAAACAAAATTCGAAAAAGAGAGCGTAGCGATGAAAGTAGCAGCAACTCAGTACAACCTGGCAGGCGCCATCAATAATGCCAGCACAGCCGGGCAGACCCAGACCGTCGCGCAGAAAGGCAACAAAATTGAGCGTAGCGCCGCCGTTGACCCAATGCTGGGCGATGCACAATCTCAACTGGCCACGCTGCCGGAAGTGGATATGGCGCGCGTCGCCGAGATGAAAGAAGCCATTAGCAGCGGCAAAATCGCCATTAATCTCGATTCCCTGACCGAATCGATGCAAAAATATTTCCAGAGGTAATTATGACTAACGCTGTCCAGAGCGTTAAGACCCTGATTCAGGGCATGGCCGCCGATCGCCAGCACTACCATGCCCTGCTGCGCCTGCTTGAAACGCAGCGCGAGCACATTGTCGCCCGCCGTGCCGCTGAGCTTGACGCGCTCAACGCGCAGGTAATGGAACAGTATCAACATCTGTCCATCAACAGCCAGCAGCGCTACCGCTTGCTGAAGTCACTGGGCATCCCTGCCAGCGCCGAGGGAATGCAGTCATTGATCGCCCGCCTTCCGCCCGCCAACCGCACGCCCGTCGCCGCACTCTGGCAGGACCTGCAGCAGCAGGCCACTCGCTGTTTTTCAGCCAATGAATACAATGGCTCACTGATGAGTATGCAGCAGGAGATCCTGTTGAACGTCTTAAACGTGAATGAGCCGGAGAACTGGTTATATCAGCAGGGGTAACGCTTCCCTATTTTTCTTAAAGGCTAAACAACAGTGGATGAGAAAACGTTTAAATTCCGCCCCGATATTAATATTCATTATCGAATAAAAAAATCCAAGTATGATTGTCAGCATTTATTAATCGTGATGTCAGGGTTTAACTTACCGGACCCAACCATCTACGATTTTGATATTCTGTCACACTGCCGCTCGACTGTATTATGGATCAAAGATGATTTCAAAGGGTTGCCCGCTTATTACCTGTGCAACGACATGAAATTTGATATAGAAAACGGTGTCAGTCTGCTTATTGACGCGGTCATTAACAATGTGAAACCGGTTAATGTTTCTATACTGGGGGCCTCTAAAGGGGGCAGTGCGGCCCTGTATTATGGTATAAAACATAAAATTAAAAATATTATCACCTGCGTACCTCAATTTAGCATTGGTCGTTATGTTGCTGAAGGCCACTGGGAAGCCGTTGGCGCCGCCATGATGGGTGAAATAAGCCCTCAAAAAGTATTTGCTCTTGACCGTTATATTCCAGGCATCATCAGGCATGATAATGAGACTCAGCGAAACATCTACCTTTTCACGTCAAAACAAGACGTACAGTATGTTACCGAGATAGAACCCAACCTTTCTCTATTTGATAAATACCCTTTATTCAGTCTCATCGAAACCTGTTCACCGCAGGTGACAAAACATACAGAAGTCACTCCCTATAACCTGCCGCTCATTCTGTCATTAATTTATCAATTTGAATCGGGTATTTTCCCTCAGTGGGGGCATATCTATAACGGCCATCACGCCTAATCAATATTACCCGACAATCCTGTTTATATAAAAAGGAAAAAAGATGCAACAGCAATCTGGCTGCGTAGCTTTTTACATGGAGACTTCTTTTCATTATGAAGTTTATCGCAATATCATATCTGTATTGCTGAGCAAAAATGTCAAGTGCGAGTTGCTCATAAATGACTTAATCGAAAAAAACTTCGTCGCTGAGATGATTTCCGGTTTGAATAATATCAAAATGCCGGGACTCACCTGCACCACTCTCTCATGTATTTTACAGACAGAGAAAAAATATCACTGTCTGATCACACCTTATTACATTCGGCATCTGAAAAATTCAGCGCATATTCATATTCGTGCGCTATATGGTCTGGCAAAAAATCAATGGAATCATGCACACTGGAACTCAGATTACCACTATATTCTTTGTTACAGCGACTATACCCAAACATCATTGAACGTGGGTGATAAAGCCATTGTTGTCGGCAACCCACGCTTTGATGACTGGCATAATAATACCTGGTCCAGGACGCTACCGGATGGCATAAAGATTGATCCGGCGAAACCCATACTTCTTTATGCGCCAACCTACGGCGATCTCAGTTCAATTCCTCACTGGGCCGAAAGGCTGGGTCGAATGAACAAAGAATATAATATTATTGCTAAACTGCATCACCGAACGCTTTATAAAGAGAGCGAACGAAACATGCTCAAACTGGTCCGCCGTTTTATTAAGAACATTGTCAGCGATAGCGCCACGACTTTTGCCCTGCTGGACTGTGCCGACTATGTCATTACTGATAATAGCGGTTTTATTTTTGATGCGATTAATGCCGATAAAAAAGTCATTCTTTTAAACTGGCCAGGAATGGAAAAACTGTTAATCAATCAGGCATCCTATAGTTCTGTAGACAGCCCGGAACAAAAAGTTCGCGAATTTATGCCCGTTGCCACAGATATGCAAGATATCAGGCGATATTTGTCTGCTGACTATCCCTGGGAGAATCTCAATACTTCACTGCAACAGATTAAAACGCATTATTGTGACGCGTTTAATGATGGCATGGCTGGCCTGCGGGCAGCGCTGGTGATCGTTGAGGCGTTACACGAATAGTGTTAAGAATAATCTGGCCCGACGCACGCCGGGCCAAACTCAAAAATTTTTAATCACATCGATGATCGAGGTCGTTGAAATGACGGGCGTCCGGGGTAAATAGATCACCTCAACGAGAGACGCGAGTTCATCAAATTTTCCCTGCCAGTCATTACCCATGACGAGCGTATCCGCCGCGTGTTGCTGAATATACCGGGATTTTAATTCCAGAGAGTCTTCAATAAAGACGTCATCGACATATTTTATCCCGGCCACGATAGCAAGTCGATCCTGCTCGTTATAGATAGGGTATCGCCCTTTTTTTCTGTAATTAAGCGCATCCGATGACACGCCAACCACCAGCCGTCCTCCCAGCGATTTCGCCCGGCGCAAAATATTCAGGTGGCCGACATGAAAAACATCGAACGTCCCAAAGGTAATAATTTTTTTACTGTGTTCAGGCTGGCGTACATCTGTATTCATACGTTATCTCAACAGCGATAATCCATGGAGCAACCGATAATCTGCTGTATATTGCGCCGGCGACGGGGAAGGATTTTTGCTCTGCCACGCCTCCAGCGCGCTGGCCAGCATCGCCACATCTTCCGGGGACAACTCCTGACGTTCGTCGCAACGAATGCTGCAGATCGCTTTTAAGCGGAAAAACGTCCGCGCCAGATTCAGAAAGGCTTCGCCATAGTTATCACAATGGAGACCGGGGAAAATGCGGCTGTAGAGCGCATAGAGTAAAATGTTATTGAGAAGCCAGGGCTGTTCGTTAAACAGCGGTATGGTCTGCCAGTGCGATTTGAGCGCGTCAAGCCGCTCCGCCAGTCGCGACGGCGACATAATCCCCAGCTCGCTCAGCTTCAGCGATATCACCATTTTTTCCGCCATCGGTAAATTCAGCGTCAGGCGAATCGCTCCCATCTCTTTTAACACTGCGCATGGGTTTTCCGGGATTTCCGGCAGCATCGTAAACTGCTGAGAGAGAATGCCCTGATCCGCCAGACTGGCAAGCTGATCACCCATCGACGCCAGTAACGCCGGGTCATGCTCGCCGTTATCCCGGTACTGCTGCGCTTTACTCAGCAATATGCCAATCGTGTAGAGACGCTCGTCATGTGACAGCGCCGGATGAATTGCCAGGTTGATGCACTGCTGATTCAGGACTTCGCTCCAGCCAGAAAGAACTTCTTCTCCCTGTGCCGGTGCCTGTGACGTATGCAGCACAAATGCTTCCGGGTTGAGTACAATTTCACGCGCTGCCGTTTCACACGCCATATCCAGGCTTTCACGCTGCTGGTTTTTCATTTTTATACTGATGTACGGCCAGCCCTGCGGCGCGTTGCGGCAGGCCTGGCATTCACAGACGCTATCCCGCGCCATAAACCGTCTTACAAATTCAGGTTGGTAATGTTCAGTCAGTTCCATAGTGCTCTCTCAGGGGGATAATCGGTTTAGCGGTGTTTGCGGAAAAACCAGTGGGTACAGTCGATGACCTCACCGCTTTTCGGGTCCGGATGGTGTTGTAAAAAGGCGAAACCGGGACTAAAACCGAGCCATACGTCGCCACGCCCCATCACCCCGGCCCAGCAGCGGTCAAGGTTGACGTCCTGCGCCATCCCCTGGCGATAGGCGCTTAATAGTTCGCCATAATAGGGCGCATTGATCGCGTAGGCGCAGCCACACCCGGCGTTGAAGATACGCGCGACGCCCGGCATCGATTGCATCGGCGTGAAGTTTTCATAACGCGCCCCCAACGTCAGTCCGTGCCAGGCGACCTGCTCCAGCCCGTTCAGCAGTTTGTTGACGTAGAGGATCGTGTTCTCTTTTTTGACAAACTGAATATCGGCGTCAAGCAACAGCACATTGCGCCAGCCCTGCTGCTGCGCCTCCTCCAGTACCTGACAGTGGGTTTCGAGCTCAAGCGTCTGCTTCTCCACTGGCCAAATTTGACTGGCGCGAACGCCAAACGCCATCAGCGCTTCGCAGCGTGCCTGGAGCGCAGGCGCCTGGCCGCCATCAAACAGTACCGCGATTTTTTCAAAGATCGCCCAGTTCACTTGCGTATTTACCGGGGCATGGCTCAGGCGGCGATAGTGCGCCAGCAGGTTCGGGTCGCTGACAAAATCCTCAATCGTGAGATCCACCGGTGTGGAAGTGCTCATTACAAAGTCTTTGTCGTAGGTATTGTGGCTATGCGAAATGCACAAAATGGACTGCTTCGGGTCGATCTGCAGCACCGGCGTAGTAAACCCGTTCAGAAACGATGTCTCCTCGGCTCGGGTCGCGGTATCGTCATAACGATGCTTTTTCAGGAAGTTGCGATGAAACCCAAAAGTACCGTTCAGCGCATGCCTGGGGCCAAAAGCATGGGTAAGATAAATTTTATTCAGATGGCTGTACCAGATATAGAGACGATCGGTGCCGGAGAAAAGCGCGTTGTTCTCCTGCATTTGCGCCACCTGATGAGAAATTTTATTCGGCGGGTAGTAGTCATCATCATCAAAGCAGAGGATGTATTCGCCTTTCGCCAGCTCGTTGAGCATATTGCGTTTTTGCCCAAGCACCAGTCGCTCTTCGCTGTGAATATAGCGCACGTTCGGGCACGCCGGGTCGACCATCATTGCAATGAGGTCAGCATTGCTCTGCGCAGAGTCATCAAGAATCACCAGCTCACGCTTCTCCGCCGGGTAGTCCTGGTACTGCCACATATAAAGCAGATAGGGCAGAAATTCGCGACGGTTATAGGTAGGGCAGACCACGCTGATAAACGGCGTGTGCCGGGGAGAGACCGTCTTCTGACGTTTCATCAACGTGTCCATCAGCGAGGCGGACCCGGTTTTTTTTAGGTTTGCCATCGTTCTTATCGTTGTCGTTGGAGGATCTGCTGGCGCATCCAGCACTGCGCGGAAATAGCGTCTGTGGTTTTCTGTTCGCGGCGCGTATGTTCAGCCTGCTTGTCAGCGCGTTTCGCATCCAGCACCAGCTCCAGGCTCTTCTCACGCCGCGACGCCGTCAGCAGCCTGCCCTGGATTTGCTGCGCTTCCAGGCGGGCCAGCGCCTGCTCCTGTTTCTGCCAGTCAATGACCCGCTGAATGTTGTGCTTATATTTTGACTGGTTGAACATCATTGCCGCGTTGCCGCCCTGAGCGGCTGACATCCCGGTGGCCAGCGAGGTCAGACCGGCGATATTCTTCTCAAAGCGCTGGCAGAGCTGGTTCTGTGAAGCCAGTTTGCCGGCTAAGTCATTCACCGCGCGATGTCGCAGCAGATGGAGTTGTTCCAGCGTTGATATCAGTTTGCTCATCGTTCAGCCTTATCCCGCTTGCGCCAGCGCGCACAAATTATTGACGACCGCGGCGATTGGCGCGGCATCCTGCACTTCCTGCTGTAAAAACTGGGTGATGGCGGGAGACAGGCGCACAGATCTGTCGGCCAACGCATCGGCACCCGCTACATACCCCCCCAGCGGGATCAGCGGTTTAATATTTTGATATTCCGCGTAAAGCTGCTTGAGGGTACGGGCGGCGAGCTGATGCTCCCGCGTGGTTATCTGGCTCATACAGCGGCTGATGGACTGGCCGATATCGATAGCCGGATAGTGTCCGGCTTCAGCCAGATGGCGAGACAGAACGATATGCCCGTCGAGTACTGCACGGGCGCAGTCGACGATCGGGTCCTGCTGATCGTCCCCTTCCGCCAGTACGGTATAGATCGCGGTCATCGAACCCGCGCCTTCATTATTACCGGCGCTTTCCACCAGACGAGGGATCATGCCGAACGCCGAGGGCGGATACCCTTTCGTGGCAGGCGGTTCACCCAGCGACAGAGCGATTTCACGCTGCGCCATAGCGTAGCGCGTCAAAGAATCGACCAGCAGCAGCACATCTTTACCTTTGTCACGATAGTAGCTGGCGATGGTGTGGCACAGTTCGGTGGCTTTCATACGCATCAGCGGCGACTCATCGGCCGGTGCCGCGACAATCACCGATTTCGCCAGCCCTTCGACCTTCAGCGAATTTTCAATAAACTCTCTCACCTCGCGGCCACGTTCGCCAATCAGGCCAACCACCACCACTTCCGCCTGGGTATAGCGGGTGATCATGCCGAGCAGTACGCTCTTGCCGACGCCGCTGCCCGCCATCAGCCCCACGCGCTGACCCTTGCCGATGGTCAACAGGCCGTTAATGGCGCGCACGCCCACGTCCAGCGGCGATTCAACCGGCTGGCGTTTCAGGGGGTGGATCTGCGGCAGTTGCTGCGCCAGCAGCGTATCGCCGCCCAGCTTGCCCTTATCATCAATCGGCTCGCCCAGGCCATTTACCACGCGGCCCAGCCACTGATCGCCAATCATCGCTCCTTCGCTTTTTCCGGCCGGAAAGACGCGCGCCCCGGCAATCAGGCCGGACGGCTGTTTGAAGGGCATCAGGTAGGTCACTTCGCGGTCAAAACCAACCACCTGCGCATCCAGGGTTTCACCATCCACGCTTTCCACGCGGCAGATCTGGCCTACGGCCAGGCGGCAGCCGACGCACTCCAACAAAATGCCGTTCACGCGCACCAGACGCCCGGCGACGCGCGCCAGATCTATCTGTTCGATCGATTTCAGCGCCTGTTCGAAATCAAGGCTGCTCATGGGTCACATCCGACAGCAGGTTTTCTTTCAGCACATCGACACACTGATCCAGACGATGCTGACAGCCGACGTCTATTTCAGTGGTGTCGGTCACCACGCGGCATTCGCCCGGCTCCAGGGTGGCATCGGCTGCCAGCCCCCATTCGCGGGTTTTCTCCGGCTCCGCTTCGCTGATGCGCTGAAACTCTTGCGCATTCAGCAATACGCGTACCTGTTCCGGCGGCTGCGGCAGGCTGGTTAACGCCTCTTCCACCAGCGCCAGCAGTTGCGTGGGTTGCAGCGCCAGTTCGCAGCGGATCACCTGACGGGTCACTTTTTCCACCAGTTGCAGCAGCTCTTCGCGGCGGCGCTGCTCATAACGTTCAAGATAATGCTGTACTTCCGTGGCGATGCGCTCAAACGGTGCGGCGGCCTCCATAAACTGCTGGCGCGCCTGCTGTTTGCCTTCCGCCAGCCCTTTGCGCATCCCCTCGTCGAATCCGAGACGCACTCCCTCCTGGTAGCCCTCTTCTTTCCCTTCGGCCATCCCCAGGGCAAACCCCTGGTTCATGCCGTCCTGAAAACCCTCTTTTTTCTGCTGCTGGTATTCTGCGGGATCGAGCGCGCGCGTCCCCTCCTCTTCGCGCGGCGGACCGTTCTGCACCCAGCGTTTACGCAGCGGAGGGAATTTGTGCAGGCGCGGCTTCACCACCGCCTGGCGGCGAGGAGTCAGGGCATCAAGCGGCAGATTGCGACGTTTAAACATGCCTTACTCCACCGTCTGCTCGGCAAACAGCTGCACCTGGATTTCGCCCTCTTCGGCGAGCTGACGCACCACCTGCATGATCTCTTTGCGCACCTGCTCAATGCGACTGACCGGCACCGGCCCGAGACGCGAAGTGGTATTTTGCAGCAGCGTCACCTGACGCTTAGGCATAACGTTGAAAATCGCCTGGCGCAGAACCGGCTCGGTGCCTTTCAGCGCCACAGCCCAGTCCTCCAGCGGGATTTCATCCAGCAAATACTGCAAGGTCACCTGCGTCTGGCGACTGAGGATATAGAACTCATACATCTCATCTTTCAGATCGTCGACCACCTTCTCGTCTCGCTCGCGCAGCTGATCCAACAGGATCTGCTGGTTGCTCGGAATACGGTTGACAATGTTGGCGGCGTGCTTAATGCCGATCACTTTTGAGCCATGTTCAGAGAGCACCGCCACGCCGCGATCGATTAAGCGGTCGAGTTCGTCGATCACATCGCGGTTAATATCATCGAGGCGTGCGATGCGGTAGATAATCTCATCCTGGCGTTCGCGCGGCAGAACATTCAGCACGCTGGCAGCGATGTCCGGCGGCAGGAAGGCGAGGAAAACTGCCTGCAACTGCAGGTGCTCCTGCTCAATCAGCGCCGCCAGCTGCGGAATATCCACCCACTGCAGGCGCGCCATGCGGTAGCGGATCTCATCGCCATAGATGCCGTTAATCACGCTGCGGGCAATTTCGCCACCCAGCGCTTTTTCCAGAATGCTGCGCAGATAGGTGCGCGACGCACCGTTGATCCCGCTCTGCTCGCGGTAATCCGAGAAGAAGTTGTTCATCGCCTGGCGCGCCTGGTTTACCTTTACATCATGTAAACGCGCCATGGTTTCGCTGAGCAGCACCACCTCTTCACGATCCATTTTTCTCATCACCTGAGCGGCGGCCTCTTCACCCACGCTCAACAGGAGGATTGCCGCCTGCTCCAGGCGGCTGCGCCCGGCTGCCCCGTCGCTGCTATGATTATTCCGGTTTACTGTTGCTTCGCTCATTGCTGTTGATCCATTGTTTCAGTACGTCCGCTACACGCTCGGTTTCACTCTGCGCCAGCACCTGGAGATATTCGACTTTCGCTTCCAGACCGGAGCTCTGCGGCGGCAGATGATCGTCATTATGGAAGCCCACTTTCGGCAGGCCATTCGACAGGGCGTCTTCCGCCATCACTCCCTCATGGCTCAGCAGAATGTTCTCTGGTTCTGCTTCTTTCTCGATGGCGACCCGTTCACGGCGGCCAAAGCGCTGCGCCAGCGGACGCACGCCAAACAGCAGGGTTAACAGCGCCAGCAGGCCAATGCCGCCATTCTGCCCCCAGTACTGCATGGACGGGTCCTGCCACCACTTCAGCTCCGGCATGACATTTCCTTCCGGCGCGGTAAAGGCCAGCACGTCCATCGTCAGGACATCGCCGCGCGATTTTTCGATACCGGCGGCGCTCTCCACCAGACGCGTCATAGAGGCCAGCTGTTCCGGAGTCATTTTCGCCAGCGCCGGCGCCGACTTGTTCAGCGCCACGGCGACGCTCATTTTTTCCAGCTTGTAGCCAGGGTGGCGGATATGGCGAATATCGCGGTCAAAGGCGTATTTACGCTGCTGCTGGCTGCGGCTGGAGAGCGAACGCGGGTCGGCGCTGTCGCCGTTCGCCGCGTTCGCGTCAGGCTGTACGCCCGCCGCCTGATTTGCCGCAGCCTGCGGCGCCTGGTTCACCGGGCGATTGCTCAGGGAGCCCGGAATGCCGAACGCCATTTCGTTGGTGGTGTTTTCCTGTGTGACCTGCTCATCGCTGACGAGCGGCTCTTTCCCAAGGCGCTCCTGCGTCTCTTCCACGCGGCTCAGGTTGACGTCCGGCGCAACGCTGATGCGAAAGTTGCCCGCGCCGACCAGAGAGGTCAGCAGGCTGGCGATGTTCTGGCTGGTATCGGCGCGGATGCGCTGCACCACATCGCTGCCCGGCCCCTTACCCGCCAGCGCGCCATCCGGCCCGTCGATTCCGGCCGAGAGCAGATTCCCCGCCTGGTCTACCACGCGGACATTCGTTGGCAACATGCCGGGCACGCTGCCGGAAACCAGTTGAACGATAGAAGCAACCTGCGCATCATCCAGCTTTTTGCCGTAGCGTAGCTGCACCATCACCGAGGCGCTGCTGCCCGGTTTGTTCGCCAGCACGAATGAGCTCGCTTCGCTGATCCCAAGATGCACGCGGGCATTTTCCACCGCTTCCAGCGCCATAATGCTTTTCGCCAGCTCACCCTCCATGCTGCGCTTGTAGCGCACGTTCTGAATAAACTGGCTGCTGCCCAGCATCTCTTCTTTGTCCATCAGCTCATAGCCCTCCGGCGTGAGCGCACTGATGCCCTTCGCCGCCAATGCCATACGCGCCTGAGAGAGTTTGCTTTCGCTGACCAGGATCTGGCCGTTGTCCGGGTTAATACGGTAAGGAATGGTTTCCGCCCCCAACACCTCCACCACCTGAGAGACCGGGAGATGCTCTTGCGAACCATAAAGCGCCACATAGCCCTGATTGCGGTTCCACAGGGAAAGCACGATGCCGAGCGTCAGTACCACGCCACCGACGATAGCCAGCAGTTGCGTTTTATTCAGGCCGGAAGGCAGTGAAACGGCGGGAAGACGAGATTTGATCTTGTTTAACACGATTAAAACCTTAGAGCGGAGTATTCATCACTTC
Organism: Citrobacter sp. R4; assembly: GCF_026719175.1. Classification (NCBI taxonomy): domain Bacteria; kingdom Pseudomonadati; phylum Pseudomonadota; class Gammaproteobacteria; order Enterobacterales; family Enterobacteriaceae; genus Citrobacter; species Citrobacter sp. R4. Next base: position 25,116 of record NZ_JAPPSU010000005.1, read on the forward strand.
GTCCAGCGCGCTGGTGAGCTTATTGCGCACCTGCATCATGGCCGAGAAAGCCACACTGGCCTTTTGACTTTCGATCATTGCACCGGCTAAATCATCGCTCTGACCCATATCAATCGCTTTCTGTTTTGCGCCCGCGCTGTGCTGAATGGCATCAACATTATCGATAGCGTTATTAAGAACCTGACCAAAAGAAAGCGGTTCGCTGGCCGCGAACGCGCTGCTGGCGGGCTGTACCGACGCGTGCGCATCCAGTCCGCTGGCAGAGGCCAGCGCGGCGGTGTGCTGCATCCGGCTCAGTATCTCCGTCTGCGCCGGGTTCATGCCTGTTGCTCGTATTTCATCCATTACTCAATCCTTCCTGGCCTCAGGAGTCACATTCAAGGTCGATGCCTTCATCACGCATCGAAGCGAGGCGATAACGCAGGGCGCGGGGGGTGATGCCTAAAAATTCGGCGGTCTTTGATTTATTGCCTTTATGGCGCTTCAGCAAGTCGATGATGTACTGGTATTCCGCCAGACGGCCATGCAGCTTGACGTCACGGATCGCCGATGCGCCCGCACTCTCCTGCTCGCGGTAAGCGGGCATCATGTCGATGGCCGGGGTTTCCGGCAGCATCACCCGCGCAACCAGACCGAAATCAGCGGCGCTGACCTCTTCGCCATTGCATAAAATCATGCCGCGCTGAATCACGTTTTCCAGCTCTCGCACATTGCCCGGCCAGTCGTAGCCCAGCAACGCCTTACGCGCATCATCGCCAAGGCGTAAGCTCCCCTTGTGAAAAGCGCGGTATTTGGCGATAAAGCGCTGCGCCAGCGGCAGAATGTCCTGCTTACGTTCACGCAGCGGCGTAATATGAATCGGCACCACCGAAATACGGTAAAAGAGATCCTGGCGGAAACGGCCTTCCGCAATTTCCTGCTGCAAATCTTTATTTGTGGAAGCAATTAAACGAATATCCAGCGGAATGCGTTTATGGCTGCCAAGACGTTCGACTTCCTGCTCCTGTAATACGCGCAGTAATTTCGCCTGCAGCGCCAGCGGCATGTCGCCAATTTCATCCAGCAGCAGCGTGCCGCCGTTGGCCTGTTCAAATTTACCCGCCACGCTGGCTACCGCGCCGGTAAATGCGCCTTTTTCATAACCGAATAAAATGGCTTCCAGCATACTTTCCGGAATCGCCGCACAGTTAACCCCCACATAAGGAGCCTCGCTGCCACAGGCGTGTTCATGAATGTATTTCGCAACACACTCTTTACCTGTTCCCGTTTCGCCAGTAATGAGAACTGAAACATTATAGTTTGCAACACGGCGGGCTAACGACATTACGTTAACGCTGGCAGGGGAAACAGCAATAAAGCCGTTTTCATTGCGCTCTTCACGGTCAATGATAATGCTCATCAGGAGTACCAACAGAAAGAACAAATAAAAGATACCCCACTCTACTTTTATTAAACACATCGCCACAGAATATTATCCGTAGCACGCACAACAAGGCGAAAAACGAAATGTTAATAAAAATAAGTAGGATGTTAACCTTTCATAAAAGGGCATGATTTATGAAAGTGAGTGCAGTATACCCACGGACTCAGAATTGTCTTTTTTTTAATGGGTATTAAAATATTAATCATTTAAAAACAATAAGTTATAAAAGTTATTAATCAATATGATCGCAGATAAATAATGGATTAATAACCCATTACCTATTGCAAATAAAAGCCTGTAATTGTCTAATCCTCTTCCTGATGAATGGAGTGTAAGTCTGCACCTCGCGAAGTTTCCCCGATGTTGTAGTAGAGCGACACGAGATTGTAAAAACTCAAATGCTTCCACGATTTTTTTGTAGATAGCGCCATTCAGATTAATAACGAGCGTTATTACTCGATTGACCATTACTATTAACCCGGAATAATCATGTACCCTGTCTCACAGCGAATCAGAATCCATAAGCACGATGATTTGCCCGATCTCATCAAACCAGAGATCAGCAAGCTCGGTCGCCCATGGCATAAACTGCCAAAGCTGATGAATGACTGCTTTGACATCCTTGACGCCAGACTGAGCATCTATTTTCTGAAGAAGCTCCGCGTCAATGCAGCGTTAAAGACCATGACGTTTGCGATAGATCAAAACTATAAAAACGCGCAAATATTCTCAACACCCTACGGTAATATTGCGTTTGTCATTGACCGTATTTTACTGCTGAATATTCTTCATGATTATTATGGTTTGAGCAAAGACAGTAATCATGTCGCGCCCGACGACACATTGCCGGTGACCAAAACCGAAGAACGCCTGAAAAGTAAACTGGGCCAGGAATTAACGTCATTAATTATCAGCAAAGAAACCTTCGGGGAAAATCTCGATATTAAAATCGATTATTCCACGGTCATTAGCCAATGGTCATGGTGTATTACCTTTACGCTCGAAGGATATGACCACGGCAGCTTTACCGTGCTCCTCGACCATCATCATGTCGATCAGATGCTGGCGTCGCTGCGTACACCCGAAGCCAGCCAGAGCAGCGTGCAAAGCGCACCGCTGAGCCCGGCACAAATCGAGCGTCTTTTCGATACGCTGCCGTTGAAGCTGAATGGCCGTCTGGCCAGCCTTAACCTGACGGTCGCGCAGATCGCCGACATCAAACCTGGCGACATCATCCCTATCGCCGTAAATGAACCGTTACCGGTTTTTATCGGTAAAGAACAAATTTTTGAAGCCGCAATTGCAGAAGATCGCAGCAAGTTGTTCCTGTGCGATATCTATGACAAAACAACCGAGAAACACTATGAGTGATTTGCAACACGAACTGAGTCAGTCTCTCGATCTTGACGATCTGAACCTCAGCGATATGCCGCAGGAAGCCACCGTCGAAGGCAATATCCGTCTTGATTTGCAGTCGGAAACGCGCAGCGCGCCGATGACCGACATGCGTAAAATGGCCCTGTTCCGCCGTATTCCGGTCACACTGACGCTGGAAGTCGCCTCCGTCGATATTTCGCTGGCAGAACTGATGACGGTCAACAGCGATTCCGTCATCGAACTGGACAAAATGGCAGGCGAGCCGCTGGATATCAAGGTTAACGGCATTCTGTTCGGCAAAGCTGAAGTGGTGGTGCTGAACGATAAATATGGGCTGCGCATTATCGAGTTTAACGCCAAAGAGCTTGGTGAGTTGACGCGATGAATCAGTCGTTTTACCGCAGCGGCATCGCCCTGTTGCTGCTCCTGGGTTTGCTGTTTGCCCAGCCCGTACTGGCGGCAAACGGTGATGTCACCCTCTTTAGCACCGCAACGACGCAGACAGGCCAGGATTACAACGTCAAAATTGAGATCCTGATCCTGATGACCCTGCTCGGCCTGCTGCCGATCATGGTGCTGATGATGACCTGTTTCACCCGCTTTATTATCGTCCTGGCGATTTTGCGCCAGGCGCTGGGGCTACAGCAGAGCCCACCCAACAAAATCCTGACCGGTATCGCACTGGCACTGACGCTGCTGGTGATGCGCCCGGTATGGACGACCATCTATACGGACGCCATCACCCCGTTCCAGAACGATGAAATCACGCTGAAGCAGGCGCTGGCAAAGGCGGAAGCCCCGCTGAAAAAATATATGCTGGCGCAAACCAACAATAAGGCGATGGCGCAGATGATGAGCATCGCGGGTATCGAAGGTGATGCCCGCGAACAGGATTTAACGGTGGTAACGCCCGCGTACCTGCTGAGCGAACTGAAAACCGCTTTCCAGATAGGTTTCATGATCTACATCCCCTTCCTGGTTATCGACCTGATCGTCGCCAGTATTCTCATGGCGATGGGGATGATGATGCTGTCGCCGCTGATCGTTTCGCTGCCCTTTAAGCTGATGCTGTTCGTGCTTTGCGACGGCTGGACGCTGATTGTCGGCACGCTGACCTCCAGCGTGCAGGGGTTATAACGATGATGAATATGGATACCGCCGGAGACATCATGGCCTCCGGCATTCATCTGGTGCTGTTGATCTCCGCCGTCGCGATTGTACCCAGCCTGATTGTCGGGCTGTGCGTCAGTATTTTTCAGGCCACCACGCAGATTAACGAACAGACGCTGAGCTTTCTGCCGCGCCTGGTGGTGACGCTGGGGGTGCTGATTTTTGCCGGAAAGTGGATGCTGACGCAGTTGGTGGACTTTACCACGCAGATCTTTCACCAGGCGGCGGGGCTGGTAGGCTAAACCGCAATGGGAATCGATATTCAGGCGCTGCTTACGCCATTAATGGCGCTGGTGCTGCCCTTCATCCGTATTCTGGCGTTTCTGCAGTTCGCCCCCGTGCTGGATAACAAAGCGTTTTCCCGCCGGATTAAAATCGCCACTGCGCTGGCGCTGTCCGTCATTATCACCCCTATGCTGCCAAACAACGTACTGTTGGGCGAACTGCTGTCGATACGCACCATTTTGCTGATTAGCGAGCAGCTATTGTGGGGCATTCTTTTCGCCAGCGCCCTCCAGCTGGTGTTTGTCGCCCTGCAAACCGCCGGACATATTCTGTCTATGAATATTGGGCTCGGGATGGCGATGATGAACGACCCGATCAACGGCAACTCCACCACCGTGATTTCACAAATTATCTACGTGTTCTGCGGCCTGCTTTTTTTCGTTATGGATGGCCATCTGCTGATGGTGACGATTTTGTATAAGGGCTTCAGCTACTGGCCCATCGGCCAGGCTATCAACAACCCTACACTGACCCTGATCGCCCAGGGCCTCGGCTGGATCATGGCCTCCGCCACGCTTATCGCTCTACCGACCACTTTTGTGATGCTGATAGTTCAGGGCGGTTTTGGACTGCTGAACCGCGTGTCGCCTACGCTGAACCTGTTTTCGCTCGGCTTCCCGATCAGCATGCTGTTCGGGTTGCTTTGCATTTCAATGCTGGTCACGAATATTCCTGACCACTATCTCAACCTGACCACTGAAATTCTGGCGAAACTCGACGCCATAAGGGTGCACTAATGGCCTCTTCCGGTGGCGATAAAAGCGAAAAACCCACCCTCGGGAAGCTGCGCAAAGCGCGCGAAAAGGGCGATATCCCGCGCTCGAAAGACCTGACGATGGCCGTCGGTCTGGTGGCATCATTTTTCACCCTCGCGGCGTTCCTGCCCTACTACCGCCAGCTGGTCGGGGAGTCGTTTATCGCCGTCGGCCAGATGGGTTCGAAAATCGACGATCCGGGAGCGCTTAATCAGTTTCTGCTGCTGAACGTCTGGATACTGCTGCGTTTTATCGCCACCCTGATCCCGATTCCGCTGGCGTGCATGGTCGCCAGCCTGATCCCTGGCGGCTGGATTTTTACGCCGATAAAGCTGAAACCCGACATCAAAAAACTGTCGCCCATCAACGGCGTAAAGCGGCTTTTTTCCGCCAGCCACTATCTGGATGTCGGCAAGATGCTGCTCAAATGCGGCATTATTCTCAGCGTTCTCTACATGATGGTGCACGACTCCATGGACGGGCTGCTGCATCTTCAGCGCCTTTATTTACGCCAGGCGATCATGCAGGGTTTCGATATTTTCCATCACGTTGTCAGCTATTTTGTCGCGGTTATTGTCATCTTTGCTTTGCTTGACGTTCCCCTGAGTAAGTTCATGTTCACCAAAAAGATGCGCATGACCAAACAGGAAGTGAAAGAGGAGCATAAAAACAACGACGGTAACCCGCAGATCAAAAGCCGTATTCGCCAGTTGCAGCGCCAGATGGCGATGGGGCAGATCAGCCGAACCGTCCCGACGGCGGATGTGATTATCACCAACCCGACCCACTACGCGGTGGCGCTGAAATACGATCCGCAAAAGGCGGAAGCGCCTTACATCGTCGCCAAAGGCATCGACGACGTGGCGTTGTGGATCCGTGAAGTCGCCGCCAGCCACGACATTGAAGTGGTGGAGTTTCCTCCGCTGGCGCGCGCGGTTTACTACACCACGCGCGTTAACCAGCAAATACCGGCGCAGCTTTTCCGCGCTATCGCCCACGTTCTGACCTATGTGATGCAGCTGAAATCGTGGCGCGCAGGCAACGTTGAGCAAAAACCCCGTCTGAACAGGCAGATAAACATTCCTCAGGAGGTCTTAAAAGCCAATGGCGAACAGTAAATTGCGCAACGCGCTCAGCGTGCTCCGTCAGTGGCACGTTGGCGTGCCTATCTTGCTTCTCTGCGTGCTGGCAATGGTTATTCTGCCGCTGTCGCCGCTGATGCTGGATATCTTCTTCACCTTCAACATCGTACTGGCGGTGATTGTGCTGCTCGTGTCGGTCAATATGCAGCGTCCGCTGGACTTTGCCATTTTCCCGACTCTGTTGCTTATCACCACCCTGATGCGCCTCACCCTCAACGTGGCATCAACGCGCGTGGTGTTACTGCACGGTCATGAAGGGGAAGGCGCGGCCGGTAAGGTGATTGAAGCCTTCGGCCAGGTGGTGATCGGCGGCGATTTCGTGGTCGGCTTCGTGGTATTTATCATCCTGATGATCATCAACTTTGTGGTCGTCACTAAGGGTGCGGAGCGTATTTCTGAAGTCTCCGCGCGCTTCACCCTCGATGCCCTGCCGGGTAAACAAATGGCGATCGACGCCGATCTCAACGCCGGGTTAATCAATCAGCAGCAGGCACGCACCCGACGCCAGGAAGTGGCGAAAGAGGCCGATTTCTACGGCTCGATGGACGGGGCTTCGAAGTTTGTACGCGGCGACGCCATCGCCGGGATCATGGTACTGATCATCAACGTGATCGGCGGGATCTGCATCGGTATCTTTAAATACGATCTCGACGCCACCCACGCGTTCCGTCAGTACGTTCTGCTGACTATCGGTGACGGTCTGGTGGCGCAGATCCCGTCGCTGCTGCTGGCAACCGCCGCGGCGATTATCGTGACCCGCGTCAGCGAAGGCAACGACGTCAGCGACGAGATTAAAGCCCAGTTGCTCTCGAAGCCGAAAGTCCTCTACACCGCCGCGTTCGTGATGTTTATTCTTGCCATCGTGCCGGGCATGCCCCACATCGCCTTCCTGAGCTTCACGGCGCTGCTGTTATTCGCCGCCTGGCGACAGAGCAAAGTGGTGCAGCCCGCACAGCCAGAAAGCGATATGGACGCCATTTCAGAGGCGCTCACGCCGGATGAAACGCCATCGATCACCTGGGAGAATATTCCGTTGGTGGAACCGATTGGCCTCAATCTCGGCTATAAGCTGGTAATGATGGTGGATGAGTCTAAAGGCAGCCCGCTTACCCAGCGTATTCGCGGCGTGCGGCAGGTCATTTCCGAACACTGCGGCGTGCTGCTGCCGGAAATTCGCGTGCGGGAAAACTTCCGCCTTAAGCCCGCGCAATACGCCATTCATATCAACGGGATCCGCACCTCACTGGGCGAAGTCCACGCGGATAAGCTGATGGCGATCCCCGGCGCGGAGCTGTATGGCGAGATAGACGGTGTGCTGGATACCGACCCGGCTTACGGCATGGCGATCGTCTGGATCGACCCGGAGCAAAAATCCAAAGCGCTGAATCTGGGCTATCAGGTGGTGGACTGCGCCAGCGTGGTGGCGACCCACGTTAATAAGGTCGCCCGCGAGCATCTGCCGGAGCTGTTTAACTATGATGATATTACGCATCTTCACGCCCGTTTGGCCCAGCAGGCGCCTAAGCTGGCGGAAGATCTCAACGCGGCGCTGAACTACAGCCAGTTGCTGCGGATCTACCGCCAACTTCTGCTGGAGCAGGTGTCGCTGAAGGATATTGTGACGATCGCTTCCACGCTGCTGGAAAGTTCAGCCGTGACCAAAGATCCGGTTCTGCTCACCGCCGACGTGCGCTTTGCCCTGCGCCGCGCGATTGTGCACAGCATTAACGCGGACCGGCCGCAACTGGTGGCCTATACCATCGATAATGAACTGGAGAATATGCTGCTTGGCGCGCTCACCCAGGCGCAGCAGGCGGGAAAAGTGGCGCTGGACAGCTTCCCGGTCGACCCGAATATTCTGACGCAGCTACAAAACACCATGCCGATGGTCTACGAGCAGATGAAAGCGAAAAGTCTGCCGCCGCTGCTGCTGGTGACGCCGCAACTGCGACCAATGATCGCCCGTTATGGACGCCTCTTCGCCAACGGGCTACATGTGCTTTCTTATAATGAAGTGCCGGATGACACAGATTTGAACGTGGTGGGTACGCTGGGGTAAAGGGCATTTGTGCGTATCGTTTCTCCTCCCTCCTGACCCGCTCTTAAAGAGAGAGTCATCCGTAGGTAATAAAGCCTGATGGCGTTTCGCTTATCCGGCTTTATTTATCCAGAAAACGCAGCTTCCACTCGGCGATAGTCCGGGTCATGGTGCGCGGATCGTTCCCTTTCGTGCTGAAATATTGCAGCTGTAGCTTACCTTTCTCATTCGGATAAACTCTCGCCGCCCAGATGTCGCTTTTCGTGTACATGATGATCGCCGTCTGGTTATTGGCGGCGCCCCGCACCCACATAGAGACCACCGTCGCGCCGATATTGTCGGTATCTTCCTGATACATATAAACATTGGCCGTGTCGACAAACTTTTGGTAGTCGCTTCCTACCAGCGTGCGAAAACGTTCATCCATCTTCGGATCAGAGAAAATCGCCAGCGACAGCAGCGTCGCTTTTGGCCGCGGATCGCTGTCGGCACGCTCATAGCGCCCGTCAATAAACGCACCGCTCGGCATTGAGAGCCCACAGCTCCAGTCCGCATTGCTGAAGACCTGAATCGCGCCGCTCTTGCGCGGAATAAACAGTAACCGGCAGTTATTGGTATCCGCGATACGCTCCACCAGCGCCATACCGTAAAGTTTGCGGGCCTCCGCCGCAAATTCATCCTTGTTCCGTCCTGACCAGACGCGAATGTCCGTTGTGACCGACCACTCCGCGCTGCGGCTAAACTGAATGGTGCCGCCGCTCATATTGGAGACGCTGACGTTCCACCAGCGCCCTTCCCAGTCAAAATCGGGCGCTACGTCCGAAATGGTGCTGATCCCTTCGTAATAAGCGCGTTCAATGCAGGTATCCGTCGTGCAGTTTTTCAGCGATGACTCCCACTCCGCGTAACGCTGCTGCACGTCATGGTTACCGCTTTTTACCAGCATTGTACGGTAAATCACGCTCATCGTGCTGTCCAGCCAGTGCAAATTATCGTTGCCGCAAATGGTGTTTTCCAGCGGCGTCGAGGCGCGCAAACAGTTCACCGCAAACGCGCTGCTGGTGAAAAGCGAAAGGGTCAGGAGCAAACAATTAATCAGGCGGCAGGTCATTTTGCGTATTCTTTAACCAAAAAGGTCGCCCATTTTGGCGAAAACAGCGTTTATTTGCAATAAGTCGCATAAGTTAATTCTAGCGATAAATAATAATGCCATCAGCTTAAGCAATCGCCCCCGACGGTCGCTTATACGTCATATGTATTCTTTGTTGGAAGTTATGTTATGAAAATTGATAGCAGTAATTACACTCTTTCGGTGCTCTCTTCTTCACTTCAACAAGACGATTCCCGCCGCAAGCCGCTTGGCATCATTCGCAACAGCGGCCAGCTCAGCCCACAAAGTGGCTACTGGCAGCTCTCCAGCACCGTCGTTTCGGCCGTGGTAAATTTAAAAAAGGGAGAAATGCTGCCCTATTATCAGGGCTCTCCTGTTAAATGGACGTTAATAGAATACGATCTCGGTAAAGAGATAGAGATTTAAATTGCTCTGTTTTTATCTGACATATAGATAACACGTTTTCGTCTCCGCCAATAATCTCTCTGATAAGATGAATCAGTATTAAAACAACACGGTGTTGATACGCATGAAAGAAAACGGACGTAAAGAAGAATGATTACCTGACCAGCCCCTTCCCGGACAAACCGTGGCGCCACGGAATATAAAAAATTGATCCAGCCGCCTTTTTTCTAAATAAAATCGCCTGGTGCATTCTCGCTTATCTTGATAATGCTTCTCGCTACCAAGTTGATTATCATTTTCATAATAAATGTACCAGGACTGAGCAACACATCAGCCGCTCTGACAACACATCGCGTTTCGTCGCGTCCTTCCCACGGGAAACGTCTGATCAACAGCAAAACTGTTACCCGGTGACGAGGGCCCGGTGTGAATTGCGTACAATAGCGAACACTATCAACTTCGCCAGACGCATTCCGGCAAATTGATACTGACGAAATAAATCATCCCACTTCGCCCGCCACCCAGGTGACGCCCATCCAACACTATTTCATTTTCCTCAGGGAGAATTATTATGCTACGCCTGCAAACTTTCAGACTGAACTCCGGAGTGAAGGTATGCCGGTTTTCTTGTCCATTAAGTCACCCGTTTTGTGTTGAGATGAGAATATCACCTTTAAGCGGGTGGCCAAATTTACTGTGCCACTCCACAACACAGTACCGCATCGAGATACAGCGCCAGGCAATATGCCTGGCGCTGTTTTTCAGGTAGGTTTAGAAATTGACTTTAAGTCCCAGCATGGCGCTGGTATCACTGTAGCCCTTGTCGCCAATCTGTTGTGCAACATTCCCCCACAGATTTACATTGCGGTTGATCTGGCTTTCTACACCGGTTTTCAGCTCAGCAATGTTACGCGCTCCTGCCTGTTTGACATCCACTCCACCCATTGATACGCCAAAATCGCGTGTGTTGTGGATCCAGTTGGCTTCGATGAACGGTTCGAAAATTCGCTGTTTACCCTCATCAAGCTGACTATGACCTTTGATAAACAAACGGGTCCCCAGTCGGGTCTGGATATTTCCATCACCTTCACTTTCAACGCGCGTTCCGTTTTTCTCCGTGAAAGAGTCAGCTTTAACGCCCATCCATGTCAGTTGTGCAACAGACTGAACAAAATAGCTTTCCCGATGATTTTTCTCGCCAAGTTTCCATGTGTAACCAGACTCAACCGATGCAGTGAAGCCCTTCGATTTATAATCTTCGGAAGCCAGGGAATTGCCGCTTACGGTATTGTCAAACCAGTTATACAGAAGCCAGGTATCAACATACCCCCCCGTCTTCTCGGCGTTATTTTCCAGCCATGTTCCGTAAATACCTGCGCTGTAGCCGTTTACACTCCCTTCGCTGTAGTAATGGCTGAATTTATTATGCGAGTTACTTTTCTGGTTGGCGTATCCGCCCATAATACCGAGGTGATATCTGTCTTTACCGTCACTGCTCCATTGCACAATATCCCCACCTAACTGGAGAACATAACGGTTCGCCTGGGTGTTGATTTGCCCACTGCTGTCTTTGAAACGAGTATGTCCTCCGACGTTTCGTATCCACATACCCGTAACTTTTTCTCTGTTATCTGAAACGGATCCGACATAATGTGGCTCACCTACGCGATCGTGCAGTCTATGCAGGAATAAGGTATTAGACCCCATAATGTTAGCCACATATTCTCCTCCTTCCGGACGAACTATCGGGGAAGGATTCGGTGTTGGCTTCGGAGTCGGGATTGGCTCCGGCGTTGGTTCCGGCGTCGGCTCTGGTGTTGGTTCAGGTGTTGGTTCCGGCAGGCCACTCACCAGATACCAGTTCTCGCCTTTACGGACAACATCATAATCGTAAGCGCCGGCAACGATACGACCATATTTTGTGAAGGTGCCGATGGACTGGCCCCCCACATTGACTATTTCAATGCCCTGATTCGTCAGGTCACCCTGGCCGCCAATATTATTTATACTGACCTGAGTGTTACCAGCTTCTACATCGCCATGAACATACAGTTTATCAGTCGGAGAGTCATCACCGCCAAGAACGGTATTAAGCGTCAGAATGCCATTATTTCCGGAATAATCCTCGATCACGTGCAGGAATTTAGGTGTAAATGATGAATGCTGGGTGGGGGCAGCATAGGTTAAATTCGCATCATTCAAATCCAGACGGGTAACCACCGAGTCCCCGGTCATATTCCAGATACTGCTGGTTCTGGACATATCCAGATAAATATAGCCATTATCCACGGTATTCAGGGAATTATCAGTATTCAGCTGTTTAGAATCGGCGGTGCCGGTAAATACTGAACCATGGGTCATCCGTAAATCAATCACCCCTAACGTTTCAGCCAACAGGTTACCATTGACGATATAGGTCCCTCTGGACTGCTGCCCGCCAAGCCAGGAAGAACCGATGTAAGATCCAAACCCGGTCGAATGCATGGCGTAACTTCCGGCGCCTTCCACATCGATATTAACGTTACGTGTCAGGAATATTTTTCCACCTTCATAACTTTCAGTTCGGGCTCTGAGTAAACGTTGTCCCGGTGGTGCATATTTGTTGCCATCCTCCGCTTTCAGGCCCGCCGCCTGCTCACCCCGGGTAAGAACGGAGATGTCACCAACCTGAATCATCCCTGTTTTGTTTGCATACACCCCATGGGCTTCATCGCCGCTGGTTTGTACAGATACATTGTTACCCAGCATGATACGGGCCGTATGGTGATCGGGAATAAATCCCAAACTGTTTAAATAGTATGCAGAGCCGGCATAGATTCCATATCCGGCACCCCGTCTTAAGTTATTTCCTGCGCCTTCTGTGACAACGGAAATATTATCTCCGGCGGTTAATAGATTGTTTTTATTATTGCCCAGAGTAAGTTCAGCGGCGATCCCCATGCCATGGCGTGTATAAATGTCCATGTCGCCAGCGATGGTTACATTGGCGTATTCAAACTCCTGCAATAATATACCGGAGGAATATTCACCATACGTTTTAATATTCAGGTTGCCATCAATTGTCGTCGTGGCTATCCGCCCTATAATACCGTCAGAGTATTTTCCAGTAGTGGTAATGTTTATGTTATCTGGCGTTAAATGATGGACAGTTTGACGGAAGTCTAATCCATAGCCTTTGTCATTTGTTGTAGTATCAATAGTAACGCTTTGATATGAGTTAAGGGTGTTGTCAATATTGGTAAAAAGTCCTTGCTCGCCGCTACAGGTTAGTTGTTTCCCGTCGGTGGAGCTACAGACAGCTTCAGCAGCGAGCGCATTCCCCGAAGATAGCAGGACGATAAAAGAGAGTTTTCTAAGCATGATGCTCTGTTCCGTTTTAAGTTTATGCCTTAATGTCCCTTTGACTTATTGGTAAATAAAATTAATGCAATTCAGAAAATTACCACTAATAACCTTAACAATAAGACGCCTATTTATATCAGAAATATCTTACATGGACAAATTATGTGCCTATGAGAAATTACGTTTTTAATCCGTGCTTATAGTGGACTCTGAAAGAGGTTTGCAAAGTTCATGAGGGTCCACTGGACTGACCCCACCCGGTAGACGATCCTGCCTCTGGTGTCGAGCACGGCCGCACCGTCTGGCCCCGAACGTCCCATTCCAGGTGCTCGCGGATGACCTGCCGCTACCAGCTTCCCGGTTTCAGCCGTCGTTACTCTGGTTAAACGGTTTCTGCATACCGGTTACTCATAGCGCATTTACTCCCCCATCGGGGGTGAGTATCGCCGTCTTAAAGTCGGTTATGTCGGTATTTACCGCACCAACCGTAAAATCAACGTCCCCACCGGATATTCGCGCAGCCCCAGAGTGCACCTTAGGGGCGACGGGTTGGCAGAGGCGGGATCTGAGACCAGACGCGGACTGACGGTGAGGATTACGGACGGGTGTATTGTGTTGATGGCGGACGTAACGAGGTTCAGGAATGGCAGGATGAACTTTATCAGGTTAAACAGTCAGTTAAAGGGATCAAAGACGGGATGTTTAGTTTAGCGTACTGAACGGAGATTTTTATTTATTCCTCTACAAAACCACGAATATTTTATTTTTATGAAATGCGTAAGTAACTCTTTCTCTTATTATCCTTTGTTCATTAAAATCACTAAATAGTGATAAAACAACAACGTTGTCAGTGATCGAAGTTTCAAAAAGTGGAGGTTCTTTTTCGTTATTATACTCATCAATAACCACTGTGATATTAATAAAAATATTATCACTTACCGAGAAGCACTAAATAATCTTATTGCATCTTGTGTTTCTAAAAATATATACCTATTTGACATTTTTCCCTCGTGGCTATGGATTCGATTCAGTACGAGAATACCCCGTCCTACTGATAATGTTTCTGATCGTCGCCATAACTCAACGTCTGATGTAGAGTTGATTTACTGATACCGGCTCACCAAATCTTTAACCGCTGTTGCATAGGTTTTTTGTTTAAGCTGAGTAATTTGTTGCTCCGTGGTAGCTGTGCCGGTTTTACTCGTCAGCAAGGGAAGAACAGCCTCTTCATAGTTGACTGGCGTCCAGGTGGACCAGCCTCCTGTCGCCACATCCACGAGCGTAAAACGCACCAGGAAACGCAGCGAAGCCGCATCCGTCAGCTTCTCATTTTTATAGTCCGACCACGTCGTCGTTTTGGTTGTGGGATCGTATTTACCGGACTGCAATGTATCCTGATAAACAACGATCGCTTTCTGATGCCCCTTCGCGCCGACGTAACGCAGTGCCTGCATCCAGTTCATATTCTCACTGACAACCACATCGCCGTTCTCATTTTTATTGCAGGAAATCACTTTTTGCCTGTCCGGAATCCCGGAAAAGGTCGCGACAGTATAATATTTCCGCATTTCTTGCTGCATCGCCGTTTCCGGCGCGCGGCTACCGGACTGTACGAGAATAACAGGGGAATTCAGCGGTACACGAAACTCATCCTCTTCCAGCGCCGCCTGGATATCCTCTTCGGACACCGCCAATGTGGTTTCGTTACCAAAAATATCCTTGTCCGACAACAGCTGTGCTGAAGCATTTTTATTGACGCCGCTCTCCGCCCGCAGCCCCGTTTTCTTCGCATCGATGGAGGAGCGTGGCTCACAACCCGCCAGCAGGAATGCGACCACACATAAAAATATTGCTGACCGGGTATTCATAGTGCATGCTCCCTCATCTGGATCTGAATTCGTGTATTATTTCCCTGAAAAATCCCAATAATTATATACCTACAAAAGAAGCTGGCAAAAGAGAATTATTTCTGCAGATGAAACATTTATTGCATAAATAATAAATCAAAATTTAAAACGATGATGAATATACCAGCAAGACACGATTAAGAACTATTTCTCCCGTATAGGTTTAAAAACTTGATGAAGAAGTCTCTTTTTAAAAATAGTCTTAACTCTCTCTGATATTCCTGCCCCTGGGGAACGCCTCTTTATCCTGGTTGTTGCAGAATAACGCCGCGCCGGCGGCGGCTTCACGATGTAAAAAGCCCGCCCGAAGGCGGGTTTGGGTTTATGTAGCGCTTACCGTATTTAGGTCTGCCGTCACGTCGCAGGTCTGTAAGCGCTGCGCTACAAGGTAAGCGTCTATTCTTTCACGACAATCAGCGGTTCAATATCGCTCTCTTTTTTAATGACCAACGACTCGTCGCCGCGCAGGCAGGTGCCGCCGTAGTTGCCGCCAACAGTAAACGTGCAGACCTGAATGTACTTCCCGGCGACGTTTGGCAGACACCACAGTTGCTGATAAATGTTCTTCTGCTCAGCGAATTTCCCGCTGGTTTTATCCAGCAGTTCTTCCTGATGACTGACCAGATCGATATTGCTGCCGCAGCGTCCGGCAATCGGTTTCACCGCATAACCGGTTTGCGCCAGTTCGTCGTTCACTGTGAAATCGGTGTCCAGCAGATAACGATGATGCGGGAACAGTTGCCACAGAATCGGCAGGATCGCTTTGTTTCCGGGGATCACTGTCCACAGTGGTTCAAACACCAGCACCTCCGGGCGCAGCAGGACGTCTATCAGGCGGACGTCCTGATTGGTGTGCCCGGTGCGGATCGGCACAGCGGCGTATTCGGTTTCACTGACTTCGCGAATCTGCTCAATCGCTGTTTCCCAGGCCCATGTTTTCCAGACGCAGTTCACCAGGCGATCGTCACCGTCAATCAGTTGCCCCGCGTCGTCCCAGCGCAACTCATCCAGCCCGCGCAGGATTTTGCTTTCAAACCCGGCCTGGCGCAGCGCCTGCTGCATAAACTGGGCGTGGTAATTTTCCTCAATGTCTTTATCCTGCATGATATGCACGAAAGGCCGCGCATGGCTGTGTTTCCACGCCCCGGCCAGTTCATTGATCAGCCCTTCGGCGGGGTTATGGCCCTGTCCCGTATAGCCCTGTTCAGCCCAACGTTCAAGAATCAGCCCCGCCTCGGTATGGCAGGAGGCGGAATCCGCGTTGTACTCGTAAACCTTCAGCCCGCGTTCATCCATGCAAAAATCCATACGACCGGTGATCATATGATGACGGCGACGCTGCCAGGACAAACGTAAACGCGGCCAGAGAATTTTGGGAATATCGAACAGCGCCAGCAGATTGTCATCTTTCAGCACCTTGTCGGTGGCATGAAGATACATCAGATGCAGTTCGTTGGTCGCTTTAATCAGCTCCTGCTCGGCGCTCTCGGTGATGGTGAAATACTGGTACGGATCCTGATTTATCACGTGCCCGTTAGCGGCCACATACGCCTTTTGCAGCGGATCGCGTTCATCCAGCCATTTGCCGTCGAACTGGCCTTTCTCCGCCAGACGCGCGCCGCGGATCTTCAGTGAGTCATTGGCGTTCCCCGGCTGCGGCAGGCTGTGCTGCGTGTCGTCAGTCTGGATCATCCACCCCAGAATCGTGGTATCGTCAAAGGTATCTTTCAGCGTGTAATGACCCTTTTCTACCACCATCTCCAGCTCGCGCGTCCACTGCTGGCCGGGAGGGAGCGGCGTGTGGATGACGTTCTGCTCGGCGATACGGATCTTATCCTCCAGCAACTGGGTGATAATCGCCACATGACCGGTCTCGTTAAATTCACCGCCCTTTTGCCAGATTAACAGCGCCCCGGCGACCGGCGCGCGAGGCGAACCGTTAGGAAAGGCCTGCAGCGGCAGGATATTGTCGTTTACCACTTCGCGCAGGAAACGCAGTGAGAAGATCTCCCACGCCATACCGACATCGGTAAACACAACGCCATAGTTAAGAAACAAAAAACGGCGGGCGAACTCTACGCACTGCCATTTATGCCCCATATACTCGTTGTCGATGTAGCTGCGAAACGCGGCGTCGTCGGCATAGTCCCGTGGGTCAAGGGAGCTGTAATCTGAAGAATAGATGGCTACACCACCGGGGGCATAGCCCAATAATGTCCCAAAGGGGGCATCCTGACTGCTCGTTCCTGTGCTCATCCAACTTACCTCAATCTGTACAGCCTGAGCGGCATCTGCTTGCCTGCCCAACAACATTCATCATCATACACCTCCACGCAGCGGCCAGACGCGCGAAGGCAAAAAATAGCAGGGCGTAAATGTGCCAATCTGTTAAATGCCTCAATGGCGACCTGCTACACTGCTTCAACACAACCCATCAGAAGGCAGGTCAACATGTCAGATAACACTTATCAGCCCGCAAACGTCTGGACGTGGGATAAATCCGGCGGCGGCGCATTCGCCAACATCAACCGTCCGATCTCCGGCCCAACCCATGACAAGACGTTGCCCGTCGGTAAACACCCGTTGCAGCTCTACTCGCTGGGCACGCCGAACGGTCAGAAAGTGACGATCATGCTGGAAGAACTGCTCGCACTGGGCGTCACCGGTGCAGAGTATGACGCCTGGTTGATCCGCATCGGCGAAGGCGATCAGTTCTCCAGCGGCTTTGTTGAGGTCAACCCTAACTCGAAGATCCCGGCCCTGCGCGATCATTCGCAAAATCCGCCGGTGCGCGTGTTTGAGTCGGGATCGATCCTGCTGTATCTGGCGGAAAAATTTGGCTATTTCCTGCCGCAGGATCTGGCAAAACGCACGGAAACCCTGAACTGGCTGTTCTGGCTACAGGGCGCAGCACCGTTTCTTGGCGGCGGCTTCGGCCATTTTTATCACTATGCGCCGGTGAAGATCGAATACGCCATTAACCGTTTCACCATGGAAGCGAAACGTCTGCTGGACGTGCTGGATAAACAGTTAGCGAATCACCCCTATGTCGCGGACGACGACTATACGATTGCCGATATGGCAATCTGGCCATGGTTCGGCAATGTGGTGCTCGGCAACGTGTACGACGCCGCGGAATTTCTCGACGCAGGCAGCTACAAGAACGTGCAGCGCTGGGCGAAAGAGATTGCCGCACGTCCGGCAGTGAAACGGGGAAGAATAGTGAACAAGACCAACGGTCCGCTGAACGAACAGCTGCATGAACGGCACGACGCCAGCGACGTTGAAAACAAGACGGAAGATAAGCGACAGGGATAAGTTCCTGGCCGGATGACGGCGCGCAGTGCGTCTTATCCGGCCAGGAAGGTCGCGAAATGAAAGCGGTATTACGCGCTGGTCACGTCGTAATCCATACGGCGCAGCGCGTCTAATGTAGCGTTGGCCTCATGCTCATCAATTATGCTCATCGCAAAGCCAACGTGAACCAGCACCCACTGCCCAACCAGTTCCGCAGGATTGCCTTCGCAGATCAGGGCGATATTGACATCGCGCTTGATACCACACACTTCCACCTGCGCCAGTTGATGAATATCTTCACCCACCGCCAGAACCTGACCCGGAACGCCAATACACATAATTAACCACCCAGAGGTTTATTCAACTTCAATACTCTTCACTTTTAGCGAATCGCCGGTGTCCACGCGCAGACGATCGCCATGGCAGCGCGGACATTGCGCATCGTGCCGGGCGATCTCAACCACCTGACTGCAATCCCAACACCATGCCTGCGCTGGGGTGTAGTCGATGTGCAGCACGCAGCCCTGCGCCACTGTCCCCTGACAGACAATGTCAAAGCTAAAACGGACGGCGCTCTCCTCGACGCAGGAAAGCGCGCCAATCTCCAGCCACACGCCAGTGACTCGCTTAACGCCGTGCTGTTCTGCCTGCTGTTGAATGATCTCAACCGCGCTCTGGCAAAGAGACAGCTCATGCATTTTCACTACTCCGGCGGCCAAACAGCAATGCACGGCGGCTGGTTTGCGGCGCATCAGGATTACTGACCGGCAGCGACAGCAGCATCCGCGCGCAGTCGTCTGCCAGACGGACGCCCTCTTCCGCCGACATCGCGTGATTCAGCGGCGACATCAACGAGCAGGAGAGATATTGCGATACGCCGTCAAGCTCGCCAACGGTAAACGTCATATCGCCATACGGCAGACGCAGCCCGAGTTTTTCGCTCACCTTGCGTACCGGCCAGAGTTGATCCGGCCCGGGGAAAATCAGCGCGCTCAGCATCCACGGCGTGATGACACATCCCGTCCACTGTCCTTCATACAGCGTAAAGTCAGAGACATACACCGGCATATCAGGATGCAAAAAAGAGAGATCGTGCATTGAACGCTGCGCGATGGCGTCAAACGCGGCCTTAACCTGCGCCTTCGGGGCGGTCTGGAACCCTGAAATCTCCTCAGGCATGCGCAACCTCCCGTGGGACGGCATCCACACCAGACTCGCGCAGCGCGGCAAGAACCTGCGCAAGCGCAGGTTCAATCATCGCTTCCACCGTCGGCGTTAAGCCAATGTGCGGCTCCAGCGACTCAGGAATGACGCCCACCAGGGTCAGCTTCTTCGGGAACTCGCCGGTAAAACGCAGGGCCGACAGAACGTCGGCCAGGCCAAGCTGGTGCGGGGAAATTTTATTGGTAAACAGCGCAGGCACTTCATCGTCCCGCAGGACCATGATCGTACCCGGCGTGTTTTTTCTGGACACAATGGCGTCCGCGATGATCAGATGATCGCGGTTCGCCATGTCACCCAGCAATTCCATTCCCGCCGTGCCGCCATCGAGGACCTCTACGAAATCCGGCAGTACGTATCGCTGCGCTAACGCTTCAACGATCCGCACTCCGATGGCTTCATCGGTCAGCAAAATATTGCCGACCCCTAAGACTAAAATCCGCATTACAGAACCTTCACAGAGACCACTTCGTTCCCGTCAGCGTCAACAACATGCACCGCGCACGCCATACAGGGGTCGAAAGAGTGAATAGTACGTACCACTTCCAGCGGTTTTTCCGGATCGGCAATCGGCGTACCCACCAGCGACTGTTCATACGGGCCGACATCGTCGTTAAAGTTACGCGGGCCTGAGTTCCACGTTGACGGTACGACCGCCTGGTAGTTGCTGATAATGCCGTCTTTGATCACCATCCAGTGAGAAAGCATCCCGCGCGGCGCTTCAAGGAAGCCGACGCCTTTGAACTCGCCAGTGGACGGAATATCCGGCTTCACAAACGTAGTGTGATCGCCTTTACCAATGTTGGCGATCAGCGCGCTGTACTGGTTCTGCAAAATACCCTGCAGTTCGCAGCAGTGAACGGTACGGCCAATAATGCGCCCCAGCGTGGAGTGCAGTTGCGCCATTTCCAGCGTTTTACCGGTCAGCTTCTGGTAGATAGCGACAATTTCATTCAGCTTCGCCTGCGTGGACTCGCGTCCCGCCGCCAGTTTAACCAGCATATTCGCCAGCGGTCCCACTTCAACGGTTTTGCCGTAGAAGGTCGGCGATTTCACCCACGAATATTTACCGTCATCCGCCCAGCCGTTGTATTCCGGGATGGTGGTGCCTTCCCACGGCGCCTGCGGCGCTTCGTCTTTATACCAGGCGTGCTTCGCGCTCTCCTGGATACCCTTGATCAGGTATTCATCGGAGTGAGAGCTGATTGGACGGTAGGTCGACAGATCGGCGTTTTCAATGTAGCCGCCTGGGAACAGGAAGCTGCCGTTTTTGCCGTCGGTCGGGAATTCCGGCGCGCTCAGGTAGTTCACCGCGCCTTTACCCCGTTCCAGCCATTCCGGATAAAACGCGGCGATCACCGCAGTATCGACCTTATAAACTTGTTCAACGAAGTCGCTCAGCTTGTCGATGAATGACTTAATGTACATCAGGCGTTCAAGGTTCAGCACGCCCAGACCGTCGAGGTTGATCGGGTTGGCTACCCCGCCCACCGCCAGGTTCTGAATGTGCGGCGTTTTACCGCCCAACAGCGCCACCACACGGTTGGCGTCACGCTGGCATTCCAGCGCCTGCAGGTAGTGCGCGACCGCGATCAGGTTCACTTCCGGCGGCAGTTTCATCGCCGGATGTCCCCAGTAGCCGTTGGCGAAAATGCCCAACTGACCGCTGGCAACCAGATCTTTGATCTTGTTCTGCACTTTCGTGAACTCTTCCGCGCTGTTCAGGTGCCAACTGGAAACGCCTTTCAGCAGCGCTTCGGCTTTTGCCGGGTCGGCATTCAGCGCGGAGGTGATGTCCACCCAGTCCAGCGCGGACAGCTGGTAAAAGTGAACGATGTGGTCATGCGTGGTATGCGCCGCCAGAATAATGTTGCGGATATACTGCGCGTTCACCGGCACGTCGATGTTCAGCGCGCTTTCCGCCGCACGCACCGAAGAGATGGCATGCGTGGTCGTACAGACGCCGCAAATGCGCTGCACAATCATCCACGCGTCGCGCGGATCGCGGTTCTTCACGATCTCTTCCATGCCGCGCCACATGGTGCCGGACGCCCATGCTTTCGATACAACGCCATTTTCGATTTCGCAATCGATGCGTAAATGCCCCTCGATACGGGTTACCGGATCAATAGTAATTCTCTGGCTCATGCTTTGCTCGCCTCATGACGATTATGATCGTTTTGTTTTAAAGGAGGAAGTATCGGCAGTAGACGAATGAGAACGATGTAAGCGCAAATCTCAATAGCCACAAAACCAATAGAAATCAACAGTTCTTCCCAGGTTGGGAAGTAGTGGTAGCCGCCGCCTGGATTGAAGGCCACCAGCGAATAGGAGAGTCGCCAGGTCGCGCAGCCCAGCAGCGCGCTCAGCGCAGACAGGTACAACATCCGCGAATCGTTGCGCAGTTTCGCCACGCGCAGCACCACCAGCGGGAAGACCATCAGCACGACTTCAATCCAGAACATCAGGGAATAGAGGTCGCCTGCGAACGCGTACGATAACTTGTCGCGATAGATCAGCTCGCCAAAGCGCAGCACGACGAATATCGCCAGCAGTACGCTGATGGTGTTCGTCAGCTTGATAAACAAGCTTTTTTCATCCGGGCCGTTGCCTTTCAGACCCGCCTGAACCAGCGAACCTTCAAAGATAACGATTGAGAAGCCCATGATAAAGGCGGTTAGCACCGAAAACAGCGGCAGCATTTCGTAGCTTTGCCACAACGGATGCACCTTGTAGCCGGCCGAAATCATCAGCGATCCCATTGAGGACTGGTGCATGGTCGGCAGCAGCGCGCCGAGGGCGATGATAAAGAACATCACCTTGTTCAGACGCTTCAGCGACACTTTCCAGCCCAGGCGTTCGAACACCGCCGGGGCAAACTCCAGCGCCATCACGCCGATATAGATGGTCATACAGACCGCCGTCTCAAACAGCACCGAGTTCACATTGAAGTGACCCGGAATGTAGAAGTACGGCAGGTTCCAGTAACGCCCCACGTCAATCGTGATAGACAGACCGCCCAGCGAATATCCAAACAGACTGGCCAGCAGCGCCGGACGCACCAGCGGGTGGTATTGTCCCCGGTTGAAAACATACACCGCCCATGCCAGCGCCCAGCCGCCACAGGCAAAGCCAGTGCCGATCAGCAGGTCGAAGGCGATCCAGACGCCCCATGGGAAGCCGCCGTTCAGATCGGAGACGGACCCCAACCCAAACACCAGACGCTTCACGATAAGAAGCATACAAAGGATGATTAGCGGCCCGAAAATAATGACCGGTTTACTGATAATTTTGCCGCCCAGCGGTTTAGGATCATGACTCATGATCGTCTCCTCCGTCGTGATGGTCGTTTTTAGTGTTACGACGAACCAGCACGGATAAGCCCGCC
The DNA here is from genome assembly GCF_026719175.1 of Citrobacter sp. R4. Classification (NCBI taxonomy): domain Bacteria; kingdom Pseudomonadati; phylum Pseudomonadota; class Gammaproteobacteria; order Enterobacterales; family Enterobacteriaceae; genus Citrobacter; species Citrobacter sp. R4. The sequence continues at coordinate 47,977 of NZ_JAPPSU010000005.1, forward strand.
AGCGCAGCCAGGGGTAATATCATGCCTTTATACAGCGTGTGTTGAACGTGTTCGGATCGCGCGCCGGTAGAGAGGTCATCCAGCTTCGGTAGATCCAGATTTTCGTAAGGTACCCCGGTCAGCACCAGCACCTGCGTACCGCCGCCCTCTTTTTCGCCATACAGATGCGGGTAATACTTCGGCACGGTATGCACGTAGGTGTCGCCCGTTTTCAGGGTCTGACGCGGATAGTGATACTGACTGCCCGGTTCAAGCGAAAGACGCTTTTTCGCCTCGGCCATCAGCTCTTCGCGAGTGCCGAAGATCACCGCGCCCGCCGGACACACTTCCACACAGCCTGGAAGACCGCCCTTATCGAGTCGCTCAACACCTTTCTGGTTACACAGTTCACACTTGTGTAGCGCGCCAAACGGGTTGTTGTAGTCGTACTTCGGCACGTTGTACGGACACGCGACCATGCAATAGCGGCAACCGGTACAGACGTCTTTGTTGTAATGGACGATGCCGGTTTTCGGATCTTTTTTCAGCGCGGAAACCGGGCAGACAGAGACGCAGTTAGGGTCGACGCAGTGCATACACTGTTTCTTGATGTACGCATAGCCGTTATCGACCTGGTCTTTGTTCACGCCGTCGCCGCTACGCCACACCTGAATAATGTTATTGGTGTAGGGCGACAGTTTGTCGTTGTTTGACCAGGTCTGTTCCCCTTCGGGGTTGCGCGCCGGAAAGTTGATGTCCTGACATTTGGTCACGCAGGCCTGACAGCCGACGCACAGCGTCGAGTCATATAACATACCGAGTGAACCGGGGATCGGCGGGCGGTTTTGCGCAGCCGCATGGCTGACAGACGGCGCGGCGCCTAACAGCAATGCCCCGCTGGAGGCTGCTTTAATAAAGTTACGTCTGTTCACGGTTATTCTCCCCGTGAGTCAGCGTTATCTTTCTTTTGCTGACGACCCAGTTCACGCACCGCCATCACGCTGACGCCTGCCACAAGTCCGACGACGCCGCCGAGTAAACCAATGGCGCCGGCAGAGACGTTGCCGCCTTCTTTCATATTTACGTCAGGTTTTTCAGAACGCGGTGTCTGGTTTTCCACGTGAGCAAGCTGGTGAATGCCCTTATGGAATCCCACGCCCTCTTCGTTACAGCCGTAGCAAGGATGCCCGATCGCCACCGGCCACACGCCGCCTACGTCGCAGAACTGCAGCGTGGAGCAGTTGCCCCAGGTTTCCGGTCCTTTACAGCCAAGATGGTAGAGGCACCATCCTTCACGGTGACCTTCATCGCCGAACTCTTTGGCAAAGCGACCGGCGTCGAAGTGCGGACGGCGCTCACAGTGCTCGTGGATCAGGCGGCCATAGGCGAAGGTGGGACGATTTTTCGCATCCAGCTTCGGCGGCTTACCGTAAGTGATGATGTGCGCGACCGTCGCCAGGAAGTTATGCGGGTTCGGCGGACAGCCTGGAATGTTGATCACGGTTTTGCCTGGCAGTACTTCCTGCAGACCCACCGCGCCGGTTGGGTTCACGCCCGCAGCGGCGACGCCGCCCCAGGCGGAACAGGAGCCGATAGCGATAATCGCCGCCGCGCCTTCCGCCGCTTTGCGGATATGGTCCACAATCGGCTCACCGGCAACCATGCAGTAAATACCGTTATCTTTTAAGGGAATGGAACCATCGACGACCAACACATACTGCCCTTTATACTTCTCAAGCGCGTTGTGTTTATTCTCTTCAACCTGATGGCCGAACGCGGCGGAAAGCACCTCGTGATACTCCAGAGAGATGGTCTCCAGAACAAGGTTTTCTACCGTGGGGTGGGTCGCACGAAGGAGGGATTCGGTACACCCCGTACACTCCTGAGCGCCAATCCAGATAACTGGCGGGCGCTGCGGACGGGATACCGATTCGGCCATTTCTGCGGCGGCTTTGCTGCTGAGCCCCATGGTGGCGGCGAGTGCTGCACAAAGCTTCATGAAATCACGACGGTTAACGCCGTGAGAATTAATGAGAGTATTATCTCCAGTCATTTTATAGTTATTCCGTTGCGAAGACCTGGCTTTTATTTTGCATCAATCGCGCAAACGTTATTGCGATCGGTGCGCCATTTACCACATTTTTATTATGGTTATGTAGTCTATGATACTGCGCAGGAATACTAAAACGAAGGGAGTAGCCGGTAGTGTAATTAATAAAACCGGCCCAATACCCCTTTCGGATCAATGTTCGGTTCGAAAGTCAGCGTTATCGCTTTGCGAAAGACGGAATTTTTGTACCGAACGCTGAAGTTCTTCGGTTTGACGCTCCAGCGCGGCGGCGGCGGCAGAAACCTGTTCCACCAACGCGGCATTTTGCTGCGTGACGCCATCCATCTGCGTAATGGCGACGCCAACCTGCGAAATGCCTTTACTCTGCTCTTCTGAAGCCGAAGCGATTTGCTTCATTATTGTCTCCACTTCTGACACCCCGCGCAGAATCGCCTCCATGGTCGAACCGGTGTCTTTCACCAGTTGCGCCCCCTGATCGACACGGCGAACGGATTCGGCGATCAGCGTTTCGATCTCTTTCGCGGCATTCGCGCTGCGACTTGCCAGGTTACGCACTTCACCGGCAACCACCGCGAATCCACGCCCCTGTTCACCGGCACGCGCGGCTTCGACCGCCGCATTGAGGGCGAGAATATTGGTCTGAAAGGCAATGCTGTTAATCACGGTGGTAATTTCGGCAATCTGCTTCGAGCTGGCGGAAATGCCGTTCATGGTGTCCACCACGTCTGACACCAGCGAACCACCCTGGCTGGCGGTACGGGAGGCCGAGTCCGCAAGCTGGCTGGCCTGACGCGCGTTATCCGCGTTCAGTTTTACCGTCGCGGTTAGCTGTTCCATACTGGCGGCGGTCTCTTCCAGCGCGGCGGCCTGCTCCTCGGTACGCGATGAGAGATCGTTGTTGCCGCTGGAAATTTCGGTCGCTCCCCGCCAGATATTATCGCTGCCTGCGCGAATCGCGCTGACCGCCTCGCGTAAACTGTCCTGCATCGCTCGCAGTAGGGGAACCAACTGGCCCACACAGTTACGCCCAATATCGTCAATCGGCTGGCTGAGATCGCCCTGGGCTATCTGGCGAAACTGCTGACGGATCCGCCCCAACGGTTTCACCAGCATCGCCACAAGATAGCGGTCGGTAAAAAACAGGATCGCAATTCCCAGGATTACCGCGCTGACGATCAGCGTGCGGATCACCGCCGTTTTGCCATCGACCATAACCCGGGTTTGATCAAGCATGGCCGCAGCGGCGGTATTGAACCGCTCTGCGCTTGCGCCGAAGGCGCGGCTCAATGCTGGCGTCACGTTATTCGCCTGCGCACTCCACGCGGTCAGCGTGCCCTGCTGCGCAAGTTGCATTTGCGGCGTGACGCCTTTATCGAGCAGATCCTGCCATTTAGCCAGCACATCGGCGGCAACCTGGGGATCCATCGGGCCTGGAGAAAGGGTTTTCATCTCCTGTAACTTTTTACTCATGTTATCCAGCGCCTGTTGTACGGGCGTAAAATCGGGCGTCCCTCCGCCGATTTTAACGTCCATGGCGCGGCTGAGACGGGTCACGAAGCGAAAATACTGATCGTTGCCCTGGCTGAGCACCGTCATCTGGCGAACAAGATGGCGATCCACCTCGTTGCCCTCCGCGACGCGAGAAAGAGACCAGGTGCTGTAAAGCCCCACACCGACCCACATTAAACAGAAAATGCCGAGGATCGTCAGCATGACAACCCGGATAGTGAAATTACGAAGCATGTACATATGTTTTCCTTGCCATGAGGGAGAAGTCGCCCAGAGGCGCGTCTAACCTCGTTATCGGCAGGAAGCGGCGAAGGTATAATTTTTCGCGCGTAATTTTATAAAAATTTTTACTCCACAAGAAAGTTAATGAAAACGATAATCGCCGGGCGAGAAATCCACATTGCGTTAACGTGTTTTTATCTTTCAATAGTTGTAAAAATGTAAAACAGCCGCGCAGTAAATTACCGAAATACCCCTAAAGAATTATTGGGTTTGAGGCGTTCTTTTGAACTATATCGATGTCGCTGGGTAAAATTGGCATAAACAGCTTATTATTTAAGCTTAAACATTCACGAGAAAAATGTATTCATAATGATTAATTTATCAGACCGTGATTAAAACATTATTTTTTCTTAAGACCATTTTAAGATTTTATTACATCACTCTCCTTTCAGAAGATTCTTAAATGAACGCATTTCCATTAAAAAGAAAGCGGATTCATCTTGATATTAATGGAATAAAAAATGCGCAAATTAATGAACCGCACGTTGCTCTCGCAATGTGTATTAGTGGCTTTAGCTTCCTTCAGTTCCTGTGTTTCTGCTGCCTCCAGCACGTCGTGCGTTGGTGACGATACGTCGCAAACCTGCGGTCTACGGGCTGCAAAGTCCATGGGAGATATTAGCGTTTACCAACAAGATAACGGTGTCGCTAACGCCGTAATGGCGGACCCAACCTCCGGGTCGATCTTCATGAACGGGCATTTCAACACCGGAGAAACCCAATCATTAACTGTCAACGGCACCGATATGACCGGCAGCTATATTCAGGGAAGCAATGGCGGGACGGCAAATATCACCGTCACCAACGGCGCGAAAGTGGATATGATTGAAGTCGGCAATATTAAAAAGACCACGAACACTACCGTCACCGTTGATCATTCAACCCTGAATGGCGAAAACGACGATGTGCTTTATCCGAATAAAAAAGACTACATGATGGGTGCGTCTATCTATCTCGATCCGCAGGATAATGGCTATCATACCGCCAATATTATTAACGGCAGCGATCTGCACGGCAGTATTATCAGCGGCGGTAATGGGGTTCAGACAATATCCATGAGCGACAGTTCATTGGATAAAGGCGGTATTTATGCCGGTAGCGAAAAATCGGATACGACACTCTCGCTCACCAATGCCTCCGTCGACGGTACCGACAGTGAAGTGGCGCAGAATATTGAAAAAGCGTCACAATTTTTGAGTCAGACAATCTTTAAAGATCTCAACCTTGACGCGTTTGGCGACGTTACCATCGCCATGCTGGGCACTACCCACACCAGCCTGACGATGAATAACAGCACCGTGACCGGCGATATTGGCGTCGTGAATGAAAAAGGGTACGCCAGCCTTTCACTCACCAATCAAAGCGTGATTAACGGGAACGTCACTCTGGCCGGTGATTCCACCAATTCCCTTCTGCTGGACAACAGCACCATCAACGGTGACGTCAACACCAGCGCCAATAAAGGCAATACCACCATCACGCTGCAAAACAACGCCAACGTCAACGGCGATGTTACCACCGGTAAAGGCGACGACACGCTGGTGCTGACCAATCAGTCTCACGTTAACGGCAACGTGGACGGCGGCGACGGCAGCGATACGCTGTCCATGGACGCGGACAGTTCGATCACTGGTCAGATTAGCCAGTTCGAAACGGTAAACACCACCAGCGATAACAGCATCAGCATCGACAAAATCAACGACGCAACCACCTGGGATCTGCAAAACGGATCAAGCCTGATCGCCAGCACCACCGGGAGCAATGCTTCGGTCAGTATGAGCACCGACAGTTTCGTTAACTTCGGCACGATCACCGGCAGTAATAACGCCGTGGTGGTCAACAGCATCACGCCGTCTGCGATCAATCGTTCCGGCGTTCTTCTTGGGACATTTACGACCACCGGCACTGCTGCGCCGCAGGACTATGCGGGCGCCACGTTCACTAACGGCCAGCAGACAGTGGAAAATCGCAGCGGCGCGTACAACTACGACAACAGTCTGGACATTGTCGCCGCCGACAGCGCGCCACAGGCCATGCTGAAAGCCAGTGACAGCCAGAGCTGGAATATTCTGTTTAACAGCGCGCAAGGTTCGCTGGCCAGCGACGTGCAGGGGTTAATTGCCGGTCTGGATGCGGCTGAACAGGCGGGTCATCAGGTCGCTGACGACATCAGCAATCACATGAACCAGGTACATCTGGCCAGCCTGTTGGGCGAACAACAGGAGGGAGCGCAGGTATGGGGCGATTTCCTGTACCAGAACGGTAATTTCAGCAACGATGTCGACTACAAGAGCGTTACCCAGGGCGCGCAGGGTGGTGTGGACTGGACGGCGCATTTAACTAACGGCGACAGCGTCACTGGCGGTATCGCCCTGGCCTGGACCCGCAGCCGCGTGCAGGACACCAGCGACAGCGCCGACAGCTTCAAGGACAGCGTGTACGGGAATTACTACAGCCTGTACGGCGGATGGCAGCAGGCGCTGAATGGCGATACCTGGGGACTGTTTGCGGACGGTAGCGTCAGCTATGGCGATATGCGTTATTCGCTGTCTGCCAACAACGTCACCGGCAATACCAGCGGGATGACAGAAGCGCTGAACGGCTCGACCGACGGAAGCCTGTATATGGCGCAAGCGCGTACCGGCGTAAACGTCCTGCTGCCGGGCGAAATCCTGCTGCAGCCGTATGCCACTCTGGGCTGGGATCAGACCAAAGCCGACGGCTTCTCCGATCAGGAGATCACCTTCTCTGACAGTCAGGTATCTTCCTGGAACGGCGGCGCTGGCGTCCGTCTGACCACCACGCTTCGCGATCTGAACAAAGGCGTGCAGCTGATGCCGTGGATTGACGCGCGCTTCCAGAAAGAGTTCAGCGACGATACCGACATCAAGGCGGCGGACTATCACAACACCACAGGCCACAACAACACGATGGGCATTTTTGGCGCAGGCATCAACGCCACCATCGCCCACAACTTCACGTTAAATACCGGCGTGTATGTGGGAACCGGCGATGTGGATAACGACGCCAGCGTCCAGGCAGGGATGAGCTATAGCTTCTGATGCCTGAATTGCCGGGTGGCGGCTTCGCCTTACCCGGCTAACCCTACCAAAAGCCCGGCAGGCGTCGCGTCGCCGGGCTTTAGCGCAAATACGTCTCAAACCACGCCAGCGTGCGCTTCCAGGCCAGTTCGGCCGCGGGTTCGTCATAGCGTGGGGTTGAGTCGTTATGAAATCCGTGATTTACGCCGGGATAAATCCAGGCTTGATAAACCTTATTATTCGCTTTCAGTGCGGCCTCATAGGCGGGCCAGCCTTCATTAATATTTTTATCCCGCTCGGCATAATGTAGCAAAATCGGCGCGTTGATCTTCGGCACGTCCGCCGCTGCGACCTGGCGACCATAAAACGGCACTGCGCACGCCAGCTCCGGATACGCCACAGCGGCGGCATTTGATACCCCGCCGCCATAGCAAAAACCGGTGATCCCGACCTTGCCCGTAGCGTCTGGGTGTTTCTGCATAAACTCAATGGCGGCAAAAAAGTCGTTCATCAGCTTTGTCGGATCGACCTTTTGCTGTAAGGCTTTTCCTTCTTCATCGTTTCCGGGATACCCCCCAACCGAGCTTAAACCATCCGGCGCCAGCGCTATATAGCCCGCTTTCGCCACCCGCCGCGCCACATCTTCAATATAAGGATTCAGCCCGCGGTTTTCATGTACGACCACCACAGCCGGAACCTTACCCGTCATTTTTGCCGGTTTTACCAGATAGCCGCGCACATCGCCGTGCCCGTTTGGCGACGGGTAGTGGATGTACTCCGGCAGGATAGCGGGATCGGTGAATTTCACCTGCTCAGCCAGCGCGTAATTGGGCCTGAGCATGTTGAACAGCGCCAGCGCCGTCACCCCGCCGGCGGCATATTTTGCCGCGAGGTTGAGAAACTCTCGTTTTGAGATTTTCCCGTGCGCGTAATAGTCGTAGTAGTCGAGCAGTTCTTGCGGAAAATCTTTCGCGGTCAGACGGGCCATCGCATATCTCCAGGATTTGTGATTTGATAAGCATAGAATGAAAACGCTGTTTCGAAAATTCATCACAAGAAAGGAGACATCATGTCCTGGAACGCCTCCCCTGACCGCTACGACACTATGCTTTACCGCTACTGTGGTAAAAGCGGACTCCGGCTGCCCGCCCTGTCGCTCGGCCTGTGGCACAGTTTCGGCCACGTGCAGGCGCTGGATTCTCAGCGCGCACTGCTGCGTAAAGCTTTCGATCTGGGTATTACCCACTTCGACTTAGCCAATAACTATGGTCCGCCGCCGGGCAGTGCGGAAGAAAATTTCGGTCGCCTGTTGCGCACCGATTTCGCCCCTTTTCGCGACGAACTGCTCATTTCCACCAAAGCCGGTTACGACATGTGGCCTGGTCCCTATGGCTCCGGCGGCTCACGTAAGTACCTGCTCGCCAGCCTCGATCAAAGCCTGAAGCGCATGGGGCTGGATTACGTTGATATCTTTTACTCGCATCGCGTGGATGAAAACACGCCCATGGAAGAAACCGCCTCAGCGCTCGCCCACGCCGTACAAAGCGGTAAAGCGCTGTATGTGGGTATCTCTTCTTACTCACCGGAACGCACGCAGAAAATGGCGACGCTGCTTCGCGAGTGGAAGATCCCGCTGTTGATTCATCAGCCTTCCTATAACCTGCTGAATCGCTGGGTGGATAAAAGCGGTCTGCTGGATACGCTGGCGGAAAATGGCGTTGGCTGTATCGCGTTTACTCCGCTGGCGCAGGGACTGTTAACCGGTAAATATTTAAACGGTATCCCGGAAGGCTCACGGATGCAGCGCGAAGGGAAAAAAGTGCGCGGCCTGACGGAAAACATGCTGACGGAAGCGAATCTCAGCAGCCTGCGCCTGCTCAACGCCATGGCGCAACAGCGCGGTCAGTCGATGGCGCAAATGGCGTTAAGCTGGCTGCTGAAAGATGAGCGCGTCACTTCGGTACTCATTGGCGCGAGCCGCCCTGAACAGCTGGAAGAAAACGTACAGGCGCTGAAGAATCTGGCGTTTACCGCCGAGGAACTGGCGCAGATTGATAAGCATGTCGCGGACGGCCAACTGAACCTGTGGCAGGCGTCCTCCGACAAATAAACCGTCATCGCCGTCGGGCGAGACACCCTGCCGGATGGCGCTACCGCCATCCGGCGCGAGGAGTGAAGATCGCTTACTCGTGTTTATGCCGGGTGAGTCTGTCGAGATAACCCATTACAAACGCCGACAGCACAAAGGTGAGGTGGATAATCACATACCACATCAGCTTATTGTCCGGCACGTTTTTCGCGTCCATAAACACGCGCAGAAGATGGATAGAAGAGATCGCCACAATCGACGCGGCCACTTTGTTTTTCAGCGAGGTCGCATCCATTTTCCCCAGCCAGTTGAGCTTTTCCCGACCTTCTGAGATATCCAGCTGTGAGACGAAATTTTCGTAACCGGAAAACATCACCATCACCAGCAACCCGCCGACGAGGGTCATATCCACCAGCGACAGCAGCACCAGAATCAGGTCCGCTTCCGCCATCGAAAAGACGTTAGGCAGGACGTGAAAGATCTCCTGAAAGAACTTCAGCGCCAGCGCCACCAGCGCAAGCGACAGACCAAAGTAGACGGGGGCGAGCAACCAGCGAGACGCGTACATTACGTTTTCGAGAAAGCGTTCCATATATTCCTGTCATGTAGCAAAACCGGGGAACAGTATATCTCAACAGGGCAACATCAGATCAACATCCCTTAAACTTCCCCGGGGGTGATCCACGGGCGCTGATACTCGGGCCACACCAGCGCCACCAGCGACGGATAGGCTTCAAGGCTAAATTCCTGGAAGCACTGTCGCAGATTGAGGACATCCAGATCGGAATGCGGCACTTTTTCACCATTCAGGCAGCGTTTCTTTATCGTGTCGTAGTATTTATACACGGCGGAATTGAGATCGCTACAGCGACGCTGGGCATCAAATAGCCCGGGGGTTTCATTCAATTGCGCCATTGTCATTCGCTTTACCGTGGCGTGCAGGAAATCAATATATTCATGATTAACCCGCCAGTACCATACCGGCGTAATGGCATTCATCAGCGTGGAAAAATGATCTTCCCCCTCGTCTTTGGTTAACGGCGGGAGTGGAACGTCGGGAGAATGTTCTTCGGCACCGCGCGGCTTATTAAACTCGCGTATTAAAAAAAGTATGGCTCCGATGAGCAATAGCAGAGTAATAACAGAATAAAAAATACTGTTCATAAAATGGCTCCATTTTTTTTGATTTTAAAATTACCCCATGTTATTGTCAACGCGACCTGTCAATAAGAATAATTATACACCTGATAATAAAGGATAATGTGACATGCTTCCCGAGCATCTTGTCCCGCCGCGCTTTCATCTGTCTGCGTCAGGCCAGACGGAAGGATCCGCAGAAAACGCTAATAATTTCACTCAGGGAAAGAAAAACCTTCGCGATTACGAAGCCGATATTTTAATTAGCGCGGCATCTACCGGGCAATCTAAAAATATGCTGCTCGAAGAACACGATCGCCATTTTAAAGAACGGCTGTGTCGGGTGGCAAAAATTGAAACCTTTGCCCGTGTGATTAATACCTTACAGGCGGAAGGTGACATTGATGCCCAGACCTTAAGTAAAATATTGACTGACACCACCAACCATATTAATGAAAATGGCAACGAAATTTGGCTTAATTTAATTACGCGAGAAAAATCTTCCCCGATTTTTTATTCTCTGGATGATGAACAATGATCAAAGATGTTGAAGATAACAATGTCTATCTGGCTTTGGACGATAATAAAAGCGATCAATTTGTCTTAAAGCAGAATCTTGCGGCGCTGGTCGCGCATAAGAATGCGCTGCTGGAAAACGTGGCGCAGGAAGCGACGTCCATTCCTGCGGCGCTGGTTCGGTTGAAGTGGCAGAACCGTCGGGAAATGTACGCGCTGCAAATTAAGGAAGAAATTTACGGCGCGGTGATAAATGCCCTTATTCGGCAACGCCCTGAATTACATGACAAAATCATGAGGCGTCTGGAAAGCCACTGGCAACAACTGCTGGATCGCGAAACGGCGACGCTGCGCCTGACGCGTAAGCTTGCCGAAGGTCGCTACCGCACGCTGAACATCACCAGCGTCGCGCTGGATGAACAACTCGTCGTAAAGAAAACGTAGCCTGTCCGGGCGATCAGGATCGTCCTGGTTCCCCCCGCTTTCCCGCATAGCGTCTACCCTTAAGGTATGATTAACCTGAAGGGAGAAATGGCATGTCGACTCTACAAGACCCCACCACACAGTACTACACCGGTGAATATCCCCAACAGAAACAGCCCGCGCCAGGCGTACAGGCGAAAATGACCCCAGTGCCTGACTGTGGCGAAAAAAGCTACGTGGGCAGCGGTCGCCTTAAAGATCGTAAGGCACTGGTGACAGGGGGCGACTCCGGCATAGGACGGGCTGCCGCCATTGCTTACGCGCGTGAAGGCGCAGACGTGGCGATAAACTATCTGCCAGCGGAAGAAGAGGACGCGCAACAGGTTAAAGCCCTTATTGAAGAGAGCGGGCGCAAAGCGGTGCTTATTCCCGGCGATCTGAGCGATGAATCCTTTGCCCGCTCGCTGGTACATAAGGCGCGCGAGGCGCTGGGGGGTCTGGATACGCTGGCGCTGGTCGCCGGTAAACAGGTGGCGATTCCTGAAATTAAGGACCTGACAAGTGAACAGTTCCAGAAAACCTTTGCGGTGAACGTGTTTGCGCTGTTCTGGATCACGCAAGAGGCCATCCCGTTGCTGCCGAAAGGCGCCAGCATTATCACCACCTCGTCAATTCAGGCGTATCAGCCAAGTCCGCATCTGTTGGACTATGCATCGACTAAGGCGGCGATCCTCAACTACAGCCGGGGTCTGGCGAAACAGGTCGCCGGGAAAGGGATCCGGGTAAACGTTGTCGCGCCCGGCCCTATCTGGACCGCACTGCAAATCTCGGGCGGTCAGACGCAGGATAAAATTCCGCAGTTTGGTCAGCAGACGCCCATGAAGCGCGCTGGTCAGCCTGCGGAACTGGCTCCGGTCTATGTCTATCTGGCGAGTCAGGAATCAAGCTATGTGACCGCAGAAGTACACGGCGTGTGCGGCGGTGAGCATTTAGGCTAGTTGAGTACGGTAACCCATTGGCCTGATACGCGACGCGCCATCAGGCCATAAAAAAGCCGGGTAGCGGCTTTGCCTTACCCGGCCTACTTCTTCCGTCAGCGAAAAGCGCCGATTATTTCGCCTTCGCGACCTCTTCCCCGACCAGGCCAATCTTCAGATACCCCGCCTGATGCAGCGTATCCATGACCTTCATCATGGTTTCGTAGTTCACGGTTTTGTCCGCGCGGAAGAAAATCGTGGTGTCCTTCTTCCCTTCCGTCAGGGCGTTAAGCTCAGCAATCATGCTTTCTTCGGTCACCGGATCGTTACCTATAAAAATGCTGTTGTCGGCTTTCACTGACAGATACACCGGTTTTTCCGGACGCGGCTGCGGCGTGCTGGAAGATGCGGGCAGATTCACCTTCACATCCACCGTCGCCAGCGGAGCCGCCACCATAAAGATGATCAGCAGCACCAGCATGACGTCGATAAACGGCGTCACGTTGATTTCATGCATTTCACCGTTATCGTCCAGGTTTTCGTTAAGACGCATTGCCATGAAACGTTATCCTACACGTAATTTCTGCGCGGTACGTACCGGATGCGCGGAGGCGCTTGCATCCAGGTCCAGGTCGCGGCTTTGCAGCAGCAACACCTGCGCGGCGATATCGCCGAGCGTTGCTTTCAGACCGCCAATCTGACGGGCGAAAATGTTATAGATGACGACGGCTGGAATCGCAGCAACCAGACCAATCGCGGTCGCCAGCAGCGCTTCAGCGATACCCGGCGCGACCACAGCAAGGTTAGTGGTTTGCGTTTGGGCGATACCGATGAAACTGTTCATGATACCCCATACGGTACCGAACAAACCGACAAACGGGGAGATCGCCCCGATGGTCGCCAGGTAACCATTTCCGCGTCCCATCTGACGTCCTGCCGCCGCAACGCGACGCTCAAGGCGAAAACCGGTACGCTCTTTGATCCCTTCGTTGTCTTCGCTGCCTTCAGACAGCTCCAGCTCGTTCTGCGCTTCGTTGAGCAACTGGGTACTCAGGCTTTTCGCGCCGAACTTAGCGGCAATATCGCTTGCCTGATCCAGAGAGCGGGCTTCCGCCAGCAGTTGCTGTTCGCGCTTCAGGCGACGCTTCTGGGAGAAGAAATCCACGCTTTTACTGAAGAAGATAGCCCAGGTGACCACTGACGCCAGAATCAGACCAATCATCACGCACTTCACTACGATATCGGCGTGCTGATACATACCCCAGACGGAGAGATCCGTCTGCATCAAATTATTACCCACTCTGTATCTCCAGGACGCAAATCACAAAATCTGAGCATAATAATATCAAAACGACGTCGAATTGATAGTCGTTCTCATTACTATTTACATAGTGCCGCACCTTTGGTTTCTTTTCCTTGCGCTTACGCAGTAAAACATCACGAGCGGAGAATTTGGGAAAATATTGTGCTTTATATAAGAGGACGGGATGCGCATTTTGTCATTCGTGGTAGTTTAGACATCCAGACGTATAAAAACAGGAAAAACCGACATGGCAGATAAGCAACTGGAGACCCGACTGGTCAGCGCGGGACGCCGTAAGAAGTACACTCTCGGCTCCGTCAACAGCGTGATTCAGCGCGCCTCATCGCTGGTCTTCGACACCGTCGAAACCAAAAAACACGCCACCCGTAACCGCGCAAACGGCGAACTGTTTTACGGACGTCGCGGCACGCTCACGCATTTCTCACTCCAGGAAGCGATGTGTGAACTGGAAGGCGGCGCCGGATGCGCGCTGTTTCCCTGCGGCGCTGCGGCGGTCGCCAATACCATTCTGGCGTTTGTGGAACAAGGCGATCATGTGCTAATGACCAACACCGCCTATGAACCGAGTCAGGATTTCTGCCGCAAAATCCTCGGCAAACTTGGCGTGACCACCAGTTGGTTCGATCCTCTCGTCGGCGCGGATATCGCAAAGCATATTCAGCCCAACACCAAAGTGGTGTTTCTGGAGTCGCCCGGCTCCATTACGATGGAAGTGCATGATGTTCCGGCGATCGTCAGCGCGGTAAGACGCGTCGCGCCGGAGGCCATCATTATGATCGATAATACCTGGGCGGCGGGGATCCTGTTCAACGCGCTCGACTTCGGTATCGACATCTCTATACAGGCCGCGACAAAGTATCTGGTTGGTCATTCAGACGCGATGATCGGCACGGCGGTCGCTAATGCCCGCTGCTGGGATCAACTGCGTGAAAACGCCTATCTGATGGGACAAATGGTCGACGCCGACACCGCTTATATCACCAGTCGCGGACTGCGCACGCTCGGCGTGCGTCTGCGTCAGCACCATGAAAGTAGCCTCAGGGTTGCCGAGTGGCTGGCCGCGCATCCTCAGGTGGCGCGAGTGAATCACCCGGCCCTGCCCGGTAGCAAAGGTCATGAATACTGGAAACGAGACTTTACGGGCAGCAGCGGGCTATTCTCGTTTGTACTGAACAAAAAGCTGACCAACGAAGAACTCTCCGCCTATCTGGATCATTTTAGTCTGTTCAGCATGGCCTACTCGTGGGGCGGCTTTGAGTCGTTGATTCTCGCGAACCAGCCGGAACAGATTGCGGAGATCCGCCCGCAAGGCAACGTCGATTTCGACGGCACGCTCATCCGTTTGCATATTGGTTTAGAGAATGTTGACGATCTGATTGCAGATTTAGCCGCCGGTTTCTCCCGCATCGTATAATATTGACGCCAATGGACATGAATGCAGACACATCGACCGAAATTGTCTGCATTTGTTGCGCCTCGGATCAAGGCATCCGGGCCTGTAAGGGAGTATAATGGGTAAATTAAGCGCCCATTCCGTTCGGCTCAGGGGCGTAAACGCTGTTCCACAGGAAAGTCCATGTCTGTCATTCAAGATATTATCGCTGCGCTCTGGCAACACGATTTTGCGGCGCTGGCGGATCCCCATATTGTTAGCGTCGTCTACTTTGTGATGTTCGCCACGCTGTTTTTAGAAAATGGCCTGTTACCGGCCTCATTCTTGCCTGGCGACAGTTTGCTGCTGCTGGCGGGCGCGCTGGTTGCGCAAGGGGTGATGAGCTTTGTCCCGACGCTGTTCATTCTGACGACCGCCGCCAGCCTGGGCTGTTGGCTGAGCTATATTCAGGGACGCTGGCTGGGCAATACCAAAACGGTAAAAGGCTGGCTGGCGCAGTTGCCGGTGAAATATCACCAGCGCGCGACCTGCATGTTCGACCGCCACGGCCTGCTGGCGCTGCTGGCTGGCCGTTTTCTGGCCTTCGTGCGTACCCTGCTGCCAACCATGGCGGGCATTTCCGGGCTTTCCAACCGCCGCTTCCAGTTCTTTAACTGGCTGAGCGGGCTGCTGTGGGTCGGCGTGGTCACCAGCTTTGGCTACGCGCTGAGCATGATCCCGTTTGTGAAGCGTCACGAAGACCAGGTGATGACTTTTTTAATGATCCTGCCGATCGTCCTGTTAGCAGCGGGTTTACTGGGCACGCTGGTCGTGGTGATCAAAAAGAAATACTGCAACGCCTGAATGCTGAATGCCGGATAGCGCTTCGCTTATCCGGCGTGGAACAGGCAAGTTAACTTCCTTGTAAAGTGCGGATCCGCGCCGCATCTTCTCCCGGCGTGACGCCGAAGTAGCGCTTAAACTCGCGGCTGAACTGCGACGCGCTTTCATAACCCACCCGCATCGCCGCCGCGCTGGCCTTCATACCGTCGTGAAGAATCATCATCCGGGCCTTATGCAGCCGATACGTTTTCAGGTACTGCAACGGTGATGTACTGGTCACCGACTTAAAGTTATGGTGAAACGCCGACACGCTCATATTGGCTTCCGCCGCCAGTTGCTCGACGTTCAGGCTCTCGGTGTATTTGTTCTCAATGCGCTTTATCACCCGGCTGATCAGGCTGAAATGGGTTTGTCGGCTCACCAGCGCCAACAGCGCGCCGCCACGTGGTCCGGTCAGCACGTGATACAGGATCTCACGGATAATCTGTTTCCCTAAAATACGCGCGTCGAGCGGTCGCTCCATTACGTCCAGCAGGCGTTCCGCCGCGCACAGGATCTCATCAGACAGCGTTGCAGAGTTAATCCCGCTTGCCGCCATCGACGGCTGAAAACGTTCATCCTCGCCGATGTCCATCAGCAGTTCCTGTAGCTGCAGCATGTCGACGTTAATGCGAATGCCAGCCAGCGGCACCTCCGGCGTCGCATAGGTTTCACATTCAAACGGCAACGGCACCGTCAGCAGCAGATATTCATTAGCGTCATAACGGAAAACGCGCTCGTTGATATAACCAATTTTATAGCCCGAAAAGAGAAATATGATGCCGGGATCGTACATCACCGGCGTGCGCGGCCCCGGCTCAGTGCCGTACAGCAGGCGGATGTCCGGCAACCGCTCCCCCTGGTTTTTCTCACTATCTTTCAGATGTTTAATTTTATCTGTCAGCAACAGACAAATCTCTTCACGGTTCATGACGGCTTATTTTCGCAACGAGTATCGATGAATTGATTGTGCGAAAATTTAGTGTTTTTCTCCAGCGTTCTGGAGGAATAGGCAAAACATTGGCAGAAATGAGCATTGAGAGGCAGCGTGGGGACGCCCACAATGTTTCCATCAGGCAGACCGACGCCTGCCCTCTTTTTACCCACATAAGGGAACGAGCAATGAATAACTTTAATCTGCATACCCCAACCCGCATTCTGTTTGGTAAAGGCGCGATTGCCGACCTGCGCGATCAAATCCTACAGGACGCGCGTGTCATGATCACCTATGGCGGCGGCAGCGTGAAAAAGACTGGCGTGCTGGCTCAGGTTCAGGATGCGCTGAAAGGCATGGACGTGCGTGAGTTTGGCGGCATTGAGCCAAACCCGTCTTATGAAACCCTGATGAACGCGGTGAAAATCGCCCGCGAAGACAAGGTCACCTTCCTGCTGGCAGTGGGCGGCGGTTCGGTGCTTGACGGCACCAAATTTATTGCCGCGGCGGCACACTATCCGACAGACATTGACCCGTGGCACATTCTGCAAACCAGCGGCAGCGAGATTAAAAGCGCCATCCCGATGGGCTCCGTGCTGACGCTACCCGCCACCGGTTCTGAATCCAACAAAGGCGCGGTGATTTCGCGCAAAACTACCGGTGACAAACAGGCGTTTCATTCCGAACACGTGCAGCCAGTCTTCGCCGTACTGGATCCGGTATACACTTACACCCTGCCGCCGCGCCAGGTGGCGAACGGCGTAGTTGATGCCTTTGTCCATACCGTTGAACAATACGTGACTTATCCGGTTGACGCCAAAATTCAGGATCGCTTTGCGGAAGGCATCCTGCTGACGCTGATCGAAGACGGTCCGAAAGCGCTGAAAGAGCCGGAAAACTACGATGTGCGCGCCAACGTGATGTGGGCGGCGACGCAGGCGCTGAATGGTTTGATTGGCGCAGGCGTACCGCAGGACTGGGCCACCCATATGCTCGGTCACGAACTGACGGCGATGCACGGTCTCGATCACGCCCAGACGCTGGCGGTGGTGCTGCCCGCGCTGTGGAATGAAAAACGCGACACCAAACGCGCCAAACTGCTGCAGTACGCTGAACGCGTGTGGAACATCCGCGAAGGGTCTGACGCTGAACGTATTGATGCCGCTATTGCGGCGACGCGTAACTTCTTCGAGCAGCTTGGCGTACCGACACGCCTTTCCGGCTACGGCCTGGACGGCAGTTCTATCCCGGCGCTGCTGGCGAAGTTAGAAGAGCACGGTATGACGCAACTCGGTGAAAATAAAGACATTACACTTGACGTCAGCCGCCGTATTTACGAAGCCGCGCGCTAAGCTTTTTTCGCCTCTGCCTTTCGTTTTTGGACATTTCGTCCAGACTTAAGTCACACCGCATCACCGGAGGCTTCCTCCGGTGATGAGCACATGAAGGAGGAAAAATGGCAAACCAAACCGTAATTAAGCTTCAGGATGGCAATGTAATGCCCCAGTTGGGGTTAGGCGTATGGAAAGCCGGTAACGACGAGGTCGTCTCCGCCATTCATAAAGCACTGGACGTCGGCTACCGCTCAATAGACACCGCCGCCGCATACAAAAATGAAGACGGCGTGGGCAAAGCATTAGCCAGCGCTGGCGTTCCTCGCGATGAACTGTTCATCACCACCAAGCTGTGGAATGACGATCAAAAACGTCCGCGTGAAGCCCTGCAGGAGAGTCTGGAAAAACTTCAGCTCGACTACCTTGATCTGTATCTGATGCACTGGCCGGTTCCGGCAATCGATCATTACGTTGACGCCTGGCAGGGTATGATCGATCTGCAAAAAGAGGGGTTAATCAAGAGCATCGGCGTCTGCAACTTTCAGGTCAATCATCTGCAACGACTGATCGATGAAACGGGCGTCACGCCGGTGATCAACCAGATCGAGCTGCACCCGCTGATGCAACAGCGCCAGCTTCACGCCTGGAATGCGACGCATAAAATCCAGACGGAATCCTGGAGTCCGCTGGCGCAGGGCGGCGAAGGCGTTTTCGATCAGAAAATCATTCGCGATCTCGCGGACAAGTACGGTAAAACCCCGGCGCAGATCGTTATCCGCTGGCATCTGGACAACGGCCTGGTGGTGATCCCGAAATCGGTCACCCCGTCGCGTATTGCCGAGAACTTTGACGTCTGGGATTTCCGCCTTGATAAAGACGAACTGGGCGAAATTGCCAAACTGGAGCAAGGCAAGCGGCTCGGTCCCGACCCGGATCAGTTCGGCGGCTAATCTTCCTTCCCAGCCCGGTGTTCTGCCGGGCTTTTTCTGCGCCTATGACCCGAACGAGCAGGCCATCTCACCGGATGTGTCCGGGACTCTGCAAACAACCTTAAACACGTCGCCTTCAAGCTCGAACGGCCCACCGACGCCCCCGCCGGTCTCCGCTTCGTATGCCTTACCGTTAGCATTCACCTGCAGCGAGGTAGCGTAAAACCAGTCCATTGGACCTATCGGCAGAAAAAAGGCCCATTCGTGTTGGGGCGGAAAGGCAAAACGCCCCTCTTTATCTGATAAGGTCGTCACCGGCTTCTCAGCATGGCTCGCCAGTACGACTGTTGCACCGCTAACTGGCTTGCCGGCGCTGTCGATCAGCCGTCCTTCCACTTCCGGCTGCGTCTGGCGATGTATCATGCAACCAGATTGCAGCAAGGCGATCGCAATTATCCCTGCCAGCATCCCTGCTTTCATCTCTGCGTCTCCGCCCTATGGGCCACGGTTTTCCTGTCCCGACAAACGCGCGTCATCGGGCACTCAGATTAACGCCCCGCGACCTTGCCGCGTTTTTTGTTCGCCGCCGGGGTCTGACGCTGATGCGACACTGGCGTATGCTTGGTCAACGCCGGACGAGTATGCCGGTTCTGACGACGCGCCTCGCGCATCTCTTCGATCGTTGGCGCCGGAACCAGACATTCGCGACGCCCGCCGATCAGATGCTTTTTGCCCATCTCTTCCAGCGCCTGACGGATTAACGGCCAGTTAGCCGGATCGTGATAGCGCAGCAGCGCTTTATGCAGACGGCGCTGCTTATCCCCCTTCGGCACCACCACATCTTCACTCTTATAGCCAATTTTACCCAGCGGGTTTTTGCCGGTGTAATACATGGTCGTCGAGTTAGCGAGCGGCGACGGATAGAAGTTCTGCACCTGATCGAGACGGAAGCGATGTTTCTTCAGCCACAGCGCCAGATTCACCATATCTTCATCGCGCGTACCGGGGTGTGCGGAAATAAAGTACGGGATCAGATACTGTTCTTTGCCCGCCTGTTTCGAATAGAGATCGAACAGCTCTTTGAAGCGGTCATAGCTGCCCATGCCCGGCTTCATCATCTTCGACAACGGTCCTTCTTCGGTATGCTCCGGCGCAATCTTCAGATAGCCGCCAACGTGATGGGTCGCCAGCTCCTTGATATAGCGCGGATCTTCCACCGCAATGTCATAACGCACGCCGGAGGCGATAAGGATCTTCTTGATGCCTTTCAGATCGCGGGCGCGGCGATACAGATTGATTGTCGGCTCGTGATTGGTGTCCATATGCGGACAAATATCCGGATAAACGCACGACAGACGGCGGCAGGTCTGCTCCGCGCGCGGCGACTTACAGCGCAGCATGTACATGTTGGCCGTCGGCCCGCCGAGATCGGAGATCACGCCGGTAAATCCCGGCACGGTGTCGCGGATCGCTTCAATCTCATTGATGATTGAATCTTCAGAGCGGCTCTGAATGATGCGCCCTTCGTGTTCAGTAATTGAACAGAAAGAACAGCCGCCGAAGCAGCCGCGCATGATGTTGATGGAAAAGCGGATCATCTCATAGGCCGGAATGCGGCTGTTGCCGTAGGCCGGATGCGGCACACGTTTGTATGGCAGCGCAAATACGCTGTCCATCTCTTCGGTAGAGAGGGGAATAGCCGGCGGGTTGATCCAGATATAACGATCGCCATGCTTTTGCATCAGCGCGCGCGCACAGCCCGGGTTGGTTTCATGGTGCAGAATGCGCGAGGCGTGAGCGTAGAGGACTTTGTCACCCTTCACTTTTTCAAAGGAGGGCAGCAGCACGTAGGTTTTTTCCCACGGCTTCGGGCGCGGCGGCTGCACGGTGACGGCTTTCGCCTCCTGCTTTTTCGGCGCGACCGGCTTATTGTCCGCACACGGCAGGTCTTCTCCGTACGGATGCGGAATTGGGTCGATTTTTCCCGGCGTGTCGAGACGGGTCGAGTCGACACCGCTCCAGCCCGGCAGCGCTTCTTTTACCATAATCGCGGTATTACGCACATCGCGGATCTGGTCGATGGTTTCGCCCATTGCCAGACGATGCGCCACTTCCACCAGCGGACGCTCGCCGTTGCCAAACATCAGCATGTCGGCTTTGGCGTCCACCAGCACCGAACGGCGCACGGTATCAGACCAGTAGTCATAATGGGCGGTACGGCGCAGGCTGGCCTCGATGCCGCCGAGGATCACTGGCACCTCTTTCCACGCCTCTTTACAGCGCTGGGTGTAGACCAGCGTGGCCCGGTCCGGACGCTTACCCGCCACATTATCTGGCGTATAGGCGTCGTCATGGCGCAGACGGCGATCGGCGGTGTAGCGGTTGATCATCGAGTCCATGTTGCCCGCGGTCACGCCGAAGAACAGATTCGGTTTGCCCAGACGCATAAAGTCGTCTTTGCTGTTCCAGTCCGGTTGGGCGATGATGCCCACGCGGAAGCCCTGCGCTTCCAGCATACGGCCACAAATCGCCATGCCGAAGCTCGGGTGGTCGACATACGCGTCGCCCGTCACCAAAATAATGTCGCAGCTATCCCAGCCAAGTTGATCCAT
Organism: Citrobacter sp. R4; assembly: GCF_026719175.1. Lineage (NCBI taxonomy): Bacteria > Pseudomonadati > Pseudomonadota > Gammaproteobacteria > Enterobacterales > Enterobacteriaceae > Citrobacter > Citrobacter sp. R4. The sequence goes on from NZ_JAPPSU010000005.1 coordinate 69,388, forward strand.
TTCGTCGCGAGACATCGGCAAAAAAGGGGCTGGACCAAAGCAGGCCGCCCAGTACTGAGGCCAGGAGAAGAGATCTCTGTCTGGCTGGATCAGGGATATTGCGCTCATATTGCTTCCAAAAAATGGTAAAAAAATAATCAAAGGCCGGGGATTATAAGCCGGAACGAAAGAGAAATCGAAAGGTATTCACTCGCCCTTCCGGGCGAGTGGGTGACGCGTCACGGCGCCGGGTTGACCAGAATCTGGCCGATAGAGCCGCGATCGGCCATCTCCAGGGTCTGGCTGTTAAAGTAGAACGGGAAATGCGCCCAGGACGGCTGGCCATAGTACACCAGCAGCTCAACCTGACCGTCTACCCAGACGGTATCTTTCCAGCCGCGATCTTCCGGGAACGGCATCGCGCCGTTAACGTTACGCACCAGGAAAGAAACGCCTTCAATGTGGAACGACTGCGGCATGTCGGCGCGCACCGTCCAACGCTCCCAGGTGCCCTGCTGCGCGGTGATATCAATGCGGTTTACATCCCACAGTTGACCGTTAATCCCCGGATCGTCTCCCAGGCTGATATCGCGGCTGCGAATCGGCGCGCCGCCCAGGATTTCCGTCGGCAGCAGGCGCATCGGCAGGCTGTCGGTGACCAGCGGCAGCAGCCCGGTCGGGCGCAGCGTTAACACCAGCGTGGACACCAGAATACTGGACGGCTCGAAGAAACCGCGGATCCGGTCGACGATGCTTGCCGCTTCGCCGCAGGTGATCGACACTTCATCACCGTTGGTCATGTCGACCAGAATCTCACGGCGCTCGCCCGGCGCCAGCGATAGCTGTTTCACCGACACCGGCGCGGGCAAAAATCCCTGATCGCCAGAGATAACGTGCAGCGCGCGCCCGTCGCTCATTTGCAGCTGATAGCGGCGCGCGTTGGAGGCGTTCAGCAAGCGCAAACGTACCCAACCGCGAGAAACTTCTACGTATGGGCTTTGCGCGCCATTCACCAGCAGCGTATCGCCGATGAAACCGCCGCTTCCCGGCTCACTGTATTCCGGCGTACCGAAGTTATCCAGCCGCTTATCCTGAATGATGATCGGAAAATCATCCACCCCGTAATGATTGGGGATAGGCAGCGTTTTACTGACCTCATCTTCCACCAGCCACATACCGGCCAGGCCGTTGTAGACCTGCTGAGCGGTACGGTTTGGCGTATTGGCGTGATACCACAGCGTGGCGGCGTTCTGACGAACAGGCAACACGGGCGCCCAGTCGGCATTCGGCGACATCATCCGCGCCGGCCCCCCCATCAACGGTCCTGGCACCTGTAATCCGGCGATGGTCATAGAGACGTTTTCGGTGAGACGGTTACTGTAGATAAGCTTAACGTCATCGCCTTTCCAGACGCGGATCGTCGGGCCAAGATAGCGTCCGTTAATACCCCATACCGGCGCGCGCGTCCCCTGGGTAAAAGACCAGTGGGTCCGCTGTAAGGTCATAAATAACGGCTGACCGCGGCGGGACTCCAGCAGCGGCGGAACGGGCAGCGGCTGTTGCTGACCGGCAGCATTTGCCCTCAGCGGAACTGCACCTGCGCACAGTGCGATCCCCGATGCCTGAATGAACTGACGCCGACTGAGTGACATATAAGCTCCCTGTAAAACTGGCTAAACGACGGGCAGAAAAAGGAGGCCTGTTCTCTGCAAAATAACGCGTTCTTAATTAAACTTTTCCGGCAGCTTCCCGCCCGGCGACTTCTTTATCGAGTTCTGCAATCTTTTGTTCCATCAGCGAACGGCAATGGGCGGCCAGTTCGCGAACCTGGTCTTTACCGTACTGGCTCACATCCACCGGCGGCAGCATCTCGACAATCACCAGACCATTCTTCAGACGGTTGAGGTTAATCTTATTTGAGGTATTCGAAACGCACACCGGAATAATCGGTACGCCTGCGGCAATGGCGGCGTGAAACGCGCCCGTTTTAAATGGCAGCAGCCCACGACCGCGGCTACGGGTCCCTTCCGGGAACATCCAGATAGAAATACGGCGCTTTTTGAAATGGTTCACCACTTCGGCAATCGTGCCGTGGGCTTTCGCACGGTTGTTACGGTCAATCAACAGGTTACCCGTCAGCCAGTAAAGCTGGCCGAAAAACGGGATCCACAGCAGGCTCTTTTTTCCCACCGTAACGGTTGGCGGCTGCACAATATTCGCTGCGGTCACCATATCGTAATTATTCTGGTGATTCGCAATATAGATGGCGTTGCCGTAGCTTTCGGCATCGGCAGGTTTGCGGCATTCGACTTTCAGGCCAAACACCGGCGCCAGGCGACCAAACATATGCCCGAATGTCGCGACGTGTTTTGGATTACGCGGGCTGAAAAGGCAGTAAATCGATCCAAAAACACAAACCAGAATGGAGTAAATAACGGTAATAATAAAACGAAAAATAAATAGCATAACAACCTCTGAAGGCCTAAGAGCCCGGGATTCTACGTCACCTGCTATCAGGTTAGGGTATTGTTGATGTGGCTCTCTGGAAAACTGTATTGTTAATCGCTATTCACGAATAAACAACGGTTTTACGGGAAATTTTAATGTACATCCGGCCCAGCGGCAGCGTTAAAACCGCAGGCCGGAAAAGTATTAATAACGCCATCCGCTACGACGGACGGGCCTGACGGCGACGCACTGCGTCTTTTCAGGCCCGACCGCGTTTCAGGCGTTAAAAAACCTCTTACTCTTCGCTGTCGCCCTGGCTTGCGCGACGCGGCGAATCAATCTCAACGTGATCGATACGCTGGAGACCGCGCATCAGCGTACCGCGACGACCGCGCTCGCCGGTCACCTTCTGCAACTCTTCCGGACGCAGCTTGATTTTGCGCTTCCCGACATGAATGGTCAGAGTGCTTTGCGGCGGTAGTACGTAGAGGTGCGCCAGACCGTCGTCCCCTTTCGCCGCTTCCGCCGACGGGATATTGATGATCTTATTGCCTTTACCTTTGGACAACTGCGGCAGATCGCTCACCGGGAACATCAGCATCCGTCCGGCCTGGGTGATCGCCAACAGCATATCGCTTTCGTCGCTGATCACCACCGGCGGCATAACGTGAGCGTTTTCCGGCAGCGTAATCAACGCTTTACCGGCACGGTTGCGCGCCACCAGATCGTTAAAGGTGCAGACAAAACCGTAGCCCGCGTTCGATGCCATTAGCAGCTTCTGATCGTCGCCTTCCATCAGCATGTGCTCTACGGTCGCGCCCGGCGGCAGCGTCAGCTTACCGGTCAACGGCTCGCCCTGACCGCGCGCCGACGGCAGCGTAATCGGGTCAATGGCGTAGCTTCGCCCGGTTGTGTCGATAAACACCACCGGCTGGTTGCTCTTGCCCTTCACGTCCGATTTGTAGCTGTCGCCCGCTTTATAGTTCAACCCCTGGGCGTCGATGTCATGACCTTTGGCGCTACGCACCCAGCCCATCTGCGAAAGCACGATAGTTACCGGCTCGGACGGCAGCATATCGTGCTCGCTCATCGCCTTCGCTTCTTCGCGCTCGTGCAGCGGCGAACGACGATCGTCGCCGTAAGCGTCTGAATCCGCCTGCAGCTCTTTTTTCAGCAGCGTATTCATCTTCCGCTCAGAAGCGAGGATCCCCTGTAACTGATCGCGCTCTTTCTCCAGTTCGTCCTGCTCGCCGCGGATCTTCATCTCTTCCAGTTTGGCGAGATGACGCAGTTTCAGCTCAAGGATCGCTTCGGCCTGGGTTTCGCTGATGCCAAAGCGCGACATCAGCGCTGGCTTCGGCTCATCTTCCGTACGGATGATCTCGATCACTTCGTCGATGTTGAGAAACGCCACCAGCAAACCTTCGAGGATATGCAGGCGCTTCAGGACTTTCTCCAGACGATAGTTCAGGCGGCGACGCACGGTATCACGGCGGAACGCCAGCCACTCGGTAAGGATCTCCAGCAGGTTTTTCACCGCCGGGCGACCGTCCAGACCGATCATGTTCAGGTTAATGCGGTAGCTTTTTTCCAGATCGGTGGTGGCGAACAGGTGGTTCATCACCTGCTCCATATCCACGCGATTAGAGCGCGGCACGACCACCAGTCGGGTTGGGTTTTCGTGATCCGACTCGTCGCGCAGGTCGTCGACCATCGGCAGCTTTTTATTGCGCATCTGGGCGGCGATTTGCTCCAGCACCTTGGCGCCGGAAACCTGATGCGGCAGCGCGGTAATCACCACCGCGCCGTCTTCTTTGGTCCACACCGCGCGCATACGTACCGAACCGCGGCCATTTTCGTAAATTTTACGAATTTCAGCCCGGGATGTGATGATTTCCGCTTCGGTCGGGAAGTCCGGCCCCTGAACGATATCCAGCAGTTGATCCAGCGTGGTCTTTGGCTGCTCGATCAGGGTAATCGCCGCTTTCGCTACTTCGCGCAGGTTGTGCGGCGGGATATCCGTCGCCATGCCGACAGCGATGCCGGTGGTGCCGTTCAGCAGGATGTTCGGCAGACGCGCAGGCAGCATTTTGGGCTCCTGCATCGTGCCGTCAAAGTTTGGCACCCAGTCGGCGGTCCCCTGTCCCAGTTCGCTCAGTAAGACTTCGGCATACTTCGACAGACGCGATTCGGTATAACGCATCGCCGCAAAGGATTTCGGATCGTCCGGCGCGCCCCAGTTCCCCTGACCGTCAACCAGCGGGTAACGGTAAGAAAACGGCTGCGCCATTAGCACCATGGCTTCATAACAGGCGCTGTCGCCATGCGGATGGTATTTACCCAGCACGTCGCCGACGGTACGGGCGGATTTTTTAAATTTGGCGCTGGCATTCAGCCCCAGCTCGGACATCGCGTACACGATGCGACGCTGTACGGGTTTCAGACCATCACCAATAAACGGCAACGCACGGTCCATGATGACGTACATGGAGTAATTCAGATAAGCGTTTTCCGTAAATTCATGCAGCGCAAGGCGCTCTGCCATATCGCTCATTAATCGTGATTCCTCAACTGTAAGCCCGCCAGATACCCGGTATCTTTTCAGGCAATATTGCCGCAGATACTACCTTATCTGGCGCGTTGAGTCACAAAGAAAAGGGCCGCGAAAGCGGCCCTGATGGGGATTATTTGCTGACTTTCCTGATTTGCTTCACGTCAATTTCAACGGAATTCCAGTCTTTATCCACTTCGCCCTGAATTTCAACGGTATCCTGCGGGGTGACGGTCAGGCCGTTCCAGCGTTTATCGTCAATATCAACGTTGATGGTGCCGGTGGCGTCCTTGAACAGATACAGGTCATCGGAAACACGCTCAACGATGTTCCCGCGCAGGGTGACCCAGGTATCGTCACGCAGCGATTTTGCGCTTTCTACGGTTGCGCTACTGCCGTTCGGTCCGACGAAGCCACCGCCCTGCGTCTGCGTTTGTGTGGCCGAGGGACCGGAAAAACCGCCCTGCTGAGCTGCCAGAACCGGTGCGGAGCTGAGTGCCAGAACGGCAAAGATAGCTGCTAATTTTTTCACGATCGTTTCTCCCTTTCATGTCATTTCATGTCCATTACATAAGTTAATCCTTAACAAGTTCTTAAGCCAAAAAAAAGACATTTTTTTACTGTACATCGCGGGCGACCTCGGGGTTTACTTGCCGTGATGAAGGCGGATCCAGGGAAGAAAAGATGCGGATTTTACTGGTTGAAGACGACGCGCTGATTGGCGACGGCATCAAAGCGGGGTTGAGTAAAATGGGGTTTAGCGTCGACTGGTTTACCGAAGGGCGCCAGGGAAAAGAGGCGCTTTACAGCGCGCCTTACGACGCGGTCATTCTCGACCTGTCGCTGCCGGGCATGGACGGGCGCGATATTCTGCGCGACTGGCGCGAACAGGGTAAACGCGAACCGGTACTGATTCTGACCGCGCGCGATGCGCTGGCGGAGCGGGTTGAAGGTTTACGCCTCGGCGCGGACGATTATCTCTGCAAGCCCTTTGCGCTGATTGAGGTCGCCGCCAGGCTGGAAGCGCTTATGCGCCGCGCCAGCGGGCAGGCCAGCAGCGAACTCCACCACGGTCAGGTGACGCTGGATCCCGGCGGTCTGACCGCCACGCTGGCGGGTGAAAACTTAGCGCTCAAGCCAAAAGAGTTCGCGCTGCTGGAATTGCTGATGCGCAATAAAGGCCGGGTGCTGCCGCGAAAACGTATCGAAGAAAAACTGTATAACTGGGACGAAGAGGTCACCAGCAACGCCGTTGAGGTTCACGTTCATCATCTGCGCCGTAAGTTGGGTAGCGATTTCATTCGCACCGTGCACGGCATCGGTTACACGCTCGGTGAGGCATAACGGTGACAAAACGGCTCAGCCTGCGGGTCAGGCTCACACTCATCTTTTTGATACTGGCGGCGGTGACCTGGGGAGCATCGAGTTTCGTCGCCTGGAAACAGACCACCGACAATGTGGACGAGCTGTTTGACACGCAGTTGATGCTGTTCGCCAAACGGCTGATTACGCTGGACATTGATGAACTTAAAGCCTCCGAGCGGATGGCCCATACGCCAAAGACATTTAAACACGGCCATATCGACGATGACGTTCTGGTGTTCGCCGTTTACACCCTCGACGGCAAAATGGTGCTGCACGATGGCGACAACGGTCAGTACATCCCCTACAGCTACCGCCGGGAAGGGTTTGACAATGGACGATTGATCGGCGACGACGATCTCTGGCGTTTTGTCTGGCTGACGTCCGCCGACGGTAATTACCGCATTGTGGTGGGTCAGGAGTGGGAATACCGCGAAGACATGGCGCTGGCGATCGTCAGCGCGCAGCTCATCCCCTGGCTTATCGCCCTGCCGCTGATGCTGCTGCTGTTGATTATGCTACTGCATCGCGAACTGAAACCGCTGAAAAAGATGGCCCGGACGTTAGGTTTACGCGACCCGGAATCCAACGAGCCGCTCAGTTCACAGGGCGTACCAAGCGAAGTGCGCCCGCTGATCGACTCGCTGAACCAGCTTTTTACCCGCACGCACGACATGATGATGCGCGAGCGGCGCTTCACCTCGGACGCGGCCCATGAGCTGCGCAGTCCGCTGGCGGCGTTGCAGGTGCAAACCGAAGTGGCGCAACTGTCTGACGATGACCCGCAGGCGCGGAAAAAGGCGCTACTCCAGTTGCATACCGGCATCGACCGCGCAACCCGCCTGGTCGATCAGCTCCTGACGCTTTCCCGGCTCGACTCGCTGGATAATCTGCAGGACGTCACCACGCTTGCGCTTGATGACGTTCTGCAGTCTGCGGTGATGGACATTTACCATCCGGCGCAACAGGCGAATATCGATGTGCGCCTGCACCTCGTCGCGCACGATGTAAAGCGCACAGGTCAGCCGCTGCTGCTCAGCCTGCTGGTGCGCAATCTGCTGGATAACGCCATTCGCTACAGTCCGCAGGGCAGTATTGTCCAGGTCACGCTGCGGCATAATGGTTTTTCCGTTAAAGATAACGGCCCTGGCGTTACGCCAGAGGCGCTGGACCACATTGGCAAGCGCTTTTACCGCCCCCCGGGGCAGCGCGTTACCGGCAGCGGCCTGGGCTTATCGATTGTCCGCCGCATCGCCACGCTGCACGGCATGACGGTGGCGTTTGGCAATGCGCCCGACGGTGGGTTCGAAGCCACGGTGAACTGGCGATAGCGGATTGTTGCGTCAGAAGCAAAAGACTTTGCACATTTTGCTCATTTCACCGCGCCGTTTTGCGGCGTAAAATGGCCCTCAAACGCATTTTCCAGAGGGTAAAAAATGAGCAACATTCTGATCGTCAACGGCGCGAAAAAATTCGCCCACTCTAATGGTCAACTTAACGACACCCTGACCGAAGTCGCGGACGGCACGCTGCGCGACCTCGGGCATGATGTTCGCATCGTTCGCGCTGACGGCGAGTACGATGTAAAAGAAGAAGTGCAGAACTTCGTCTGGGCTGACGTGGTGATCTGGCAGATGCCGGGCTGGTGGATGGGCGCGCCGTGGACGGTAAAAAAATATATCGATGATGTATTCACCGAAGGCCACGGTACGCTGTACGCCAGCGATGGCCGTACCCGCTCCGACGCATCGAAGAAATACGGTTCCGGCGGTCTGATTCAGGGCACCAAATACATGCTCTCTCTGACCTGGAACGCCCCGATGGAAGCCTTTACCGAGAAAGATCAATTCTTCCACGGCGTGGGCGTTGACGGCGTGTATCTGCCGTTCCACAAAGCGAACCAGTTCCTGGGCATGACGCCGCTGCCGACCTATATCGCTAATGACGTCATTAAAATGCCGGATGTTCCGCGTCACATTGCAGAATATCGCGAGCATCTGGACGCAATTTTTGGTTAACTAGTCGTCTGGAATTAGAAGGAGTTAACCATGCTTACAGTTATTGCTGAAATTCGCACCCGTCCGGGTCAACATCACCGCCAGGCAGTACTGGATCAGTTTGCGAAAATCGTTCCTACCGTCCTGAAGGAAGAAGGCTGCCACGGCTATGCGCCGATGGTGGATCACGCCGCGGGCGTGAGTTTTCAGACCACTGCGCCTGACTCAATCGTGATGATTGAGCAGTGGGAAAGCATCGCGCATCTTGAAGCGCACCTGCAAACCCCGCATATGAAAGCCTATAGCGAAGCGGTAAAAGGCGACGTGCTGGAGATGAATATCCGTATTCTCGAATCCGGCATTTAAGCGTCTCCTGCGTCACGCCGGGTCGACACACCATCGCGACCCGGCGATTTTTTTACGGCAGCGCCCTTTTCAGTCTGCGCACCGCTTCTTCCAGTTCATTCTTCGTTGGCGTGGCAAAAGAGAGTCGCAGCGTGCGCTTGTCCGGGTTATCGCTATAGAAAAACTCCCCCGGAACATACACGACCTTTTCCTCCAGCGTACGGGAAAGCCAGGCCGTGGTGTCGACGTCGTAACGGAAGGTCCCCCACAGGAACATCCCCCCCTGCGGCATATGGAAAGTAATATGCTCGCCCAGTTCACTGCGCATCATATCGGCGAGGAAATAGCACTTCTCACGATAAGCCTGACGGATCACCGTAATCTGCTCTGCTAAGCGTCCCAGCGACAGATAGCTGGCCGCCAACGCCTGTGAGTGCGCGCTGGTATGCAGATCGGTCGCCTGCTTCACGATAGTCGCCTTCTGCCCCATCCATTCCGGCAACACCACCCAGCCCACGCGCAGCCCCGGCGCCAGAATTTTGGAGAAGGTCGACGTATAAATGACCTGCTCCGGGCAACCGGCTTGCGCCGCATGCTGGAAGAGGGTTGTGTAGGACTGGCCGGTAAAGTTGATTTCACCGTAAGGATCGTCTTCGATAATCACAAAGTTGTGCTGTTTCGCCAGTTGCACCAGCTTCTGGCGACGGTCATCGCTCAGCACCACTCCGCCCGGATTGCCAAAGGTAGGAACGACATACAGGGCTTTGATGGTATGGCGCTGCAACAACTGCTCCAGCTCATCAACAATCATGCCGTCTTTGTCTGTACCGACAGAGAGGATATTCGCCTGCGACAGCTGCAATACCTGTAGAGCGGCAAGGTAGGTCGGGCGCTCAACAACCACTTTATCGCCCGGATTAATCAACGTTCTGACCAGAATATCCAGCGACTGTTGAGACCCGTTGGTGATCAGAATTCGCTCCGGCGCGGCATGAATCCCGCGCCCCAGGCAAAGCTGGCTGATGGCCTCACGCAGCGGAGGATATCCCTCGCTCAGACCGTACTGAAACGCGTCCAGAAACTGCGTTGCCATCATTTTTTGGGTGGCGAGTTCAAGACCGGTTTTGTCGAACAGTTCAAGACTGGGAATTCCGCCGCCGAGGGAAATGACGCCGGGCATTTTGCTATGTTTTAATAATTCGCGGATCGCCGACGGTTTTAACGCGTCGACGTTTCGGGCGAGATGTGTGTTGTTCATTCTGTTTCCTTATTACGTAGTTCGGCGTCCATCCCCGGTATCAGCTATCCACCTGTCGATACCCGCCAGATTACGTTCCTGCACACCCGCGTTCTCGCCTTCGTTTGAGCGTAATAGACCTCTCTGTCTGGATCAATAAGATATTCTCCGCGTCAGGGATTGCCTGACGCGGAAAGGGCTTACCAGTACAGCTTCCAGCACTGGGTGAAACGCATCAGCGCTTCCACATAGAAATAATCCCCCCAGCTCGCGCATTCATCGACGCCCTTATGACTGGAGAGATGATATACCGAATGCTTCAGCAGGCCGTTGCCCTTCTCGTCCTTCGCCATCACATAATGCGCCGTCAGCGAGGACATGATACCCATCGCCCACTGCTGATAGCGTTCACGATCCGGATCGGTAACCGGCAGATGCTTGATCAGCTCCAGCAGGCCGCAAACCGCAATGGCCGCCGACGAGGCGTCGCGCAGCGCGTCGGTTCCCACCAGCGCCAGATCCCAGTGGCAGACGGCATCTTCCGGCAGACGGTTGAGGAAATAGTTCGCCAGCTTTTTCGACAGCGAGACCATCTCTTTATCGCCGGTGTAGATATAGCTCAACAAGAAGCCGTAAATGCCCCACGCCTGCCCGCGCGACCAGCATGAATCGTCGGCGTAGCCCTGCTGTGTGTTGCCATAGCGCGGCGCGCCGGTTTTGACATCCATGTAGTAGGTGTGAAACGTCGAGGCATCTTCACGAATCAGATATTTCGCCGCCTGCGACACGTGCGCTTTTGCCGCCTCGGCAAAACGCATGTCGCCCGTCTGCTCGCTCGCCCAGTAGAGCAACGGCAGATTCATGTTGCAGTCAATGATCATGCGTCCGGCCTGCTCCGGATCGTTAAGATCGCCCCATGCCTGGATGATCCGCGCCTTTTCGTGGAAGCGCTCAAGGAGCGCCTCTGCCGCCATCAGTGAAAAGCCGCGAGCGTCGCGGTTGCCCGTCAGCCGCCAGGCCGCCACGCAGGACAACGTATACAGAAAGCCGAGGTCATGGGTGTTGGTGTCATGACGTCCGGCAATCCGCAAACCGAATGAGCGCACGTGCTTTTCCGCCATCTCGCGGAACTTCGCGTCGCCGCTCATCTCCCAGGCCAGCCAGAGTTGCCCGGTCCAGAAACTGGTGGTCCACTCAACGTTGTCCGTTAACGGGTAAAAACCTTTGACGCAGGTCTCGGCGGGGAATTTATCACCGAATTCCGTTAAATGACGGCTAATCAGCTCAAGGACATGCTGCCGCGCACTGCTCATTTGATCCTGAAATGCCCCCACATTGACCGGGCTGCCAGGAAATTCGCGCAACGTTTCCTCAACGATATGATTTAACATTTTTCGGTTCCTTTTGACGTAATTTATCTTGAAGCGTTATTTTCAGCGATATCCAGCGCGGCAGTATTCCGGCGCTTACTTTGACATGCCGATAAGGTAAAGGCGGAAATCAACGTAAAGGTCAGAGCAATAACGCCCATAATGATATAGGTTTTCTCAAAACCAATACGGTCATACATTAATCCAGCGGGCGAGGAGACGACCACGTTGCCGACGTACAGCATCGCCTGATAGCCCAACAAATACATGGTCGCATTGACACGTTTATCAAAATGTTCCGCGATATATTTAAATACCGATACCAGCAGCAAACAAATTTCCAGACCGTACAGCGGCTTAAGAATGGAAATAAGCAGATGGGAATCGCAGATTCCGGAAATAACCAGTCGCGCCCCGACCACTACCCCGACAATCAATAACCCGCGTTTCGCGCCAATGGCATTCACGAACAGAGGAATGACCATATACATCACAAATTCCATGCCCGACTGTACGGTGCCGAGATAGCCAAACACGGCATTTCCTTCATTAACATCCGAGAAGAAGGTGACGAAATAGCGTGAAAATTGCTGTTCGGCGATAAACATCATCCACGCCACGCCCGCGACATACAGGCAGAAAGCCCAGAATTTACGGTTACGCAACAGCGCGTAAACGTCCGCCGGAACGATCTTATCTTTCGTCAGGACGTCCGCCGCGTTAGCCGCGTTGACGTTGACCTTCAGGCTCAACAGGACGATCAGCATCACCACCGACGCCACGCTGCCAAGAATAAAGTTATAAGCCGGCGAGAGGTTAAACAGCAGACCGGAAAACGAGGACGCGACAGCCCAGCCGAGGGAGCCCCACATACGGATCTGACCGAACTCCATTCCGTTAAGACGGCTATAGCGATCCGAATAGGATTCGCAGGCCGCCACACCAGCATACCAGGCAAAGCTCAGGTAGATTGCGCCGATAATAATCCCCAGCATCGTATTGGACATCAACAGCGGCTGGTAGACGTAAATAAAGAACGGCGCCATTAACGCAGACATGATCACCACAAAATAGAGCAGATATTTGCTCATGCCGATCTTATCGAGAATATAGCCGTAAATGGGTTTAAGAATGACTGAAAATATGCCATTAACGGCAAACACGGTGCCAATTACCGTTCCACTGAGCTGTGCTTTTTGTCCTAACCAAATAGCCAAAAGACCAATACTGGCTGACCAGGTAAAGAAGTAGAGGAATATAAAGCTACTAATTTTGTAATATTCCACTCTGTTATTAAGTGAGAGTTTATTCATATCATCCTCGCCGACGCACTGGGCGCCAGTTTTTATAAAATGAACGACAGTTGACGTGAGCTTCCAGGTTCGCGAATAACGACCTGGTCTGTGTTTATTTCCAGTTGCGGAACAGCCGCATCGCTTTTCTGCTGAGCCGACACTGCGCAGCACAGCCAGGTTTCGCCCGGGGTAATTGTTGTTAACAGCAGGGGGATGGACGCGCACTCTGCGAACATAATGCTGCTGTTCGGCGGCGTGACGACGCTGTCCGGTTGACGACGGATCGCTGGCGACAGATCGACAATCGCGCTGCTGCCGTTGCTGGCGTTGATTTCGCAGCCGCGTTCGCTTACCCGATGCTCCGCTTTCATCACCGCAAATCCACCTTCCGCCGTCTGTAAGGTACGGGCGCTGTGGATACGGTGCAGGCGAATATGCCATTCACCAAACGGCGCCAGCCAGGTGTCGATAATGACGTCATGCCACGGCGACCAGCGCGAAAAGATGACGTTTTCACGTACGCTGACCGCGTCGCAACCCCGTCGACCGCGATAATAGTTGTCGCCGTCCGCCAGCAGCAGCATGGAGTCGCACGCCGCGTGTTTCAGGCCATAGCGTCCGCGTTCGAGGGTGAAACCAAAGCGGCTGGAGTAAGCAAATTTGGTGTATTTGGCTTCGGTGTTGACGTAGTTGTTCAACTCAAGTTGGCCGGAGGTCAACAGGGTGACATGTTGCGAACGCTCGCTGTGCTGCAAAATTTGCCCGGCGTGCGGGACGGTCCGCGTTTCGCTAAGCGCAGGAAGCGGCAGTTCCTCCGCTTGCCAGAAAGGATGCGTTGACGGCAGGGCGAGGATTAAAAATACCTTCAGCGCCCAGTAAGGGGAACCGGGCGAGTTGTAGTCCTCGCACATGACCAGATTCGGGTAGGCAAAACCCAGCGTCAGGATACCCTCACGATCGAAAATCGACTGCTGTTGCCACCAGCGCAGATGGCGCAGAATGATCCCTTTCACCACCCCCGGAGAGAACACGTCGAGCCCGGCAAACGCCACTGCGCTCCAGAACGCCACCATTGCAAAGCGGTAGGTCAGGCTGCGCCCGAATGGCACCGACGCGCCGTCCGCCGCCGACATGTAGATAAAATCCTGCGCAAACAGCCGCGACCGTTCGCGCAGCGTCGCGGCACGTTCAACGTCATCCGGACTGAGGGTGGCGTATAGCAGGCCGTAAAAATGGAAGGCCATTGAGATGTAATAATCTTTCGGCCGCCCGGGACCGTCGGAATACCAGCCGTCGCCGAGGTAATAGGCTTCCATCATGGCAAAACGGCGATCAATCGCAGCCTGATCGAACGGTAAACCGGCGCGCTTGAACCCGAGCTGCACGATGATGGCAAAGTAGTTCCAGTTACTGTCGGGCATTTGCGCGTCAGTGATTTGATTCAGCCAGCGATGAAGATTTTCCCGTTCGTCAACGCTGAACGCATCAGTCAACCGCGTCTGCAATAGCGCAAGACCCAAACCGTAAGCGGCCATTTCAACCAGGCGCTGATCGTAAGGGCCTGTATCGCCCCAGTACTGAGAGCTATGCGGATCGGTGCCCAGCTTAATCGCCTGAATATACTTCTCTGCGAACGGCACTTCCGCGCCGCCCGCCAGCAACGGAAACAGCCCCCACAGCGCGCGGGAAAGCCCCTCCATGCAGGCGATATCCACGCTGTAATGCGCGCAGGTATTGCCCAGCGAAAACTGCGCCTTCCCCGCCGGAAACTGCTTGTCCAGCGCACGTACGATGTCATTAACGGCGCGCGTTACGTCTTCGCGTGATGACAAAGGATTTGATGTTTCTTCAGCAGCCGTCCACATAGCCTGTCCTCCAGATTAAGTGGACAAATCATAGTGAATCGCTGATAAGCGGAAATGTTATCTCAGTCACACCGTTATCACCGAAGTAAAACAGTGATTGAGAAAATTTAAAAATAGGGTTTATAAACAAATCCAGGACGATCAAAATTTAAATCTGTTGCACTATGAACGCACCGCTTAATGAAGAACGCCTGGAGTTGATCACCCTGAACGATGCCATTGCCTCGTTCAGTCGCCTGTTTGCCAATACAGTGCGGTATCACCACTGGCATCAGTGTCTTGAGGTGTTGTACGTAGAGGAAGGATTTGGCGTGGTGATTGTCGATCACAAGCAATACACCATGCGTCCAGGGAGGATGTTCTTTTTCCCGCCCTTTACGCTGCATAAAATTATGGTCGATGAACGGGCCCAGGATGGCTACCGGCGCACCATTATCCATCTCGATCACCATGCGGTGCTGAAGGCGTTACGCGACTTTCCGCATAACCATCAGCGTCTGCAAAACCTGAGTCTGCGCGGCGGCGAAGCCTGGGTGACCGACGCGGCGGATATTCATCCGCACGTCGATTTTCTTTTCAGTCGCTACGAAAAAATGGCCGTCCGCAAGCCGCTCAATACGGAACAGGTCTCTTGCCTGTTGCTCAGTTTATTAAGCCTGTTACCCGAGGATAACGTCAATTTGACAGCGACAGACAGCGGAATCGCCAGCCAGGTGATGTTTTGGCTTGATGAAAATTACCGGCACAAATTCCGGCTCGATGCGCTGGCGGCAGAGGTGGGGAAATCGAAAAGCTACGTCTCGCGCCGCTTTCATTATGAGACGGGCGAAAGCATTCTCGACTATCTCAATACATTACGGTTACGAAAAGCGTGCGAGGCGCTGCTACACAGCAACGCCAGCGTGCGTGATATCGCCCGACAGGTGGGCTTTTCGGACGTGACCTACTTCATCAGCGCGTTTGGCAAGGGAATTGGCGAGACGCCGTTGCAGTACCGGAAAAAACACGCCACCTGATGCTACCGCCGTCATCCGGTACTCTTAGCTTTACCGGATGGCGGCGGCGTAACGGGCTTTGCGCAAAAGCGAACAACTATGCCTCAATATCCGCGAGATCGCCCTTTTCCTGCAACCAGTTGCGACGGTCTTCAGAACGTTTCTTCGCCAGCAGCATATCCATCACCGCATTGGTACGCTGGTCATCTTCATCGCTGATGGTAAGCTGCACCAGACGGCGGGTGTTCGGGTCCAGCGTTGTCTCACGCAACTGCATCGGGTTCATTTCACCCAGACCTTTAAAGCGCTGAACGTTTGGCTTGCCTTTCTTACGCTTGAGCTGTTCCAGCACGCCCGCTTTTTCTTCTTCCGTTAAGGCGTAATAGACCTCTTTGCCGAGATCGATACGGTATAACGGCGGCAGCGCAACGTAGACGTGCCCCTGCTTCACCAGCGTCCGGAAGTGCTTCACAAACAGCGCGCAGAGCAACGTGGCAATGTGCAGACCGTCGGAGTCGGCGTCCGCAAGGATACAGATCTTGCCGTAGCGCAACTGGCTGAGATCGTCACTGTCCGGATCGATGCCGATCGCCACCGAAATGTCGTGGACTTCCTGAGAGGCCAGCACCTCATCCGAGGAGACTTCCCAGGTGTTGAGGATCTTACCTTTAAGCGGCATGATCGCCTGATATTCACGATCGCGCGCCTGCTTGGCCGAACCGCCCGCCGAGTCCCCTTCGACGAGGAACAGCTCGGTACGATTCAGATCCTGAGCGGTACAGTCCGCCAGTTTCCCCGGCAGCGCCGGACCGCTGGTCAGCTTTTTACGCACCACTTTTTTCGCCGCGCGTAGACGACGCTGAGCGCTGGAGATCGCCATTTCCGCCAGCAGTTCCGCAGCCTGGACGTTCTGGTTCAGCCACAGGGTAAACGCATCTTTCACCACGCCGGAAACGAACGCCGCGCACTGACGGGACGACAGGCGCTCTTTGGTTTGACCGGCAAACTGCGGATCCTGCATCTTCACGGAAAGCACGTAGGCGCAGCGATCCCAGATGTCTTCTGCCGACAGCTTCACGCCGCGCGGCAGAATATTGCGGTATTCGCAGAATTCGCGCATCGCGTCGAGCAGCCCCTGACGCAGACCATTTACGTGCGTCCCGCCCTGCAGGGTCGGGATCAGGTTGACGTAGCTTTCGGTCAGCAGTTCGCCGCCTTCCGGTAGCCAGAGCAGCGCCCAGTCGACCGCTTCCGTATCGCCTTCGAAATTACCGATAAACGGTTTTTCCGGTAGCGTCGGCAAGCCGTTAACCGCCTCGCCGAGATAGTCGTTCAGACCATCCTGATAGCACCAGCGTTGCTCGCTGTTGTTGACCTCGTCCTTAAAGGTGATTTCCACGCCGGGGCACAACACCGCTTTCGCCTTCAGCACATGCGTTAAGCGCGAAACGGAGAAACGTGGGCTATCAAAAAAGGTTTCGTCCGGCCAGAAGTGAACGCTGGTGCCGGTGTTGCGTTTACCGCACGTCCCGACAACCTGCAAATCCTGCACTTTCTCACCGTTTTCAAACGCAATGTTATACACCTGACCATCGCGGCGCACGTTCACTTCCACGCGCTTCGACAGGGCGTTCACCACCGAGATCCCGACTCCGTGCAGCCCCCCGGAGAACTGGTAGTTCTTGTTGGAGAACTTACCGCCCGCATGCAGTCGGCAAAGGATCAGTTCAACCGCCGGGACGCCTTCCTCAGGATGAATGTCGACGGGCATGCCGCGCCCGTCATCAATGACTTCCAGCGATTGATCGGCATGTAAAATGACGTCCACGCGTTTCGCGTGTCCTGCCAGTGCTTCATCCACACTGTTATCAATCACTTCCTGCCCAAGATGGTTGGGACGGGTGGTATCAGTGTACATCCCCGGGCGGCGGCGCACCGGCTCAAGCCCAGTGAGTACCTCAATGGCATCAGCGTTATAAGTTTGCGTCATGGTTTTAATAGCAGTTCGAAATGATTGTCAGCAACTGTGCAGTCCAAGGAAATCGACAATCTGGTTGAAATAATCTTCGAAGCCCGTGAATGCGTGGTTTCCACCTTCGATTACAGTCTGGCGGCAGGACGCGTAGTACGCCACTGCCTGGCGGTAATCCAGCACTTCATCCCCCGTCTGTTGCAGCAGCCAGATAAGGTCTGGCGCTTCCAGCGGGTCAATCTGCATGACTTTAAGATCGTAAATATGACGAGACTCTAGCACATATTGCTGCCCCGTGTAGGGGTTCTCGTTCTGGCCGAGGTAGTCGGTCAGCAGTTCGAAAGGCCGCACCGCCGGGTTGACCACGACAGCGGGCAGCATAAAGCATTGCGACAGCCAGGTCGCGTAGTAGCCGCCCAAAGAAGACCCGACGACACCCAGCGGTTCCCCACCGTGCTCCAGCACGATCGACTCCAGCATTTCTGCGGCATCGGCCGGGTATGGCGGCAGTTGCGGCACAATCATCTCAATGTCAGGATGCTGTGCGCACAGCCAGTCTTTGAGCAGACAGGCTTTCGCCGAGCGAGGCGAACTGTTGAAGCCGTGAAGATAAAGAAGCGTAGACATCAGTAGCCTTCTGACGCGGTGTCGGGGCGAAACTCAGTCCCCTCTAAACGACAGACGTCCGTATGTAGCGAACCGTCAGCAAACAGCTCCAGTGTACGCCAGCCAGGACCAATCGTGTCGAGGGTAAAGTTAGCGCAGTGCGGTTTGAACTGGACGCAGGTTGATGGCGTCGCCAGCAGACGGCGGCCATTCCAGTCGAGATCCAGCTCCTGATGAATGTGTCCGCAAAGCAGATATTTCACGCGCGGGAAGTTCACCAGCACGCTGTCCAGCTCCGCGGCGTTGCGCAGACTGTGCTGATCCAGCCAGCTGCAGCCCGCAGGCAGCGGATGATGGTGCAGAAGCAGCAACGTATGACGTTCCGGCGCTTCCGCCAGCTTTTGCTCAAGCCACTCCAGTTGGAATTCGCTCAGTTCGCCGTGGGGTACGCCAAACACCTGGCTGTCGAGCAGCAGGATCTGCCAGTGTTCGCCAATCATCACGCGCTTGGCTGGCGAGATCCCCGCCTCCTGCAACGCGCTGTACATGGCTGGCTGAAAGTCATGGTTGCCTGGCAACCAGACGCAAGGCGCGCGAAAGCTGGCTATGCCTTCAGCAAAATGCTGATAGGCCGCCGCGCTTTGATCCTGCGCTAAATCCCCTGTCGCCACGATCAGATCGTATTCCTGCCCCTCGGCATGAATCGCTTTCAGCACGGCCTGGTAACTTTCCCAGGTGTTCACGCCTAACAGCGTTTCGTGCTTTTCGGCAAACAGGTGAGTATCGGTAATTTGTAAGATCCTGACCCTGGCCTCACCAGCCAGAGGAAGGTTTAACAGGCTTTCCAAATGGTGTCCTTAGGTTTCACGACGCTAGTAAACCGGAATCGCCATCGCTCCATGTGCTAAACAGTATCGCAGCCAGTCGGCTAAAAACTGATTAATTTGATGCTTTTCGTCGCGTTGGTGCAACTTTTTATTGGGATAATCATACCGCGCTTTGAAGCGAAAGATCTGCTGACTTGAACACACTTCAGCCACCATCGCGTCATGATAGAGGCGGACCGTCAGCGACGGCAGGCTCCAGTAGGTGATTGCCGGCGCCGTCTGCTCGATCGTAACAAGCGTAGTGTATCGGGTCGATTCAACAACCGTTAGCCGATATTGTGCGTTGCCCACCTGATAGCTTACTGTTTCGCCAGGCGCGTCATTGCGCGGCAGCAGGCGGCGTAGCTGTGAGAAATTGGTTTCGCACAGACGCATCATTTCAGGAAAGTCAGGTGTATAGCGCTTCATTTTTTCCACTCGTGTATTAACTCTTTATAGTGCAACTGCAACCATTGCAGGGCAATGACGGAAGCCGCGTTATCAATTTTCCCCTCTTCAACCCATTGATAAGCCTGCTCCCGGCTTACCACATGAACCCGAATATCTTCGTTTTCATCAGCCAGACCGTGAATCCCGTTCGCGGTCGTGGCGTCCACTTCACCCACCATAATTGACGAGCGCTCGCTAGTGCCCCCCGGACTTGCCAGATAACTGAGCACCGGTTTCGTCCGTTTCACCACGATGCCGGCTTCTTCCATCGCCTCACGGCGCGCGACGTCGTCGACGGTTTCGCCGTCTTCAATCATGCCGGCCACCAGTTCCAGTAACCACGGCGTGTCGCTGGTGTCATAGGCCGCAATTCGGACCTGCTCGACAAGCACCACTTCGTCCCGCTCAGGGTCAAAGGGTAGCAAGACTGCGGCGTGACCGCGCTCAAAAATTTCGCGCCGCACCTCCTGGCTCATTTCACCGTTGAACAAGCGGTGGCGGAAGCGGTAAAGATCCATCGAAAAAAAACCGCGATATAGCGTTTCTCGTGCAATAATTTCTACATCGTTTTTGGTGAAAGTTACGGGCGAGTTGCCTGATTTACGCATTGTGCCGTCCTGTACCAATAGTGATTTAAATGTGAATTTCAAGGGCGTTTGACTGCTGTTTTAGCGACCTTGTGGTAAATTGGTGCAAATTAACGCCTGATGGCACATAACGCCAACTTTTTGCAGTGGCGGATTCTGCTAGAATCGGCAATTATTTTTCTAAAATTTGATCAGCGCTAAATACTGCTTCACAACAAGGAATGCAAATGAAGAAATTGCTCCCCATCCTTATCGGCCTGAGCCTGTCGGGGTTCAGCACACTGAGCCAGGCAGAGAACCTGATGCAAGTTTATCAGCAAGCACGCCTGAGCAACCCGGAACTGCGTAAATCCGCCGCCGATCGCGATGCTGCATTCGAAAAAATCAACGAAGCACGTAGTCCTTTACTGCCTCAACTGGGTCTGGGTGCCGATTACACCTACAGCAACGGCTACCGTGACGCGAACGGCGTGAACTCTAACGCCACCAGCGCTTCTCTGCAATTAACGCAGACCCTTTTCGATATGTCGAAATGGCGCGCGCTGACCCTGCAGGAAAAATCAGCGGGCATTCAGGACGTCACCTTTCAGACGGACCAGCAAACGCTGATCCTAAACACCGCCAGTGCCTACTTTAAAGTGTTGAACGCCATTGACGTTCTCTCTTACACCCAGGCGCAGAAACAGGCGATTTATCGTCAGTTGGATCAAACCACTCAACGTTTCAACGTGGGTCTGGTGGCCATTACCGACGTGCAGAACGCCCGTTCACAGTACGATACCGTACTGGCGAACGAAGTGACCGCGCGTAACGATCTCGACAACGCTGTCGAAGAACTGCGTCAGGTTACCGGCAACTACTACCCGGAGCTGGCGTCGCTGAACGTCGACAGCTTTAAAACCGACAAGCCGCAGCCGGTAAACGCCCTGCTGAAAGAAGCGGAAAACCGCAACCTGACGCTGTTGCAGGCGCGTCTGAGCCAGGATCTGGCGCGCGAGCAAATTCGCCAGGCGCAGGACGGCCATCTGCCGACACTGGATTTAACCGCCTCGACCGGCGTTTCCGACACCTCATACAGCGGTTCCAAAACTCGTGGCGCTGCCGGTTCGCAATATGACGACAGTGAGATGGGCCAAAACAAAGTGGGCCTGAGCTTCTCTCTGCCGATCTACCAGGGCGGTATGGTGAACTCGCAGGTGAAACAGGCGCAGTACAACTTTGTCGGCGCGAGCGAGCAGCTGGAAAGCGCGCACCGCAGCGTGGTACAGACCGTACGTTCGTCTTTCAATAACATTAATGCTTCCATCAGCAGTATTAACGCCTACAAACAGGCGGTTGTTTCTGCGCAAAGCTCATTAGACGCGATGGAAGCAGGTTACTCTGTGGGTACGCGTACGATTGTTGACGTGCTGGATGCGACCACCACGCTGTATAACGCCAAGCAGCAATTGGCGAATGCGCGTTATAACTACCTGATCAACCAGCTCAATATCAAATCCGCACTGGGTACGCTGAACGAGCAGGATCTGGTGGCGCTGAACAACACGTTGGGCAAACCAATTCCGACCAGCCCGGACAGCGTAGCGCCGGAAACCCCGCAGCAGGACGCCGCCGTGGATAACTTTAACGGTAACGCCACTGCCGTACAGCCAGCGTCAGCCCGGACGACCTCCGGCAGTAACCCGTTCCGCAATTAAGACGGCTTTTCGCTTATCGGGCCTACCGCTACGTAGGCCCGATAAGGCGCAGCCGCCGATCGGCACAAAATCGCTGCTGAACGTAAGACAACGTAAAGATCCCACGATTCAGCCGCATTCCTGCCCCTTCTCGCTTCATTTTCAACCACTCATCCTCTATCCTGAGCAGTAATTACCACTGGGTCCTGGAAGACGAAAATGAAACGGACAAAATCCATCAAACACGCTGCGTTCCGCAAAAGCTGGAGCGCGCGTCACCTGACGCCTGTGGCGTTAGCCGTTACCGCTGTGTTTATGCTGGCGGGATGTGAAAAGAGCGACGAAACCGTATCGCTGTATCAGAATGCGGATGACTGCTCGGCAGCCAATCCGGGTAAAAGCGCGGAGTGTACTGCAACTTACAACAACGCGCTGAAAGAAGCCGAACGTACCGCGCCGAAATACGCGTCCCGCGAAGACTGCGTGGCCGAATTTGGCGAAGGCCAGTGCCAGCAGGCGCCAGCCCAGGCCGGTATGGCCCCTGAAGGACAGGCGCAAGCGCAGCAGTCCAGCGGCAGCTTCTGGATGCCGTTAATGGCGGGTTACATGATGGGTCGGATGATGGGCGGCGGCGCAGGTTTCGCGCAGCAGCCGCTGTTCAGCTCGAAAAACCCGGCCAGCCCGGCATACGGCAAATATACCGACGCAAGCGGCAAAAACTATGGCGCCGCCACGCCAGGTCGCAGCATGACGGTGCCGAAAACCGCCATGGCGCCGAAGCCTGCCACCACTTCGACCGTCACGCGCGGCGGCTTTGGTGAATCTGTCGCCAAACAGAACACCATGCAGCGTAGCGCCAGCGGCACCTCCACGCGTTCAATGGGTGGCTGATCCGCATGGAAAGAGTCAGTATCACTGAGCGCCCGGACTGGCGCGATAAAGCCAACGAATATGGGTTCAATTTTCACACCATGTACGGTGAACCGTACTGGTGTGAAGAGGCATACTACAAGCTGACGCTGGCGCAGGTTGAAAAGCTGGAAGAGGTGACTGCTGAACTGCACCAGATGTGCCTGAAGGTGGTCGAAAAAGTGATCGCCAGCGACGCGCTGATGACCAAATTCCGCATTCCCAAGCATACCTGGGGCTTCGTTCGTCAGTCCTGGCAAACGAGCCAGCCCTCGCTCTATTCACGCCTCGATCTGGCGTGGGACGGCACCGGCGAACCTAAGCTGCTGGAAAACAACGCCGATACGCCGACTTCGCTGTATGAAGCCGCATTTTTCCAGTGGATCTGGCTTGAAGATCAGCTCAACGCGGGTAACCTGCCGCAAGGTAGCGACCAGTTTAACAGCCTCCAGGAAAAACTTATCGCGCGTTTCGCCGAGCTGCGCGAGCAGTACGGTTTTCAGCTTCTGCATCTCACCTGTTGCCGGGACACCGTTGAGGATCGCGGAACCATTCAGTATCTGCAGGACTGCGCCGCAGAAGCGGAAATCGCCACCGAATTCCTCTACATCGAAGATATCGGGCTGGGCGAGAAAGGCCAGTTTACGGACCTGCAGGATCAGGTGATCGCCAACCTGTTCAAGCTGTATCCGTGGGAATTTATGCTGCGTGAGATGTTCTCTACCAAGCTGGAAGACGCAGGCGTTCGCTGGCTGGAACCGGCCTGGAAGAGCATTATTTCCAACAAGGCGCTGCTGCCGTTGCTGTGGGAAATGTTTCCTGACCATCCGAATCTGCTGCCTGCGTACTTCGCAGAGGACGATCATCCGCAAATGGAAAAATTTGTCGTGAAGCCGATCTTCTCGCGTGAAGGCGCTAACGTCTCCATCATAGAGAACGGTAAAACGATCGAAGCGGTGGAAGGCCCTTACGGCGAAGAAGGCATGATCGTGCAGCAGTTCCATCCGCTGCCGAAGTTTGGCGACAGCTATATGCTGATCGGTAGTTGGTTGATCAACGATCAGCCTGCCGGGATCGGCATACGTGAAGACCGCGCGCTGATCACTCAGGATCTGTCCCGCTTCTACCCGCATATCTTTGTCGAATGATTAAGGGTGCCGGATGAGAGCGCAAAGCGCCTTATCCGGCCTGACCCACCTGTACCGACAGCATACTCAGACTGCCCATTTCGATCCCCTCTACGGGAAGGGTCACTGGCTCTTTACCATCCCATGCGCCCAATACATACAGTAACGGCAGGAAGTGATCCGGGGTTGGATTCGACAGCGGACCGCCTTCGTGGTCGAGATAGTTGACCAGCGGATGCCGTTCTGTCGGTCCCTGCCAGGTCAGATTCGCTTTAACAAAATCATTGAACGAGGTCGCCCACGGATAAGGCGCGTCGTCACCGTGCCAGCGGACAGTGCGCAAGTTATGCACCACATTACCGCTGGCTAGCAGCATAATTCCTTCGTCACGCAGCGCCGCCAGCTTACGTCCAATCTCAAAATGCCAGGCCGCCGGTTTGGTGCTGTCGACGCTCAACTGCACCATGGGAATATCGGCATTCGGATACATTTTGATCAACACGCCCCACGAACCATGGTCAAAACCCCAGGCCTCTTTATCGAGCGTAACCGGCACCGGCGCCAGAAGCTCCACCAGCCGCTGTGCCAGTTCCGGCGAACCGGGAGCCGGATAATGCGTGTCGTACAGCGCCTGCGGAAAACCGCCAAAATCATGAATCGTCTTTGGCGCGTCCATTGCGGTCACGCCAGTACCGCGCGTGTACCAGTGAGCGGACACCACCACAATCGCTTTCGGACGCGGCAGACGCTCCCCCAGTTGCTGCCAGGCGCGGGTATACAGATTATCTTCCAGCACGTTCATGGGGCTGCCGTGCCCCAAAAACAAAGCTGGCATACGAATTGAAGACATGATGATATCCTTACTCAGGGAGTCATTTTATGAGTCTTACCATACGCTCTTTCGATATATGAAGAACTCAGATAACCATGATGATGATCATCAGTTATTTTGAAGGTCAGGTGAATTTTTAAGGAGTTATTGATGTCAGTACCTTTACTTCTGACCTTACTGGCGGGCGCCGCCACGTTTATCGGCGCGTTTTTAGGCGTCCTGGGCCAGAAACCCTCGAACCGTCTGCTGGCGTTTTCACTCGGATTTGCCGCCGGGATCATGCTGCTCATCTCTTTAATGGAGATGCTGCCTGCGGCACTGGCCGCGGAAGGCATGTCGCCGCTTCTCGGCTACGGAATGTTTATTATCGGCCTGCTGGGCTATTTTGGCCTCGACCGTCTGCTACCACACGCTCATCCCCAGGATCTGGTACAAAAAACAACGCAGCCGCTTCCAGGTTCGATTAAGCGCACCGCTGTCCTGCTGACGCTCGGTATCAGTTTGCACAACTTTCCGGAGGGCATCGCCACTTACGTTACCGCCAGCAGTAACCTCGAACTTGGATTTGGCGTGGCGCTGGCCGTTGCCTTGCACAACATTCCTGAAGGGCTGGCGGTAGCCGGTCCGGTATACGCCGCGACAGGCTCGAAGCGAACGGCCGTCTTCTGGGCAGGCATTTCCGGCATGGCCGAAATTCTGGGCGGCGTTCTGGCATGGCTGATTCTCGGCAGCCTGGTTTCGCCTGTGGTCATGGCCGCCATTATGGCTGCAGTGGCGGGCATTATGGTGGCGCTGTCGGTCGATGAGCTGATGCCGCTGGCAAAAGAGATCGATCCAAATAACAACCCCAGTTACGGCGTTCTTTGCGGCATGTCAGTGATGGGGCTAAGCCTCGTCGTCCTTCAGACGATGGGGCTGGGATAACGCAGAAAGAGCAGGAAGCGACTATTCCTGCTCTTTAGTCAGAACACGCGTTTGTTCGTCCCGACGCAGCAATGTATTACGAATTTCCAGCAGCGCATCTCTGTCCTGGCGAAACGCTTTGCAGTAACGCTTCATATGGCAGAAATAGCCCACCACGACCAGTACAATTAGCACAATCCAATACCAGGCAATAAACATCCTTTTCCCTTTAAATTTAACATTAACAGATATTTAGCGTTAAAATTAACATACCTATTTTTAGGTATATTTATATACTGGCACAGTATGAAATCGAAATGATGATTTCGATCATAGAGAAAAAGGTTGGGTGTTTATTAACCGATAAGAAGGGCAAATAAGGGAAATTTGCCGGATAAGGTGCTTTAACCACTATCCGGCAAGGAGGTATTAGCTGGCTTTACGTTCGTGGGCCTGACGGTATGCCACCAGGTCTTCGATCGTCACTACCGCCATATTGTGTTTATTGGCAAAGTCGATGCACTCCGGCGCGCGCGCCATGCTGCCATCATCATTGGTCAGTTCACACAGCACGCCCGCAGGTTTGAAACCAGCCAGCGTCACCAGATCGATGGTCGCTTCAGTGTGGCCGCCACGGGTCAACACGCCGCCAGGCTGAGCACGCAGCGGGAAGACGTGTCCCGGACGATTCAGATCGGAAGGCTTCGCGCCATCGGCAATCGCCGCGCGCACGGTGGTGACGCGGTCAGCGGCGGAAACGCCGGTGGTCACGCCTTCAGCGGCTTCAATGGTCACGGTAAAACCGGTGCCGTAAGCGCTGGTGTTATTTTCCACCATCATCGGCAGATCGAGCTGCTTGCGGCGATCTTCGGTGATGCACAGGCAAACAATACCGCTGCCGTGACGAATGGTCAGCGCCATTTGTTCAACGGTCATGGTTTCTGCCGGGAAAATCATATCGCCTTCGTTTTCGCGATCTTCATCGTCAAGCACCATCACACCGCGGCCTTCGCGCAGCGCAGTCAGCGCATGTTCAACACGTTCGAAAGGCGTACCAAAAGAGGAAAGTAGCGTCTGATTCATGGTAAAAAAACCTCACTAAAATTATGGTTACCAGAATCAGGGCAGTCTTAGGAGTACCGACAAGCGGCAAAAAAATAACGTGAGCGGGTCCGTGCCCGACTGGATCGTTACTCTCTCCCATCCGGACTTTAACCGTCGGCCCCGGAATTACACCGGATCTGCTGACCTTCAAATTCGCATCTGAAGCGCTCGCGGGCTTTCAGCCGGTCCTTCAACTTTCACGCCGCTGCAGGATGAACTGCAACACGAAAAGTGATGAACATCGCTGATTTACCGCCGGTGGGGAATTTCGCCCCGCCCTGAGAATAAGCGGAATAACTATAACGCTATTGATTACCTTCATCAACGCCTTTACCCGCATAAGCTTCACACAATTCTGGTTTATGCCTTGCGCATATCGCACTACAATGTGCTTTAACACTTACCAGTTCAGGGAAACCACTATGATTGACCCGAAAAAAATTGAGCAGATCGCTCGCCAGGTTCACGAGTCGATGCCGAAAGGGATCCGGGAGTTCGGGGAAGATGTCGAGAAAAAGATCCGTCAGACGCTGCAGTCTCAGTTGACGCGTCTCGATCTGGTGAGCCGCGAAGAGTTTGACGTGCAGACGCAGGTGCTGTTGCGTACCCGTGAAAAGCTGGCGCTGCTTGAACAGCGGTTGAGCGAGCTGGAAGCGCGTCAGAGCGGTATCAGCGACGAAGTCAAACCCGCGCCTGCCATCCCGCCGGTAGAACCGCAGGAGTAAAAACAGCAACGGGCCGCAAGGCCCGTTGAGTCGTTTAGTGTTCCACTTCTAATTTTCTCGCTTGCATCGCCTGCTGACAGTAGTGTGCATAGCGTTTGCAAAACCAACTGCGGTGCTCCTCATCCATATTGCCTGTCACGGCCTGGATATCCACCGGGCGACCTTCAGCCTGCATTCTGGCAAAACTGCGCGCCAGGAAATCAAAATTGTTCAACGAATAAACCGTGTTGTTCATCAGCATACCCTCCAGTTTGTGAAACTCTGCTAAGGCCATATGCTTTTTCTGATTTCAGTATTTACCCGTCCCGGTGACGGGTTTGTACATAATGTGCGCAATTAAGATGCCGGATATCACACTTTGGCAAGTTACCCGCCAGCGTGGCGTTTATCCGGCGCAGGGCAGCGCTTTTAGTTATCGCTCTCTTTCTGGATTTTTTTAATGATATTGGTGGTTGAGCAACCGTCTTCGAAGTTCAGTACCAACACTTCGCCGCCGTTGGCCCACACTTCTTCGCTGCCGGCGATCTCTTCTGGCTTATAGTCGCCGCCCTTCACCAGCAGATCCGGCAAGATCCCCGCAATCAGGCGCTGCGGCGTGTCTTCTTCAAACGACACCACCCAGTCCACCGCTTCCAGCGCGCCGAGAACGATCATGCGCTGCTCAAGCGGGTTCACCGGCCGCGTTTCGCCTTTCAGGCGTTTGGTTGACGCATCGCTGTTCACCGCGACAATCAGGCGATCGCCCAGTTTGCGCGCATTCGCGAGATACGACACATGCCCTGCGTGCAGAATATCGAACACGCCATTGGTCATCACCACTTTTTCACCGCGTTTACGCGCGGCGGCGACGGCGACCTTCAGTTCGTCTTCGGTCATCACGCCAAAGCCCGTTTCCGCACGGCCACGCACCGCGTTTTCCAGTTCGATCGGCGAAACGGTAGACGTCCCCAGCTTACCGACCACGACGCCTGCCGCCGCGTTGGCAAAGAAACAGGCTTCTTCCAGACTGTTGCCTGCGGCAAGCGTAGCAGCCAGTACGCCAATCACGGTGTCGCCAGCGCCGGTCACGTCATACACTTCCTGCGCCTGGGTCGGCATATGCAGCGGCGCCTTGCCTGGCTGCAGCAGCGTCATCCCCTGCTCGGAGCGGGTCACCAGCAGCGCGGACAGTTCAAAATCGGCGATCAGCTTCATGCCGCGCTCAACAATGTCTTCTTCGCTTTTACATTTCCCGGCCACCGCTTCGAACTCAGAGAGGTTCGGCGTCAGCAGGGTCGCGCCGCGGTAGCGCTCAAAATCGGTGCCTTTCGGGTCGATCAGTACCGGAACGCCCGCTTTACGCGCCAGCGCAATCATCTGCTGAACGCTGGCCAGCGCGCCTTTGGCGTAGTCGGAGAGCACCAACGCGCCAATGGAACTCAGCGCCTGGTTAATACGCTCGTGAAGCGGTTGCGGATCGACACCCTCGAAGCCTTCTTCAAAATCCAGACGAATCAGTTGCTGGTTACGCGAAAGCACGCGCAGTTTGGTGATAGTGGGATGGGTCGGTACAGAAACAAAGTCGCATTTCACATTCACATCGGCCAGCGTTTTGCTCAGCGCACGCGCCGCGTCGTCTATACCGGTTAACCCGACCAGACGGGAGTTTGCCCCCAGAGAGGCAATATTCATCGCCACGTTCGCCGCACCGCCCGGACGCTCTTCGATGGTATCCACTTTGACCACAGGCACCGGCGCTTCCGGCGAAATACGGCTGGTTGGCCCATACCAGTAGCGATCCAGCATGACATCGCCAACAACCAAAACTCCTGCACGTTCAAACTCTGGCAGCGTTACTTTCATTCCTGTCTCCTGAGAGATTCAAAATTTGCGCGCGATAATAGCACACTTCAAACGGCGACCAGCCACTTCCGCCAGCTTGCCCGCACCAGCGCGCGTTCGGCTTCAAAGCAGGTTTGCGCCACATGGCCCGGCAGTTCCTGTAAAGCCAGGTGATGCAGCTCATCGCGCAGCGTGGTATAGGCGCGGGTCAGCGCCATCGCCTCCTGCTCATCCATAATGTCGTTCTGCGCTAACAGCTCCAGTATCCGCACGTTATCCGACCAGCGCGTCAGCTTCGGTTTGTCGTGTGCATAGCGCAGCACCAGATACTGCGTAATAAATTCGATGTCGGTGATCCCGCCTTCATCTGCTTTGATGTCAAAACGATCGCGATGTTTATTGCCCAGATGAGCACGCATTTTTTCGCGCATTTCGCGCACTTCGGTTTGCAACGTGGCGCCGTCGCGCGGCAGGGTCACGATCTCGCGGCGTACCGCGTCAAACTGTGCGGTGAGCTGCGGGTCGCCGTAGACCACGCGGGCGCGGACCAGCGCCTGATGTTCCCAGGTCCAGGCCTCGTTTTTCTGGTAATCCGCGAAAGCCTCGGCGGAGGTCACCAGCATCCCCGCCGCGCCGGACGGGCGCAAACGCGCGTCCACTTCATACAAAATGCCGGAAGACGTCCGCGTGCTGAACAGGTGCATAATGCGCTGCGCCAGGCGCAGATAAAACTGTCGTCCGTCGATTTCGCGATCGCCGTCGGTCATTACGTCAACCGGACAGTCGTGCAGGAAGATGAGATCGAGATCGGAACTGTAGCCCAGTTCCCAGCCGCCCAGTTTACCGTAGCCTACCACCGCGAAACCGCGCCCTTCGCGATCCGCCAGATGTCCCGGCTGTCCGTAGCGCGCCACCATCTGTAGCCACGCCTGCTGCACCACGGCGTCTATCATCGCTTCCGCAAGCCAGGTCAGGTGATCGCTGACCTTCATCACCGGCAGCGTTCCGGCGATATCCGCGGCGGCAATACGCAGCAGCTGCGTCTGCTTAAACTGGCGCAGCGCCTCCAGTTGCTGTTCTTCGTCATCTTCCGGCACGCGCAGCAGATATTGCCGCAGTTCATCACGGTAGGCGTCGGTCGCGGTGGGCTGGTAGAGCGTGTTCGGGTCAAGCAATTCGTCGAGCAACAGCGGGTAACGGGCAAGCTGGCTGGCGACCATCGGCGAGGCGGCGCATAGCGAAATGAGATGCTTCAGCGCGCCGGGGAATTCGCTCAGCAGCTCGAGATAAGTCGTGCGCGTGACGATCCCCACCAGCAGCGGCGTGATGCGTGACAGCGGGACGGAGGCATCCTGACGGACGCAGACATCGCTCAGCAGATGCGGCATCAGATGATCAAGCACCTGTCGCCCACGCGGCCCAATGGTGCGTTTATCAAGCTCTTTACGGAAGTCGGTAATCAGGGCCAGTACCCGGGTCCGGTCTTCGTCGGTCAGGTGAGCCAGGACCGGCGGCGTGTCGTCTTCCTGTAGCGCGTCCTGCCAGAGCTCGCGCCATTGCTCCGAAAGCGTATCTTCCTGCGTTTCGCTTTCATCATCGCCAATCAGTTCATTAAAGACGCGACGGACATTGGCCATATGCGTGTCCAGGATGTCGGTCAGTTGCTGCCAGTCATCCGCATTCATCCCCCACGCCAGACGCGCGCGGTTCAGTTCATCGCCCGGTAACGTTTGGGTCTGTTCGTCGTTAATGCTTTGCAGCAGGTTTTCCAGACGGCGGAGGAACAGATAAGCCGAGCGCAACTGGCTCGCATCGTTATCCGGCAACAAATGCAGCGCGGCGATGGCCTGTAAAGTGGGAAGCAAAGCGCGGGACTGCAACGACGGTTCGCGCCCTCCGCGAATAAGCTGGAAAACCTGAACGATAAATTCAATTTCACGAATACCGCCCGCGCCGAGTTTGATGTTGTCTTTCAGCCCGCGACGACGCACTTCCCGGGCAATCATGCCTTTCATGTTGCGCAGTGACTGAATCACGCTGAAATCAATGTAGCGACGGAACACGAACGGACGCAACATGGCGCGCAGTTCGTCAACGTAGCGGCCCTCTGTCTCGCCCATGATACGCGCCTTCACCATCGCGTAGCGTTCCCAGTCACGCCCCTGCTCCTGATAATAATCTTCCAGCGCGGCAAAGCTCAGTACCAGCGGACCGCTGTCGCCAAACGGTCGCAGGCGCATATCCACCCGATAAACGAAGCCGTCCTGCGTGGGCTGATCGAGCACTTTGATCAGCCGCTGGCCCATGCGGGTGAAGAACTGCGCGTTATCCAGTTCGCGACGACCACCCCGGGTGGCGCCGTGTTCCGGCCAGGCGAAAATGAGATCGATATCCGAGGAAAAATTCAGCTCGCCGCCGCCCAGTTTGCCCATGCCTAAGATCAGCAGCGGCTGTGGGATGCCCTCCGGGTTACACGGCGTCCCCCACTCACGGCAGCAGGCGTCATACAGCCAGTCGCGCGCGCTGACAATCAAGGTCTCCGCCAGCTGGCTGAGCTGCTGTAAAACCGCAGTATCTTCAATCAGCGAGAGCGCCTGGGCCCAGGCTATCCGCACCATAATACGACGACGAAACAGGCGCAGCTCCCGCATTAGCGCCGCTTCGTCATTCACCTCAGCCAGCGCCGTGTGTAGCCATTCGCCGTAGCGCTGCCATTCGTCCGCCTGCGGCGGCGCATTTTCCAGCCCGCTCAGCCAGTGGGGATGGGCAATAACGCTGTCCCGCACAAAGTCGCTGAATGTGAGCACTGACTTCGCTTGTACGCTAAGCGTAGCGTCAGGCAATTGTTCAGCAACGGTTTGCCAGTACTGCTGTAACGGTGAAGAGAGCGGCTTCATGAAAGGGTTCCTTGTAACGTTGCCGGATGGCGGCGTTCGCCAGAGCCGGCCTACAACGACGCAGCGCCAACAGGCAATCACTTCTGCGTTCGGGAATGACGCGGTTTACCGTTTTCCGCTGTGCAACCAGAACGGCGCCTGGTTTATCGCTTCATTGCGGAAATGTTCAATTTCAATACGCTGTCGGGTGGCGATGGCGTGATGCAGCCCCTGCCAGTTTTCCAGCCACGCCTGCGCCACTACAGCATCGTAATACCCGGCCAGCAGTAGCACAGTGTCGATATCACGACGTAAGCGCGGCAGTTGATCCTGATACTGGTCGCCTAACGGCTGAGCAAACACGCTTTTCAGTTCAGCGGCGGTACGTGAAAGATGGATATCCGCGAAACGCTTAAAGGAATCGGCCATTTTGGCCTGTGCTTTAGCATCCAGAAACTGCTGCCAGGCTTTGGTGACCAGCCACTCCGTCAGCGCCAGTTTTGCCATTGCGGTTTGCGGGGTATACACCGCCGTCACGGCAGAGACCGCCGAGGCCAGGGTAGCCTCAGACTGGGTTAACAAATCTCGTAAGTGAGTGCTCGCTTTACGCGGAACGATACCACCGAACAGGGTAAGCGTATGGCGCACCAGCCCCATCGCCGCAGACACCTCCGCTTTCGCCGACTCCACGCCGCGCAGCCACAGTTCCTCGTGGTACTGCCACTGCGCTAAGGCCAGCTCCATCGCCGCTTCCAGCCCCTGCTCAACGCTGGCTTTTGCGGGCAAGGTTAGTACTGTGGTCGGTTTGATCTCGCGCCGGGCGTTTCCCTGAGCCAGGTGATAACCTCGCGCCGCCTTACTCAGGCTGCCCTGACGCAATCCCGCCTGGCTCACCAGTTGATTAGCCAGCTTCAGCACCGCCCGGGTGTCGCCGCTCAGCAGTTCAAGCTCCAGCTCGCAAAGAGGTTCGGTAAATTCGCCGGCCTTAACCTCTCCGAGATCGAGCGCAATTTCAATCTGGCTGCCGTCAATTTCCAGCAGCCATTTCTCGCGATCAAAATCGGTACTGAACAATGGCTGCACGCGGGAAGCGAGATCGGCAGGCAGCTCGCCGTTCGGCCACACTGTCTGCGGAAGTTGCGCTAAATCGAGCGTAGGTTCGCTAAGCGGAATATTATATTCCGGACGCTGATGCAAACCGCCGACCACCCGCCCGGCGATTTTCAGGGTCATTTCATAGCGGCCATTCTCGCCGCGAATGCGTAACCCCATATCGTGGCTGCGTAGCCAGTTATCCGCCGTCTCGTAGTAAATGTTCAGCAGCTTGCTGGGCGCGTGATGTTCGCCGCCAAGCGTATTCAGATGGTCGCGCAGTGCGTCAACCGCATCGTGATTAACGATAAATTTTAATTCGATTTCCTGAGCCATGGCCTTGTACTTAGGGTTATGTCACAGTTGAAGGGATCGACTGCGAACTTCGTGCGTTACTGAGTGTCAGTAGATAGTATTTTGCGCCAAATTGCCATGCAACGAGCAATTTGACGGGCGTAAAAGTTTGACGTAGTGGCGAAGCTGACACAGATGATTCCGATTGATGTCGAATGCTTTGCGTAGAGACACTGATCCCACTACTATCGTTCCACTTTCTATGACAATAACGACAGCCTGATGCCAAAATTACGCCTGATTGGACTAACTTTACTTGCACTTAGCGCCACTGCCGTCTCCCACGCAGAAGAAACGCGCTATGTCTCTGATGAACTAAGCACCTGGGTCCGCAGCGGTCCGGGAGATAACTATCGCCTCGTCGGCACCATGAACGCCGGCGAACAGGTCACCTTGTTACAGACCGACAATAATTACGGCCAGGTCAAAGACAGCACCGGTCGCACTGCCTGGATCCCGCTGAAAGAGCTGAACACCTCGCCCAGCCTGCGCACCCGCGTACCGGATCTGGAAAATCAGGTCAAAACCCTGACCGATAAGCTGACCAACATTGACACCACCTGGAATCAGCGGACAGCCGACATGCAGCAAAAGGTCGCGCAGAGCGACAGCGTGATCAACGGCCTGAAAGAAGAAAACCAGAAGCTGAAAAACGAGCTGATTGTGGCGCAGAAGAAGGTCAGCGCCGCAAATCTGCAGCTTGATGACAAGCAGCGTACCATCATCATGCAATGGTTTATGTATGGCGGCGGCGTGCTCGGTCTCGGCCTGCTGCTCGGTCTGGTGCTGCCGCATATGATCCCAAGCCGCAAACGCAAAGACCGCTGGATGAACTAAATCGCCTTCTCCGCCACACTGTCATATCATTAAGAAAGTGTATTTCTCAGGAGAGGTGGTGTGGCGTGAAGATTTATCTGGTCGGTGGTGCGGTTAGGGATACGTTGTTAGGGCTACCGGTCAAAGATAAAGATTGGGTGGTGGTAGGCGCCACACCACAGCAAATGCTCGACGCGGGCTACCAGCAGGTAGGCCGCGATTTTCCTGTTTTTCTCCATCCTCAAACACACGAAGAGTACGCCCTTGCGCGCACCGAACGTAAATCCGGTTCCGGTTATACCGGATTCACCTGCTACGCGGCGCCGGACGTCACGCTGGAAGATGACCTACAGCGCCGCGACCTGACCATTAACGCCCTGGCGCAGGATGATGACGGCGCTATCGTCGATCCGTATCACGGACGCGCCGATCTGAAAAACCGCCTGTTGCGCCACGTCTCGCCGGCTTTCAGTGAAGATCCGCTCCGCGTCCTTCGCGTGGCGCGCTTTGCCGCCCGCTATGCGCATCTCAGCTTTCGCATTGCCGACGAAACCATGGCGCTAATGCGCGACATGACCCACGCCGGAGAGCTGGAGCACCTGACGCCTGAGCGCGTGTGGAAAGAGACCGAAAACGCGTTAACCACCCGTAACCCGCAGGTCTATTTTCAGGTCCTGCGCGACTGTGGCGCGCTGCGCGTGCTGTTCCCGGAGGTGGATGCGCTGTTTGGCGTTCCCGCGCCAGCGAAATGGCACCCGGAAATCGATACCGGCGTTCACACGCTCATGACGCTGTCGATGGCGGCGATGCTCAGCCCGGAGGTGGACATCCGTTTCGCCACCCTGTGCCATGACCTGGGAAAAGGGTTGACTCCGCCAGCGCTTTGGCCGCGTCATCACGGTCATGGTCCGGCGGGGGTAAAGCTGGTGGCGCAGTTGTGTCAGCGTCTGCGGGTACCGAACGAAATCCGCGATCTGGCAAAGCTGGTGGCGGAGTTTCACGATCTCATTCATACCTTTCCGATACTGCAGCCTAAGACCATTGTAAAGCTGTTCGACGCGATCGACGCCTGGCGTAAACCGCAGCGCGTGGAGCAGATAGCCCTCACCAGCGAGGCTGACGTACGCGGGCGTACTGGCTTTGAAGCGGCGGATTATCCGCAGGGTCGTCTGCTGCGCGAAGCGTGGCAGGTAGCGCAGTCGGTACCGACAAAAGAGGTTGTGGAGGCCGGATTTAAAGGCGCAGAGATCCGCGAAGAGTTGACGAAGCGGCGAATTGCGGCGGTCGCCAGTTGGAAAGAGACGCGCTGCCCGAAACCCGCCAGCTAAACGGCCCGTGCCGGCAGCGCTACCGCTGACCGGCCTGTGGACAGACGTGCGTGGTTGGCCGGATAAGGCATAGCCGCCATCCGGCACGGTGAATCATCAGAAGAACACCACGTAAACCGCGGCTGCAACGATAAAGCGATAAATCGCAAACGGAATGAACGAGATTCGTTTGATCAGTTGCAGGAAGGTTTTAATGGCGATCAGCGCAACCACAAACGCCGTCACGAAACCGACGGCAAACATCGGAATATCGGCGGCGGTCAGGAACGACCAGCTTTTGTAGAGGTCCAGCACCGTTGCGCCCATCATCATCGGCACCGCCAGCAGGAACGAGAACTCCGACGCCGCATAACGGCTCACGCCCATCAGCATCCCGCCGGAAATGGTCGCGCCGGAACGGGAAAAGCCCGGCCACAGCGCCAGACACTGGAAGCAGCCAATCATAAACGCCTGTCGGTAAGTCATATCGTCCAGCCCCGGCGCGCGCGGTTCTTTCGGCTTCAGGCATTCGGCGGCAATCAACAGTAAACCGCCCACCACCAGCGCATACATCACGTTAATGGGGTTAAACAGTGATTTTATCGTATCGTGAAACACCAACCCGAGCACCACTGCGGGGATCATCCCAAGCAGAATGTGAATGAGCGTTAACCGCCCTTTACTTTCCCCTTCGCGCTGCAACGGACGGCCAAAATGAATCCCGATCAGGCCGAACAACCGCCGCCAGAACATCACGACCACCGCCAGAATCGACCCAAGCTGGATCACCACTTCAAAGGTCTTTGCCGTATCACCCTCAAACCCCAGCAGATGGCCAACGATAATCATATGGCCCGTACTGGAAACCGGCAAAAACTCCGTCAATCCTTCGACCACACCCAAAATTGCCGCTATCAGCAGCGAGTGCATATCGCTCATCAATAAACCCCTAAATAGAAAAACTACCGCAAAAAAAAGTTCCCGCTGTAAGACTCTTTTATATCCGTTTGGTTTAACAATGATGAAGTTAATTATTTTCCTTTCAGATTATGGCTACGCTCGACAATCACGCCCACGTTCGCCGCGCGCGCGACCGCGCCGGGCTTACTGAGCTTGATTCGCACCCACGGTGAATGGAAGCGTCCCAGCAGGAGATCCGCGACCTCTTCCGCGACGCGTTCCACCAGCGCAAAGCGCCTGCCTTCAACGTGCGCGATCACGGTTTCGGCGATATCCGCATAGCTCAGACAGTCGGCGACATCGTCGCTTTTTGCCGCTTTCCGGTTGTCCCACGCCATTTCGATATCGAACACCAGCTTTTGCTCGATGGTCTGTTCCCAGTCGTAAACACCAATGGTGGTGATTACCGAAAGTTGCTCTATAAATACAATATCCATCACGACCTGCCCGCTTTTTGGCTAACCCGGATACCACTTCCGGCGAAATATGCGTATTATCCACAGAAGTAGCGTTTTACACGACATTTTCAAAACGGAACAGCTTATGAGTGCAATCGCGCCTGGAATGATCCTCATCGCGTACCTCTGCGGCTCCATTTCCAGTGCCATTCTGGTCTGCCGCATTGCTGGCTTGCCCGACCCGCGTAGCAGCGGATCCGGCAATCCTGGCGCGACCAATGTGTTACGAATCGGTGGCAAGGGAGCAGCCGCAGCGGTGCTGATTTTCGACGTCCTGAAAGGGATGTTGCCCGTCTGGGGCGCATACGCGTTGGGCGTAACCCCCTTCTGGCTGGGCCTGATCGCCATTGCCGCCTGTCTGGGCCATATCTGGCCGGTCTTCTTTGGGTTTAAAGGCGGGAAAGGCGTGGCGACGGCATTCGGCGCTATTGCCCCTATCGGCTGGGATTTAACCGGCGTGATGGCGGGCACCTGGTTGCTCACGGTGCTGCTGAGCGGTTATTCGTCGCTGGGCGCCATCGTCAGCGCGCTGATCGCGCCGTTCTACGTCTGGTGGTTTAAACCTCAGTTCACCTTCCCGGTTTCGATGCTGTCGTGCCTGATCCTGCTGCGCCATCACGACAACATTCAGCGACTGTGGCGTCGTCAGGAGACAAAGATCTGGACGAAGCTGAAGAAAAAACGCGAAAAAGATCCGCAATAGCGTTTTCACCTCGCCGGAAGGCTATCGGGTTCACCACGTCACCCGATAACCTTCATTCGGTCTGCCCAACCGCTGCTGACACCACGCCGCCAGAAACTCCACGCAGACCCGAAGCTTCACGCTGCGATATAGCGGCTCCTGATACACCGCCCAGATATTGGCGCTCTGCGCATAGTCCGGCAGCACCCGCACCAGTTTGCCGCTCGCCAGAAACGGCTGCACATCCCACTCGGATCGCAGCATGATCCCCTTGCCCTCCAGCGCCCATTGCAGCACAATTTCCCCGCTGTTCGACGAGAGATGCCCGCTCACCTTGACCGATTTTTTCTCCTCGCCGTTTCCCAGCTCCCATATTCCGTGCGTCATATCGCGCTCTTTCGTGATCAGGCAATCGTGACGGCTTAATTCCTGGAGGGTTGTCGGTTCTGAATATTTTTCGAGATAAGACGGCGCGGCGCACAATATTCTTTTATTCTTTGTTAACAAGTGTGCAATATAATAGTCTGGAATTACATCGTTAATACGAATATCGAGATCGATATTATCCTGCACCAAATCAATTTGCCGATCGAACAGTTCAAAATGCACCTGTAACTCAGGGTAATTGCGCATCAACTCGGTAATAGCCGGGGCAATATGGCTACGCCCGAAACCAAAGCTACAGCCGATACGAATCATGCCTTCCGGACGGGTTTTAATTTGCGTCACCTCATCCACCAGAAGCTGATAGCGGGTCAACACCTCCAGCGCATGTTCATAACATTTTTGCCCACTCTCGGTCAGCGCCACGCCGCGTGCCGAACGATTCAGCAGCGTGGCGGCGAGAGTGGATTCCAGGATCTGCACCCGCTTGGTCACAAACGCCGGGGTTTGTCCGAGCGCCGCAGCCGCCGCGCTGAAGCTTCCCGTATGAACAATTTCAACCAGCACCTGCAGATCTTTCGCTAAAGGGTATGTGTTCAGCATATTCGGGCACCCATGAAGATAATACCGGCAGTGTAATTCCCTTACTGTCGCTATTCCCTGCCCTTGCTCAATTTTCGCTGATTTTTCACATCATGATTCACGAACTGTTAATTACATATACACAGTGGCAAAAAATATAAAACCCTATTTTTAGTGGTAGTTTGTTTCCCAGAATGTCTTTCCAGACAAATAAAAGCACTGGAGTTGTCATGATGAGCAATGAAAATAAACAAAAAGCGATAAATACGCTGACGGAAATTGTCGCCGGGTTTACGGCAATGATTTCCACCCGGATGCCCGACGACGTCGTGGATAAATTAAAACAGCTGCGCGATGCTGAAACCTCGTCGATGGGAAAAATCATCTATCACACGATGTTCGACAACATGCAGAAAGCGATCGACTTGAACCGTCCGGCCTGTCAGGACACCGGCGAGATCATGTTCTTCGTCAAGGTCGGCTCCCGCTTCCCGCTCCTGGGCGAACTGCAGGCCATTCTGAAGCAGGCCGTGGAAGACGCGACCGTGAAAGCCCCACTTCGTCATAACGCGGTGGAAATTTTTGACGAAGTCAACACCGGCAAAAACACCGGCAGCGGCGTGCCGTGGGTGACATGGGACATTATCCCCGACGGCGACGACGCCGAAATAGAAGTCTATATGGCAGGCGGCGGCTGTACCCTGCCGGGGCGCTCAAAAGTGTTGATGCCGTCCGAAGGCTACGAAGGCGTTGTTAAGTTCGTGTTTGAAAATATCTCCACGCTGGCGGTAAACGCCTGTCCGCCGGTGCTGGTGGGCGTGGGGATCGCCACTTCCGTAGAAACCGCCGCGGTATTGTCGCGCAAAGCGATTCTGCGCCCCATCGGCACCCGCCATCCAAATCCCAAAGCGGCTGAACTGGAACTGCGTCTGGAAGAAGGATTGAACCGACTGGGGATCGGCCCGCAGGGGTTAACGGGCAACAGCTCCGTCATGGGCGTACACATTGAATCCGCCGCGCGTCACCCCTCGACTATCGGGGTGGCCGTCTCCACCGGCTGCTGGGCGCACCGTCGCGGTACGCTGCTGGTGCATGCCGATCTCTCCTTCGAAAACCTGTCTCATACCCGGAGCGCGCTATGAAAAAGATCCTGACGACCCCGATCAAGGCCGAAGACCTGGAGGATATCCGCGTTGGTGATGTGATCTATCTGACCGGCACGCTGGTCACCTGCCGCGACGTCTGCCATCGCCGCCTGATCGAACTCAAGCGCCCGATCCCTTACGACCTGAACGGTAAA
The DNA here is from genome assembly GCF_026719175.1 of Citrobacter sp. R4. Taxonomy (NCBI): domain Bacteria; kingdom Pseudomonadati; phylum Pseudomonadota; class Gammaproteobacteria; order Enterobacterales; family Enterobacteriaceae; genus Citrobacter; species Citrobacter sp. R4. The sequence goes on from NZ_JAPPSU010000005.1 coordinate 109,221, forward strand.
GCCATTTTCCACGCCGGGCCGATCGTGCGCAAAAACGGTGAAAAATGGGAGATGGTTTCCGTCGGCCCGACCACCAGCATGCGCATGGAGGCGTTTGAAAAAGAGTTCATCGAGCAGACCGGCGTCAAACTGGTGGTTGGCAAAGGCGGCATGGGGCCATTGACCGAAGAAGGCTGCCAGAAATTCAAGGCGCTGCACGTGATTTTCCCCGCAGGCTGCGCGGTGCTGGCAGCTACGCAGGTGGAAGAGATAGAGGAAGTCCACTGGACGGAACTCGGCATGCCGGAATCCCTGTGGGTGTGTCGGGTGAAGGAGTTCGGTCCGCTGATCGTCTCTATCGACACCCACGGCAATAACCTGATCGCCGAGAACAAAAAGCAGTTCGCCGAGCGTCGTGGTCCGATCGTCGACGAAATTTGCGAGCACGTTCACTACATCAAATAACCCTTCCGGAGAGGCGCCCCGCCTCTCCCTCTTCGCAGGGATACGACAATGGCACCTTTAGCTGGTTGGTGGCGATACCTGGCTCCGCTGGTGGTCATCGCCATTATTGCTGTTTTGCCCGTCCCCACCGGTCTTGAGAACCACACGTGGCTCTATTTTGCGGTCTTTACCGGCGTCATTGTGGGACTGATTCTGGAACCTGTTCCCGGCGCGGTGGTGGCGATGATCGGCATTTCGACGATCGCCGTCCTCTCGCCGTGGTTGCTGTTCAGCCCCGAACAGCTGGCGCAGGACGGGTTTAAATTCACCGCCAAAGCGCTATCGTGGGCGGTGTCTGGTTTTTCTAATTCAGTTATCTGGCTGATCTTTGCCGCTTTTATGTTCGGTACGGGCTATGAAAAAACCGGGCTGGGGCGACGCATCGCGCTATGGCTGGTGAAAAAGATGGGGCACCGCACGCTGTTTCTCGGCTACGCGGTCATGCTCTCTGAGCTGATCCTCGCGCCTGTTACGCCCTCAAACTCCGCGCGCGGCGCCGGGATTATCTACCCGATAATCCGTAATCTGCCGCCGCTGTATCATTCGCAGCCGAATGACGCCAGTTCGCGCTCTATTGGTTCCTACATCATGTGGATGGGGATCACCGCCGACTGCGTCACCAGCGCCATTTTCCTCACCGCGATGGCGCCAAACCTGCTGCTGATTGGCCTGATGAAGGGCGCGGCGCACACGGCGCTAAGCTGGGGCGACTGGTTCTTAGGGATGCTGCCGCTGAGTATTTTGCTGGTTCTGCTGGTCCCGTGGCTTGCTTATGTGCTGTACCCGCCGGTGCTTAAGTCCGGCGATCAGGTGCCGCGCTGGGCAGAGGCGGAGCTGAAGGCGATGGGCCCGCTGAGCACGCGTGAGAAAAAGATGTTAGTGCTGATGGTCGGCGCGCTGGTGCTGTGGATTTTCGGCGGTGACTACATTGACGCGGCGATGGTTGGCTACAGCGTGGTGGCGTTAATGCTGGTGCTGCGCATTATCTGCTGGGATGACATCGTCAGTAATAAAGCCGCATGGAACGTCTTTTTCTGGCTCGCGTCACTGATTACTCTTGCGACCGGGCTGAACAATACCGGCTTTATCCGCTGGTTTGGCAACCTGCTGGCAGGCAGCCTGAGCGGCTATTCCCCGACAATGGTGATGGTCGCGCTGATCGTGGTGTTTTATCTGCTGCGTTATTTCTTCGCCAGCGCCACGGCGTACACCTCCGCACTGGCGCCAATGATGATCGCCGCCGCGCTGGCGATGCCGGACATTCCGCTCCCCGTATTTTGCCTGATGGTCGGCGCGGCGATTGGTCTGGGTAGCATTCTTACCCCGTATGCTACCGGCCCCAGCCCCATCTACTACGGTAGCGGTTATTTGCCGACGGCTGACTACTGGCGGCTGGGGGCGATTTTTGGCCTGATCTTCATGCTGCTACTGATCGTCACCGGTTTGCTCTGGATGCCTCTCGTTTTGCTTTAACCCCCGTTGGGGCGGCCGGGCTGCCGCCCCTTTTTTCTGATTTCCCTCCTTTCCCATAAGCGTCTCATATGACCGCTTTGCCGCCGTGCTGAGGCATACTTTTTGCCATGCACCTATCTTTAAACTGACAGGGGAACGCTCTGGACACGCTTGCGCACGAGACACTCATTCGGGGCTGGCAGGCCGAACTGGACCTGCGGTTTACCCGTGCCGCGCACAAAACGGTGCTCACCTCAGCGCGTCACGTTGGTCCGTTAGCCGTTCAACGACCGTTTTACCCGGAAGATGATGTTTGTCATCTTTATTTGCTTCACCCGCCTGGCGGTATTGTCGGCGGCGATGAACTGCACATTTCCGTCACCCTTGACGCCCACAGCCACGCGTTAATCACCCAGCCCGGCGCGGGAAAGTTTTACCGCAGCGCAGGGCAACTGGCGCAACTGCGTCAGGATTTCACCCTTGCGCCGCACGCCACGCTGGAATGGCTGCCGCAGGATACGATCCTGTTTCCCGGCGCTCGCGCCAGCCTGCGCACCGTGTTCCATCTGACAACCGAAAGCCAACTGCTCGGCTGGGATCTGCTCTGCCTGGGTCGCCCGGTAATGCAGGAAACGTTCAGCCACGGCACGCTGGTCAACCGGCTGGAAATCTGGCGCGACGGCATACCGCTGCTTATCGAAGGCCTGAAAATTCGCGGGGGCGATCTTTCCGCCGTCGCGAACCAGCCGTGGTGCGGCACGATGTTTTGCTATCCGGGGACAGAGGCGATGCTGGACGGAGCCCGTGAACGGCTTATGCCGCTTGGCGAATACGCAGGCGCGACGCTCGTTGACTCGCTGCTCACCGTACGCTTTCTGGCGGCAGACAACCTGCTTATCCAACGCGCGATGCGCGATATCTGGCGCTTTTTACGTCCGCTGTTAACTCACAAACAACCGCATCTGCCGCGTATCTGGCAGACCTAAGAGACACCGATGGAACTGACTCCCAGAGAAAAAGACAAGCTGTTGCTCTTTACCGCCGCGCTGGTGGCAGAACGCCGTCTGGCGCGCGGCCTGAAGCTGAATTATCCGGAATCGGTAGCGCTGATCAGCGCCTTCATTATGGAAGGCGCACGCGACGGCAAAAGCGTGGCCTCGCTGATGGAAGACGGCCGCCATGTGCTCACCCGCGATCAGGTGATGGAGGGGGTACCGGAGATGATCCCGGACATCCAGGTAGAAGCAACGTTTCCGGACGGATCCAAGCTGGTGACCGTCCACAATCCGATCGTGTAAGGAGAGGTTATGATTCCAGGCGAATACCGGATCGCGGCAGGAAATATTGCGCTCAATCACCAGCGCGAGACCTGCACTCTCGTGGTGGAAAACCACGGCGATCGCCCCGTTCAGGTTGGATCGCATTACCACTTTTTCGAAGCTAACCCCGCCCTGCGCTTCCCGCGCGAGGCGGCGCGCGGATACCGCCTGAATATCCCCGCCGGCACCGCGGTGCGCTTTGAACCGGGGCAAAAGCGCGAGGTCGAGCTGGTGCGCGTAGCAGGCGCGCAGCGTATTTTTGGCTTTCGCGGCGAGGTCATGGGCGCGCTGGAGGTCAACAATGGCTGAGATCTCCCGGCAAGCGTATGCCGATATGTTTGGCCCCACCACCGGCGATAAAGTGCGTCTGGCGGACACAGATTTGTGGATCGAAGTGGAAAACGATCTCACCACCTATGGCGAAGAGGTGAAATTCGGCGGCGGTAAAGTGATCCGCGACGGTATGGGTCAGGGACAGATGCGCGCCGACGCCTGCGTGGATCTGGTGATCACCAACGCGCTGATCGTCGACCACTGGGGGATCGTTAAAGCGGATATCGGCATCAAAGACGGCAGGATCTTCGCCGTCGGCAAAGCCGGTAATCCGGACATTCAGCCTGACGTGACGATCCCGATCGGCGTTGGGACGGAGGCGATCGCCGGAGAAGGTAAGATCGTCACCGCTGGCGGCGTCGATACCCATATTCACTGGATCTGTCCGCAGCAGGCGCAGGAGGCGCTGGTTTCCGGCGTGACGACGATGATCGGCGGCGGTACAGGACCGGCAGCGGGTACCAACGCCACCACCTGTACGCCCGGCCCCTGGAACATCGCCCGGATGTTGCAGGCCGCGGATACCCTGCCGGTCAATATCGGTCTGCTCGGCAAGGGAAATGGCTCCAATCCGGATACGCTGCGCGAGCAGGTGACCGCCGGGGCGATCGGCCTGAAAATTCATGAAGACTGGGGAGCGACGCCTGCGGCTATCGACTGCGCGCTGACCGTCGCCGACGAAATGGATATTCAGGTGGCGCTGCACAGCGACACCCTGAACGAGTCCGGCTTTGTCGAAGACACGCTGGCGGCTATTGGCGATCGCACGATCCATACGTTTCACACCGAAGGCGCGGGCGGCGGCCATGCGCCGGATATCATTACCGCCTGCGCGCACGCCAATATTCTGCCGTCATCAACCAACCCAACGCTGCCTTACACCGTGAATACTATCGATGAGCATCTCGACATGCTGATGGTGTGCCACCATCTCGACCCCGATATCGCCGAAGACGTGGCGTTTGCCGAGTCACGCATTCGGCGCGAAACCATCGCCGCCGAGGACGTGCTGCATGACATTGGCGCGTTTTCGCTGACCTCGTCGGATTCCCAGGCGATGGGCCGCGTCGGCGAAGTGATTCTGCGCACCTGGCAGGTAGCGCACCGGATGAAAGTACAGCGCGGCGCGCTGGCGGAAGAGCGCGGCGATAACGACAACCAGCGGGTGAAACGCTACATCGCCAAGTACACCATTAACCCGGCGCTGACTCACGGTATCGCCCATGAGGTCGGCTCCATTGAGGCCGGAAAACTGGCGGATCTGGCGCTGTGGTCGCCGGCGTTTTTCGGTGTCAAACCCGCCGCCATTATCAAGGGGGGAATGATCGCCTGCGCGCCGATGGGCGATATCAACGCCTCGATCCCCACGCCGCAGCCGGTGCACTACCGGATGATGTTCGGCGCATTGGGCGCTGCGCGTCATCACACCCGGTTAACCTTTTTGTCCCAGGCCGCCCACGACAGCGGCGTCGCTCAGCAGTTGAATTTACACAGCGCCACCGCGGTGGTGAAAGGCTGCCGGACGGTGAAAAAAGCCGACATGATCCACAACAGCCTGCAACCCGATATCACCGTCGACGCCCAGACCTACGAGGTGCGCATTGACGGCGAACGCATTACCAGCGAGCCGGCAGACGTGCTGCCGATGGCGCAACGTTACTTTTTATTTTAAGGAGCCGACATGCTGCTATTAACGCAACGGGTTGAGACGACAGCACAAGCCACCGCCACCCTGACGCTGCCGATTGATATCCGCGTAAAAAGCCGGGCCAAAGTGCGACTGAACGACGGGCGCGAGGCGGGATTGATGCTGCCGCGCGGCCTGCTGTTGCGCGGCGGCGACCGCCTGCGTAGCGAAGACGGGACGGAAGTGGTGGAGATCATCGCCGCCCATGAAGCGGTTTCGGTGGTGCGCTGCGCCAACCCGTTTCTGCTCGCCAAAGCGTGCTATCACCTCGGCAATCGCCACGTACCGCTGCAAATTTTGCCGGATGAACTGCGCTATCATCACGATCATGTGCTGGACGCCATGCTGCGCCAGTTCGATCTTGACGTGACCTTTGCGCATTTACCGTTTGAGCCGGAAGCGGGCGCTTACGCCAGCGAGTCCCACGGGCATAGTCATCATCACGGTCATGCGCACTGATGCGTGACGCCCGCCAGCAGTTGCGCCTGCTACAGCTCGCCAGCAGCAGCCTGCCGGTGGGATCGTTTACCTGGTCTCAGGGGCTGGAGTGGGCGGTGGAGAGCGGTTGGGTCAACAGCGTCGATGCCTTCGCCCGCTGGCAGCGACAGCAAATGGAGCACAATTTTTTTACCGTCGACCTGCCGTTGTTCGCCCGGCTTTATCGCGCCTGCGAGCAGGACGATATCACCGCCGCCCGCCGCTGGACGACGTACCTGCTGGCCTGTCGGGAAACCCGCGAACTGCGCGAAGAAGAGCGCAACCGGGGAGCGGCATTTACCCGGCTGGTGACAGACTGGGTGCCGGAAAGCCCGCCCGCGTGGCGCGCGCTGTTCGCTGACAGCCAGCTCTGCGGGATGGCCTGGCTTGGCGTACAGTGGCGGCTGCCGCTCGCCGATCTGGCCTTAACGCTGGGCTACAGCTGGATTGAAAGCGCCGTAATGGCGGGCGTTAAGCTGGTGCCCTTCGGCCAGCAGACGGCGCAGCGGCTGATGATAACCCTCAGCGAACATTACGCACAGGGTATAACGCAGGCGTTGTGCTGTCCGGATGAACACCTCGGCTCTGCTACGCCGCTGGCGGCTATCGCCTCCGCCCGCCACGAAACCCAATACTGCCGATTATTCCGCTCCTGAGGAGAGACAATGAGTGAGTACAAACATCCCCTGCGCGTCGGCGTGGGCGGCCCGGTAGGATCGGGCAAAACCGCCCTGCTGGAAGCGTTATGCAAAGCCATGCGCGACACCTGGCAACTGGCGGTGGTCACGAACGACATTTACACCAAAGAGGATCAGCGCATCCTGACAGAAGCGGGCGCGCTTGAGCCGGAACGCATCGTCGGCGTCGAAACCGGCGGCTGTCCACACACCGCCATCCGTGAAGACGCCTCAATGAATCTGGCGGCAGTGGATGCATTAAGCGCGAAATTCGGTAATCTGGATCTGATCTTCGTCGAAAGCGGCGGTGACAACCTGAGCGCCACGTTCAGTCCGGAACTGGCGGATCTGACGATCTACGTGATCGACGTAGCTGAAGGAGAGAAGATCCCACGCAAAGGCGGCCCGGGGATCACTAAATCTGACTTTCTGGTGATCAACAAAACCGATCTGGCCCCTTACGTCGGGGCGTCGCTGGAGGTGATGGCGCGCGACACCAACCGCATGCGCGGCGCGCGTCCGTGGACCTTTACTAACCTGAAGACGGGCGACGGTCTGGAGACGATTATTGCGTTTCTGAAAGAGAAAGGGATGCTGCGAATCTGACTAAAAGGGCCTGGCGATAAGCCAGGCCTTCATGGTTATTTGCAGCTGTTATTGGATGTGCCCTGTTCACGCCATGCGCCCCACTGGCCGCCCGTTCCCGGTGTTTCCTGTCCCGGGTTGACATACCACTGGTTGAACCAAATTTTACCGTTGTAAGATACTTTGGTGCATTTGGTCGGATAGGCTATTTTGCCGTTATAGGCTGGCGCCGTATTGGTCGCCGGCACGTCATCATTTGCCGGCGCGTCGTCATTCGCCGGCGTATCGTCTTTTGTCGGCGTGTCTTCCTTCGCTGGCGTCGCAGGTTTACTTACCATGATGGTCATGCTGTCCTGCGCGGTACGGCCATCCGCCCCTGTTGTTGTCAGCGTAAAGGTAGCCTGCCCTTCCGTATTGGCAGGAATCACCGCATAGGCATGAGCATTGTCGATGCTGTTCACCTGCACGCCGTTCAGTTTTTCCTCCAGGAAGAAGGTGCCAACACCTTTTGTTACGCTCCAGTTATACGATGTCGCGTTCAGGCTCTTGCTGCCGTCCAGAGGATAGGTGCTTACGCCAGTGGTTGGGGAAACCATAGTGTAGTCTGCTCCTGCGGCAGCGGTAGGAGCAGGAATAGCAGGAATATCGCTGCCATTCTTCAACGCCAGGATCCGGGCGACAGCACGCGCCATATCGGGTTGCGTACCGACCTTCGCCGAGTCGCCATTCGCAATTGGCGTGCCGGTTTCAGCCAGGATTTGACGCATCTGGCGCGGTGTAACGGTGATCCCGTTCGCTTTGGCAATACCTGACAGGCTGGCCACCACGCCTGCCACAATAGGCGTTGCTGAAGACGTCCCGCCAAAACTTCCGGTATAATTTGCATTGGTTCTGTTATAGAGATTGCCATAGCCCGTCGTTGTGACATCACTACAGCCTCTTGATGAACTGGTGACACGCGACCCATAGGTGCTAAAGTTCGCTTTTTTACCGTCTTTTGAACAGAATGCCCCGGCGATAATCGCGCCTGAATCACGCACTTGCGTATCCCAACGACCATTAAAGGCGGGAGAGTCCAGATTAATATTGCCATTCCCTGCGGAAGTAATCACAAACACGCCTTTATCCGTGAGCGCCTTGATGACGTTGAAATAACTGTCCAGATATTCAATGGGAATATAACAGGCTGATTTACAGGTCCCGGTAATTTCTCCGCCATACGTCTGCATATTTAACGAGACAACATCACCCGCTTTTAATAACGGAATAACATTAAAGAGATTCGACGCAGGCCAGGCCGCATAGCCCACTTTGCTTTTATAACTTAGACCACGAACACCAGAACCAATATCGCGCGCAGCTAAAATACCAACAGAAGCCGTATTATGTTCCCGCTCATTGCAGGTATCTTTATTTGGTCCCTGAACGAATGAAGCAGGTGGTAAATTCACATGATTTGCATTCCAGCCGCAGTTCTCAGAAGAAACAATAGTGATATCCTCACCCTCGTTCCCTATATACTGATTAACGCTGTCGCGGTTCACCCCGCCAATATAATAACCAGAACGCTTGTCATCCGGGGCTTTTAAATAATCCTGCTGCTGTCGATAATCGGGCACAGACACGGCCGACAGGCCGCTGTTCACTGTCGATTTTAATAGGGTTGAAGACTGACCTGCTTCTTGCTTTTCTGCCTGAAAACCTACGGGCATAGCTTCAGGATAAACAGTCTCAACATCCTGATTTTGTTGAATAGTGTTGATCACATGTTCGATATAATTTCGATCTTGCTTTTTATTTTCTGGCAGCTCAATACGCAGATAACGATCGAATCCATACCGTGCGTTTAGCTCCGCAATTTCAGCTGCGCGTTCGCGGCTCAGGTTGTCCGCGTGGTACATGCGGGTGGCGACGAGTGCGGGATCGTCAAGTTTTAACAGGTAGGTTTGAGATTTACCCGGTTTTAGCTTAACGACAATAGCGTCATACGAAACGCCTTCCTGAACCTCTTTCGCCTGATGTACGTGCTGTAAGGCGGTGCCGGTTTGAGCGTAAGCCGCACAGGTTACTGCTGCGCAAATTAACATTGATAAAATGCTTTTTTTCATGTTAGCCGATATTCCTTTATGACATGATCTGTGTTGTTCCTTTTTTCAGCCTAAAATAGTCATTACCCAACGGCCAAGTAGAGCTTTCTTTTAAATAATAAGAAAATTCTTTTTCTTTCGCGCCGAGCTAAAAAGCAGAGGCGTTACACAAGTCAACTCATAAAAAAGATAAAAACGGTCAAAATAAAAAAATCGTATATCGACATTAATGCAAGCACATTTTTATATGAAAGTGTTCTTTTAATTTTACTCACCAACGTATGGTGCTTATAAAATATTCGCCTTCTTATGCTGGAGAACGTGATGTCAGTAAAAATAGCGATTGCCGATGAGCACCCCCTGATCCGCCGGGGTATACGTGCAATGATTGAAGGGTTAGACAGATCCTGCGCGAGCTCTGGTTCCCATTTCTCGCTGCTGGAAGACGTCGGGTCGACCTCTTCCTTGCTTACGTTGCTGGCAGGAGAAACTCCCGACATCCTGCTGTTGGGATATATGCTTAACACCGCACAACACCTTCATCCGCACTGTGATTTGGACGGACTGGCGCTGATTAAAAAATTGCACCAGAAATACCCTGCGTTAAAAGTGGTGCTGATAGCCCCGTTTAAAAGCCCGCAGCTTATCCGGCTGACGCTTGAAGTCGGGGCAAAAGCCTATGTCAGTCACGCCCTCAGTGAGACAGTCCTGCGCGATACGCTTAATTTCGTCATAAAAGATGAGGTCTACATCGAACCGTCGCTAATGAAAGGCTTCCTTCAAAGCGAGGAGTCGCTCTCCGCCAGAGAAATAGACGTGTTGCGTTTTCTGTGCAAAGGGGGAAATCTGACGGATGTCTCTCGTCAGATGCACCTGAGTATTAAAACCGTAAGCGCGCATAAAATACGGGCAATGGAGAAATTGCGGGTGAAAAATGACAGTCAGCTCTATTGCCTGCTGGCCAGATCCCGGATATTAGATATTATGACCTGACATCCGGGATGACACGCCGCCTCAGGCGGCAGGCAACTCCGCCAGCGGCCAGCGCGGACGCACGCTGACGCCCAGGTCGGCCAGCGCGCCCGCTTTAAAACGCACCATACCGGCATAGGCGATCATCGCGCCATTGTCAGTGCAAAATTCCGGGCGGGCGTAAAAGACTTCGCCACGGCGTTTTTGCATCATCTCTGCCAGCTTCGCGCGCAGGGTGCGGTTAGCGCTGACGCCCCCCGCCATCACCAGACGTTTGAAACCGGTTTGATCCAGCGCGCGTTTGCATTTGATCATCAGCGTATCGACGACCGCGTCTTCAAATGCGCGGGCGATATCGGCGCGGGTCTGATCGTCATCGCCATTGCTGCGAATGGTGTTAGCAGCAAAGGTTTTCAGGCCGGAAAAGCTGAAGTCCAGCCCAGGGCGATCGGTCATCGGGCGTGGGAAGACAAAACGCCCGGCGGTACCCTGTGCGGCCATTTTCGACAGCATCGGACCACCAGGATAGTCCAGCCCCAGCAGCTTCGCGGTTTTATCAAACGCTTCGCCAGCGGCATCGTCAATCGACTCGCCCAGCAGGGTATACTGACCGACGCCGGTCACGCTGATAAGCTGCGTATGGCCGCCGGAAACCAGCAGCGCCACAAACGGAAATTCTGGCGGGTTATCTTCCAGCATTGGCGCCAGCAGATGCCCTTCCATATGGTGTACAGGAATGGCCGGCACGTTCCAGGCGAATGCCAACGAACGTCCAACCGTTGCGCCCACCAGCAGCGCGCCAACCAGACCCGGACCGGCGGTATACGCCACCGCGTCAATCTCTTTGGCGTTCAATCCGGCTTCTTTCAGCGCCGCCTGGATCAACGGTACCGTTTTGCGGACGTGATCGCGTGAAGCCAGCTCAGGCACCACGCCGCCGTAGTCAGCGTGTAATTTCACCTGACTATACAATTGGTTGGCTAACAGACCTTTTTCGTCGTCGTAAATGGCGATGCCGGTTTCATCGCAGGATGTTTCAATTCCCAGTACACGCATGACTTGTTTTACCTCACTCTTATACCGCGCAGTTTAGGTCGAATGCGGGTCGATGTATACCCTGCGACCTGACTTCGTGTATACTCTGGCCCCTTACAAAAGTCCCTTTCAAAAAAGGCCGCGGTGCTTTACAAAGCAGCAGCAATTGCAGTAAAATTCCGCACCATTTTGAAATAAGCTGGCGTTGATGCCAGCGGCAAACCGATTTAATCAAAGGTGAGAGGCACATGCCGGTAATTAAAGTACGTGAAAACGAGCCGTTCGACGTAGCTCTGCGTCGCTTCAAGCGTTCCTGCGAAAAAGCAGGTGTTCTGGCGGAAGTTCGTCGTCGTGAGTTCTATGAAAAACCGACTACCGAACGTAAGCGCGCTAAAGCTTCTGCAGTGAAACGTCACGCGAAGAAACTGGCTCGCGAAAACGCACGCCGTACTCGTCTGTACTAATCTGTTGAGGGCCAGGGCTCTCAATTCAGACAGAGTTGTAGTTGTAAGGCCGTGCTTCCGAAAGGAATGCGCGGCTTGTTTTCGTTTATGAATCAGCAATTACACAACATCATTCACCCTGTATCAAGGCGGCAAGTGAGTGAATCCCCGGAGCTTAGAGAAGTCAGTAACTGGGGGTGAACGAGCGCAGCCAACGCAGAGACAGTTTGAAGGATGAAGTTTACTAACGGGGCTTATGGCTGGACGAATCCCACGCGTATTTATTAATGACCTGCTGGCGCGCACCGACATCGTCGATCTGATCGACGCGCGGGTGAAGCTCAAAAAGCAGGGCAAGAATTATCATGCGTGCTGTCCGTTCCATAACGAAAAAACCCCCTCTTTCACCGTAAACGGTGAAAAACAGTTTTATCACTGCTTTGGATGCGGCGCGCACGGCAACGCGATCGATTTCCTGATGAACTACGACAAGCTCGAGTTCGTGGAAACCGTCGAAGAGCTGGCGGCAATGCACAATCTTGAGGTTCCATTTGAAGCAGGCACTGGCCCCAGTCAGATAGAGCGCCATCAACGGCAAAGCCTTTATCAATTGATGGACGGTCTGAACACGTTTTATCAGCAATCTCTGATGCAACCCGCCGCTACCCCTGCGCGCCAGTATCTGGAAAAGCGAGGACTCAGTAGCGAAGTGATCGCGCGTTTTGCTATTGGTTTTGCGCCCCCCGGCTGGGACAACGTCCTGAAACGGTTTGGCGGCAATAGCGAAAATCGCCAGTCGCTGGTCGATGCGGGCATGTTGGTCACCAACGATCAGGGACGCAGCTATGACCGCTTCCGCGAACGGGTGATGTTCCCCATTCGCGACAAGCGTGGCCGGGTGATTGGCTTTGGTGGTCGGGTGCTGGGCGATGCCCTGCCGAAGTACCTCAACTCCCCGGAAACCGATATTTTTCATAAAGGCCGTCAGTTGTATGGTCTGTATGAAGCGCAGCAGGATAACGCCGATCCACAGCGACTGCTGGTTGTGGAAGGTTATATGGATGTGGTGGCGCTGGCGCAATACGGCATTAACTACGCCGTGGCGTCGTTGGGCACCTCGACCACCGCCGATCACATTCAGCTCCTGTTTCGCGCGACCAACACGGTGATTTGCTGTTATGACGGCGACCGGGCAGGACGAGACGCCGCCTGGCGCGCGCTGGAAACCGCGCTGCCGTATATGACCGATGGTCGTCAGCTACGCTTTATGTTCCTGCCTGACGGCGAAGACCCGGATACGCTGGTGCGTAAAGAGGGTAAAGAAGCGTTTGAAACCCGGATGGAGCAGGCGTTACCGCTCTCCGCGTTTTTGTTTAACAGCCTGCTGCCGCAGGTCGATTTGAGCACCCCGGACGGACGCGCGCAGCTCAGTACGCTGGCATTACCGTTAATCACTCAGGTGCCGGGCGAAACGCTGCGCATTTACCTGCGCCAGGAGTTGGGCAACAAGCTGGGCATCCTTGACGACAGCCAGCTTGAACGATTAATGCCAAAATTGTCTGAAAATGGCCCTTCCCGGCCCGCTCCACAGCTAAAACGCACGACCATGCGTATACTGATAGGACTGCTGGTGCAAAATCCGGAACTGGCGCCACTGGTCCCACCGTTGAACGGTCTGGATCATAATAAGCTGCCCGGACTTGGCTTATTTGCAGAACTGGTCAACACTTGTTTGTCCCAGCCAGGTCTGACCACCGGGCAACTTTTAGAACACTATCGTGGCACAAATGATGCGGCCACCCTTGAAAAACTGTCGATGTGGGACGATATAGCAGATAAGGACATTGCTGAAAAAACCTTCACCGACTCACTCAACCATATGTTTGATTCGATGCTTGAGCTGCGCCAGGAAGAGTTGATTGCTCGTGAGCGCACACATGGTTTAAGCAGCGAAGAACGCCGGGAGCTCTGGACTCTGAACCAGGAGCTGGCGAAGAGATAACTGAAAGACAACATCATTCGCGTTGTATCAAGGGCAGCATGAAATGCATCCCGGGAGTGTAAAGCTCGGGAACTCAGCGCCCCCGGGGACAACGTAAATGAGGAAGTATTTAACGGCTTAAGTGCCGAATAGCGATCGGGGAGACCCCGACAGCCGCACTGAGAGGCAGCGGCAAAAAAACAAATACGCCCTCGCTTTAAATGTTGGCGGCAACGCTGGCTGACACCAATCAAACGAATTAAGTGTGGATACCGTCTTATGGAGCAAAACCCGCAGTCACAGCTGAAGCTTCTTGTTACCCGTGGTAAGGAGCAAGGCTATCTGACCTATGCCGAGGTCAATGACCATCTGCCGGAAGATATCGTCGATTCAGATCAGATCGAAGATATCATCCAAATGATCAACGACATGGGTATTCAGGTGATGGAAGAAGCACCGGATGCCGATGATCTGCTGCTTGCTGAAAACACGACCAGTACCGATGAAGACGCAGAAGAAGCGGCTGCGCAGGTTCTCTCCAGCGTAGAGTCGGAAATCGGTCGCACCACCGATCCGGTGCGCATGTACATGCGCGAAATGGGCACCGTTGAACTGTTGACCCGCGAAGGCGAAATCGACATCGCAAAACGCATTGAAGACGGGATCAACCAGGTTCAGTGTTCTGTTGCGGAATACCCGGAAGCCATTACCTATCTTCTGGAACAATACGATCGCGTTGAAGCAGAAGAAGCGCGTCTGTCCGATCTGATCACCGGTTTCGTTGATCCAAACGCGGAAGAAGATCTGGCGCCTACCGCCACCCACGTCGGCTCAGAACTGTCTCAGGAAGACATGGACGACGATGAGGATGAAGATGAGGAAGACGGCGACGACGACAGCGCGGATGACGACAACAGCATCGACCCGGAACTGGCGCGCGAGAAATTTGCTGAACTGCGTACGCAGTATGAAGTGACGCGTGACACCATCAAAGCGAAAGGCCGTAGTCATGCGGATGCGCAGACCGAGATCCTCAAGCTTTCTGAAGTGTTCAAGCAGTTCCGCCTGGTACCGAAGCAGTTCGACTACCTCGTGAACAGCATGCGTGTGATGATGGACCGTGTGCGTACTCAGGAACGCCTGATCATGAAGCTCTGCGTTGAGCAGTGTAAAATGCCGAAGAAGAACTTCATCACCCTGTTCACCGGCAACGAGACCAGCGAAACCTGGTTCAACGCGGCTATCGCGATGAACAAACCGTGGTCTGAAAAGCTGCACGACGTGGCCGATGACGTTCACCGCGGCCTGCAAAAACTGCAGCAGATTGAAGAAGAGACCGGCCTGACCATCGAGCAGGTGAAAGACATCAACCGTCGTATGTCCATCGGCGAAGCAAAAGCCCGCCGTGCGAAGAAAGAGATGGTTGAAGCGAACTTACGTCTGGTTATCTCTATCGCCAAGAAATACACCAACCGTGGCCTGCAGTTCCTGGATCTGATTCAGGAAGGCAACATCGGTCTGATGAAAGCGGTAGACAAGTTTGAATACCGTCGTGGTTACAAGTTCTCCACCTATGCAACCTGGTGGATCCGTCAGGCGATCACCCGCTCTATCGCAGACCAGGCGCGCACCATCCGTATCCCGGTGCATATGATTGAGACCATTAACAAGCTCAACCGTATCTCCCGCCAGATGCTGCAAGAGATGGGGCGTGAACCGACGCCGGAAGAACTGGCCGAACGTATGCTGATGCCGGAAGACAAGATCCGTAAAGTGCTGAAGATCGCCAAAGAGCCGATCTCCATGGAAACCCCGATCGGTGACGATGAAGATTCGCATCTGGGTGATTTCATTGAGGATACCACCCTCGAGCTGCCGCTGGACTCTGCCACTACCGAGAGTCTGCGTGCCGCCACGCACGACGTTCTGGCTGGCCTGACCGCCCGTGAAGCCAAAGTGCTGCGTATGCGTTTCGGTATCGATATGAACACCGACCACACGCTGGAAGAAGTGGGTAAACAGTTTGACGTTACCCGCGAACGTATCCGTCAGATCGAAGCGAAGGCGCTGCGTAAACTACGCCACCCGAGCCGCTCTGAAGTGTTGCGTAGCTTCCTCGACGATTAATTTCGTCGTCTGTATCACTGACGCCACCTTCGGGTGGCGTTTTTTTTACTGCTCGGTAGATCCTGCATCGGGGCAATACTATCCCGCGCTACAATCCGCGGGTGATCAGCGCCTCGTCCAGCTCCCTGAATGCCTCGACCAGTTTATCCAGCGTAATGCGGCTCAGCCCGCTGGTATTGGGTAACACCCACACCTCGGTGGCGCCAATGGTGATGTCCTGTTTTCCCCATTGGACGCCCCGCTGGCTGAATCCCTGTTCAAACGCCTGCTTACCTAAAATGGCCAGCGCCTGCGGCTGATAATCTTCGATCTTCGCGATCAGATTACGCCCACCGTCATGCAGTTCTTTGCGCGTCACTTCATTCGCCTGAACCGTAGGCCTGTCGACCAGTTTAGTGACGCCGCAGCGAAAGTCTAACAGCCGTTCAGCCTCTTCCGGCTTAAGCTGGCGGTCGGTAAATCCGGCCTGATGAATCACTTTCCAGAAACGATTTGCCGGATGCGCAAACGGAAACCCCGTTCCCGCCGACGAAAGCCCGGGATTGATGCCACAGAACACCACCCGCAGCCCCGGGGCCAAAATATCCTTAACCATAGTTTCTCCAGAACAATACAACACGAGAAAAGTATAACGGATTGAAAATACGTTGTTTAATAAAACAGCACCTGTGCGGTTATGGCTGGATTGCAGGAGGGAGTTACTTTATAATTCACCGCCACGGCCCCTTAGCTCAGTGGTTAGAGCAGGCGACTCATAATCGCTTGGTCGCTGGTTCAAGTCCAGCAGGGGCCACCAAATTTTAGCTTTAAAATCATTAAGTTAAGCCACTCGAAAGAGTGGCTTTTTTGTTTGTATAAGTCAGCGTCCCCTTTTTGCCCCCCATTGGTGCGCATTCTCTGGTGCTTCAGAACATCCCCAGCGACACCGTTTATAAAAACACGATCACGCCGGTGTATACGTCCAAACTACCGCAGACGGAATACGTGGAAAAGCAGCCTTTGGTTACAGGTAATGCGAAAAAGAAAGCGCCCCGTGCCGCAGAAGCTGTGCTGTGATTTCGAAGTACGAATTTCAGTTCTCCGCAAAGCAGCCAGTGCCCCATCAATCTCAACGCCTTGTTCACTGTGTTCTCGCTAATAGGTTAAGCGACGCGTGACCGCCAACGAAAATCTGTGCACGTTCTCTAACCATGTTTTTGAAATTTTCTACAAGGGTTAGAGCCTGTTGTGTCAAAGGCATGAGAATGAGTGCGAAGGCCGGACTGACGATTGCTGTCAGCACATCTGACGCCTGTCTGTTAAAGCATTACTTTCTCGCCATTTCAGCGGGATGAAAAAATACATTAGCCTCAGTTATCATATGCACAAAATTAATAATGTTATTTACAAAATCTTACTAATGCCTTATTTTCACGATCAATTTTCATACAATCTTTACTTAAGGACAAGCAATGGGCAGGAAGCCAGTACGCGGATTTTCCGTCGTCACGCGCCTCTTCTGTATCTCCATTCTGGCGGTAGCGTGCGTGCGTGCCACAGCGGCACCGCTCTCTCCGGCTGACCGCGATACTATTCAACAGCAACAACAACAGTTACTTGAGCAGAACCAGCGTCAGCGTGATGAACTGGAGCGCAGCACACCGCAACCCCGCTCGTCTGCGCCTGTCGTGCCGCCGACCACTGAAGGCCCATGTTTCACTATTTCCCGTATTGAGGTGCATGGCGCCACCCTTCTCTCTTCACGCGATGCGAATACCGTTACCGCACCCTGGCTGAATCAGTGCCTGGATATGACCCGCCTGACGCAGGTCACTAACGCAGTCTCCGACTGGTACATCAGCCGCGGATATATCACCAGCCGCGCCTTTTTGACTGAGCAGGATCTCTCTTCCGGCGTGCTGCATCTGACTGTGCTGGAAGGCCGGTTACAGCAAATCCGCCTGGAAGGCGTACCGCAGCGGACGCTCGCCATGACCTTTCCCGGGCTGGAAGGAAAAATCCTTAACCTGCGTGACATCGAACAGGGTATGGAGCAATTAAACCGCGTGCGGCAGGTTCCGGTGGAGATTGAAATCCAGCCAGGCGACAAACAGGGCTGGTCAATTGTCAATCTCACCGCCGCCCCGGAATTTCCGCTCAGCGGTTCGGTAAATTTCGACAACAGCGGGCAGAAAAGTACCGGCACCGGGCAGTTCAGCGGCGCCCTGACCGGCAATAACCTGCTCGGGCTGGCGGATAAATGGTTTATCAGCGGCGGACGCAGCAGTGATTTTTCAAAGTCGCATGATGCGCAGAATTTTGCCGCAGGTGTCAGCGTGCCTTACGGCTACGGTCTGCTCGATTACAGCTACAGCTGGAGCAATTACCTCAACACCATTGATAACAACGGCTGGCCGTGGCGCTCGACCGGTGACAGCGAAACACACCGGCTTACCGGTTCGTGGGTGGTGTTCCGCAACGGCGATATCAAAACCGGTCTTACCACCGGCATGACGCACCGCATCAGCCGCAATTATCTTGATGACGTGCTGCTGGAGTCCAGCAGCCGCAAGCTCTCCAGCGTGATGCTCGGCATCAATCACACGCAAAAAATGTTCGGCGGTGTGGCGACCTTCAACCCGTCTTTTACCCACGGCGTGCCGTGGCTGGGCGCGGAAGACGATCACGATAAATACGGCGATGTGCCGAAAGCGGAGTTCCGCAAATGGAGCCTCAACGGCAGTTTCCAGCGCCCCGTCGCGGCCGATCTCTGGTGGCTCAGCAGCGTTTACTTTCAGTGGTCACCGGACCGGCTTTACGGTGCCGAACAGCTCACTCTGGGGGGAGAAAGCTCTGTCCGCGGTTTTAAAGAACAGTATCTCTCCGGCAACAATGGCGGTTATCTGCGAAATGAGCTGAATTACTCGCTGTTTACCCTGCCATGGATGGGGCAAATCAGCGTGATGGCAGCGCTGGATGGCGGCTGGCTGAAACAGGACGACCAGGATCCGTACGCCAGCGGCACGCTGTGGGGAGCGGCTGCCGGGCTGACCAGCGCGAATCGCTGGTTTTCGACACAGTTTACCGTGGGAACTCCCGTGAAATACCCGGACTGGCTGGCACCGGATCATCTCATTATTTATTACCGCATGGCGGTGGCGTTTTAAGGGACAAAAACGATGGATAACAATCAGACCCGTTTTTCTCAGCGTGTACTGAGCTGGCTGTTAAGTACCCTGCTGGCAACGCAACCGCTGCTGCCCGCGGTGGCAGCGACCGTCACCCCCACCGGTAACACGACGATGGACAAGGCCGGAAACGGTGTGCCGGTGGTAAATATTGCCACGCCGAACGGGGCCGGGATATCCCATAACAAATACGGTGAGTATAACGTCGGGAAGGAAGGTTTAATCCTTAACAACGCCACCGGTAAGCTGAACCAGACGCAACTGGGTGGGCTCATTCAGAGTAACCCGAACCTGAAAGCCGGGCAGGAAGCCAGGGGCATCATTAACGAAGTCACCGGCGCTAACCGTTCACAGCTTCAGGGGTATACCGAAGTGGCGGGAAAAGCGGCGAACGTGATGGTTGCCAACCCGTACGGTATTACCTGTAACGGCTGCGGATTTATCAATACCCCAAACGTGACGCTGACCACCGGGAAACCGGTGATGAACGCCGACGGCAGTCTGCAGGCGCTGGAGGTCACGAAAGGCAGCATTACTATCAATGGCGCTGGTCTGGACGGCAGCCAGTCAGATGCTGTGTCCATCATTGCCCGTGCAACAGAAGTGAACGCCGCGCTGCACGCGAAAGACCTGACGGTCATCAGCGGGGCCAACCGCATCACAACGGACGGCCGTGTCAGCGCGCTAAAAGGTGAAGGCGAGGTGCCGAAAGTCGCCATTGATACTGGCGCACTCGGCGGGATGTACGCCAACCGCATCCGCCTGACCTCCACCGAAAGTGGTGTCGGGGTGAACCTCGGTAACCTTAATGCCCGTAGCGGCGATATCACGTTGAACAGCGCCGGTAAGCTTGTACTGAAAGACAGCCTTGCCAGCGGCAACACAACTGTCAGCGGGACGGATGTCACACTGTCCGGCGATCATAAAGCCGGTGGCAATCTTAACGTTACCGGGACAACCGCGCTGACGCTGAATCAGTCCCGCCTGGTGGCGGATAAAAATCTGGCGTTGTCCTCGTCCGGGCAGATTACCCAGAACGGCGGGGAACTGACCGCCGGACAGAACGCCACGCTCAGCGCACAGCGCCTGAACCAGACCTCAGGGGCAGTGAATGCCGCCGGAAATGCCACCCTCACCAGCACGGGTGACGCCACGCTGAAAGGCCGTACCGTTGCCGGGAAAATGCTTACCGTCGGCACCGGCAGTCTGAACAACAGCGGCACACTGGCCGCCGGGACGGACGCCACAGTTAACACCGGGACATTCAACAATACCGGCACAGTCCAGGGTAACAGTCTGAAGGTCACAGCCACCGACCTGACCAGTACCGGCAATCTCAAAAGTGCCTCAGCGCTGAATATCAACGCCCGGGACATTACGCTGTCCGGTGAGACCGTTGCGGATGGTGCCGTGACTGTGAAAGGCAACCGTCTGACAACCACCTCCACCGCACAGACCCAGGGCAACAGCATCAGCGTGGATGTACAGAACGCGCAGCTTAACGGGATACAGGCCGCCAGAGACAGCTTCACGCTGAAGGCCAGTGACAGTCTGACTCACGGCGGGAAATCTTCAGCCTCCACGCTGAACACTGAAAGCGGCAGCCTCAGCAACAGCGGTACACTGACCGCCTCCGCGCTTGCACTCAACAGCACCACGGTTGTCAACAGCGGTCTGATTCACGGAGGGCAGACGCTCTCGCTGGTCTCCCGTCTGCTGGATAACCAGGAGAACGGTGTGGTGTACAGTCCGTCCGCGATCTCCCTTTCAATACCTGAGCTGAAAAACGCCGGGATTATCACCAGCGATGCCGCGTTGTCCCTGTCAGGAGCTCAACTGACCAACAGTGGAGAAGTAAGCGGTGCTTCACTCGATGTTGATTACGGCACACTGAGTAACCTCGCGGGTAGTCTGCTGCTGGCACAGGGGGCAAACCACATCACGGCACAGTCACTGTCGAATGCAGGCAGCATCGCCGGTGACACGCTGACGCTGAATGCAGACCGTCTCACCAGTTCTGGCCTGTTACAGGGTGATACCGCCCTGTCGCTGACTGGCGGAATACTGGATTTACTGGCAGGCTCCCGCACGCTCACGGGCGGGGATCTCACACTTTCAGGCACCACGCTGACCACCGCAGGGCAGACACAGGGGCAGAACGTCAGCGTTAATGTCCGTGACTGGCAGAACAGTGGCCGCGGGCTTGCAACTGGCTCACTGTCGGTAGCACTTACCGGGGGACTGAATAACACCGGCGAGCTGATGAGCCAGGGCGATACCACGCTCAGTGCAGCCACAACAGACAACCAGGGCAGCCTGCTTTCGGCAGGCGACCTTTCCCTTTCGGGTCATTCTCTGGATAACAACGGTACCGTCCAGGGTAACCATGTCACGGTTCGCCAGGACAGTATCACCAACAGCGGTACGCTCACCGGGGTCGCCGCACTCACGCTGGCGTCACGCCTTGAGATGGCGGCACCACTGCTGACGCTGACAAATAACAGTGGTGGAAAGTTGCTCACGACCGGTGATCTGAACATCACCTCAGGCAGCACCAGTAACGCGGGCCAGTGGCAGGGACAGCGGATACTGATTAACGCCGGAACACTGACTAACAGCGGTGCAATTCAGGCGTCAGAGCGGCTGGATGCGCAAATCAGCAACAGCCTCACCGGCCTGTCCGGCAGCAAAATCACCTCAAACGGAGAGCTGGCGTTATCGGCACTGACGCTGAGTAACAGTGGACAGTGGATAGCGCAAAACCTGACGCTGGATGCGGATTCGCTGACGAACAGCGGTGAGATAACCGGCGTGGATGCGCTTGCGGTCACCCTGAACCAGGCACTGAACAACCAGGGCAGCGGTAAACTGCTGAGTGCCGGTCATCTGACGCTCAACGCGGGCGATATCACGAACGGCGGACAACTCCAGGGCCAGACGACCTCTGTCACCACGGGGCAGTTGACCAACAGCGGACGGCTTCAGGGTGAAGCGCTGACGCTGGCAGTCTCCGGGGGGCTGAGCAACCGTTCCGGTGGCGTGTTACTGAGCCAGAATGCACTGAATGTCACCACTACGACACTGAACAACCAGGGCACGATACAGGGCGGTGGTGAATCCTCTATAAAAGCCACTACCCGCCTGCAGAACGACGGCAAAATCCTCTCTGGCAGTAAACTCACGCTCACTGCACCGGAACTGGCGAACAACAGCGGCGGACTGGTGCAGGCCGTCACGCTGTTGCTGGATGTGGTGAACGCCGTCAACGGCGGACGCGTACTTGCGACCGGCAGTGCTGAACTGAAAGGCACATCGCTTAATAACAGCGGCACGCTTCAGGGCGCAGACCTGCTGGTGAATTACCGGACGTTCGGCAACAGCGGTACCACGCTCGGGACAACTGCCCTCACCGTTAAGGGAGACTCGCTGGCGCAGACCGACGCCGGTCGTCTGTACAGCGCAGGCAATCTGTTGCTCGACGTGCAGGACTTCAGCGGTCGTGGTCAGGTGGTGGCGCTCGGTGATACGACACTGAAACTACTCACAGCACTGACAAACAGCGGCACGCTGGCCGCAGGGAAAACCCTTTCCGTCACGTCGCAGAACGCCGTCACCAACAGCGGAGTGATGCAGGGCAATGCCATTGCCCTCAGTGCGGGCGGCGCGTTCACCAACAACAAAACGCTCACCACGGGTAGTGGCAGCAGTACCTTCAGTGCGCAGAACATCCTGCTGAATGCCTCCGGTTCGCTTCAGGCAGGCGGCGATGTCAGTCTGACCAGCCGGAGCAATATCACTGTAAACGGCTTTACTGGTACTGCTGGCAGTCTGACTATGAGCGCCACAGGGACGCTGCTCAATACCGCGCTGATTTACGCGGGGAACAATCTCTCCCTGTTTGCCGACAAAATCCACAACCTTCACGGCGATATCCTGGCGGGTAACAATCTGTGGATGCAGAAGAACGCCGCCGGAGCAGCAAACACCGAAATCATCAACCGCTCAGGGAACATTGAAACCACAAGCGGCAATATCACCATTAACACGGCTCATCTGCTGAACGAGGCTGATGGCCTGACGGTCAGCCTGACAGAACGCGAATATCCGGATGCGCTTCCTGAGCGTGGTGAATATCTTCACGGTTATTACAATGGCCAGCGGACGCCGGATACTGAAATTAGTATGAAGGCGTGGGAAAACAACGCCGGGAACATATACTGGAGTTCACATGATAACTGTGTGGGCGGCGGGGGTAACAGTGGCGAACAGTGCCGGACCTATTTTGATTACCGTCTCTCAGGCAGTGATATCCGGCAGTTCCTGCTGAGCGAGTCCGTGGTGTCCGTTACCGCCAGCGGTGCGGCGGCGCGTATTGCCGCAGGCCGGGATATCATCATTAATACCGGCACCCTGGATAACCGGGGAAGCCATATTCTGGCCGGACGTAATGCCACGCTGACCGGCGGGACGCTGAATAATCTGTCGGCGGAGGGTGGTCGCAGTATCACGTACATCCAGGCCGAATACCGCTGTGAGTGGTTTTACAGTGACTGCAACAGCGACGAGTGGGAACCCCTGACACAGTACCCTGACGGAAGCTGGTACTGGCCGGACAGAGATGAGCTGAATTACCGCAGTTGGGTACCCTATATTCTCGGTGAACGCACAACCGAATTTGTGACCGACGGCGGTGTATACCGTGCGGTTATCAGCGCGGGCGGTAACGTCAGCGCCACCTTCACGAACGATATCAGCAACACCACGGTGACGGCGAACGCGGGCGTTGTCAGCAACACCATTACTGCCCCGTCTCTGAACACGCTGACGCCGCAGGGTATCGGCAATGGTCTTAATGGTGCAGCTCTCACCGGTGCCGGAGACACCACCATCAGTGGACCTGAGTGGCTGCAGGACATCACGGAGGGCCTGCTGTCCGTTACCGGCGGCGACAGCCTGACCGGTCAGAGCGGCAGCACCGGAAACTGGCCCCTGCCCTCTGGCAACAATGGCTACTTCGTGCCCTCAACTGACCCCGACAGCCCGTATCTGATTACGGTGAACCCAAAGCTCGATGGCCTCGGGAATATGGACAACAGCCTGTTTGACGGGCTGTACGGACTTCTCGGGATGAAACCCGGCCAGGCGCCGCATGCGGATGCGCGCTGGAGTGATGAAAAACAGTTCCTCGGATCATCATACTTCCTTGATCGCCTGGGCCTGAAACCGGAGAAGGATTACCGCTTCCTCGGGGATGCGGCCTTTGATACCCGGTATGTGTCAAATGCGATGCTGAACCTGACCGGTTCACGTTATATCAATGGCATGGGTTCTGATCTCGAGCAGATGCAGTACCTGATGGACAACGCCGCCAGCCAGCAGAAGAATCTCGGATTGCAGTTCGGCGTGGCGCTGACCGCTGAGCAGGTGGCGCAACTCACGGGCAGTATTCTGTGGTGGGAATCTGCGACCATCAATGGTCAGACCGTGATGGTGCCAAAGCTGTACCTTTCCCCGAAAGATATCACTCTTCATAACGGCAGCGTTATCAGCGGAAACAACGTGCAGCTTGCGGGCGGCAATATCACCAACAGCGCAGGCAGCATCACCGCACAGAGCGGTCTCTCGCTCGACAGTGCCAGCAGTATCGACAACCTGAATGCGGGGCTGATAAGCGCGGGCGGCAGTCTGGACCTGAGCGCCATCGGGGATATCAACAACATTGGCTCAGCCATCAGTGGTAAGACGGTAGCGCTGGAGAGTATCGGCGGCAGTATCAATAATGTGACCCGCTCACAACAGTGGAATGTGAATGCCGGACGAACCCACCTCAGTGGCACTGATACCGGCCCTGTAGCGATGATTACCGCGTCAGACTCGCTGTCACTGGACGCCAGAAAGGATATCAGCATTGCCGGAGCGGAAGTCACCGCCGGAGGTTCACTCGGGATGTTTGCGGGTAATGACATTAATATTGCCGCAAACCCGTTAAGCGAAAGCGACAGCCGCCACGGGTGGCGGTATGAAGTCGACAACAGCCACACCACACAGCAGGGCAGTACGGTCAGTGCGGGTGGAAACCTGCTGATGACGGCAGACAATAATCTGAATGTCACCGCATCGTCCGTCTCCGCCGGTAACAGCGCCCTGCTTTCTGCGGGTAACGACCTGAACCTGAACGCAGCCCGTGAAGGTGAATCTCACCGCAACGGCAACAACGAAAGCCACGAAAGCCATGCAGCGGTGTCCACGGTAACAGCAGGTAATAATCTGACGCTTGCTGCTGGTCGGGATATCACAAGCCAGGCCGCAGGTATTGCAGCGGAAAACAATGTAGCCATCCAGGCCGGGCGTGATGTGAACCTGATGGCAGAGTCTGCCAGCGCCGGAGACAGCTATACGTCGAAGAAAAAAACGGAGATTGACGAGTCCGTTCGCCAGCAGGGAACGGAAATCACGTCCGGCGGAAACACCACCATTGTGGCCGGACGGGACGTGACCGCGCAGGCGGCTGACGTGTATGCTTCCGGAAACACGGCCGTGGTGGCCGGACGGGATATCACCCTCACCACCGCCACTGAAAGTGACTATGAATACCGGGAGAAGAAGAAAACCTCTGGTGGCATGTTCAGTAAAAAGACCACCCACACCATCCACGAGGAAAGTCACACTCGCGAGAAAGGCACACAGATTTCAGGGGAAAACGTGGTGCTCAGCGCAGGTAATAACCTGACGGTACAGGGTTCATCCGTTGCCGCTGAACGCGACGTGGCACTGAAGGCCGGAAACAACGTGACGGTAGAAGCTGCCACCAACACCGACACATATTACGACATGAAGAAGACGAAGAAATCCGGCATCTTCTCCAGTGGTTCGGGTCTCGGTGTGACCATTGGTTCGCAGACGTCAAAAATCACCCGCCAGGGCGCTGAGACCACGCAGAGCGATGCACGAAGCATGGTGGGCACCTCCGGCGGTAACGTCATTATCAGCGCAGGAAATCAGGTCACGTTAAGCGCCGCCGACGTAATTGCCGGACGGGCAAAGGACGACACGGCCCGAGCCACCGGGCATATCGATATCACCGGCAGTGACATTGCCATTATCCCCGGACGGGACACAGTCACCGAATCGGTGAAACAGGAGACAAAATCCTCCGGCGTCACCGTCAGCGTGAAAGCGCCGTTCGAGGATACGGTGCGCAATGTGCGTGATACCGTACGCGGGAAAGACGGCAGCGGTAACAGCACCGTTGATAAGGTGAAGTCACTGGGAGCGGAAGGCGCCGCCCTTGCTCTTGATGGTCCGGGACAGATGGTCGCTGTCTCCGCAGGCAGCAGCAAATCATCTTCTGAATCACACTACCAGGTGGAGTTTAACAGCGGAAGCTCTCTGGCAGCAGCAGGCAATGTTCAGATGACCGCCACCGGCAAGCAGGGTGGCAACAGCGGCAATATCCTGATTGCGGGCAGTAAGGCTGATGCCGGTGAAGCGGTGATACTCGATGCGAAGCGTGATGTGAACATCACCACCTCCACGGATACCGAAACCTACAGCAACAGCAGTAAATCCAGTGGCTGGAACATCAGCTCAGAAATGCCGACCGCAGGCAGTGCCACTCGCGCCACCACCGGGGGCGGCAAACACGGCAGCCAGCTTCTGCCGGGCGGAATGAGTCAGTCTGAAAGCAACAGCAGCGGTACCCGCACCTCTCAGAACGCATCGGTGATTCAGGGTTCCGATATTTACGTCAACAGCCGGGAAGGCAGCGTGAACATCAGTGGCAGCCATCTGACTGCCACTGAAGACCTGATGTTGTCAGCGGTAAAAGGCGACATTAACGTGACCGCCGGACGTGACACGTCTCACGCTGAAAACAGCGGCAGCAGTAAAACCATCGGTACGCTGGGGGGCGATGGTTACAGCGCCACGGCAGGCTACAGCCGGGAGACACACAGTAGCCGTGATGACGCGACCACTGAAAGCGGGCAACGCAGTCAGTTAACGAGCACAAACGGCAACATTATTGCCCAGGCCGGAGGCGACCTGTCCCTTTCCGGTACGGATGTCAGCGCCGGTAAATCGGTTTCACTCAGCGGTGAAAACGTGCTGTTTGACGTAAGCCGCGACACCCGTGACGGGGAAGCCCACAGCAACAGTTCACAGTACGGGGTGACCGCCTCTGCCGGTGGCTGGGCTGTTGATGCGGCCAAGGCGGCTGAAACGGCTGCCCGCAGCGCGGAAAACGGCGACGATGCCCGACTCACTGCTATTAAGGCGGGTCAGGCGGGCACCACCGCCGCACAGGGTATGATGACAGACTCGGCTGTTGTGAAGGGCAAGGTTTCTGTCACGGCAGGTTCTTCCTCACAGGACAGCCGGTATCACAGCACTGACACACAGGGCACCACCATTAATGCCGGTCAGAATGTCACCATTAATGCCCGCAACGATATCATCGGTCAGGGCGTGCAGGTTGGTGGTAAACAGGTGGTACTGGATGCGGGGCGGGATATTCTGCTGACCGCCTCACAGAACACGCACAACAGTCAGAGTAAAAACAGCGGCAACCAGGTCAGCGCCGGCGTGGGTGTCAGCCTCATCGGTTCTCAGAACGGTATCAGTATTGAGCTGGGGGCCTCACAGCAGAAGGGTAAGGAAAACAGCCAGTCACAGAGCAACACTAACAGCGTTATCCGTGCCGAAGAGCAACTGACCGTGAGCAGCGGACGCGACACCACGCTGAAAGGGGCTGAGCTGGAAGGCAACCGCGTGGCGGTGAACACCGGGCGCGACCTGACCATCAGCAGCGTGCAGGATACCGCCTCTTACGACAGCAAACAGTCCTCTTCCGGCGCGGGCCTGAGCCTGTGCGTTCCTCCGCTGTGCTATGGCGCGTCTTCCGGTAACGTCAACACCTCGGGCGAAAACGTCACCCAGAGTGGTAAGAGCGTCACTGACCAGAGCGGTATCTATGCCGGAAAAGGCGGTTTTGATATCACCACCGGTAACCATACCCAGCTTGATGGCGCGGTGATTGCGTCCACGGCAACGGACGACAAAAACAAACTGGATACGGGAACGCTTGGCTGGAGCGATATTCACAACGCGAGTAAAACCTCCGGTGACAGCTACACCGTCGCGGTTTCGGGTAGCGCAGGCGGTGAAAACCGCAATATGGCGCCGGCCATCGGTACCGGACATGCAGAAGAAAGCAGCAGTGGCACCACTTCTTCAGCCATCAGTGACGGCAGCATTATCATCCGCGACCCTGCGAATCAGAAACAGAATATCGCTGACCTGAGCCGTGATACGGAGAACGCCCACCATGGTGTGGATGTAAACGGTGATGTACAGAAGGTGAAGGATAACCTGGCAGTACAGAGCGAAGGTGCGGCGCTGGCAACCTCTGTGCTGGATGTGTACGGCAAGTATGCGGAGCGGAAGGCGAAAGAATCCAACGCCGCACTGGAAGCGAAGCTGACTGCGGAAGGGACAATGCAGGGTGAAACGGCACAGGAGCGGGAAGCTTTCCTGAAAACGCAGCCGGGTTACCAGAGTACCGATTACGGTCCGGGGAGTGAATTCTGGACGAAGGGCAGCGCAGCAGCGGGCCTGCTGGCCGGTGCCCTCGGTGGCAATCTGAAAGCCGGCGCGGCAGCCGGTGCGGCTCCCCTGCTCGCCGAACTGGTCAGTAAACAGGATGACCCGACTCTCCGTGCAGTCCTGCACGGTATCGTGGCGGCAGCACTGACGCAGGCGAGTGGTGGCAGCGGCTCTGACGGTATGAAGGCCGGGGCCATTGGGGCCATCACCGCATCGGCAATGACGGACCATCTGGTGAGTGCACTTTACGGTAAGGATGTCAGCCAGCTCACCGCCGATGAAAAACGTCTGGTGAGCAGTCTGGTGACGATTGCGGGTGGTGTGGCCGGAGCAGCAGGCACGGATGGTGACCTGTCGATGGCAGCAATTGCGTCCAACACCGCGAAGGTGGAAGTTGAGAATAATAGCCTTAGTGTTGTGATCCAGAGCGGGAAACTTGCCGCACAGGGCTGTATGAAGATTTCAGCATGCCGTGATCGCCTGGTCGGTAGCGGGCTTGGAGCTCTGCTGGGCGTAGGTGTATCCACATCGGCAATGGATGCGCTTTCAAATGATGAGAAGATGAACCTGATTTATGTGGCATCGCTCAATGATCCTTCCCTGCTCAGCCAGTTAAACGATGCTCAGAAAGCCGCCTATGAGTCCCTGACGGGTAAGACGATCACCAGTACAGGTGGTACGCAGGTTATCAATCCGGGGCCGTCAAACACAGGTGGAGACCAGACTGTAACCGGAAATGTGCCTTCCAACACAGGGAATGATAGTGCAGCAACCGGGGGGATAGATCATACTGGTAATAACAACGGCGATGGTACGACAAACAACAATGGCTGGACGACAACCACGCCGGTTCCTGATGCCCCAACACTGGATGACCTTTTCTATCAGAACGAGAAGATCCCTGGACTTGAAAATGTTCGTCCTGAGAATCCAGGCTATCCGGCCAACCAGAGTGTTATTGATAAAATGAACGATCCTAAGTTTATTGCTTGGATTAACAACACTAGTTGTACTGATTGTTCAGATATCGCGCCAAAACTTCTGGACGCTGCAGGAGGACAAGGAAAGATTATTGAAGTTAGGCCTATAATTTCAGGGAGTCTCAATGTTTATGAAAATGGAAGAACGGAGGCTGATATGACTTTCCATCAAGTCTATACTGATGGGAAATATGTTTATGACCCAAGGTTGTCGTTAAACCCCATTCCCAAAGGAGATTGGGAAAAACACATGAAGTCAATTAACCCTGACGGTATAACTATTACTGATAAGTATAAGGGATTGAAGTGATGAATAAGTCAAACGGCAGAGAGCTTTATGATGTCATCAGCAAGCTTGGGGAAATTGAATGGAGGAGGATCCCATCAAGATATCCTTCCTTTAAATTTAAGAATATGCCTGAGTTTAGCGAGGATCGTTCATCGGTACCTCCTGCGACAAGTTTTAGATTTGCAAATGAAAATGACGAAATAATAATTCTCTTGGAAAAAGCGATTAAATCATACAATGGAACTTTGAAATGGATATTAATCAGTCAAAAAAAAGAGTCTGGTAAAGGTACTAATAGATGTATATTGCCAGAATATGTTAATAAAAAAAGAGATTATGCGTGGTCTGAATTTCAACTTACGATTGATAAGTATATGGAAAAATATGAGCCTGATTTCGGACCAGTAGCTTATGAGGATCTTGTTGGATTAGCTAGCCATGTGCGCTCAGTGTTCAGAAATGCCGGATATGACGTGTAAATTGGCTTTATGTGCTCTTTAACAACATGTTGATTTTTGGATTGTGCCTTAGAGCATCATATGTTCAGGCGAAAAAGGCGCGTCGGGGCAAAAAGTTGTCGTGCCGGAAGTGCAGCAGGCAAAAACAGCTGTAACTGACGGAAAACACAGTGAAAAATCGACTTCACCTCTGCAATCTTCATCAGAGAGAGTTGTTGTTGAGAATAAATCACTGAGTCCCGGAGCAGGAGATATCGGATTCTGGCTCGGTAAGACACCAGACTGTGATGCGGCATGTAAGGCAAATATTGCTAAGGGCGTTGCAGAATGAAATCTGATTGTTGCGGGAGGTGTAACAATTGTTGCGGCTACTGCTGAAATTGCTGTTTTAGCCAGGACCGCTCTTGCTGGATGTCAATCTGCACCGCTAGTCTGTCTGAACGAAGCAGGTATAATTACGGCAGAATCGGCAGTACCTGGGGGGGTCGGGGCTGGTGGTGCGATCGGTGTAGGTAAGACTGCAGCGGAGGCTGCGGCTGCAAAGGCTGAGGCGGTTGCGGCTAACGCACTGAAGAACGCTGGGAAGGAGACGACGCAAGTCAAAAACTTAGGCAATGTAAGTGATTTTCTTTCTTCTCAATCAATAGATATTAATAAGAAATTAGGTACGAAAATAGGACAAGGGCGTTTGCCTTATTCTGCTAGTAAAGAAGGATTTGAACAGGCAAAAATGACTATAAAAGAGACTTTGGAGAATGTAACTCAAGTTAGCCCTGTGATCCCAAGCTCTTCTGTTAGAGGTGAATACGATCTTATTCATGTGTATAGTTCAAAAACTAATAGTACGGTGAGCTTAAGGATTTTACCTAACGGAAAGTATGAGTTCGACACATTGATCCCTGAAAAATCTTCAAAATTCTGATAGGAGTAAAAATGATTATTAATGAATATGTGAAGGATTTTCGAGGGCGTTCTTTTTATATGGAGAATGAGTTGATCTGTGGAATGATTTTGTTTTTTTTTCAAACATCTTTATCTGGATGGGTATCATTAAGCATCAATGAAGGGGAGGCGATATTTACACAGGAAAAATCAGAGCCATTGTTATTGGATCTTGGTGAAATTAATGATGAGTTCGCTTATCCGATGAAAACCATTTTTCAACTATCTAATTACATTGGGAAAAAGATTGTTAACATATATGAATATAAAATTAAAAATGTAGAAAATGGATGCGTTGGTACATACTTTGAGTGTGATGTTGGAGGGTTTAGTATTTTGGAGGAAAATGGATGCCTGTCCATAGTTAATGGACTATATGATGGTTTTAAGGAAAAAGTATTTTTATATGAGATTGATAAGTTTAATAGCTAATAATACAATCACTTGACAAACTTAAGAGATTAATGGGGTCGATAGCAATGTCATTAACGATAGAAAAATATCGGTAGTTACAGCTCAAAAAAGCTAAAGATTAGGCTCAGGCTAATCGTACTCAAAAGATGTTTGATGAGTTAGGGATCAAGAATATTGAGGTAAAAATTGTCAAAGAACAGCGAAGTCAAATGGCAACAATGACAAGACTTAAAAACATGATAATTCCCGGAGTGAATCTTCCTGATCGTATTTTTCATAAAGAATTTACAAGATATTTTTTCTTTGATAATGACATATGTTCATCAAAAGACTTGATTGAAACTATAAAGACTATAGTTGTCAAATCTTTTGATGTTCATTTTTCTGCGGATGTTTATTCTAGTTCAGAGCTTCTGTTCTTAGGGCAATTACATATAAATGAAGATTGGGTAACCAAGCTGGCTACGCTTAGTAGAAAAATGAATGATGATGGCGATTATGGTGGTTTGATAATTATAGAACAGGGGCAGCGATGGATTATTTTTTCAAAAAACACCAGTAGATGAAGGTGTTATTGGAATTAATGTCAGCAAAAGCTTAGAAACAATTAATAATTTAATCTACGATAATCTTGTTGATTGCGAAGTTTTCAGGAAATGGTTGAAGATGAAATCGAAACAAGATATTGACTTGGTACAAACAATAGGAAAGGAGTATTTAGCACAATTGATAGACAATTATGGTGCTAAATAATACCTCAGTGAAAAATGTGCTGAAGGGGGCGCCGCAATGAGGCATTATTTCGAGGGATATCAAGAACTGACACGTAATGTAGTTGGACAAAAACTTCAAAATGTCAATGGCCTGATATATACCTATGATGTTCCAGACTTAGGGACTCCACAGCAACTTGAGCTTGTTTTTTTGGTGAAAATAAAAATATTGCATTCAAATGCGGGAAGGATGGAGCCTCACTTGTGTTAGTTAATTCACCAATACAAGAAAATGATCTCGGGGAGTATGGTAAAGAGATAATCATGGATTTATCAAATTCACTTTTATTTCAGAAAATTATTGGAAAAACACTCTGTAGATTTTACGTGGTCTACTCTGAAATTGAACAAAAAGTTATTGGAACAAAGCTAGTTTTTGATGAAGGGCTTACATTAGTAATCGCTAATCTCGGGGATGAAATTAAAGCTTTTGATTCTCTGCCAATGGATTATGAGCGAGACGAGAAAATTAATTACATTGATGTTTCATCTATATTTTAAAAACAGCCTTCCCGACAGTTAATCTCTTAACCGTCTGTGTCTCCTGACCCTCAGTCTGCACCACCGCAGGCTTCTGAAGGGCGCAAGACATAACTGATTATGCGTGGTTCGTCCTCCTGAACTGTGCATAATTACGGACAGGCTCGATTAAGTTTAACATTTCCACCAATATCTGTTACCGTCCGTGTTCTTGCTCGCTATCTTTTTTCTGTTCTTCCGGGTAATCAACTTTTGATGCCATTATCCTGAATCCGGTTAAATGTGGTCCACAATTAATTCCAGCAATCTACCTATCTGCAGAGTGGTATTATCTGCGCCAGCGTGACTGGCGCTAATTTCCTTCATGCCTCTTCGTTATTCCCCTGAAGATGATTTTTGATATACCTTTTTCCCCATCATACTAACCTCGTAATTACATTCGCTTATATCCCATTCTGGCGCAGGTGTGTTTTTTCCATCGGTAATATCCATTATCATAACCGGCTGTATATAATACCCACCAGTCAGAGTATAAGCCTCATATGAATGACCGGCTTTAGGGATAAAAGAGCGATATGAAGAGTGAACCTGTTGACTATATGTACTCTGACTCGTGGTACGGTATCCAATTTGAAGATATTGCTCTGGTTTTATGCTATACTCCATAACATCTACCATCATTAATGGAGAGCCTTCTGGTGAAGATTTAATACCTTCAACCTTTTTTGATTTTGTGGATTTGACACCAAGAATATTAACGCCGGTCACTAATGATTTAGAATCGACTTCCTGAAGACAATTTCCCACTTTCTTGAAAAATTTCAAAGACAAGGGGTCAACATTATTAGCAATTCTTATCTTCGCAGAGTCGTTTCCTGCATAGTCAGAAAGTGGCGACAGTGAAATGACACAACCAGATAAAAGTAAAGAACATGGTACTATGTATAGAGTTTTAGTTAGGTTTCGCATAAATAATTCCCTTATATGCATAATCGAGACCGGTTCTGGCATACAGTCTTGAAAGGTTCAGATTTACCGGTTTTGAGATGAGTTCGAATCCTTATATTAATTAATGAGAGAACTCTCATGTTTTATACTACCAATCCCATCATCAAACGCAAAGCCTGTTTGCCTAACCTGGCTGAAGAACTTACAAACGTATCCAGAGTCTGCCGAATCATTGGTTCTTCATGCTGGTACTGGCATAGCGACCGGCAACAGAATCTTCTGTTGGTCAAGCCGTGGTGCCAGCTCATTCTTGAGCAGATGAATCCAGATTTTCAACATGGATCCCATCAGGGAATTTCTCTGTTGTTACCTATGGAGAGGTTATATGAAGGCTGGGTAGGATGCGGTCTGGCTGGAGCGTTGCATCACGATTACAAACTTATAGAACAGACTAAGTGTCAGTACTTGTTAGAGCATGTCCCTGTCGGTGAAGAATCATCTCAACGATGGTTCATGCTTAAACCGGACTTTCTTATCACCGGCGGGCAGACGGTGGTTCTTGATGCCAAATGGAAACTATTAGATAGCAGAGCTGATGATAGTCTGAGAAAGTATGAAATTAGCCAGCCTGACCTGTATCAGATGTTCGCCTATGGGCAAAAGTATCTTCATGGAAAAGGAAATATGATGCTGATTTATCCGCGTCATCAGTGCTTTGTTACACCGCTGCCGGTGTTCCGTTTCGACGAAGATTTATCTCTATGGTGTGTACCCTTTGACCTTGAATCGGGTGAGTTGGTAAAAGGCGAGTGGCAAGGTTCCCTCCACTACTTTTCTGGTGATGAGATTCTGATGGCTCATAATGAGCAACCAAATAGCCCTGTACTTCTTGGGAGATAAAGTGATGAGAGAGCAGTAATCATGGTTTATAAAGATTTCTACCATTTAATGTTGGAGTATTTCACTCAACCAGTTGAACTGTTTACAAGTGCGAAAAAAAGCCTTTCACTCTGTATGCTGAAGAACAAAAGCTGTTTGACAGAAACGGGAAAAACAATATTAGTCGCATCAAACCGAGTGAAGTTGCAGCGTTTGTTGAGCGGTTTGAAGAAAATGAAAGGTTGTTAGCTAAAGACTACCAGGATGTGACTTTCAAAGCCTCCTATTTGCTGGCTGCGATGAAATATATCACTGTAAAAACTCACTGAATCCTGATAATAAATAGCCACCTTTGCCGCTGGATGGCTATTTATTAATATCGTTTCGAACACTCCCTCCACCACAGACCAATCCCCCCCAACTCACCAATATAAGTCGCATACCACTGCATCATATTTCTACGCTCAACAACGCAATAACCTGATTAATGCATTACTTATTGATTGACTTGGGGCGGAGTTTCCGTCAATGCGACTCAATGCAAAGAATTGACCCGGTGATAACACTGCTGCCCCACCCCGCTTAAATTATTCAGCAGCTTTTATATTAGACCTAAATGTACATTCGTAAATAACTCACATACTATTACCCCGATTGATCTTCGCATAGTCAAATGGCGTAATCCCACTCTTCCGATTCGCATCCAGAAAATCAGCCCACCACTGCAGCATCAGTCTCCGCTCATCAATATGTTCGGCCTTATGAATGTAAGCCGCACGTACTGAGTTACGTTCCATATGGCTCATTTGCCGCTCTACAGCATCCCTTGACCACAGCCCTGACTCAATCAGCGAGCTACATGCCATAGTCCTGAAACCATGCCCGCAAATCTCAACCTTCGTGTCGTATCCCATCACGCGCAGCGCCTTGTTCACCGTGTTTTCACTCATCGGTTTACGAGGGTTATGATCGCCAAAGAAAACAAAATCATGACCGCCACTAATCTTGTAAACCTCTTTAAGGATTGCTAACGCTTACCGTGATAAAGGTACTAAATGGGGGGTACGCATTTTCGAGCCACGCTGTGAATGTTTTACTCCTTCAATAGCATCTCGTTCGAAGGCCGGACTCGAATTTCACACCTAATAGACTGATATTAATGTTTTTTATAAACAGGAATAAATAGTTATACCCGCACTTGTACCCACAAGTTAAAATCCGTATAAAAAATAGACATCGCGAGTGGGTATTAAGCCATACCAGTAGAACATCGATATGGACATCAAAGCAAGATTCAGGTAGGCAGGAACGTTTTCTTCAGAGGAACCAAAAGTTTGGTCTCGATATCGACTTGCTCATAGTTTTCGATAAGCGCTCTGACAAGATCGTCCAACGTCCAGAGCGTTAGCGGTATAGTTGAGCGATCGGCTTCATATCGAGCATCTTTTGTAAAACCACCGGTACTGACATAAAGCCCGCGATCGTCTTTATGGCGACCGCCGATAAAGCTGCGGATCTGTTGGCTTCCCATTTGCTCCCTGCGATGTTTTACCTCAACGATAATACGTGGATTTTCAAAACCGAATCCATCAGGTGAAGCAATGATATCTTTACCCCGATCGGCTCCCGCAGGTGACACCTGCGTTTTATAGCCCATACTGCGTAAAACTCCGGCAACCAGATTTTGCATCTCGTCCCAGTCAAGAGAGTTGATGCGATCTTTGATACCTTCAAACGCGAGCATTTCCATATCACGGAGCGGATCAGAAACGACCTCATCTTCATCCATCGCAATTGGATTCTGTGTAATCACATCTACAGTGGGTTTCTTATCCTGCAAAAGCTCTTCTAGAGCATATTCTGGAAGCTGGAAAACCGTCAGCGTAGAACCCAATGTATTCTTGGTAGCGACAGACAGTCGATCGCGATCAATTTCTTGAGTATTCCATTTAACCAGTCGAGCGATTCCCATCCCCTCTTCCACCCATTCAGGATGATATTGGAAATCTGAAGTAACTTTGCCTAGCAAATAAGTACGGTTGGCTGGCGAATAGGTAATAACCCAATCACCCTTTTGGATTTCGTTCACAAAACGCCAGACCTGCGATGCACCAGAACGCGCAGTTCCCAGCTTTGTTAATGGATCTGCCTCTTGGTATAAGGCGAGTAACTGAGCTCGGGACAGGCCGGGTTTGACTAATGGAGCCAGCTGAGACCAACCGATGCCTACAATTTGCTTATCGCGAAAATCGTCATAGAGCTTGCCGCCGTCACCACGGATCATCCACATTCTGTTGCCCATAGCCGTCCCTTCATGAGGAAAAGAAATTAAGCTGAATCATAAGCTTGTTCGCCGCATGCGTCAAAACCATCAACAACGACGGCCCAGTATTCTAGGATTGTACTTGCGATAATGTGCCCAGTTAAAATTACAGCTTCTATTTGCATAATATTTCGTCCATATAAGCAAAAGCACCGGCCCGCATCAGCTGGTGCTTTTATAATGAGTAAATCATGCTGGCATTTGAATCAGGGAGGCTATTCCCAGTGTTCCCGTGCCGCGCTAATACGATTTCTTTTCAATAAACCAGTTGCCTGTCGCGCCCTCAGAATATCGACTGCCCGCAGATATGGGGACTGTTCTTGCCAGTTGAATCCCCTGCGATCAATACGAACCAGCCCGAACTTTTCCACCAGAAAATTAACGGCATCGGCCAAAGATATACCGGCATCGATATGTTCCTGAATTACCGTTTCATCACTGAATGGTGTGTCGTTGAGTGTTAGGCCATAATGTTGTTCTAGCAGGCGTGCAAGCAGCATTTGCCAGACTGCCACGGGCGACAGACATAGCGTCGCCGCCTGCGGAGTTGTTGCAGGTAGAGTTTTCATATTTGCTCTTGTGGAGTTAGTTAGCGTTGAGTGGGGTAAACGGCGATGTATACGTAGCCGCAACTGCCAAGGGTATCGGCTTCGCAGGTGAAACCATTGTGGTACAGGGTGACGCAGTGGGCATGGCGAGGGTTCATTTCACCAGTGGTCAGCATCGATTCCATCTGGCTGATAAAATGCGGAAATGCCACATCCAGCTTAAGACATTCGGTATCACTGAACTTACCGGTGATGCTGGCCCGGTCAGCCAGGTAGTGCAGTTGGTTGCCCTCCTGCACCAGACGTGTTCCCAGGCGCGGCGTGATATCGCATTGCAGGCCCCAAGTGATGTTGCTCATTACAGTTCTCCACTATTGTCAGTTCAGCGTGATACTCATCAGGCAGGCATAAGGCCCGTTGCGGTCCTGGCGGCGTTCGGCGTACACAGCCAGGACTCCTGTGATATCCGGAACATCCCTGCCGGTGTAATGACAGACGCTACCGTGCCACTGATATTTTCCGGCGCAGTAGCGAAAGATTCGGGACTCAGGATGCTGGCGGTATATCGTCATTGCCCGGCGTTTACTGATAATTTTCATTTAATACCTCACAGCAGACCGTGTTCTGCGAACGAATAGATTTGCCTGCCACCGACAATCAGGTGGTCGGGGACACGGATATCCACCATCTGAAGTACCTGAATCAGCCGCTGCGTGAGGGCTTTGTCAGCCTGGCTGGGCGTCGTCTCGCCGGAAGGATGGTTATGCGCCAGTATTACCGCCGCCTCGTTGAAATACAGGGCGCGCTTGACCACCTCCCGGGGATGCACCTCGGTGCGGTTAATCGTGCCGCTAAAGAGCGTCTCATGGGCAATAAGCTGATTCTGGTTGTCCAGATACAGCACCCGAAACTCTTCCCGCTCAAGCGCGGCCATATGCAGTCGCAACCAATCCCGGACGGCATGAGTGGAGGTGAAGGCTACCCCAGGCTCAAGCAGGTGCTGCTCCAGAGCCCTAAGTGCCCTCTGAATGAGACGCCGGTCCTGTGACGTCATTTCGCCGGGTAAAAAGGAAAGCTGTTTCATCCGTTGTTCCTCTGTTCAGTCGATGATGCGCAGAATGGCCTGAGCTTCAGGATGCTGCAGGGCATAGTCCCGCAGGCGGTAATAGTGCGCGGTCATTGCGTCACACTCTGTACGGCAGGCGTGATGGCTGTATTCAATCAGGCAGACCGCGATACCGGCGGCTTCCGCGCTCATTTGCGCACTATTGCCGCTCATGCCGTTGAACAGATGCCATTTATCGTCACTGTCAGCATCAGGTGCCATAAACGCGCCGCCATTACTGAGCGTGTAAAAGGACCAGATACCGCCGCTGTACTCATCACAGAAGCGGTCCATCCAGGCGAAAATACGGGGTTCCAGCGTTATCCACTGCGGGACGAAGCCAAAGTGCTGCGGCCAGAAATCGAGACGCTGTTCGTCAGGTACTGGTGTTGCAGTAAGGGCAAATTGAGGTTCATTAGCGGATATCAATTCGCATTGAGTTTGTGTCGTCATGGATATTCTCCGTCAATAAAAACGCCAGCGACGAAGGCTGGCGTATGGGAAATAAAGGACTTGCAGGGATGATGAATGGATGTGGTCAGGAGGAGGATACTCTGAGGATGCCTGACTTGCGGATATAACGATTAAGCCCTTCACCGGCATCAGGTTCAAAGCACCACGCCCGCCAGACCATTCGACCTTCAGAGTCACGAACCACTAGGCGGAAGTGGCTACCCTGGTCGTCTTCAATAGCGATATTTTGATACCGGCGGGTAACCGCTTCGGCCTGCTGTCGGGTGAAAGGTCCCGGTGGCAGCATGTGAGATTCAGACATTCGATCTACCTTAAAAGCAAAAGCCCCTGACGCAGAAGCGTCAGGGGCTATGAGTGTATGCAGGTGTGGGGTGATTATCAGTAACCGGTTTGTACCTTATACAGCCGCAGGGTTTTGCTGCCCCGTACAATTTTCACATACAGGGCATTATCTTTAGTGCTGCGCACAAACCCGGCCTGCACATCGCCCTTACAGTCACCACCGTCGTAAGAAATGTTGACACCGGTCTGGCGCACCAGGTCGATAACCCCGAAGCTTAGGTCTTCACAGGCCGGGCCCGGCAGGTCCTGAATCAGGGCAAATTTATGGTCGTCGCTGACACCGGTCAGTGAGCACACGGAGGTATTGATGTCGTTTCCCTGGCACCAGTACTCCTGGCCGGGATTGTCTTTATCCATCAGGCTTGCCGGAAGCTGAGCGGCACCGGCACTGAATGCGGCAAGTGACAGGATGAGGGCGGGTACAGCAGAGGTTATCATTTTCAGCATGGTTTTCTTCCTGAATTAATCCAGCCCGCTGTCGGGCAAAATGAGAGAAATTGATATCGGGTGTTATCAGAAACGCCGGTAGCGAAACAGCTCTTTGCCCTGGTAAAGTGCCACCAGGTCGTCATATTCAGGCTTCTTCTGGTTGGGCTTAAAGGTCACTACTGTGCCCGGACGGCACAGGTCTTTTACGGTGAGACCGAATTTCTTGTCCGGAGTAATGGTGAATCCCTTCGACACATCGTTGCGCATGATAGTTATCCAGCCCCACAGGCCGCCTTCGCAGTCTTTAAAAGGTGCTGAACGCACCGTGACTATCCCGCCCTGACGGTCAACAGACATGGCTTCGCATTTTCCGGTAACCTGACGATGCGCATCACACCAGAAAATATTCCCGTTGTTGTCATTGACGACTGCAGGTAGCGTCCGGTTATAGGGCTGGGCCTGAGCCCCTGCACAAAGCAGAAGGCTACCGGTAATGCCCAGTATTTTAATCAGTGTTTTCATTACGTTGGTCCTTAACAGAGAAAGTATCAGGTAGCGGTGATTCAGGCCCATACGGTCAGGGCCAGCATCACAAGCCATACCCAGAAGTAAGCCGGTTTCTGACCGAGGGTTTTCGCCCGACGCCACAAATAGAACGGCACCAGCCAGGCCAGTTTGCCGAACATGGTGGTATCCACTCCGGCCTTACGCAGGCGTCGCTCATCGAGATACCCCAGAGCGATATTGAGCAGCAGCGTGATAAACCAGTACTGCCCGCCCGAGACAGCCTCATATGCCTCGTCAAAAGACATTCCGTTCAGCCCTGCAGTCCACAGCTCAAGCGCATAACCAATGAAGGGAGCAAATGCCAGCGTCCATACCACTCCACCCGGAATGCGGTTCCCCGGCAGCGCTGGTGGTGTGGTGCTGTGGAGCAGCGCCGAAGCCAGCGGGGTGGCGGAGACCGGTTGCCAGTCCGGCATACCCTGTCGCCACACCAGCGTGGCAGCGGTGAGTTCAACGCGCGCAATCAGGCCAGTGATGTCGTC
This sequence comes from Citrobacter sp. R4, assembly GCF_026719175.1. Lineage (NCBI taxonomy): Bacteria > Pseudomonadati > Pseudomonadota > Gammaproteobacteria > Enterobacterales > Enterobacteriaceae > Citrobacter > Citrobacter sp. R4. The sequence continues at coordinate 150,082 of NZ_JAPPSU010000005.1, forward strand.
TTCGGTCACATTGTCGTGACGTATGCCATTTTTCTCGTAATGCCAGGTCATTGTTTTTCCTTCTTAACAGAGATAATTAAATCAGTGTGTTGTCCGGTTCCTCCTCAGGGGGGCCAGGAGACAGGACTTCGCGGATACAGCTGAAGTGCGGAAGGGCCCGGATAAAGCCCGCCTGTGTGGTTAACTGGCTGAGACGTTTTCGCGGGGTGAACGTTGTGTTGAGGACTGTCACCGCATGGATGGTCGCCAGAGGATGCACGGTGATATACCCGTTAAGTTCACCAGTGAGGTACCAGCAGCCGTCGAGTGATATCAGGCGGTACGGGGCCAGCCCGTCACAGCGCTCTCCCTCGGCCAGCAGCAGTACCCGCTGGCTGGCGGTAATGGCACTGACGAGACGGTAGAAGACCAGTGAGCTGGCCGGTGACGCAGACTGTGGCGGCTGCCATACCAGACAGGGCATCCCTCCTGCAGTGAGCAGCATGCCCGCCAGACGTCGGTCCAGCCCCGGAAAGATATCGGCCAGTCCTGCCCGGTGAGCAAAGGTCAGCGCATCCAGCTCGCCCTGTACGCCCCCACCGGTGCTGCGCAGGCGGCATTGCCCCCGTCGATATTCAAGGTCGAGGTACATCAGCCGTTCACGAAAATCCCGTCGCAGGGTACGGACTGACACTCCAAACTCTGCAGCAAGCCGCGTCATGTTCAGCGTTTCACCGGCAACCAGGCGGCTGATTATCAGTGACAGCCTGACAGCCAGCCGGTCATGACGGCGCTCTGCCTGTGTCATCTTGAATCTCCGTAATAGTTAACTGACTGAATATGAAATGATTCTAAAGAGGGGGGCGGACAGGGTATGGACATGGAATGAACTATTTTTTATCTGCCTCCGGAAGCAGGCCCGACGCGGCACATCGTGAAATACGGTGAAAAAACACTCAACCCAGTGGAGGTAAAACGGACAGGGAGTGTCCTTACCTAACATGCTGATAACAAGCTCAGGACTGAAACCCACTCAGCATCGCTTCAGCCATCACCCAGAGAGCCCGGTTGAGCTTCACATCTCCGTCGATACCACGCACGGCGCGGGTATGCGTTCGCCCGCCTTTCGCACTCCGACCACTGAGCCCGCCCTTAATCAGGTTCTCTTGAATACGCTGATATGTGGTCCACAGATCATTGCTCTCATCCTGCCAGCGGCGTGGGGAGAGTATCTGAGGTGCTGTCACTGGCTGGTGGTCCTCACCGAAACGGTACGTCAGTGCAGCCTGTGCCAGAGCCTGTTGTGCAGGTGGCGGCAGCATCAGCGACTGCATGGCATCCCGCTTCTCTTCCACACGGTCAAAAATACCCAGCACTTCATACGCCCCCTCAATCACCTGACTCACGACATCTCCTTTGTGCGGCACACGCACCTCGCCAAACGACTCACCGCAGACAAGCCCGTTCTGGCATACCGCGCGGAATAATCCCGGCAGCATCTGATACGAGCTGGTGCCGTCATGAGAGTTGAGCAGAATGATTTCCGGGACTTGCTTGCCGGTAATTTGTCCCTCCCGACGCAGGCGCAGCATGTGCTTTGTGTGCTCGCGGCGACCTGGGTCACGCACTCTGGTCTGACAGGCAAAGAAGGGCTGAAAGCCTTCGCGCTGCAGACTGTCAAGGAGAGAAATCGTGGGTATATATGTGTACCGTTCACTGCGAGATTCGTGTTTGTCCTCACTGAAAACACTGGGCACTACACGAAATAGCTCTTCGCGGGTTAACGGACGGTCACGACGGATAAGATTTGATGCGCCAAAGCGCGAAGCCAGACGGGTCATAAGCAGACTCCTCATGATGGGAAAATAAAGACAGAAAAGCCCTACCGATCAATCGCGACAGGGCTCAGGAAACTACGGGTTAGAAGGGTTAATGTTCAGAAGAAGAAGTTCCAGACTGCACGAGCGACCGATACCACGATGTCGCGTACAGACTGGATGACAGTCCGAACCGGGGACGGTATCAGGGGCATGGAACTTACTGTGTCCAACACCGAGCCGACCGTTTCACCAAAATCGTCACGGGCTTTTTTATTAATGGCATCGGTACGAAGTGGATCACTAAGCTGTACCACCACCGGACTACTGGCCTCCCGCGGCAGGCAATGAATCATCCGTTCAGCCATTACCCGCAGCCCCCATTGCAAACGTACCGACACCGCACAGACAGGGTTTACAGGTTGGAACAACTCATGCAGTAGACAGATTTTGCGGCTGATATTTTGTTTCTGCTCTGTAGACAGCTTTTCACCACCGCTGGTGGGTTCAACCTTGTCGGACTGACTGATAACAAACAACACCTTATGCCGGTATGCTTCACCAATCACCTGCCGGTAAAAATGTTCATCCGCCGCTAGTGCTCGATCATCGGCCTTAATCAACCACAGCACCAGGTCGAGCCGGGGAAGTTGTTCACGGTAGAGTGCGGCATATTCAGCATCCCGGAGTTCGGACTCTCCAACACCGGGTAGGTCCATAACTGTCATAAAGCGTTTGCCGAGCTGCAGGCGAAACTGCAGTGGTTTTCGAGTACATGCCGCCACATCACTGACCGGTGATATATCCCCAGCAAACAGGGCATTACACAGGCTGCTCTTGCCTGCTCCGGTTTTCCCCATAATGCCTATTACAGGCTCGTAGTGGGTTAACTGATTTATCTGCTGCAGAATGCGTTCAGAGACCCACTGGGGCAGGCCGGAAAGCGGTTGCTGCAGTGACTGCAGACCGTCAAATTGTTTCATTATTGCTCCTCCGAAAAAAGTATACAAAAACGGCAGAACTAAGAGGTTCTGCCGTTAATGGGATATGTTCAGAGTGATGATATATATCTGTGATCTTTTTTAATTTTCCCAACTTTTCAGTTTAGCTTTTGCGTATGCATCATTGATCAGCATCTCAATCAATTCATTGATTTTCATTTCATTTTGGCTTGCCAGATAATCAAGTTGTCTCTTACTATCTTTGCTAATATAGGTATTGAGAACTTTTTTGTTTGCAACACTATCTCTGAATTTTTTCTGACCCCATGCTTTTTTTGTTTTTATAATAAACAACTCACCTTCAGCATCGGATTTATTCTCAACCCATTGATCAAAGATTGAGTGAACTTTCAGATTCAAATTTTTTTCAAACCAAAAATCCACATTACCATTAATCATTTTGTTCTTATCGAAGTAAGACATTACCCACTGATAATCTGCCAGGTATTTAGCATCATATCTGGCTGATGAGAACCAAAACGGATTGCCAAATTTTTTCTGGATACGGAGCCAGGAATTTCTCAAGCGCTCTAAGTTTGAGCGGATATGGATAAAACTTGATACACGACATTGATGGTCTATCAAAAGAATTAACCCGTCATAATTTACGCCACCCTTATCAGAATCAAGGCTCCATTCAGGTAAAGTGATATCAAGGAGAGAGGGGGTATTATTATTTGCATATAGCTTATATTCGGCATGAATGTAATTAGCAACAAATGACAACGAACGCTCACAATCAATCCACTCAAGTTCACTAAAAGGTATTAACTTACCCTCAACCTCTCGCCTACTCTTTTCAAAGAAATCTTCCGCACTCCTATACTTAAGCATTTCTTTTTTATTCATATATTTAATACAAGACTCTTTGAAAAGATTGGCATCACCTATTCTTTCCACTAATTCACGAGACTCATCAACATGCATTAATGCTGAGCGGAAGATATCCCAGTAAAGCCATAAATTTACTCTTTTCGTCCAGAGACTGGTCACTCGTTTTCCTGCACTCATCATAACCTCAAACGTAACAACAATCGTAGAACAAGCCGTAGCACTCTACGTAGTATACTACGTTATTTTTTTGACTATCATAAGCCTCTACACCTGTACTTCATGCCTTGATTTCAATCATACCGGAGAAACTTTGACCTAAGTCATGTAGAGCGCCTCCCCGGAAATACTGAAAATTGTCTCTGCGCCCCCCCAACGACAGCCAAGGGTAACAGGTTGTATGAATGTAAAAACTGTAGGAAAACGGAGACGTCTATCAGGTTAAAACATAATTAAGGTTAATTGGTATTATAGAGAGTAGACCTCAATTGATAGACATCTAACATCCCCACCACGAGAGGATAAACATCCGTCAAAAGCGATTGAATCCTGTTTTACAAGCATCCTTAAAGAGACAAAAAACAGATGAGCCATTTCCTTTGAATTCATCCAAAGGAACTGAACAATGCAAAAACATTACCCACATTTAAAGAAAATCATCCCTAATGACTTCCTGCTGAATCTGATCAACCATCATCTTAATCAGATCCTGGCATGTCACGCCAAGATACTGGCGTTTCGAATGGATTTTGATTATCAGCGGGGTACTAATCGATTCATTCGTAACTCCTCGATAGAAATACAGGATGACCTCAGAGAGCTTACTCAGACAATGATTAGCCTTCCTGGCGTTATCGGTAGTTTCTGGGTACTGGAATGGATATTAGAAGGGGCAGTTCATGCGCATGCTATTTTTTATCTTAATGGCCGGGAACATCAGAAATCATTCCCATTCATTTTAAAGGCAGGGGAACTGTGGCATCAAATTACCTATGGCGAGGGAAAATACCAGCGATGCAAACCAAAGGAATATCATCAGGACAACATTAATAATGTTGTTGAATATCACAATAACGAAGCCATAAACAGTCTCAGACGTATAGCCAGTTATCTAACAAAAAAGACCAAAAATATGGTTATCTAATTTGGGGATGTAATGAGATTCCTGAACCTGCAAGACAGGGCCGCCCCAGAAAAACAGAATAAGCTAGCGACACTTTTTTACAGCACCACCGGTACCTATGCCGGAGCGGGCAGCAGTAATTCATAAACCGACTCCGGTCCCCTTTAGCTACCGGAGAGTCCAGTCATGACCATTAAACCTTCCCTGCTTGAAGATCAGTTTGTCGATATGGCTTTTATCACACGTCTGACCGGGTTAACCGATAAGTGGTTTTACAAGCTCATCAAAGACGGTGAGTTTCCTAAACCGATCAAACTTGGGCGAAGCTCACGATGGCTACAGAGTGAGGTGGAAGCCTGGCTTCAGGAACGTATTAACCAGTCCCGTATGTAATTCACCCTACCCGCGTTAACTAAACCGACAGCATAAAAATGATTATCCGGTTGCTCCGGAGGTTTTCTGCTGTCTGCAATTTAAGCCAGAAGAAATATGGACCATGAAAGATTACAAACCTCGTTACAAAGAGCTTTATAAGTATTACCAGGTCTGGTTGACCGATTTTACGAAGCTGACGGTAAGATCGGGTATGTGCCACCAGAATATCTACCACCATCATACCCTGACGGTTGGCAGCCTTAAGTTTCCGGGAGAGGAAGAGGTTATTGCTATTGTCCCCCAGTGCCTGCACCGGATTATTTATGGCAGAGCAGCAGCATCGCTGGCGGTCAATGATGATCTGAGCGTCAGCTTATTTACCCAGGAACATCTGCTGGCTCACCATCCCATGCTGGAAGGTATTCTGCTGTCTGAGTGCGTGCGTTTAAAACAGCGTCCTCTGGCAAAGAGGCTCATCAGTTTGTTCCGCCAGTTCAGCGGTAGCGAGCTGCGTCTGAAGCTGGTCTGGCTGTGCTGGTACGATTTGATGCTTGGTAATTGCCTTGATGACTGGACCGACAATCTCAGGTTCAAAAAAGACAAAGAGATGGATAGCTGGGTCAATGACCGACAGGCAGAAAACCCTATACTGACCAGTCTGATGGACGAGTACGTCTGCTTTGCATGGCGGACGACAGCCGAACCACTGAATCAGGTCTGATGCCTTGCCCTGCAAGGGTTCTGAAGGCAATAGTGAGTGTGAATATTAATATCGGTTATTAGTATTATTAATAGGCATTCCTTCTTAATCCTTCACCCTGATTAATCCCACCATTACCAAATCTTTCAAAAGCCTTGTCAGTAACTGCGTCATGCCTTCCCCTACGGAGGCTTCCTCACATCTGCTGATCTTTGTCAGCACGAAGGAATCTGTTCTATGCAAAATAAACCGCAATGGGAGCCAGACTGGTATCTGGAATCTCTCCTTAACATCCATATTTGCGAAATGGTTGATCGCTATGCCTGCCTGCGGGCACTCCGAGTCGACTTGTTCTATCAGCATCACACCGCTAAGTACTACCTGCAAAGCCACCATCATCTTGAGAGGGATCTCCGGTTACTCATGGATCACATGATGCAAATAGGCGCAGTCGTGGGTTATTTCTGGGTTATCGAATGGACAGAAGACCATCACTACCATGCGCACGTAGTCTTCTGGGTAGATGGCAACCGTAGTCGGAATGTTTATCCCTGGGCTGAGAAAGCCCGTGAGTTCTGGACGTTAATTACCGAAGGTGAAGGGGGCTTACATCGCAGTGAATACAAAAAACATTACAGAGCCAATATCAATATCCCGGTGCGTTACAGCGAACCAGACAGTATCGACAACATCCGACAGGTGTTGGCGTATATGACCAAAATTCAGCAGAAACATGGCCTGCTGCTGTTCGGCTGCAATGATGTCCCTGAACGACCAGCAACCGGGCGACCACGCAAGACTGACTTCTGAGTAAGGCAGTTTTTTACGCCAGCAATTCATAGTGTTACTACCACACCGTTATTTACCTCGCAACACCTTTAAACCTTCCAACCGCATGGCTTCTGTCTGCCCTTCAGGGACGGCTTATGCCTGCGTGTTGGCTGGCTGGAGCCTAGAATATGTTTGCCAAATCCTTTCTCGCTCTCGAAGGTAACGGTGGTCTGAGCGATGCCCTTACAGCCCCTTATGATCGCTACACCTGCAAGTGTGCAGCAATATCCGTGGTAATTTATATTGCGCCTCTGAAGCGGAAAAATCACGCTGGTCGATAGCAAAGGCAAAATGTGTTTTGTCATAAGGCCATATGCTCCAATTTCGCGTATCATAACGGAGTTTTTAAACCCTGACCGTGGAGCCATTATGACCGCCAAAGAATATCTGGGTGACATCATTGGTGGCAGCCTGATGTTGCGTGAGAGCAGAGTCATCGCGGAGCTGCTGATATCCTCACCAAATGATGATCAATGGCATAATGCTATTGTAAATGACAATGTGCTGCAGAAGACCTCAGTGCACAGTGTTAAACGCATGGCTTCAACCCTGCGTAAAAGAATTCAACCGATGGGTGAGGCATTCTGGACTGAGCTACTAAAGGCCCCTGATGATGCAGCCAGACAAATGTTGCTAATGGCGACAATGTGCCAATCCCCAGTGCTGACCGATTTCATGGCAACGACACTGTCTGATGCCCGACAGATGTTTCGTGAATCATTGCGCAGCGAAGACTGGCAGGAATTTATTCTATCCCGCCAGCGTGCCATTGTCGGCTTGGATCAATATTCCGAAAGCTCAATCCAGAAAATGGGCAACAATGTATTTAAAATCCTCGCAGATAGCGGGTATCTGGAATCAGGCCGCAGCAAAAAGCTGAAAAATGTCTTCCTACTACCCCAGATAAGAGAGTGGGCAAACAGTCTCGACTGCCAAAAAGTCTATGATGTGATGGAGTCAGTCAGATGAGAGCGAAACTGGACAGTAAGCCGCAATTGTCAGCTCGTCTGGAACAAATCGAAGACCGGCTTAAAAGTGAAGGCTTCCTGAAGAACCAAGAGCTCGGTGGTGAGATCGGTTTTTATATCTTTGATTACCCACCTCAATTTGAACTTACCGTACGGGAATATCTGAGATTGACTCTGCCTCGCCTAGCTCGGCAGGGGCTGAATTTCGCTCATCTCAATCTGTTCGAAGAGGTACTGGCAATTTTGCAAGAGCGTAAATTGTTAGATAAAGCTTTTGATCTGGAACGCAAAAAAGGTACCGATGAGCTAGCCAAAGCACTTAAAGGACCTCTTGAACAAGGTCGAATTGCTAAGCATCTGATAGATAAAGTGCTTCCGGCCTCGCCTCAATTTGTATTGTTATCAGGTCTTGGCCAATGCTGGCCATTGCTACGTGGTCATAGTTTGCTTAATGCATTACATGCCCATATGGGGGCGATACCATTGGTATTGTTTTATCCGGGCAGTTACAACGGCCTCGAACTTTATCCTTTTGATCTGGACAGCGCAGAAGTGGCAACAGCCAACTACTACCGAGCTTTCCAACTGGTGCCTCACGCATCCAAGTACTGAAATTTAAACTGCTGCCGAAGCTTGTTTTTTGAGAGAATTCAAACCACTAACTTGGCCGCGAAAGAGTCATCACGTTATAGCGAGCAGAAGCGTCTCGCTGAATGATAGAGACGGAATTTTTAATGCAGATAAGAGAGCTGTTTACCAAACAACTGGATCGCCCAATCAATGGTGTGGTGAAAGCCGAGCAGCTGGATGAGCAAATCATCTGGACTGAGCTTGACGAGTATGTGGTGACCCGTGAACTTGACCGCCACCTTCGTCACTTTTTTGAGACCTACCTGCCTGGTGTCAGCCATCCAGATGATCCTAGTGTGGCGGGTAAAATTGGGATTTGGGTATCGGGTTATTTCGGTTCCGGTAAATCTCACTTTATAAAGATCCTCTCTTACCTGCTCGGTAACAAGAAAGCTGTTAACAATGGCCAAACAAAAGCTGCCATCGAGTTTTTCAAAGAGAAAATCAGCGATCCCCTTCTTTACGGTGATATCCACGCTGCAGTTAACCGCAATACTGAAGTAATTCTCTTTAATATCGACAGCCGCGCAGATACTGAAGACAAAGAAGATGCCATTCTCAAAGTTTTCTTGCGCGTCTTCAATGAGCGCCTGGGATATTGCGCTGACCATCCTCATATCGCACACCTGGAACGTGAGTTAGATTCCCGTGGCCAATACGAGCCATTCAAAGCAAAATTTGCTGAACTCACGGGCTCAAGCTGGGAAGAACAGCGTGATGCCTATGGTTTCTGTCGTGATGAAATGGCAAAAGCCTGGGCCTATGCTACCGGCCAGTCAGATGCCTCATCGGTGCAGAGTATGGAAAATCTCGAATCCATGTTTACTCTCGACATTGCCAACTTCTGTAAATGGGTGCGGGAGTATCTCGATCGTAGCGATCCATCTGGTGACAGTAAACGCATGGTCTTTCTGGTAGATGAGGTCGGACAGTTTATCGGCAACAACACCCAGATGATGCTCAAACTGCAGACGATAACAGAAAATATCGGTACCGCTTGTGGAGGCAGAGCTTGGGTAATCGTCACTTCACAAGAAGATATCGATGCCGTACTAGGAGATCTTAGCGCTAAAAAAGGCCAGGACTTCTCCAAGATCCAAGGGCGTTTTCACACAAGGATTTCCCTCTCCTCGTCCAATACCAATGAGGTAATACAGAAACGTCTGCTCGAAAAAAGTGAAGACGCTAAAAACTGCCTGGCAGAATTGTTCAGTCAAAAAGGCGACATTCTTCGCAACCAGTTGACCTTTGATACCAGCACTACAGCTGAGCTTGCTAACTACAGTGATAATGTTGAGTTTGTTGATCACTACCCTTTCATTCCCTATCAGTATCTGCTGGTACAAAAGGTCTTCGAAGCAATCCGCAAAGTGGGGGCTACCGGTAAACATCTCTCCCGTGGTGAACGTTCTCTGCTGGATGCATTCCAGAATGCCGCACGCCAGCAGATGAACAAAGATATCGGTGTATTGGTGCCTTTCCATGCCTTTTATCCGGCAATCGAATCTTTCCTCGATACCAACGTTAAACGCATCTTCGAACAAGCGGCTGAGAAAGCAAGCCTCGATCCTTACGACATTAATATTCTTAAATCGCTGTTTTTAATCCGCTATGTCGATCTGGTCAAATCCACCATTGATAATCTGGTCACACTCTCTATTGAAGAAATAGATACCGATAAAGTGGCACTGAAAAGCCGAATCGAAGCCAGTCTACAGCGTCTTGAAAACCAGCTATTGATTGTCAGAAATGGCGATGAATACGTATTCCTGACTAACGAAGAAAAAGAAGTCGAGCAGGAGATCAAACACACTCAGGTTGAAGCAACTGAAGAGAACCGGCAACTGGCCCGGTTGGTGTTTGAAGAGGTAATGGGCAATCGCCGTCAGTATCGCTATCCGGTAAACAAGCAGGATTACCCTCTGACTCGCTTTTGTAACGGCCACTCTATAGACGGCAGCCAACAAACAGATCTGGTGCTCAAAGTCATTTCCCCACTGGATGCCAATTTTGACAGTTATAACGAACAATCCTACAAGGCACTGAGCCAAGAAGGAAATGGTTGTATTCTGGTACGCCTGTCGAGTGAGAAGCAGATCTGGGCTGAATTTGATACTTGGTTGAAAACCGAGAAATTCCTGGCAGGGATACGAGGTAAACGACCTGAGCAAGAGAAATTGCTGGCAGAAAAAGCACTCGAAAACACCCAGCGTCGCAGCCGTCTGAAATTACTATTCGATGATCTGGTGAAACAAGCACAGATATTCGCACTCGGTAATGAGCTGCAAAGTAAATCGGCTAGTGTCAGCAATATGCTTGATGAAGCTTGTGCCTACGTAATCGAAAACTCATTCCAAAAGCTCTCTTTACTACAAAGCTGTGGTAACAACCCGGTGCAAGAGCTGAAGTCGGTGATCATGGCCGATGACATGGCACAGCTAAATGTAAATCTCGGTGAACAAGACCCCAATGCTGCTGCAAAAAAGGAGATTGAACTCTTTTTAAATGTCGCAGATGAAAAAAATCAGCCGGTCTACCTCAAAGAATTGTTAGAGCGATTCAGTGCTCGTCCCTTCGGCTGGAACCGTGACGAAGTAATGCTACAGGTGACTCATCTGGTCTTGCTTGGTAAGGCTGCGCTATCTACACCGAATGGTGATTTGCCCCTCAAACGCAGCTACGAACATTTTACCTCGGTACGTAGCCACAGCACACTGCGTATTCGTCGAGTACGTCAGCATACAGAACAGCAAGTAGCTAAAGCGGCTAAACTGGCGAAAGATATTTTTAATAAACCCTTCGAGAGCAGCGAAAAAGAGCTGGCGAATAAGCTTCTTGACGTACTAGGCGAGTGGCAGCGATTAATTAAAGAATTTGATTTTAAAGCTAAAGATGGGAATTGCCCTGGCAAAAGCACCCTGCTTACCGGCAGTCGATTGATCGCCAGCCTGCTTGAGCTGGGCAACAACAGTTATGCCCTAATCGATGGACTCTGCCAGCAGAGCAACGAATGGCAGGATTTTGCCGAAGATTTTGAAGAAGTCGAGGAGTTTTTCACTCGTCAGTTTGATATCTGGCAACAGTTGCGTCGAGCCCTCAACGATCAATTCAAATCCAATCGCCATGCACTGGAGCAAAACCCAGAAGCGGCTAAAGCATTATCTGCACTGCAGGCTATCTACGATGATAAATCCCCGTATAGCAAACTGCGCCAGGTGGGATCGTTAATTGATCAACTCATCGCCATTAACCTGCAACTGGTAGAACAGAAACGTGCCGCGGCTTTGGAAGCGATCAATGCAACCCAGCAAGGTGTTGCACCGCTGGTTACTGACTTACCAGCTGAGTTACAAAACCAGGCAATGCGTCCCTTTAATCTGTTAAAAGAACGGGTCAGTAACAGCTTATCCTTACATGAGATTGTTAGCCTGCAACAAGAGGCTGATGATGAAGAAGATAAGGTCTTAGAACTGATCAACCGCTACAGCGCCGAACTTCAAGCTCGTCTGGAAGCGGAGCAAGCCGCAGCACGGAAAAAAGCGGCTGAACCGCCTAATAGCGATGCGGGTACTTTGCGAGAACCGGATCCATCAGGCTCGCCAACTACTATTGCGAATAACTCTGCTGCGACAGTGGTTAGCCACAAACCAATACCTAAACCTATCGAACTGGTTTCACCCGCAGAATTACTCGGTGCCAGCCATATCTTTATAGAAACGGAGCAGGATATCGACACCTATCTCGCGACACTTCGCAGCCGTTTACAACAGGCAATAGGTCAGGGTAAACGAGTGCGGATCAAATAGTGTTGCGCCCAAAAGCAAGGATGTAAAACGCTCGGCCCCTTTTCTCATCAAAAGGGGCGTAAAGAGTGCTTCGAACACAACCATACGGGAAGAGATAAAACATGTACCAAACCGGTGGCACCATCGAAACGCTGCTGAACAAAGTTGAACAACATGAATATATTTTGCCTGCAATCCAGAGAGAATTTGTCTGGCGGCCAGATCAAATCTGCCAGCTGTTTGACTCTCTACTACAAGGCTACCCGTTTGGTACCTTCCTGTTTTGGAAAATTAAAACTGAGAATCTGCGTCAGTATCAATTTTATGATTTTATGCGTGACTACCACCAGCGTGATCAAGTCCACTGTAAAAAACTAGATATTATCGGTGAAAATGATCGCATCGCGGTTCTAGATGGCCAGCAGCGAATGACGGCACTAAACATCGGGTTACGCGGTTCCTATAGTTGGAAAACTCAGGGTAAATGGTGGTCCAGTGCAGACGCCTTTATCGAACGTCGCCTCTATCTCAATCTTTTTGAATGCACAGACCCTGACAGCGGAACTCGTTATGAGTTCGAGTTCTTGAATGAGGATGAGGCAAGCCACAACGATGAACAACACCATTGGTTTTTAGTCTCCCGTATTCTCGGTATGAATGCCTATGACGTAATGATGTCAGTCATGGAAATGAAAATGCCAGATGAACGCAAACCAGCAGCAGGTAAAGTGATTTCCCGTTTTCATGACATCATTCACAATAAACCTTTGATCAGTTACTACCTGGAAGAAGGTCAGGAGCTATCCAAGGTTCTCAATATCTTTATCCGTATGAATAGTGGCGGAACAACACTCTCCTATTCAGATCTACTGCTCTCCATCGCCGTAACGCAATGGAGCACGCTGGATGCGCGTGATGAGATTCACAAGCTAGTAGATGAAATGAACCAAATAGGTAATGGTTTTTCCTTTAGCAAGGACCTGGTGCTCAAAGCAGGTCTGATGCTGAGTGATATCGGCAGCGTTGGGTTTAAAGTCGAGAACTTTAGCAAAGAGAACATGCGCAAGCTGGAAGATAATTGGGAATGCATCCGTAAAGCTTTACTTCTTGCAGTCAATTTACTCAGCAGTTTCGGCTTCAACAGTTACAATCTGGGAGCAGACAGCGCCCTACTCCCCATAGCCTATTACCTCTACCATCGAGATCTGGATAACCGCTACCTATCCCGTAGCGAGTATGCTGCTGATAGGCAGGGGATCAGAGGTTGGCTAATTCGCTCTATCCTTAAACAATCCGGTATTTGGGGAAGTGGTCTTGATACGCTTCTGGCTAGCTTGCGAAGCAAGATCAAGGAACATGGTCAGCAAGAGTTTCCTTTGATAGAAATATCGATTGCAATGACAGAACGTGGCAAGAGCTTACGCTTTGATGAAGAAGAGCTACAGTCGTTGGTTGAACTCGACTATGGTAACCGTCGAACTTTTGCCTTGCTATCTCTGCTCTTTCCGGGACATGACTTCTCCCATCACTTCCATGTTGATCACATATTCCCTAGAGCCCGCTTTACCAAAAGCCAACTGAAAAAGATAGGGATGACCGATGAAACACAGATTGAAGAGTGGATGATCATGGCTAACCGGCTACCTAACCTACAGTTGTTAGAAGGGGGCCAGAACAATGAAAAACGTGAGAAGTTACCGCATGAATGGTACGAAGTGATGTGGCCGGAGCCAGCTGCCCGTGCCAATCATCTTCACTTACAGGCAATCGACTCACTTCCAGAGACTTTGGCTGGATTTGAGGCGTTCTATCATAAGCGTCGTGAAATATTATTGGCGCGTTTACGTCACCTTCTTAGTGAACCTCTTACGGCATAATTTCTTTTTCAGGTGAGTTACAACTCATCCAACATTGTATTCTGAATGGTGGGATACCGCCCGGATAAACCAATTTGTGAGCCTTAATGAACACTGCCAATTTAAAAAAAATAGCCCCTCGGGCTCGTACAGCATTTATCACAGCGATCAAAGCACGCGCTGCTGAATTTGGAATCACTGCCAAGGGCCATATTGAGCCGGTAATTAGCGGTGAAGTTTTGCAAGTTGCTGGATTTACCCATCCAGCCAGTTGTGCCTCTGCCCTTAAGCGCCTGCAACAACAGCTTGCAAACGATAGTTATGAGACTTTAATAGAGCATGTCGCATACACTTGGTTTAACCGCTTCTGTGCCATCCGCTTTATGGAGCTGAAAAGCGAAGAGGGATATTTAGAACACGGTGTACGTCTGCTATCACACCCTTCTCAGCCACAGGGTTTTGAAGTGTTGGATCGCGCCCCTGAGGTGATCGATTCCCTGATAACAGAAGGTGTGGCTTTGGATAAGCCGGCTCTGTTGGACTTGTTACTGGCAGGTAATGAGCAGGAGACTCTCTTCCGTGAGCTACTTCTCGGCCAATGTCACCGACTGCATCAGGCAATGCCATTTTTGTTTGAAGCCATTGATGATGAAACAGAACTCCTGTTGCCTACAGGCCTTACCCGCACTGATGCCTTCTGGCGCGAACTGGTAGATGAGATCCCAGAACTTGACTGGCAGCAAGTAGAGGTTATCGGCTGGCTTTACCAATTTTACATTAGTGAGAAAAAAGAGCAGGTCATTGGTAAGGTGGTCAAATCCGCAGATATTCCTGCCGCTACTCAGCTGTTCACGCCTAACTGGATAGTACAATATCTGGTGCAAAACTCGGTGGGACGTTACTGGCTGCAAACCTATCCTGAGACCACACTCAAAAGCACGATGCCCTACTATATCGACCAAGGCGAGCAGGCTTCCGAGGTAGTGGCACAACTGGCTGAACTTACAACCGCCAGCATCGAACCTGAATCAATACGCGTACTCGATCCAGCCTGTGGGTCCGGCCATATTCTGGTGGAAGCCTATAATGTGCTCTATCGAATTTATGAAGAACGCGGTTATCGGAGCCGCGAGATCCCAGTGCTAATACTTAAGAATAACCTCTTTGGACTCGATATCGACGACCGCGCTGCACAGCTGGCGGGTTTTGCTTTGCTAATGCGTGCCCGTCAGGATGATCGTCGTCTGTTTTCTCGTAACAATGGTTGTGATATAGACCTGAATATTTACGCCCTACAGGAAAGTCGACACCTCAACATTCAGAAACTTTGGCAAGCACTTAATCTCAATGCTGATGCGCAGCATGGCCAGACTCAAGATCTACTTACAGTAGCCCAAGCTACAGATGACCCCCGTCTGACGCTTCTAAAAGACCTGCATCAGCGTTTTCTTAATGCCAAAACACTGGGTTCCTTAATTAGTATATCTACTGAACAAGCCTCAGCTATTGAGGAGCTCTATTCCACGATTCAGGAACTCAGCAAAAATGGCGATAATATGCAACGACCTGAATCTAAAAAACTATTACCGCTGCTAGCACAAGCTCGCCTACTAGCTAAACGCTATGATGCGGTGATCGCAAATCCACCGTACATGGGCAGTAAGGGGATGAATGCGGATCTGAAAGAGTTCGCTAAAAAGCAGTTCCCTAATAGCAAGTCAGACCTGTTTGCCATTTTTATCGAACGAAATCTGGATTTAACCAAAGAGTCAGGTGTGGTAGCGATGATCACCATGCAAAGCTGGATGTTCCTTTCTTCATACGAGTCATTGCGTACCCGAATTTTGAATCAACACACTATTCTGAGTATGACCCATCTTGGGGCAAGAGGATTTGATAGTATTGGTGGAGAAGTCGTCTCAACTACTGCATTCGTATTAGGGAATTTTCACCTTTCAAGCTATCAGGGCACTTATCTCCGTTTAGTGGATGGAAACTCTGAAGCAGAAAAAGCAGCCATGTTTAAAGCAGCTATTGCTTAAAGAAATAGGGCTTAAGCAGATAATGTCAAACTCTAACCTTCACAAATTGACTCGCGCCGAGTTAGCCGACATCTATGAAAAGTTGGTGCTCTATTACGAGCAGCACCAGGGGCTAACATCTGAACTGTTATCAACCCAGGTTAAAGGATATCGCAAGTTAAAGAGTGGACTTAGTCTACAAATCCAGCCTTTCTCGACTGAAAAAGAACTGGCGACATCAACCCTACCTACTGCAGATAACAAGCAAAATCTGATCTGGTTCCATAACGCGAAGAGTAACATTTTAAAGAGTATTTTTTACCATCTGCGAAATGCAGCTGCTCATGCCGATATTGAACGAGTTGCAGGAAATCCAATCTGGTATCACATTGAACATCGTTATAAAGGCCAGCTAAAACTCTTCTGTCAAATGAAAAAGACTGACTTCTGGTGCTTTGTTGATACAGCTAAAAATCTGAAAAAAAAAGCAGTAGCAAAACGAAAATAGGGAAAGGAGACACGATATGGGTTTTACATTAGAAGATTTAGGGCTCGCTTATCGTAAGGCTAAAGTAGACCTCTATTACTCGACAACTCCGTCGCTATTTGCCATTGCTGACTACGAGGATAAGCTGCAGGTTAACCTCACTGATTTGCAAGAACGAATCAATGGAGAAGATCAAGATTGGATACACAACCCAGATTTTCTAGGGGGTTGGTCTCTGGTCCCAAAAGCCATTAAAACGGAGAAAACAGATGACAGCACAGGACTAATTTTCGCATCACCCGATGATGAATGGCAGAAGATAATAGAAGCTGGAAAAGAAGTCACAGCAGAATTTCGTTTGATGGCCTGCTGCAGTTTGGACTTCCATGTCCTTTCAGCTCTTTGGATGCTCAAGGTGGGTTCGCTTTTTGATAAAAAACTCAGTAGCAATGTTTATGGCAGCCGATTACGCCGTAATCGCCATGATCAAATTAACGAACTAGCACTGGGATCATTTACCCCTTACCTCAAACCTTTTCGCGACTGGCGTGATGGCGGCATTAACGCTATGCGTTCAGCACTGCAAGATAAAAAAGAGGTCTTAGCTCTTACAGCTGATGTGAGCAGTTTTTTCCATGAACTAAATCCCGGTTTTATGCAAGATCCGGCCTTTATAAAACTGATCGGCGTCGAATTGGATCAGAGTCAGACGAGACTGCACCAATTGTTTATTACTGCACTGGAAGCCTGGGCAAAACTAACACCACTCGGAAAAGGCTTACCCGTTGGTTTGCCAGCCTCTGCTGTTGTTGCCAATGCAGCACTCTTTAAGCTCGATCAGTTTATCGAACAGCAGGTTGTTCCACTCTACTATGGTCGCTATGTGGATGACATCCTGTTAGTGATGGAAAATACCAATAAGATAAAAAATACGTATCAGTTCTGGGATTGGATCTTCAATCGGGATGGGGGCAAAGAGTTATTTAAGTGGGAACATATGGATAACCCAAAAGAACAGGCTATCCTTTTCAAGCCTGATTACCTTGAAACATGTTCCAGCCGTATCGTGTTTACAAACAACAAAAATAAATTATTCGTTCTGTCTGGCGCGGCTGGTATTGCTTTGGTCAATGCTATCTCTGAGCAGATTAATCAACGTGCAAGCGAATGGCGCTCTTTACCAAACCTTCCTGATTCAGCCGAATCAGTGGCAACCGATCTGCTTAAAGCAACCAGTCATATTGGTGAACAAGCCGATAATCTGCGTAAAACTGATGCTTTAACCCTGCATCGAGCTAGCTTCGCTCTCAATCTGCGTGACTATGAAGCTTATGAACGCGACCTTCTGCCTGATGCTTGGAAAGAATACCGCCATGCTTTTTTCGATGCGGTAACAGGTCATTTGCTTACGCCAATAAAGTTTTTCGAACTGGCTCAATACCTACCACGTATCATTCGAATGGCAGTCGCTTGTGAAGATTTTAGCTATCTTGATAAAATGATTAAGGCTCTTAATAAGCTAACGGAAAAGGTCAAAGATCATTGCACTATATCGATTAAGGGTCTGCAGTCTTCCTTGCAATATCAACAACATGATTGGTGGAACACACTTTACGATGCTGTTGCTGAAAGCATTATTTCGTCTTTTCCACACAAGCTATGTGGTGAAGGAAAGGTTGCCTGGGAGGAATTCCGTAATACCTTACAGTTTAAAAAGCACTTAGAGTCTAGTCTGTTTAAACTTCTCGGCCGCAATGTCTTACAGGGAGCTCATGCTCGGCTATTCAGTTACGATCTAGCGCATATTCCACTTCGCTTCATCGGCCTGCCCAAAGAGATGGTGAGCCAGCGAGGCATCATTGCACGCAATAAATTAATCACCTCAGATGCACATGAGTTACTTCCTTGCAATATAACGGAAGGTATCCGTATTCTCGTGGATTGGCTCAAATTTAAAAGAGGGATCCCGGCAGGTCTAAATTTCGCTACTCGCCCTTTTAGCCTCAATGAGTTGTATTTGATAGCACCAGATCCGTTTAATTCGCTTCACTGCGCTAAGCTGAGCCAGGTGATGCAGGCTTTACGTGGTTTTGAGCTGACCAAGCACAAAATGCCGCATTGGAATAACGGTAAGAAAATACTTCAGATCCCTGATGGCGAACCTAAGTCCAAGCATACAATCGCGGTATCTAGCTGGGAAACTAGTGGGCCGAGTTTTGTCGCAGCGGTGATGAACAAACCCGATCCTGATAGTCGTCGCCGTTATCAGCGACTCAGTCGTCTAATCAATGAACTGATCTCCAGACCTGATAATAGTGGATATCTCATTTTACCGGAGCTGGCTTTACCACCGCAGTGGTTTATCCGCATAGCCCACAAACTTAAGGGGCGTGGTATTTCATTTATCAGTGGTGTGGAATATCTGCATGCTCCGAAAAAGCGCGTACGTAATCAGGTATGGGCCTCGCTGAGTCATGATGGTCTGGGCTTCCCATCTCTGATGCTCTACCGACAAGATAAGCAGCGACCTGCATTACATGAAGAACAGGAGCTCTTCCGCCTCGCAGGTCTTGAATTAAGTCCTACCACACAATGGACACAACCACCGATAGTGCAACATGGCGATTTTCGTTTTGCACTAATGATCTGCAGTGAATTAACCAATATTCGCTACCGGGCCGATCTGCGCGGTAAAGTCGATGCGTTATTTGTACCAGAATGGAACCCTGATACCGACACGTTTAATGCATTGGTGGAATCCGCTGCACTTGATATCCATGCCTACATCATCCAGTGTAATAATCGCCTTTATGGGGATAGCCGTATTCGTGCACCATACAAAGAACGCTATCAACGCGACTTAATGCGCGTGAAAGGTGGTAATCACGATTACTGTATCACCGGTGAAATTGACATAACCGCATTGCGCCGGTTCCAGTCCAGCCACCGTTCACCTGGAAAACCCTTTAAGCCCGTTCCGGATGGATTTGCTCAGGATATGGCATATAGCAGAAAAGAATTACCTAAAGGAGACTCGTAATGAGCCAAAGAGATAGAAAAAATACAAACAAACTTTTGTATCGCGCCCCGGCTGCAGATTTCGAAAAGATTCCTGGTAACCCAATTGCATACTGGTTTTCTAAAGAAGCTGTTTCTATCAGTGAGAAAAACCCTACCTTATCCTCTATCTCAGAAGCTAAGTCGGGAATGTCATCGTGTAACTCTGAACTATTCTTGCGGATGTGGTTTGAGGTTTCTTCAAGTGATCTCAATAGAGTAGCCTGTTCGCATGACGATGCAATGAACTCAGGTAGTCGATGGTTTCCTTACAATAAAGGTGGTGGAAATAAACGTTGGTATGGTTATAACGAGACAGTCATAAATTGGAAAAATGAAGGTCAGGATATAAAACAATTTGTTGTTAATAACCCCAAGGATCCTAATACAACGCATTGGTCCAGACGATTATTTAACTTAGATTATTTTTTCTGTCCGGGGATTACATGGTCTGCAGTTGCTTCAGGCAGCTTTTCATGTCGAGAAGTTAACATCGGGATTATTCCTGGAACTGGCAGTAAAACGCTTTATGGTTTGGATGGACAAGAAAAATTAATACTTGCGTTCCTAAATTCTAAAGTAGCATCTTATTATCTTTCCGTTTTCTCTCCGACATTAAATTTTGAAGCAGGTGACGTTGGTAAGATTCCAGTCATGATGTCTGTCGATAAAGATAAAATAAAATCCAGTAATTTGGTTGAAATTGCTAAACTTGACTGGGATTCATATGAGGAGTCATGGGGTTTTTCAAAATTGCATCTTTTAAATTTTGACCTGCCTATACAAAGTTTAAAGCTTACCTATCGAAAACTACGACTTAAGTGGCACGATATGACGCAGGAAATGCAACGTCTCGAAGAAGAAAATAATCGCTTATTTCTCGATGCCTACGGCTTGCAGGATGAACTCACGCCAGAAATATCACTAAGCGAAATTACTCTAACATGCAACCCATACTATCGCTACAGCGCTAATCTCACTGACCATGAACGAGAAAAACGTTTGCAAAGCGATACCCTATCCGAGCTTATTTCTTATGCTATCGGCTGCATGATGGGCCGCTTTTCTCTTGATCGTGAAGGTTTGGTTTATGCCCGTAGTAGTAACGAAGGATTCAATACTCTTGTCGAAGAGGGTGCTTTTACCCGTTTTCCTGCCGACAGCGATGGTATTCTACCGCTGACCTCTGAAGCCTGGTTTGAAGATGATGTTGCCGCTCAGGTTGTAGAATTTGTCCGCACAGTCTGGGGAATTGAGCATCTGGAAGAAAACCTGCAATTTATTGCCGATAGCCTGTGCTTAGCTGCGATCAAGCCAGTGAAAAAAGGAGGAGAAACCTCACGCGAGACTATTCGCCGCTATCTCTCGACCCAATTCTTTAAAGACCACCTGAAGACCTATAAAAAACGCCCGATCTACTGGCTATTTAGTTCAGGTAAAGAGAAAGCCTTTGAATGTCTGGTCTACTTGCATCGCTATAATGAAACTACCCTCCCGCGCATGCGTACCGAGTATGTCACGCCTCTGCTCGGCCAAATGGATAGCCGTATTGACCGCCTACGTCTGCAACAGAATGAAGCAGAAACAGCCGAAGCCAAACGCATCGGTAAAGAGATCGATAGCCTGACCAAACAGATTACCGAGCTGCGTTCTTTTGACGACCAGCTCAAACACTATGCTGATATGAAGATCCAGCTCGATCTCGACGATGGCGTTAAAATCAACTACGCCAAGTTCGGTACTTTATTAGCTGAAGCGAAAGCTATTACTGGCGATAAAGCCGAGTAATTTCAAAAGGATAAAGCGGGTACGCTTATGTCTCCGCTTTATCACTTTGTTCTCACTATTCCCCTGTACAAATCAGTTAGATTAGATATTGAATCTTTAGCATGTGGGATTCAGTCACTCACCAACGTTCAGAGTTGGTATAATCATCTTCAACATTACACGCTACCGCCGATTCACAGCCATGGTGCTGATGGCTTAATTATTCCGAGACGTACTGATGGATATCACTCAGCTTCAAACCGGGCTTAACAACAAATTCACCGCAGATCGGATTGTTTTCTGGCACGACCCAGAACAGAGCTTTACTGCACAGCTTACAGAGCTCACCATACTGTGGAACGGGTTGCCAGTAACAGTGCTCAATATGGCAGAGCAGTCACAGCTTCAAACTCGCAAACGCATTGAAATCGATGAACCCATGCAGGGGTTCCTTCTCTACTGGCCCAGTTCAGAACCATCACCAGCTAAAGACTGGTTGCTCGATATACGTCGTTATAGCACCACTTTTTATGCTGATGCAGCCTCAATTCTGCTTAATGACCTCGGTCTCGCCAATATGGCGCTCCGCGACCACATCGCGTCACGTAAAAGCTTTTTCGCCAACAAAGAGCGTACTGCTGCCTTTAAACGTCGCCTGGACGGCCGTGGCGGTATAGAAGATCCGCTATCACTTGATATGAAGATGATAAGTGTCGTGCTGGCCTGTCATGCTCAGATTGCCGAAATAATGAAAAGCATTGGCGATCGGTTACTTGAGAATGCTGAAACCGCTCTTGCTCCGCTAGAACAGCATGGATTGCTGCCTGGATTTTGGCATCTAATGAACCTTGAATATGGATACCATACAGCTGAAGGGACAGAACCGTCACTACGCGAACTGATTCGTAAGTTACTAGTGAGTGAATGCTACGAACAGCTTGATACCAAAGAGCGCCCTGTCTGGCTACAGTCACAACTATTAGCCACTCCCACCGGACGTGCGAATGCTATGGCTCTGCTATCTGGTTGGCGTGATTCTAACCAGTACAGCAGCAATTTTGCCGACATATCTGCACAGGTAGCGGATCAGCTCGAACTTGCTTCACGCCTGACAGCGCAAGATATCTGGCTCTGGGGAGAAGTCGAAGGCTTTGAAGCGGTAGAACAAGGTTTGATCCGTGAGCTGATTTCTGGATTAAACAACGGTGACTTGAAACTGAATCGAGTAGAGTTTGCCCAACTAATCTCTCGTCGTCGACATGGATTCTGGGCCAGAACTGTACCTAAATATGCATATATTTACCAGGCGCTGCAACAAGCTGAATTGTTGCTAGAACTACGCCGTTCGAAACCGGATGGTTTTCATTACACTTCAGCGCAAGAAATGTATCTTGCCTATGAAGCTGAATTGTTCCAGTTTGATGCAGCCTATCGCCTGTTTAATGAAGCGCTATTACATCTGCAAGGACAGTCAGTAGAAGTGCTGGCAGTACTGGCCAGTAAAATCGAAGATTTGTATGTGAACTGGTATCTGTACCAACTGGGACTGACATGGGATGGCTTGCTAGTTAAAGAGCAGTTGCTTGATAACTGGCAACTTGGCCTCCCTTCTCAGCATCGCTTCTATGATACAGTCATAAAACAACGCTTTGCCCAAAGCGGCGTCAAGCGCCAGTTTGTTATTATCAGTGATGCCTTGCGCTATGAAGTTGCTCATGAGCTCCAGGGACAGATAAATGAAGCCAAGCGCTTCACTGCGCAGCTCAAGAGCCAGCTCGGGGTACTACCTACCTACACGCAACTTGGCATGGCCGCCTTACTCCCACATCAGCAACTAGACTATGCCGCTACCAACTCAACAGTATTAGTAGATGGACAGAGCAGCGCGGGTTTAGAAAATCGCAGCACTATTTTAAGTAAGGTAGGTGGTATAGCGATTTCGGCCAAAAGTCTGCTGAGCTGGACCCGGGCAGAAGCTAACGAGGCGGTTGGTGACGCAAAGGTAATCTACGTCTATCACGATGTCATCGATGCTCAGAGTGAATCTCAGAAAAGTGAGCTCAAGACATTCATTCATGCCCGCCAGGCTATAGACGAACTGAATGGACTCATCAACAAAATTATCAATGGGTTTGGCGTTACTCGCGTAGTTATCACAGCCGATCATGGATTCTTATTCCAACAGGCCTCAGTTGAAAACGGGGTAAAATCGCCTCTGAAACACGAACCATCTGGAACTCTGGAAGCTTCAAAACGCTATCTCCTTGGTCGCAATTTACCAACAAACGAAGATGTCTGGCATGGGCAATTGCGTAATGTTGTTGGTGGTAACTCTGATGTGGAATTCTGGCTTCCGAAAGGAGTGAGTCGTTTCCATTTTGTTGGTGGAGCCCGCTTCGTCCATGGTGGTGCAATGTTGCAAGAGGTCTGTGTTCCAATACTTGAAGTACAAGAGCTGCGTGGCAAGAAACAAACTCTGCATGAAAAAACCAAAGTCGACATAGTTCCGGCATACCAACCCATTAAGCTGGTAAATCTGATCGATAAAATCCGCTTCCTGCAGACCGATGCCGTCGATGAACGTCATAAATCAAGAATGGTTCGTTTCTCGGTGGTAGATAGTTCAGAACAAACCGTGTCAGCTATTGAGAAGCTACTCTTTGAAGCGACCTCAAGTAATCTGGATCAGCGCCAGCAAGACGTGCGTTTAAAACTGACCGGTGCTCAATTTGACCGCAAGGCGCAGTACCAATTGCTGCTCGTTGATGATGAGGATGGTATTGAAATGGCACGCTATCCAGTCACTATTGATTTGGCAATACAGGATGAATTCGGTTTTTAATGGCTCGCAAAATAGCGATCCTGCGGATGTGAAAAGTAAATTCTAATGTTGGGTGCCAGCTAATCAGTACCCGGGAGCAATACCAGATGCCACATGATGAGATAAATCCTACTGAAGGTGAGTTTGTAGGAAAGGAAACCGCACAAGAGCCAGCGGTGAATGTCACACATATCACGAACAATGTAGTGATCCAGCAGATGGACGTTTACACGGAGAAGCTTGCCCAGCCGAGCGGAACTACTGTTGATGAGGCTTCTATGCTCAGCATTGACGATGAGTTATCTCAGCATGCCAGCATGGATCTTGATGCCCGTCTGAATCGTTACTTTAAGGGTAAAGTTGTCCGTAAGGATTTGACCAAACAGCTAAAAGAAGGGGCTAATGTCCCTGTCTATGTACTGGAGTATCTGCTCGGTATGTACTGTGCTTCAGACGATGATGAAGTGGTACGTGAAGGTCTGGAAAACGTCAAAAAAATCCTCGCTGAGAACTATGTTCGCCCGGATGAGGCTGAGAAAGTAAAATCTCTGATTCGTGAGCGTGGTAGCTTTAAAGTGATCGATAAAATCGGAGTAAAGCTCAACCAGAAGAAAGATGTCTACGAAGCTCAGCTTTCGAACCTCGGTATCAAAGATGCCGTGATCCCCGCCAACATTGTTAAAGCTAACGAGAAGCTACTCACCGGGGGAATCTGGTGTATCGTTACTCTTAACTATTTTTATGAGGAAGGGCAAAGAATTTCGCCCTTCTCAATTTTCAACCTTAAGCCTATCCAGATGCCCTCCATGGATATGGAAGAGCTTTTTGCCGCCCGGGCTAATTTCTCAACAGACCAATGGCTGGATACCCTGATCCGCTCTATCGGCATGGAGCCAACCAATCTGAAGCAACGGGTGAAGTGGCACCTGTTGACGCGGATGATCCCCTTTGTTGAGAACAACTATAACGTCTGCGAACTCGGCCCACGTGGTACCGGTAAAAGCCACGTCTATAAAGAGTGCTCGCCTAATTCATTACTAGTCTCAGGTGGCCAGACGACAGTCGCCAATCTGTTTTACAACATGAGTTCCCGGCAGGTTGGGCTGGTAGGCATGTGGGATGTGGTAGCTTTTGACGAAGTGGCTGGTATTACCTTCAAAGATAAAGATGGTGTCCAGATCATGAAGGATTACATGGCATCGGGCTCTTTTTCCCGTGGCCGTGATTCTATCGAAGCCAAAGCATCCATGGTATTTGTCGGCAACATAAACCAAAGCGTAGAAACGTTAGTCAAAACCAGTCACCTCCTGGCACCTTTCCCGGAAGCGATGATCGATACAGCCTTCTTTGACCGTTTCCATGCCTATATCCCAGGCTGGGATATCCCTAAGATGCGGCCTGAATTTTTTACCAATAACTACGGTCTGATCACCGACTATCTGGCCGAATATATGCGAGAAATGCGCAAGCGTAGCTTCTCTGATGCTATCGACCGCTTCTTTAAACTCGGGAACAACCTCAACCAACGTGATGTAATCGCAGTACGCCGCACGGTCTCAGGTTTGCTCAAATTACTGTATCCTCATGGTGTGTTTGGTAAAGAGGAGGTACGTCCTTGTCTCACCTACGCATTAGAGTTACGTCGTAGAATCAAAGAGCAGTTGAAAAAACTAGGCGGCATGGAGTTTTTCGATGTGCATTTCAGCTATCTCGACAACGAAACTCTTGAAGAGTTTTTCGTCAATGTACCTGAGCAAGGCGGGAGCCAGTTGATCCCCGAAGGTCTGAGTAAACCGGGAGTTGTGCACATGGTTACCAAGGGTGTTACTGGTCAACTGGGTCTTTATCGCTTCGAGACTCAAATGACCCCTGGTAATGGTAAACACACGACATCTGGCCTAGGCTCCAATACTCCAGCAAAAGAAGCCATCCGTGTAGGTTTTGATTATTTCAAGGGCAATCTGAACCGTATCAGTGCCAGCTCCAAATTTTCTGAGCATGAATACCATCTGCATGCCGTTGAGTTACATAACTCAGGCTCTAGTACCAAAACCAGCCTAGCAGCATTAGTAGCCTTCTGTTCCATTTTGATGGGCAAGCCAGTGCAAGAACAGATGGTCGTGCTCGGGGATATGACACTTGGTGGTGTGGTGAATCCGGTTGAAGATCTGGCGGGTAGTTTGCAACTAGCAATGGATAGTGGGGGCAAACGCGTGCTGCTGCCGATGGCATCAGCTTCTGATATCCCGACTGTGCCTGCTGAAATTTTCTCCAAATTCCAAATCAGTTTCTATGCAGATCCGGTGGATGCTGTGTATAAAGCATTAGGTGTTCAATAACGTCTAACTCATCATCAGAAACAAATAATGGGCAAAATGCCCATTATTTGTTTTAAAAACAGGGCGTGAAGATAGAACTACTTAATTCCCAATGGCGTTACTTTTTTTATTTTTTCGCAAAATCAAACGGATTAACCACCTTCTCCCTATTCGCATCCAGAAAATCAGCCCACCACTGCAACATTAGCCTCCTCTCCCCCAGATGCTCTGCCTTATGAATGTAAGCCGCACGCACAGTGTTACGCTCTTGGTGACTCATCTGCCTTTCCACCGCATCTCTCGACCACAATCCTGACTCAATCAGCGAGCTGCAAGCCATCGTCCTGAACCCGTGCCCACACACTTCCGTTTTCGTATCATAGCCCATCACTCGCAAAGCCTTGTTAACCGTATTCTCACTCATCGGCTTACGCGGATCGTGATCGCCCACAAAGATCAGCTCTCGGTTTCCATTCATGTTTTTGATCTTTTCCAAAATAGCTAAGGCTTGCCGCGACAAAGGAACAAGATGAGGCGTCCGCATCTTTGAACCACGCTGAGAATGTTTAACACCGTCCAACGGTTCACGCTCACCGGGGATCGTCCACATGGCCGTTTCAAAATCTACTTCTGACCAACGGGCAAAACGCAGCTCGCTTGAACGGATGAAAACCAACAAAGTGAGTTCAACAGCCAATCGGGTTAACGGCCTGCCTGAGTAATGATCAATACGATGAAGTAGTTCAGGAATGCGATTGAGCTCGAGCGCAGCACGATGCTGCCTTTTCGCCGTAGCAACCGCACCGGCAATTTCTTGTGCAGGGTTGTAGTCGATTAAACCGCTCTGTACAGCAAAGCGCATGATCGCGGTAGTACGCTGCTGTAAACGGGCGGCAACTTCGAGCCGCCCGGATGACTCGACGGCTTTGATGGGTACAAGCAGATCCCGTGTCTTCAATTCAGCAATGTTCCGCTTACCAATAGCAGCAAAGAGATTATCTTCCAGGCTTTTCAATACACGAGCACTATGCGATGCCGACCACTTCTGATTACTGGCATGCCAGTCTCTGGCTACCACTTCAAACGTTATCGCCTCTTGCTCCAGCTCTACCTTAACAGCTTTCTTGTTCTCACTGGGATCGACACCATTCGCTAACAGCTTACGGGCTTCATCCCGGCGTGCCCGGGCATCCGCCAGCGAGACTTCGGGGTATTTCCCCAACGCCAGCATCTTTTCTTTGCCGCCGAAGCGATAACGAAGCCGCCAGTATTTGGAGCCGTTAGGATGAACAAGCAAAACCATGCCTTCACCATCAGTAAGTTTATAAGCTTTTGCTTCAGACTTAGCCGAACGAACCTTCACATCACTCAGAGCCATGATGAGTATCCTTTCAAGGGTTCTGTGTGGGTACAAACATTATCGAACCGGGATATACCCGCAGATGTACCCGCATCAGTAAGTTGATGTAGATTGAATCAGGTTGACTTAGGTTGAATGAAAAAGCGAGGAAAGCCTTGCGGATACTGGATTTCAGGCACAAAAAAAGACGTCCGTTGACGTCTATTGATGTTCCGATGGTGCCGAAGGCCGGACTCGAACCGGCACGTATTTCTACGGTTGATTTTGAATCAACTGCGTCTACCGATTTCGCCACTTCGGCACTGAAGAGGTATGCGGAAAACGTTGTGGATTATACCTGTCGCTCGCAACCATGCAAGCAGTAGCATCTGCCTTGTTCACTAAGTGTTGAAAAAATCAGCACACCTTCCCCTTCTGACGCCAATATCCCCCCTTCTGCGAAGCATCGCGGTTTTCCATGCTCTACACTTCCAGTTCAACACCACACGAGGGAAACACGATGTCGATGATAAAAAGCTATGCCGCGAAAGAAGCGGGCAGCGAACTCGAACTCTTTGAATATGATGCGGGTGAACTCAAGGCAGAAGATGTCGAGGTACAGGTGGACTACTGCGGTATCTGCCATTCCGATTTGTCGATGATCGATAACGAGTGGGGTATGTCGAGCTACCCGCTGGTGGCGGGACATGAGGTGATTGGTCGCGTGGCGGCCCTCGGCAGCGCGGCGCAGGATAAAGGGCTGAAGGTCGGTCAGCGCGTTGGCATTGGCTGGACAGCGCGCAGCTGCGGGCATTGCGACGCCTGTATCAGCGGTAACCAGGTCAATTGTCTGGAAAGCGCCGTCCCTACCATTTTGAATCGCGGCGGCTTTGCCGAGAAAATTCGCGCAGACTGGCAATGGGTGATTCCGCTGCCGGACAGCATTGATATTGAATCCGCAGGCCCACTGTTGTGCGGCGGCATCACGGTATTTAAACCGCTGCTGATGCACCACATTACTGCCACCAGCCGTGTTGGGGTAATCGGTATTGGCGGGCTCGGGCATATCGCCATCAAGCTCCTGCATGCGATGGGTTGCGAAGTGACCGCGTTTAGCTCCAATCCGGCGAAAAAGCAGGAAGTATTGGCAATGGGTGCCGATAGCGTGGTGAACAGCCGCGATCCCGAAGCGCTGAAAGCACTGGCTGGACAGTTCGATCTGATCATCAACACCGTCAACGTCGATCTCGACTGGCAACCGTATTTTGAAGCGCTGGCCCACGGCGGCAACTTCCACACCGTCGGTGCGGTGCTGAAGCCGCTGCCTGTCCCGGCGTTTACCCTGATTGCTGGCGATCGCAGCATCTCCGGCTCGGCAACAGGTACGCCTTTTGAACTGCGTAAGCTAATGAAGTTCGCCGGTCGCAGCAAGGTTGCGCCCACCACCGAACTGTTCCCCATGTCGCAAATCAACGAGGCTATCCAGCACGTTCGTGAAGGCAAAGCCCGTTATCGCGTGGTGCTTAAAGCCGACTTTTAATCGCTTCTACCGGGCGGCATTCGCTGCCCGGTCCTCTCCTCCTCTTTGGAACCCTCCTCGCAATCTGTTGAATAAAGCGGTGAAGAGTGCCGCACGGTTGCCTATACTCGACGCAGGATAAACGGAGGAAATCTCATGAGCGCACCCTTGTTAATTGCCCGCACGCCGGACACCGAACTGTTTTTACTGCCTGGTATGGCGAACCGTCACGGCCTGATTACCGGGGCGACAGGGACAGGGAAAACCGTCACGCTGCAAAAGCTCGCCGAGTCGCTATCCGGCATCGGCGTACCGGTATTTATGGCGGATGTTAAAGGCGATCTCACCGGGGTGGCTCAGGAAGGACAAGCCTCTGAGAAGTTGCTTGCCAGGCTGCAAAACATCGGCGTCAGCGACTGGCAGCCGCATAATAACCCGGTGGTGCTGTGGGATATCTTTGGCGAGAAGGGACATCCGGTACGCGCCACGATCTCGGACCTCGGACCGCTACTACTGGCGCGCCTGCTGAATCTCAATGAGGTGCAGTCCGGCGTGCTGAACATCATCTTCCGCATTGCCGACGATCAGGGATTTTTACTGCTCGATTTTAAAGACCTGCGGGCGATTACCCAATATATCGGCGATAACGCGAAATCCTTCCAGAATCAGTATGGCAATATCAGCAGCGCTTCCATCGGCGCGATCCAGCGCGGCCTGTTGACTTTAGAACAACAGGGGGCGAACCATTTCTTCGGCGAGCCGATGCTCGACATCAAAGACTGGATGCGCACCGATGCCAGCGGTAAAGGGATCATCAATATCCTTAGCGCCGAAAAACTCTACCAGATGCCGAAACTCTATGCCGCCAGCCTGCTGTGGATGCTCTCTGAGCTTTACGAGCAACTGCCGGAGGCGGGCGATCTGGAAAAACCGAAGCTGGTGTTCTTTTTCGACGAAGCGCATTTGCTGTTCAACGATGCGCCAGAGGTGCTGCTGGATAAAATCGAACAGGTGATCCGCCTCATCCGTTCGAAGGGCGTTGGCGTCTGGTTCGTCTCACAGAATCCCGCTGATATCCCGGATAACGTGCTCGGTCAACTGGGCAATCGTGTCCAGCACGCCCTGCGGGCCTTTACGCCGAAAGATCAAAAAGCGGTGAAAACCGCCGCGCAAACCATGCGCGCCAATCCAGCGTTCGACACGGAAAAAGCCATTCAGGAACTGGGCACCGGCGAAGCGCTGATCTCCTTCCTGGATGCCAAAGGTAGTCCATCGGTGGTGGAGCGGGCAATGGTGATTGCCCCCTGCTCGCGTATGGGGCCAGTCACTGACGACGAGCGCAACGGGCTGATAAACCACTCTTCACTCTATGGAAAATATGAAGAAGAACGGGATCGCGAATCGGCGTTTGAGTTACTGCAAAAGGGTGTTCAGGCCGCGACTGAAGAGCAAAACGCGCCTGCAGCGAAAGGCAAAGAGGTAGCGGTTGACGATGGTATCCTGGGCGGGTTGAAGGATATTTTGTTTGGCAGCACCGGTCCGCGCGGCGGCAAGCGCGACGGCGTGGTACAAAGCGTAGCGAAAAGCGCAGCGCGACAGGTTACCAATCAGATCATTCGCGGGATGCTGGGAAGCCTGTTGGGCGGCAGAAAGCGTTAGCCTGACGGACACTGAACGCTGCACCCATTGTGCCCGGCAAGCGTAGCGCCACCGGGCAATCACAAGGATAAAACTGCGGTTACGACTTGCGCATCATCAGCCACAGGCTTATCAAGAAGAACGAAGCGCTCGGCAACAGCGCGCCGACAACCGGCGGTATACCGTAAACCAGCGTCAACGGGCCGAAGATCTGGTCCAGCACATAAAAGACGAAACCAAAGCTGATGCCGGTGACCACACGCACGCCCATCGGTACGCTACGCAGTGGACCGAAGATAAACGACAGGGCCATCAGCATCATTACCGCCACGGACAACGGCTGGAAGATTTTGCTCCACATATTGAGCTGGTAGCGTCCGGCGTCCTGGCCGCTCGACTTCAGATACTTCACGTAGTTGTGCAGGCCGCTAATGGAAAGCGCATCCGGGTCCAGCGCCACCACGCCCAGTTTGTCCGGCGTGAGGTTGGTTTTCCATATACCGCTCACCGTCTGAGAGCCAGTAATCTGTTTAGGATCCTGCAGGTTCGACTCGTCCACCTGCGACAGACGCCAGACCTTCTCGTCCGGGTCGAACGTCGCGGAGGCCGCGTAGCGAACAGACTGCAAACGGCGCTGATCGTTAAAGGCGTAAATACTGATGCCGCCTAACTCTTCTTCACCTTTTACCCGTTCGATATAAACAAAACTGTTGCCGTCTTTCGCCCATAACCCCTGCTGGGTGGAAAGCAGCGAACCGCCGTACATCGCCTGCGCACGGTAATTACGCGCCATCTGTTCGCCCTGCGGCGCGACCCATTCGCCGATAGCCATGGTCAGCAGCACCAGCGGAATCGCGGTTTTCATGACGGAAAGCGCGACCTGCATCCGGGTGAAGCCGGAGGCCTGCATCACCACCAGTTCGCTGCGCTGGGCCAGCATGCCGAGGCCCAGCAGCGCGCCAAGCAGCGCGGCCATCGGGAAGAAGATCTGGACATCTTTCGGCACGCTGAGCAGGGTATACATCCCGGCACCCAGCGCATCGTAGTTCCCCTGCCCGGCCTTTTTCAGCTGGTCGACGAACTTGATGATGCCAGAGAGCGACACCAGCATGAACAGCGTCATCATGATGGTGGTAAATATGGTTTTACCGATATAGCGGTCAAGGACACCAAATGGCTGCATCACACCGCTCCTTTACGTGAAAAACGGGCGCGCAGTCGGCGCACCGGCACGGTATCCCACAGGTTCAGGCCAATGGCTAACGCCAGATACACCAGGTTGACCAACCACATCCAGATAGCCGGATCCAGCTTGCCTTTACCGCCGTTGGATTTCAGCGAGGTCTGGATCAGGAAGAACATCAGGTACAGCAACATCGCCGGTAACATCGAGAGCACACGTCCCTGGCGCGGGTTTACCACGCTCAGCGGCACAACCATCAACGCCATCATAAATACTGTGAATACTAATGTGATACGCCAGTGCAGCTCGGCACGGGCGCGATCGGTGTCGGTCGTCCACAGCGTGCGCATGTCCATCTGGTCGGTATCGTTCGGATCCAGCGCAACCGCCTGATGACCGATAATCGCCCGATAATCCTGGAAGTCAGTAATACGGAAATCGCGCAATAGCGCGGTGCCTTCGAAGCGGGTGCCTTTATTCAGCGTGACCACCTGGGAGCCGTCGCGCAGTTGGGTCAAGTGTCCGGAATCTGCCACGACCACGGATGGACGCGCGTTGCCTTTCGGGCGAATTTGCGCCAGGAACACATCCTTAAAGTCGCTGCCGTCTACGCTTTCGATAAACAGCACCGAGCTGCCGTTGGTCGCCTGCTGGAATTGTCCCTGCGCCAGCGCGGCCATACCCGGGTTGGCTTTGGCTTCCGCCAGCACTTCGTCCTGATGTTTTGACGACCACGGTCCCGCCCACATGACGTTGACCGCGGCGATGATCCCGGTGAACAGCGCCAGTATCATGGCGGCTTTGACCAGCACAGCCTTGCTCAGACCGCAGGCGTGCATGACCGTAATTTCGCTTTCGGTATAGAGTTTGCCCAGCGTCATCAAAAGCCCGAGGAACAGGCTGAGGGGCAGGATGAGCTGCGCCATTTCAGGTACGCCAAGCCCCAGAAGCGAGAGCACCAGATTTGCCGGAATGTCACCGTCAACCGCCGCGCCGAGGATCCTCACCAGCTTCTGACAGAAAAAGATCAGAAGCAGGATAAAGAGAATCGCCAGTTGGCTCTTGAGCGTCTCCCGCACCAGATATCTTATGATTATCACTTTAAATACGCCCGTAAAAACTCGTCTTTTGCAGGAATTTAGCTTGTTTCATGGCTTATCCGTCATTTATTCTCTTGAGTCGTCGAAATCGTCGCTAAAATTATTATACTCAGCGGATTCGCCGCTCAGAACGCGTTCTGACGTGCCAATGCCGTAATAACGTTAAGATTAACACGAAGTCACCGCAACAGCGGACATGAGTTACGAAAGCTTGCAATTCTAACCGCAGGTGCCGCCGTTGTCTTTAAGATTCAGGAGCGTAGTGCATGGAGTTTAGTGTAAAAAGCGGTAGCCCGGAGAAACAGCGGAGTGCCTGCATCGTCGTGGGCGTCTTTGAACCACGCCGCCTTTCTCCGATTGCAGAACAGCTCGATAAAATCAGCGACGGGTACATCAGTGCCCTGCTGCGCCGTGGCGAACTGGAAGGAAAACCGGGGCAGACGTTGTTACTGCACCATGTTCCAAACGTTCTGTCCGAGCGTATCCTCCTCATCGGTTGTGGCAAAGAGCGCGAGCTGGATGAACGTCAGTATAAGCAGGTTATTCAGAAAACGATAAATACCCTGAATGATACCGGCTCAATGGAAGCCGTCTGCTTCCTGACAGAACTGCACGTCAAAGGCCGCAACAATTACTGGAAAGTGCGTCAGGCGGTGGAAACCGCGAAAGAGACCCTTTACAGCTTCGATCAACTGAAGACCACCAAAAGCGAGCCGCGTCGCCCGTTACGTAAAATGGTCTTTAACGTGCCGACCCGCCGCGAACTGACCAGCGGCGAGCGCGCCATTCAACACGGTCTGGCAATCGCCGCCGGGATCAAAGCGGCGAAAGACCTCGGCAATATGCCGCCAAATATCTGTAACGCCGCCTACCTGGCGTCACAAGCGCGCCAGCTGGCTGACAGTTACAGCAAAAACGTTGTAACCCGTGTCATTGGCGAACAGCAGATGCGCGAACTGGGGATGTGCGCCTATCTCGCGGTCGGACACGGCTCCCAGAACGAATCGCTGATGTCGGTCATTGAATACAAAGGCAGTCCGGACGAAGACGCGCGCCCGATTGTGCTGGTCGGGAAAGGTTTGACCTTTGACTCTGGCGGTATCTCCATCAAACCAGCCGAAGGCATGGATGAGATGAAGTACGACATGTGCGGCGCAGCGGCAGTTTACGGCGTAATGCGTATGGTCGCTGAACTGCAACTGCCAATTAACGTCATTGGCGTGCTGGCGGGATGTGAAAACATGCCGGGCGGTCGCGCCTATCGTCCGGGCGACGTGCTGACAACCATGTCCGGTCAGACCGTCGAAGTGCTGAACACCGACGCCGAAGGCCGTCTGGTGCTCTGTGACGTGTTAACCTACGTTGAGCGTTTTGAGCCGGAAGCGGTGATTGACGTCGCGACTCTGACCGGCGCCTGCGTGATTGCGCTGGGCCACCACATCACCGGACTGATGTCGAACCATAATCCGCTGGCGCACGAGCTTATCGGCGCGTCCGAGCAAGCGGGCGATCGCGCATGGCGTCTGCCGCTGGGTGACGAGTTCCAGGAGCAACTGGAGTCTAACTTTGCCGATATGGCGAACATTGGCGGACGTCCGGGTGGGGCGATTACCGCGGGCTGCTTCCTGTCGCGCTTTACCCGTAAGTACAACTGGGCGCACCTGGATATCGCCGGTACGGCCTGGCGCTCCGGAAAAGCAAAAGGCGCAACCGGTCGTCCGGTAGCACTGCTGTCGCAGTTCCTGCTGAACCGTGCGGGTTTTAACGGCGACGAGTAATTGTTGTCTGTTGCCCGGTGGCGCTATGCTACCGGGGCGACGTAAAAATGCTGATTGCAGGCCGGATAAGCATCGCGCCATCCGGCTTTGCATATAAATCCACAACAAGAAGCCCCCTATATGAGAAACGCAACGTTCTACCTTCTCGACAACGACAACACCGTGGACGGCCTCAGCGCCGTCGAACAGTTGGTGTGTGACATTGCCGCAGAACGTTGGCGCAGCGGCAAGCGCGTACTGATCGCCTGCGAAAACGAAAAGCAGGCGCTGCGTCTGGATGAAGCGCTATGGGCAAGACCTGCGGAAAGCTTTGTTCCGCACAATCTGGCCGGGGAAGGCCCGCGCGGTGGCGCGCCGGTCGAAATCGCCTGGCCGGAAAAGCGCAACAGCAGCCCACGCGATCTGCTCATCAGCCTGCGCGTCGGCTTTGCAGATTTTGCCACCGCTTTCACAGAAGTGATAGACTTCGTTCCTCACGAAGATTCTCTGAAACAATCCGCACGCGAGCGCTACAAAGCCTACCGCGTGGCGGGTTTTAACCTGAATACGGCAACCTGGAAATAATGGAAAAGACATACAACCCGCAAGATATCGAACAGCCGCTTTACGAGCACTGGGAAAAGCAGGGCTATTTCAAACCCAATGGCGATGAAAGCCAGGAGAGTTTCTGCATCATGATCCCGCCGCCGAACGTCACCGGCAGTTTGCATATGGGTCATGCTTTCCAGCAAACCATCATGGACACCATGATTCGCTACCAGCGTATGCAGGGCAAAAACACCTTGTGGCAGGTCGGCACCGACCACGCCGGTATCGCAACCCAGATGGTGGTTGAGCGTAAAATTGCCGCAGAAGAAGGGAAAACCCGTCACGACTACGGCCGTGACGCCTTCATTGATAAAATCTGGCAGTGGAAGGCGGAATCCGGCGGCACGATCACTCGCCAGATGCGCCGTCTCGGCAACTCCGTAGACTGGGAGCGCGAGCGCTTCACTATGGACGAAGGTCTTTCTAATGCCGTGAAAGAAGTGTTCGTCCGTCTGTACAAAGAAGACCTGATCTACCGCGGCAAACGCCTGGTGAACTGGGACCCGAAGCTGCGCACCGCGATCTCTGACCTCGAAGTGGAAAACCGCGAGTCGAAAGGCTCCATGTGGCATATCCGCTATCCGCTGGCCGACGGCGCCAAAACCGCCGACGGTAAAGATTATCTGGTGGTCGCAACCACCCGTCCGGAAACGCTGCTGGGCGATACCGGCGTGGCCGTGAACCCGGAAGATCCGCGTTATAAGGATCTGATTGGCAAGTTCGTGGTGCTGCCGCTGGTGAACCGCCGTATTCCGATTGTCGGCGACGAACACGCCGACATGGAAAAAGGCACCGGCTGCGTGAAGATCACCCCGGCGCACGACTTTAACGACTACGAAGTGGGCCGTCGTCACGCTCTGCCGATGATCAACATTCTGACTTTCGACGGTGACATCCGTGAAAGCGCGGAAGTGTACGACACCAAAGGCAACGAGTCTGACGTTTACTCAAGCGATATCCCTGCTGAGTTCCAGAAGCTGGAACGCTTCGCCGCACGTAAAGCGGTGGTTGCCGCTGTAGACGCGCTGGGCCTGCTGGAAGAAATTAAACCGCACGATCTTACCGTGCCGTACGGCGATCGCGGCGGCGTGGTTATCGAACCGATGCTGACCGACCAGTGGTACGTCCGCGTCGACGTGCTGGCCAAACCGGCGGTAGAAGCGGTTGAAAACGGCGATATTCAGTTTGTGCCGAAGCAGTATGAAAACATGTACTTCTCCTGGATGCGCGATATTCAGGACTGGTGTATTTCCCGTCAGCTGTGGTGGGGTCACCGTATCCCGGCATGGTACGACAACGAAGGCAACGTTTATGTCGGCCGCAGCGAAGACGACGTGCGTCAGGAAAATAACCTGTCCGCCGACGTTGCGCTGCGTCAGGACGACGACGTCCTGGATACCTGGTTCTCTTCCGCGCTGTGGACCTTCTCCACCCTCGGCTGGCCGGAAAACACCGACGCGCTGCGTCAGTTCCACCCAACCAGCGTAATGGTGTCCGGCTTCGACATCATCTTCTTCTGGATCGCCCGCATGATCATGATGACCATGCACTTCATCAAAGATGAAAACGGCAAGCCGCAGGTGCCGTTTAAGACCGTCTACATGACGGGGCTTATCCGCGACGACGAAGGCCAGAAGATGTCCAAGTCCAAGGGTAACGTGATCGATCCGCTGGATATGGTGGACGGCATCTCCCTGCCGGAACTGCTGGAGAAACGTACCGGCAATATGATGCAGCCGCAGCTGGCAGAGAAGATCGCCAAACGCACCGAGAAGCAGTTCCCGGACGGCATTGAACCGCACGGCACCGACGCCCTGCGCTTCACCCTGGCGGCGCTGGCGTCAACCGGTCGCGACATCAATTGGGATATGAAGCGTCTGGAAGGCTACCGTAACTTCTGTAACAAGCTGTGGAACGCCAGCCGTTTTGTCCTGATGAATACCGAAGATCAGGACTGCGGTTTCAACGGCGGTGAAATGACGCTGTCGCTGGCAGACCGTTGGATCCTCGCGGAATTCAACCGGACCGTAAAAGCGTACCGTGAAGCGCTGGACAGCTTCCGCTTCGACATTGCCGCAGGCATTCTGTATGAATTCACCTGGAACCAGTTCTGTGACTGGTATCTTGAGCTGACCAAGCCGGTAATGAACGGCGGTACAGAAGCAGAACTGCGCGGCACCCGCCATACGCTGGTGACTGTACTGGAAGGTCTGCTGCGCCTGGCACATCCGATCATTCCGTTCATTACGGAAACCATCTGGCAGCGCGTGAAGGTGATTTGCGGCATTAACGCAGACACTATCATGCTCCAGCCGTTCCCGGCTTATGACGCCTCTCAGGTTGACGAAGCGGCGCTGGCGGATACCGAATGGCTGAAGCAGGCGATCGTGGCTGTACGTAATATCCGTGCGGAAATGAACATCGCGCCGGGCAAACCGCTGGCGCTGCTGCTGCGCGGTTGTAGCGAAGATGCCGTTCGTCGCGTGAACGACAACCGTAGCTTCCTGCAAACGCTGGCGCGTCTGGAAAGCATCACCGTACTGCCTGTGGATGATAAAGGTCCGGTTTCCGTAACCAAGATTATCGACGGCGCCGAGCTGCTGATCCCAATGGCGGGCCTGATCGACAAAGAGGCCGAACTGGCGCGTCTGGCGAAGGAAGTGGCGAAGGTGGAAGCCGAAATTGGCCGTATTGAAGGCAAACTGGCCAACGAAGGCTTTGTGGCGCGCGCACCGGAAGCGGTGATCGCCAAAGAACGTGAGAAGCTGGAAGGCTACGCCGAAGCGAAAGCCAAGCTGATTGAGCAGCAGGCGGTGATTGCCGCACTGTAAGCAGACAGCCGGACAACGAGGCAGAATGTCTTGTCCGGCTCACAAGATTAAAGCCGGAGAAGCGGTCACGCCATCCGGCTTTTTTTTACATAAAATAGAGCGTCGGCATCACGCCGCGGGACAGGCGCGACACCAGACCGTTATCTAGCCGCTCATCGCTGTCGCTCAGCGCCAGCGTATCCAGATCGCCCACCACGCAGGTGTTCTCCGCCAGCCATTTAATCACCCACACGCGCAGCAGCGGATAGGCCAGCCCGCCGGTAATCCCTGAAATCAGATACAGGCCGCCCAACCGGTACACCATCCCATGCCAGCTCAGCGTAGAGCGAAAACGGATATGTTCGTCGGCAAGTTGCAGGTTATTGAGGAAATGGTTACGAAACGCGACGATGAGATAGCTGGTCGATACCGCAAAGCCCAGATAATAAATAATCTGCATCATCATAATCTGTCGTTGGTATTCGATAAGAATTAGCGTCTCTATCTCGTCTTCCGACATCCCCGTCACGTCCAGTTCTGCGGCGGATTTGATCAACGCAACGGCCATAAAACCGATCACCGTGAGAAACGGAATTAACGCCGCCATTGCCAGAATCGCCGACTTAATGCAGTGCCGGAGGTTAACCTGTACCGAAAAACGGTGGATGCCAAAACTGCCACCCTCACCCACCATTGTCATCAGGCGACTGTAGAGAAAGCCGCTGATCGTGCCCATTCCCGCCAGCGATATCAGACCCAGCGCAATCGCCGAAAAAATAATTTCGCCCAAACTTTCGCGCGGGCAAACCCGGTACAGGCAATAAACCACCACGACCAGTGCCAGTATCAACAATACCGGCAGAAACAGCAGATTCCACATCGCCTTCACAGAAGAAAATCGAAAGCCAAAGCGAACGCCGTTCAGCGAGGTCATCATCGCCTGACATTGCAGATTTTTCATCATCAGTATGGGAAGCGATAAGATCAGCAGCGCCAGAATCATCGCGCCAACCGCAACGTACTCCATGCTAATAAATCCGACACCTGCGATATATATCACCACCAACATTAGCCAGCTCAGGAATATATCGCCACCTTTCATGTTCCAGCTAAAGGGTTGGCCGTTTAGCGTCATGTTGGCATAAATATAGCGGCGGCATTTCATTAGCGCCCAAGGCAAATAAATACCCAGCGTAATTAAAACCAGTAATGAATTGACAAGACAAATAAGAAAATAGCTACCGCCATCGCCGCGAAAATGAAAACGATGAGACGGAGGCTCACTCTTTATAAGATTTTCCTGCATATTAGATCCCTGAAAAATTGTTCCTTAAAAATGCACATAATTAGCAGGCAATAGTTTACCTGTAAAAGAATAATACCTTATTCATGTTTTGATTTACATAATTCCTACGCGCGATAAGGCGCTTGCATCACTTAGCGGAGGGTGCTATTAGTGCGGATTATTTGCGTAATTTATCCGGATTGTACAATGAATGCTGTCGACTTTTCCCCCACCTTACGTCGCCTGACGGCTAACGATAATCAGGCAATTGCCGCCGTTATCCGCCAGGTTTCCGCCGAATATGGCCTTACTGCTGACAAAGGCTACACCGTTGCCGATCCGAATCTGGATGCGTTATATCAGCTGTATTGCCAGCCGGGTCACGCCTACTGGGTGGTGGAGTGTCAGGGTGAAGTGGTGGGCGGCGGCGGGATTGCGCCGTTGACCTGTAGCGAACCGGACATTTGCGAGCTGCAAAAAATGTACTTTCTGCCGACCATTCGAGGGAAGGGGCTCGCTAAGAAACTGGCGCTGATGGCGCTGGACCACGCCCGTGAGCAGGGATTCAAACGCTGTTATCTCGAGACCACGGCTTTTCTGCGCGAAGCCATCGGCCTGTACGAACATCTAGGGTTTGAGCATATCAGCGAGCCGCTGGGCTGTACCGGGCACGTCGACTGCGAAGTGCGGATGCTCAAACCCCTGTAAGCGCCGCTACTGCATTTCAGGGGATACCGAAAGTCGAATGACGCCAGCGGCGTTGGCTGCTGGCAACGTCAGAACTTCCGTCCACATGTCCTGCACCAGATTGCAGGCAATTTTCTCTTTGCCTATCCCTTTCTGCGGTTCCGCCATAATTTGCAAATCATCGCCATAGCGTTGCGCCAGCGTCGGCACCACGTTGCGCAGGTCCTGCAACGCCTGTTGCTTTTCGGCATCCGTCACCGTGTGTTTATTCGGCCCATAGGCTGCGCGCATCATCGCCACGTCACTGTCCATCCGGCGTTTGATGATCTCGGGTGAGATCATCCGCATCGGATTAATACCGCCCTTCACCGCCGGAAAGAGGAAACGAAAACACGCGTCATCCCCCTTTTTCTGCACAGCAGCAATCTGCTCCAGATTGATTTTCATGTAGTTAATGACATTATCATCCGGCGCGTTTTGCAGGCGCGCCATCTGGATCTGCAATATCTGCGGTTGCACAGTATCAATTAATTGCTGCTCAGATTTTCCTTCTTTACGCATCTGAACAGCCTGATCGCGGATACGATTCCAGAGTTCAGGCTCCTGCTCTTTCAAAACCTGCATGGTCGGCAGCGTGGTCATCGCCTCATTAAACTGCTGTTCTTCGCTCTGCCCCGTCGCCGCTTTTTCGCGTGGGATCAGATAGTGAACGTCAAATAAATTCCACGCCACGATCGCCACAATAAAAATTACCGCGCCGGAGACTTTCCCGACCCACCCCTTTTTACGAAACAGGCCAATGACGATAGCGAGAATCGCGCCAACGTAGCCTGCGAGTATGACATGTGTCCAGTTCATCGGTATTCCTTGCCTGCGCGTGAGGGATCCGCGCGTAAAAGAGAGCCATTTTTCACGTCTTTCGTTGTGATGTCACCTTACGCCAGACAGAACTACCGAAATTAAGAGGCGACGGGAACACCGCTATGGAAGCGAAACACGCTGTCCGGCGAAGCGATCAACGCCGCTTCCACTTCTCCGAAATAGCGCACGCGGGGCGAAATGTCCTCTTGTGACACCTGTTGCGCCAGCGCCAGATAGTCCTGATAGTGCCGCGCTTCGGAACGCAAAAGCGAAAGATAGAACGTCTGCAGAGCGTCGTCCAGGTACGGAGCCAGCGCAGCGAAACGTTCGCAGGAGCGTGCCTCAATATAAGCGCCGCAAATGAGCTTATCGATAAGCGTAAGCGGTTCATGCGTGCGCACTTCTTTCAGCATCCCTTTGGCGTAACGGCTGGCGGTGATTTTCACATAGGGAATATTGCGCGCCTGCATCGCTTCCCGCACCTGCCAGAAATGATGCAGCTCTTCTTTTATCAGCAGTACCATGCTGTCGATCAACCGCTGTTCCCACGGATCGTCGGTTTTCGGCATCACGCTTTTACCAATGTGTTTATGCAGCGCGACGAAATCCGGTTCCGGCCCGTCACGGAAGGCAAACGCTTCATAAGGCTGAAGCCAGGCGAGCAGCGCTTGCGCCCCCTGTTTATCCGCGACGTACTTACGCACCAGCAGCATCGCCGTTTGCGCTGCTTTCAGCTCGCAGAGCAGATGGTCGGTCAGTAACAGAGGAAGATGTTGCGGGAGGCGCGCCTGGTCAATCCACGCCTGAGGCGTTGGGCAGTGCAGGAAGCGCAGAATCGGAGCGAGTATTTGCGGGTAATCCATGTGTAACCTGTCAAAACAGTGCGGCAACCAGCGTTGCCGCACGTTCAGCGCATTGTGCAATTAGTGACGCACGCCGTCGTCATCTTCATCGACGAAATCGTCGTCGTCGCCTTCACCTTCTTCGCCGTTCGGATCTTCAAAGTAGGTGCCCCAGCCGTCGTATTCAACATCATATTTTTCCGCCAGGGTCATCAGTTGTTCAACCTGCGCATCAATCAGTTCGGCATTCAGCGCGCATTCGCTGAGGATATCGCAGCAGATCACCGTGTCGCCTTCTTCTACTTCCAGTTCTTCCGGCTCAGTCACTTCATAACCGAGTTTAAACGCTTCTACCGCCGCTTTTTCCAGGGTTTCGAAGTCGTCTGCGGAAAGGTGATGCTCGATGGTGTACAGCGCGTCCGGGTCGCTGCCATCTTCCAGTAATTCTTCAATAATCAGGCGCGTCTCTTCACGCTGTTCTTCCAGTAGTTCCGGGTTTGCCATAGCTCGTTCCTCATAATGTCCTGCCGATACTCTTATTGTCACACACCGCCGTCATTGCCTCCACCTTTCCAGGAAAGATTTGTTAAACGGGGTTGCAATTGCATAATCATCCATATAAATTGAATTTTAATTCAATAAGTGGCTTATGCCTCAGGAGGGATCTATGTCAGGTTTTTATCAGAAGCATTTTTTGAAGTTACTCGATTTCACCTCTGCTGAACTTACCGCGCTGCTGCAACTCGCAGCCTCCCTGAAAGCTGCCAGGAAAAACGGCACAGAAGAACAGAAACTGACGGGCAAAAATATCGCGCTCATCTTCGAAAAAGACTCGACCCGTACACGATGCTCTTTCGAAGTTGCCGCATATGACCAGGGCGCGCGCGTGACCTATCTCGGCCCCAGCGGCAGTCAAATTGGCCACAAAGAGTCGATGAAAGACACCGCCCGCGTGCTCGGGCGAATGTATGACGGCATTCAGTACCGCGGCTACGGCCAGGAACTGGTCGAAACGCTGGCGGCCTACGCTGGCGTTCCGGTGTGGAATGGCCTGACTGATGAATTTCACCCG
This sequence comes from Citrobacter sp. R4, assembly GCF_026719175.1. NCBI lineage: Bacteria > Pseudomonadati > Pseudomonadota > Gammaproteobacteria > Enterobacterales > Enterobacteriaceae > Citrobacter > Citrobacter sp. R4. The sequence continues at coordinate 193,151 of NZ_JAPPSU010000005.1, forward strand.
ACCCAATTGCTGGCTGACCTGCTGACCATGCAGGAGCATCTGCCGGGCAAAGCGTTTAACGAAATGACGCTGGCGTATGCGGGCGATGCGCGCAACAACATGGGCAACTCGATGCTTGAAGCCGCCGCCTTAACCGGGCTGGATCTGCGTCTGGTCGCGCCTGAGTCCTGCTGGCCGGAGGCTGCGCTGGTGGCAGAATGCCAGGCGATGGCGAAGAAAAACGGCGGGAATATCACTCTTACCGCAGACGTTGCCGCAGGCGTCAAAGGCGCGGACTTTATCTATACCGACGTCTGGGTATCGATGGGCGAACCAAAAGAAAAGTGGGCAGAGCGTATCTCGCTGTTGCGCGGCTATCAGGTCAACAGCCAGATGATGGCGCTTACGGGCAATCCGCAGGTGAAGTTTCTGCACTGCCTGCCCGCGTTCCACGACGACCAGACCACGCTGGGCAAGAAAATGGCCGCAGAGTACGGGCTGCATGGCGGCATGGAAGTGACCGACGAGGTGTTTGAGTCTCCGGCCAGCATTGTGTTCGATCAGGCCGAAAACCGGATGCACACCATCAAAGCGGTAATGGTCGCGACGTTATCGCAATAATCCGTTGCCGGAGACCGGGCGCGCAATCGCCGCCCGGCCCTGGCGTATTACGCTACCAGCAGCTTAACCACCGCTTTACGCACCTGCGCCGGTGCGCCGACGGCGCACAGCGGCTTGTGGACTTCTCCTGGATAAAAGACGACAAAGTCGCCTTCATTCAGGATCACTGTCTTTTCCTGCTCACCTTCCGGTAAGAAGGCGATATCTTTTTCCGCCAGCCAGTCCGTTTCCGGCGTTCCTGCTGGCAACGTGCTGAAGGTCATCCCTTCCTGCCCTTTTAAAACGATCTGAATATCCAGATAGCGCGCATGATACTCCGCCCGACGCTTTTCAAACGGCTCGGTCATGTCTTCCGAAATCAAGTAAAACAGTCGGTTACCGTCAATATCGTGCTTACCCTTTTCTGTTGTTTCAGAGACATGGGCTTTTATGTGCTCAATGGCTTCGCGCAACTCCTGAGGAAGCCAGGATTGCAGATGGTGAATATTGCCGACGATCATCTCATACCTCACAATTAAAACAGCGTTTCATTTTAAATTGTTATACGAGAATTTTTAGCGGAGCACCACCCCCGTCTGACGAAGTTTTGCGTCAGCGCATGTTTATCGGCGGACTTGTTGATGGACTGTTAACAGCTAATTGTAATTTATGCGCTTTTTCTGCATAACTGGTAAACCAGCGTTTCCTTAACGCTGCCTAACCTGCTGTTATTAAATTCTTTACAGGAAAAATCAGCAGCCGATCACACTTCATTTTCCCTGCATTAACGAGCAACATTCTCATAATTATCGCATGATTTAATTTTGGTCCTAAATAATATAATTAGCATTACGCATACTTATGCAGTTAATTTTTAGCAACCCTTACAAATCAATCGGTTAGCGGAGATAATTTATATATCGCCCCCAACAAATAATTAACACTGCCGCATAAGCCGCCGCATAATTGCGTAGTAATTCATTTTAGAACTTATTATTTTTGTTATTTCTCAGACCCCCGTCATATATTAATTAAGAAAATACACATATCCCACCTGATGTGAATCCCATCACACAATCCCTCTGAAATTAATTTAATGATGCTTTACGAAAATTATCTGCACTGTCCTGACTGCGAATAACCTGATTATTTGCAGCCACCACCTTTTTATTCCTGAAACAGAGTGGAAGGTATCGTAATGGAAAAACATTATGTTGGTTCTGAAATCGGTCAACTGCGCAGCGTAATGCTGCATCGCCCAAATCTCAGCCTGAAACGCCTCACGCCATCTAACTGTCAGGCGCTGTTATTTGATGACGTGCTATCGGTTGAACGTGCGGGTGAGGAGCATGACATTTTTGCCAACACCCTGCGTCAACAGGGCATCGAAGTGCTGTTACTGACTGATTTATTAACACAAACCCTGGATATCGCTGACGCCAGGCGCTGGCTTCTGGAGACGCAAATTTCCGATTACCGACTCGGCCCAACCTTTGCCGCCGACATTCGCGCGTGGCTGGCGGATATGCCGCACCGGGAACTGGCGCGGCATTTAAGCGGCGGACTCACGTACGGTGAAATTCCGGCATCCATTAAAAATATCGTGGTGGATACTCACGATATTAATGACTTTATTATGAAGCCATTACCTAACCACTTATTCACTCGCGACACTTCATGCTGGATATATAACGGCGTTTCGATTAATCCGATGGCGAAACCCGCCCGTCAGCGTGAAACCAATAATTTGCGTGCGATATATCGCTGGCACCCACAATTTGCCGACGGCGAATTTATTAAATATTTCGGTGACGAAAACATTAATTACGACCACGCCACGCTTGAAGGCGGAGATGTACTGGTGATTGGACGCGGCGCGGTATTAATCGGCATGTCCGAACGCACCACGCCGCAGGGCATTGAATTTCTGGCTCAGGCGCTGTTTACCCATCGTCAGGCCGAACGGGTGATTGCCGTTGAGCTGCCCAAACACCGCTCCTGTATGCATCTCGACACGGTGATGACCCATATCGATATCGACACGTTTTCCGTGTACCCGGAAGTGGTGCGTCAGGACGTCAAGTGCTGGACCCTGACCCCGGACGGGCGCGGCGGGCTGAAGCGTACCGAGGAGCGCACGCTGGTAAACGCCATTGAAAAAGCGCTCGGCATCGATCAGGTCCGCTTAATCACCACCGGCGGCGACGCCTTTGAGGCCGAGCGCGAACAGTGGAACGACGCCAATAACGTCCTCACCCTGCGCCCCGGCGTTGTGGTGGGCTACGAGCGCAATATCTGGACCAACGAGAAATACGACAAAGCGGGGATCACCGTACTGCCTATCCCTGGCGACGAACTGGGACGCGGGCGCGGCGGCGCACGCTGCATGAGCTGCCCACTGGAACGCGACGGCATTTAAGGAATCGACCATGACACAGAAACCGACTCTGGTTGTCGCGCTGGGCGGCAACGCGCTGCTTAAGCGCGGCGAACCGCTGGAAGCGGATATTCAGCGCAAAAACATCGAACTGGCGGCGACTACCATCGCGCAGCTCACCCGGCAGTGGCGGGTGGTGCTGGTGCATGGCAACGGTCCGCAGGTTGGTCTGCTGGCGTTACAGAACAGCGCCTATGACCGCGTTACCCCCTATCCTCTCGACATCCTCGGCGCCGAAAGCCAGGGGATGATCGGCTACATGCTGCAACAGGCGCTGAAAAATCAGTTACCACAGCGGGAAATCAGCGTCCTGCTGACCCAGGTGAAAGTGGACGAGCACGATCCGGCGTTTCGCAAGCCGACTAAATACATCGGTCCGGTGTATGACGCGGCGCAGGCTGATGCGCTGGAGGCGGAAAAAGGCTGGGTATTCAAAGCCGACGGCAACGCGTTCCGCCGCGTGGTGCCTTCGCCACAGCCCAGACGCATTGTGGAAAGCGGTGCGATTCAGGCGCTGATTGCCCGCGATCATCTGGTGATCTGCAACGGCGGCGGCGGCGTGCCGGTCATTGAAAAAGTGGACGGTTACCACGGCATTGAAGCGGTGATCGACAAAGACCTCTCCGCCGCCCTGCTCGCCAGCCAGATCCGCGCCGACGCGCTGCTGATCCTGACCGACGCCGACGCCGTGTATCTCGACTGGGGTAAACCCACGCAGCGTCCGCTGGCGCAGGTGACCCCGGAATTGCTTAGCGAGATGCAGTTTGACGCGGGGTCGATGGGGCCGAAAGTCACCGCCTGCGCAGAGTTTGTCAGCCGCTGCCATGGCATTGCCGGGATTGGTTCGCTGACCGATGGCCCGGCGATCCTCGCTGGCGATAAAGGCACGTTAATCCGACGCGAAACTGCCGACGCGTAATCCCTTTTATTTCATTCATCTCTTTGTCGACCGGATAACGCAACGCCGTCATCCGGCAACGAAACGCTGACATCGTCCGACGGCGCGGCGCTTGTCAGGCCTACACGATTTAAGGACAGATACATGGCTATTTCACTGAAAAAACGTAACTTTCTGAAACTTCTGGACTTTACTCCGGCGGAAATTCAGTCGCTGATCGATCTGGCAATCGAACTGAAAGCGGCCAAAAAAGCCGGGCGTGAGGTGCAAAAACTGAGCGGTAAAAACATCGCGCTGATTTTTGAAAAAACCTCCACCCGCACCCGCTGTGCCTTTGAGGTTGCAGCCTTCGACCAGGGCGCGCAGGTGACCTATCTCGGTCCGAGCGGATCGCAAATTGGTCATAAAGAGTCGATGAAAGACACCGCCCGGGTACTGGGACGGATGTATGACGGCATTGAATATCGCGGCTTCGGTCAGCAAATCGTCGAAGAGTTAGGGCAATACGCCGGTGTACCGGTATGGAACGGCCTGACCGACAAGTTTCATCCCACACAGATCCTCGCGGATCTGATGACCATGCTGGAGCATGCGCCAGGAAAAACGCTGCCGGAACTGCGCTTTGCCTATCTGGGCGATGCGCGCAACAACATGGGCAATTCGCTGATGGTCGGCGCGGCGAAAATGGGTATGGACATCCGACTGGTGGCGCCGAAATCATTCTGGCCCGACGAGGCGCTGGTCGCCGAATGCCGCGCTATCGCCAGCACCACCGGCGCGCGCATCACCCTGACAGAGGATGTGGAAGCAGGCGTCTATGACGTCGATTTCCTCTATACCGACGTCTGGGTGTCAATGGGCGAACCAAAAGAAGCGTGGGCGGAACGCGTCAGTCTGATGACCCCTTACCAGGTGAATCAGCAGGTGATTAACGCGACCGGCAACCCAAACGTCAAGTTCATGCACTGCCTGCCCGCCTTTCATAACGAGCACACCAAAGTAGGACGCGAAATCGAAGCGGCTTACGGTCTGAAGGGGCTGGAAGTGACCGACGAGGTGTTTGAGTCCGACCACGCCATCGTGTTCGACGAAGCGGAAAACCGCATGCACACCATCAAAGCGGTGATGGTAGCGACCCTCGGCGACTAACCCTTGCGGGCAGCGGTCGCTACGACGGCGGCTGCCCGTGATATCCGGAGAGAAAATCATGGGTAAATTCAAATTTCCCACCGCGTACACCATCCTGTTTATTCTTATCGCGCTGGTCGCCGTCATGACCTGGATTGTCCCGGCGGGCAAATACCAGATGGCGATGAACGCCACGCTTGGCAAAGAGGTTCCGGTGGCGGGAACCTATGCTCCCACCGAGGCGCATCCGCAGGGCATTACCGCTGTGCTGCTGGCGCCCATTGACGGTTTGTACAATCACGAAACCTACACCGCAGGCGCAATTGACGTGGCGCTGTTTGTTCTGATCATCGGCGGCTTCCTCGGCGTGGTGAACAAAACCGGCGCTATCGACGCGGGCATTGAGCGGGTGACGGTCAGACTTAACGGCAAAGAGGAATGGATGATCCCCATCCTGATGGCGCTGTTTGCCGCGGGAGGCACGATTTACGGGATGGCGGAAGAGTCGCTCCCTTTCTACACGCTGCTGGTACCGGTGATGATGGCGGCGCGTTTTGATCCGCTGGTTGCCGCCGCTACCGTGTTGCTCGGCGCAGGCATCGGCACGTTGGGCTCGACCATTAACCCGTTCGCCACAGTCATTGCCGCCAACGCCGCCGGGATCCCGTTCACCCAGGGAATGCTGCTGCGCGTCATTCTGCTGCTCGTCGGCTATCTCATCTGCGTGGTCTGGGTTATGCGTTACGCGCGTAAGGTACGCAGCAACCCTGAACTGTCGATCGTGGCGGATAAAATGGCGGAAAACCGCGCCCACTTCCTCGGCAACCGTTCCGATACCCTGCTGGCCTTCACCGCCACCCGCAAATGGATTCTGCTGATCTTCGCCGCCTCTTTCGCCATTATGATCTACGGCGTGGCGGTGCGCGGCTGGTGGATGGCCGAAATCTCTGGCGTCTTTCTGGCGGCGGCGATCGTGGTGGGCGTAATCGCCCGCATGGGAGAAGAAGCGTTTACCAGCACCTTTATCGACGGCGCGCGCGATCTGCTCGGCGTGGCGTTGATTATCGGCATCGCGCGCGGCATTGTGGTCGTCATGGATAACGGCATGATTACTCATACCATTTTGCACAGCGCCGAGAATCTGGTCTCCGGTCTATCCACCACGATTTTCATCAACGTCACCTACTGGCTGGAAGTTCTGCTCTCCTTCCTGGTCCCTTCATCATCCGGACTGGCGGTACTGACGATGCCGATCATGGCTCCGCTGGCCGATTTTGCCCATGTGCAGCGGGATCTGGTTGTTACGGCGTACCAGTCGGCGTCGGGGATCGTCAACCTGATCACCCCGACCTCGGCAGTGGTGATGGGCGGCCTGGCGATCGCCCGCGTTCCCTACGTGCGGTATCTGAAATGGGTTGCGCCGCTGTTGCTGATCCTGACGGTGCTCAACATGGCCGTACTGAGCGTGGGCGCCATGCTGTAGCGTTCGAATAATAAAGATAAGGTGCATTTATGAAGGATTACGATGATTACTCCGCCAAAGAGCAGCAGCAACTGGCGGTCTGTCAGCGCCTGATTACCGAAAAAAGTTACCTGTCGCAGGAGGAGATACGCCGCGACCTGCAGGAACACGGGTTTGAAAGCATCAGTCAGTCGACGGTGTCGCGCCTGCTGAAAATGCTTGGCGTCATAAAAATACGAAATACAAAGGGTCAAAAAATTTATTCCGTGAATCCGCAACTGCGCCCTGCGCCGGATGCCGCCCGTTCGATTGCTGAAATGGTGGTCAGCGTGGATCACAACAGCGAATTTATCCTTATCCATACCGTTGCCGGATATGGCCGCGCGGTCGCCAGAATCCTCGATTACCACGCCCTGCCGGAGATCCTCGGGGTTATCGCTGGCAGCAGTATTGTCTGGGTGGCCCCCCGGGTCGTACAGCGCACCGGCCTTGTCCACAAGCAGATTAATTACTTACTCAAAATGAATTAGTATTCATTAAAACCGTTTGCTTTGAATAAAATGAGCATTTTTTTGCTTGATCCATAAACGGAGCTGGGTATAATCGCGGACAATTTGCCGGGAGGAAGCATGGTTCAGTGTGTACGACATTCTGTCTTACCGCGTCTGAAAACAGACGCTGGCCTGCCGTTTTTCTTTCCGTTGCTCACCTATTCACAGCCCCTCAAATGAGGGGCTTTTTTTTGCCCAGGCGTCAGGAGATAAACATGGCTAATCCGCTGTATCAAAAACACATCATTTCCATAAACGACCTCAGCCGCGATGACCTCAATCTGGTGCTGGCGACGGCAGCAAAATTAAAAGCGAATCCACAGCCGGAGCTGCTAAAGCATAAGGTCATCGCCAGCTGTTTCTTCGAGGCTTCCACGCGTACCCGCCTGTCGTTTGAAACGTCGATGCACCGCCTGGGCGCAAGTGTGGTGGGCTTTTCCGACAGCGCGAACACGTCGCTGGGTAAAAAAGGTGAGACGCTGGCAGACACCATTTCGGTGATCAGCACCTATGTGGACGCTATCGTGATGCGCCATCCGCAGGAAGGCGCCGCGCGTCTGGCGACCGAGTTTTCCGGCCAGGTGCCGGTACTGAACGCTGGCGACGGTTCAAACCAACATCCGACCCAAACGCTGCTGGATCTGTTTACCATCCAGGAAACCCAGGGTCGTCTGGATAACCTACACGTCGCGATGGTCGGCGACCTGAAATATGGCCGTACCGTCCACTCGCTGACCCAGGCGCTGGCGAAGTTCGACGGCAACCGTTTCTACTTTATCGCCCCGGACGCGCTGGCGATGCCGCAGTACATTCTCGATATGCTCGACGAAAAGGGCATCGCCTGGAGCCTGCACGCCTCGATTGAGGAAGTCATGGCGGAGGTGGACATTCTGTACATGACCCGCGTACAGAAAGAGCGTCTCGACCCGTCGGAATACGCCAACGTGAAAGCGCAGTTTGTTCTGCGCGCCAGCGATCTGGCGGGCGCGCGTGAAAACATGAAGGTGCTGCATCCGCTGCCGCGCATTGATGAAATCGCCACCGACGTCGATAAAACCCCGCACGCCTGGTACTTCCAGCAGGCGGGTAACGGTATTTTTGCCCGCCAGGCGTTACTGGCATTGGTTCTGACCCGCGATCTGGCACTGTAAGGGAGAATAAACGATGACACACGACAATAAATTACAGGTTGAAGCGATCAAATGCGGCACCGTGATCGATCATATTCCCGCCCAGGTAGGCTTTAAGCTGCTGACCCTGTTCAAGCTGACCGAAACCGACCAGCGCATCACCATCGGCCTCAACCTCCCTTCCGGCGAAATGGGCCGCAAAGATCTGATCAAAATTGAGAACACCTTCCTGACCGCTGAGCAGGTTAACCAGCTGTCACTGTATGCGCCGCAGGCCACCGTGAACCGGATCGACAATTACGAGGTAGTAGGAAAATCGCGTCCAAGCCTGCCGGATCGCATTGAAAGCGTTCTGGTTTGCCCGAACAGCAACTGCATCAGCCATGCGGAGCCGGTTTCCTCCAGCTTTGCAGTGAAAAAGCGCGCGGATGACATTGCGCTCAAATGCAAATACTGCGAAAAAGAGTTTTCTCATTATGTGGTGCTGGCCAACTAATTGGGGTTGGTTATAAATTCCCGGCTCCTTATAATTGTCGGGAACTTTCTTTTACCGCTGTATTCAGGAGAAATCATGAGCAAAACTATCGCGACGGAAAATGCACCTGCGGCTATCGGTCCCTATGTTCAGGGCGTAGATCTGGGCAGCATGATCATCACTTCCGGTCAGATCCCGGTTGATCCAAAAACCGGCAGCGTACCGGAAGACGTGTCCGCTCAGGCGCGTCAGTCGCTGGAAAACGTTAAAGCCATCGTCGAAGCGGCTGGCCTGAAAGTGGGCGACATCGTGAAAACCACCGTGTTTGTCAAAGATCTGAACGACTTCGCGACCGTGAACGCCACCTACGAAGCGTTCTTCACCGAGCACAACGCCACCTTCCCGGCGCGCTCCTGCGTGGAAGTGGCGCGTCTGCCGAAAGACGTAAAAATCGAAATCGAAGCGATTGCCGTTCGTCGCTAACTATTCCGGTTATCTTTTTTTAAGGCAGCACACGCTGCCTTATGTTTTTAAAAATAAAATAGGTTTTTATTTTGACCTTTTTTATCCTCGCTATTTCATGACATCACCGTCGGTCCATTAATACACTTCCTGCCGCACTCGTTGTTTTAATACACTAATGGACTAATAATGAAACTTTCCAAAATCGCGCTGGCGGTAGCAACATTGACCGTTGCTTCTTCAGCGTTAGCACACGGTTATATTGAATCCCCTGCCAGCCGCGCATATATGTGCAAGCTGGGGCAAAACGTCGATTGTGGTTCCGTTCAATACGAACCGCAGAGCGTAGAAAAAACCTCCGGCTTCCCGACTGGCGCGATGCCGCCAGACGGACAGCTCGCCAGCGCCGGTATTTCTCAGTATTCTCAACTGGATCGCCAGAGCCTGAACGCCTGGACCAAAAGCCCAATGACAGCAGGTCCACACCAGTTTGTATGGCACCATACTGCGCCGCATAAAACCACGAACTGGCGTTATTACATCACCAAACAAAACTGGGATCCAAATAAGCCGCTGACCCGCGATCAATTTGATTTAACGCCGTTCTGTACCATTAATGGAAATGGCCAGGCGCCGGCGGTCACGCAGTCAATGAACTGTAATGTTCCTGAACGTACCGGTTATCAGGTTATTTACGGCGTGTGGGAAATTGCAGATACGACAAATAGCTTCTATCAGGCCATTGACGTGGATTTCGGTAACAGCGGCAACGTGACTCCGGATGAAACCCCGGGCGTGGTTTCCGAATGGAGCAAAACCCTCAGCGGTCAGATTGCCGGTAATAACCTGAACGCAGGCGATAAAGTCATTGCCCGCTTCTTTGACGCCAATGGTGAAGTAACCTCAATGCGCACTGAAATGACCATTGCCTCCGCTGCTCAGGGCGATGCGAACCAGTGGGCCTTCGATATGGCGCAATTGATCAACAGCACCCACAGCGATGTGCGCGTAGGCGTGAAAGACGAAGGGGGTGAGATTGGCCCGGTACATGGCGCGAATAGCGTGTTCGTAAGAGAAGGCAGCGCGCTGCAGTCTGTCGCCATCTCTTATGAAGAGCAAAAAGCGCAAGTGAACGAAACCATCGCCGTTACCGATCTGCAGTACAGCAAGATTGCGCACGGCAATGCCACCGTGACTTTCCACGTGAATACGCACGGCGATGTGAATTTTGAAGCCCACGTGATGAATCATCACGGCGCGGAAAAAGGCTATCTGAAGCAGGACATGAACAACGCCAACCAGGACGTCACCATGACCCTGACTGACGTGACTGCTGGTCACCATATGCTGAAATACTATGCGACCAACAAAGACGGCACGCTGTTTGCTCAGGACGTGTTGAACCTGATGCTGGAAAGCGACGCGGCGACCGACAACGCCGGTCACCACGACTTTACCTTCCCGGACAGTATCGCGTCTTACAAAGCCGGTACCGTGGTGCTGCAACCAAAAGACGGTAAGACCTACGAATGTAAGCCTTTCCCGTACAGCGGCTACTGCGTCCAGTACGCTCCAGGCGCTAACCAGTTTGAGCCAGGCGTTGGCGCACACTGGAAAGAAGCGTGGGTGCTGAAGCACTAAGCCGACTGCCGGACGGGGTCATGCTCGTCCGGCTTTTTACCGCAGACACCGGAGGGAGGTTTCGCTTTGCCCGACCGGCTCATAAGCGACCCAATGCGCATTACTGCCAACCGTAGCGGCGACTATAGAAGCCTTTCACCAACTGCGTTAACGTCATATAGCCTACCAGAATACCGACCAGCCACGGGAAGTAGCTCAGCGGCAGCGCCTGCAATTGCAGATACCCGGCCAGCGGCGAGAACGGTAGCGCAATGCCCACCATCATCACCACCAGCGTCATCAACAGCAGCGGCCACGCGGCGCGACTCTGAATGAACGGCACGCGGCGGGTACGAATCATATGCACAATCAGCGTTTGCGACAGTAGCCCCACCACAAACCAGCCGGACTGGAACAAGGTTTGCGCCTCCGGCACGTTCGCGTGGAAGACCCACCACATCACGCAGAACGTGATAATGTCGAAGATCGAGCTAATCGGACCAAAGAAGATCATAAAACGCCCCAGATCTGTCGGATTCCAGCGCTGCGGCTTCTGGATCTGCTCATCGTCCACGTTATCAAACGGGATCGCCACCTGCGATACATCGTACAGCAGATTCTGAATCAGCAAGTGCAGCGGCAGCATGGGCAGGAACGGTAAAAAGGCGCTCGCTACCAGCACGCTGAAGACGTTACCGAAGTTGGAGCTGGCAGTCATCTTAATGTACTTCAGCATATTCGAGAAAGTGCGACGACCTTCGATCACCCCTTCTTCCAGCACCATCAGGCTCTTTTCCAGCAGGATAATGTCGGCGGCTTCCCGGGCAATGTCCACGGCGCCATCGACGGAAATACCGATATCCGCCGCACGCAACGCCGGAGCGTCATTAATACCGTCGCCCATAAAGCCCACGACGTGCCCTTCGCGCTTAAGCAGTGTGACAATGCGTTCTTTATGCATCGGCGTCAGACGGGCAAACAGCGTGGTACGCTGCGCCAGCGTCGCCAGCTCGTCGTCGCTCAGGCTTTCGATATCGCTGCCAACAACCACTTCACCCGCGTCCAGTCCGACGTCATGGCACACTTTTGCCGCGACCAACTCGCTGTCGCCGGTCAGAATTTTCACCGTGATACCGCTGGCCTTCAGCGCTTTTAACGCAGGCGCCGTCGTCTCTTTCGGCGGATCGAGGAAGGCGATGTACCCTTCAAGGATCAGATCGGATTCGTCGATACGCTGGTAATCGCCTTCTCGCGCAGGCAGATAGCGGGTAGCCACCGCCACCACGCGCAGCCCCTGACGATTCAGGGTATCGGTGACGCGCTTCACGCGGCGCAGCATGTTGTCATCCAGCGGCACGATTTCTCCGTTATGGCGCACATGTGTGCTGACGTTGAGGATTTCCTGCAGCGCGCCTTTGCACACCAGCTGATGTACCTCCGCATGTTCAGCGACCACCACCGACATGCGGCGACGTTCGAAATCAAACGGGATCTCATCAATTTTCTGCCAGCGGGTCGCAAGTTCGCGCGCGGAGGCTTCATCCACGCCCTCCAGCACGGCGGTATCAAGCAGATTTTTCAACCCCGTCTGATAATGGCTGTTCAGCCATGCCGCGTGCAGAACGCGATCGCTGGGTTTGCCGGAAATGTCAGTGTGGTTTTCCAGAACAATTTTGTCCTGGGTCAGCGTACCGGTTTTGTCGGTGCAAAGAATATCCATCGCGCCAAAGTTCTGAATGGCGTCGAGATGCTTCACAATCACCTTTTGCTTCGACAGTTTCACCGCGCCGCGCGCCAGTGTGGAAGTGACGATCATCGGCAGCATTTCCGGCGTCAGTCCGACGGCCACCGAGAGCGCGAACAGCGCCGCTTCCCACCAGTCGCCTTTGGTATAGCCGTTGATCACCAGCACGATGGGCGCCATCACCAGCATAAAGCGAATCAACAACATACTGACGCGGCTGATGCCTTTCTGAAAGGCATTCTGTTCGCTTTCCTGTTCGCTGACGCGGCCTGCCAGTTGCCCAAACCAGGTGTTGGCTCCCGTGGCAATCACAAGGGCCTGCGCCGTACCGCTCACGACGTTGGTCCCCATAAAGCACAGGGTATCGCACTCAAGCGGGTTGTTATGCGCCGGCTCGCGGGTGTTAGCCACTTTTTCCACCGGCAGCGACTCGCCGGTTAACGACGCCTGGGCGACAAACAGATCGCGCGCCTGAAGCACCCGCAGATCAGCCGGGATCATGTCTCCCGCCGCCAGTTTTACGATATCGCCAGGTACCAGTTGATCAATCGGGACGTCGATCCAGCCGTTCTCGCCTTTTTCATTGATCACCCGCAACACCGTCGCGGTATTGCTGACCATCGCTTTTAGCGCATCCGCCGCTTTGGTCGAGCGTGCTTCCTGAACGAAATTCAGCAGCGTGGAGATCGCCACCATCAGCGCGATCACTCCCGCCGCAAACAGATCCTCCGTGGCGTAAGAGATGGCCCCCAGAATGGTTAACAGAATATTAAATGGATTGCGGTAGCAGACCCACAGATGTACCCACCACGGCGATGGCTGCTGGGCGGGTAACTGGTTGTCGCCATGCTTTTCACGCGCCGCATCCACTTCCGTCGGCGTCAACCCTTCCGGGTGGGCGCCGAAAGTTTTCCACAACGTCGCGTCATCCATGACGGCCACTTTCAGGCAGTGTTCGCTGAGTGATGACGGGATCGGCGTACTGGCAAGCGTCTGCGCGTTCGGTAACGGATCGCGATGCACCAGGCGATCGGGCAAATGGCGGCTGAGCCGGGCAAAAAGCTGGCGAGTGATATTTTTAAACATAGGCAGTCCCTCCGCGCCAAAAACAGAAAGGCGCAGAAAAAGCGTTCAGGCGTGGCAAAGCCTTACCTGACAGGCAATTTATTTTCTTAACAGGGACGTTAACGCGTCACTGTCTTACGTCGCCGGTAAGACAGCGAAAGGCAGGCTTACCGGAAAAAAGTGTTTCTCCATCGCGGGAGAGGGGTGGGATCGGGATCCATAAAGCCTCCGGTAAGTGAATAATTTAAGACGCAGATTATAAGCCGCAGATCATACTCTTTGTGGCTATTATGGCGATATAATAACACCCTGTGATTAAACCAATGATAAACCAGACTTTGCTCATTGCGGTTCAAATGCGTAAAGTTATCCTCTTTACCTCTTCTTGATGCCTGCTATGGGAAAACGGGATGCAAAATCGGCTGACTATCAAAGACATCGCCCGTCTGAGCGGCGTGGGAAAATCCACGGTTTCGCGCGTACTCAATAACGAAAGCGGCGTGAGCGAGCGCACCCGCGAACGCGTGGAAGCGGTAATGAATCAGCACGGTTTCTCCCCCTCCCGCTCTGCGCGCGCCATGCGCGGTCAGAGTGACAAAGTGGTTGCCATTATGGTCACCCGCCTTGACTCGCTGTCCGAAAATCTTGCCGTACAGACCATGCTGCCCGTGTTTTATGAACAGGGCTACGATCCCATTATGATGGAAAGCCAGTTCTCCACAGCGAAAGTAGAAGAACACCTCGGCATGCTGAAGCGCCGCAATATTGACGGCGTCGTGTTATTTGGCTTTACCGGCATTACCGACGCGATGATTGCGCCGTGGCAGGCTTCGCTGGTGCTGCTGGCGCGCGACGCACAGGGCTTTGCTTCCGTCTGTTATGACGACGAAGGGGCGATAAAAATGTTGATGCAGCGCCTGTACGATCAGGGTCACCGCAACATCAGTTTTCTCGGCGTCCCCCACAGCGACGTCACCACCGGTAAGCGCCGCCATGAGGCGTACCTGGCGTTTTGCAAACAGCGCAAGCTGCATCCCGTCGCCGCGCTGCCGGGTCTGGCAATGAAGCAAGGTTACGATCATGCCGCCAGCGTGATCACGCCAGAAACCACGGCGCTGGTCTGCGCCACTGACACCCTCGCCCTCGGGGCCAGCAAGTATTTGCAGGAACAGCGGATCGACGCGCTGCAACTGGCGAGCGTTGGCAATACGCCGTTGATGAAATTCCTCCATCCCGAGATCGTCACCGTCGATCCGGGCTACGCCGAAGCCGGACGCCAGGCGGCTTCCCAACTGATCGATCAGATCACCGGGCGCGGCGAACTGCGCCAGATCGTCATTCCTTCCATGCTTTCCTGATCCGCAACTGACCGCTTTCTGTACGCGAATTTGTGATCTTCGCTGCGTTTCGGGAACGTTCCCATTTTTAAATATTCATCGCGGATATATTCTGTCGCCAGTCCAGCAACACCCATTTTCACAGTCATCGCCATGAGGCTTCATGATGAGTAAAATCAAACAAACGGATATCGACCAGCTTATTGCGCTGGTTGGCGGGCGGGAAAACATCGCGACGGTGAGCCACTGTCTGACACGTCTGCGCTTTGTACTGAATCAACCAGCCATTGCCCGTCCGAAAGAGATCGAACAACTGCCGATGGTCAAAGGCTGCTTTACCAACGCCGGACAATTTCAGGTAGTGATTGGCACCAATGTCGGTGATTACTATAAGGCGCTGCTGGCCACCACCGGCCAGGCCCACGCCGACAAAGAGCAGGCGAAAAAAGCCGCGCGCCAGAATATGAAATGGCATGAGCAGTTGATCTCCCATTTCGCCGAAATCTTCTTCCCGCTACTGCCGGCGCTGATCAGCGGCGGCTTAATCCTTGGCTTTCGCAACGTGATTGGCGATGTGCCGATGAGCAACGGCCAGACGCTGGCGCAGATGTATCCGGCACTGAAAACCGTCTATGACTTTTTATGGCTGATTGGCGAAGCGATTTTCTTCTACCTGCCGGTCGGGATCTGCTGGTCGGCGGTCAAAAAAATGGGCGGCACGCCGATCCTGGGTATTGTGTTGGGCGTCACGCTGGTTTCACCGCAGCTAATGAACGCGTATCTCCTCGGGCAACAACTGCCGGAAGTCTGGGACTTTGGCCTGTTCAGCATCGCTAAAGTTGGTTACCAGGCGCAGGTAATCCCGGCACTGCTGGCGGGTCTGACGCTCGGTTTTATTGAAACGCGCCTGAAGCGCATCGTGCCGGACTACCTGTACCTGGTGATCGTACCGGTTTGTTCGTTAATCCTCGCGGTCTTCCTCGCCCACGCGCTGATCGGTCCGTTTGGTCGGATGATCGGCGACGGCGTCGCGTTCGCGGTGCGCCATCTGATGACCGGCAGCTTCGCCCCCATTGGCGCCGCCCTGTTTGGCTTCCTGTACGCCCCGCTGGTGATCACCGGAGTACACCAGACAACGCTCGCCATCGATATGCAGATGATCCAGAGCATGAACGGCACGCCGGTCTGGCCGCTGATCGCGCTGTCTAACATCGCCCAGGCGTCCGCCGTGGTAGGAATTATTATTTCCAGCCGTAAACATAACGAACGCGAAATCTCCGTGCCCGCCGCCATTTCCGCCTACCTGGGCGTTACGGAACCGGCGATGTACGGCATCAACCTGAAATACCGCTTCCCGATGCTCTGCGCAATGATTGGCTCCGGGCTTGCCGGTCTGCTGTGCGGCCTGAACGGCGTGATGGCAAACGGGATTGGCGTCGGCGGCCTGCCGGGCATTCTCTCGATTCAGCCCACCTACTGGCAGGTGTACGCCGCCGCTATGGCGATCGCGATTGTTATTCCGATGGTGCTGACTTCGTTTGTGTATCAGCGTAAACACCGTCAGGGCACCTTACAGATTGTCTGACTTCATTTGGGGCGCAGTTGCGCCCCCTCGCATAACCAGGAATTTGCTATGACTACCCTTCCCCATTGGTGGCAAAACGGCGTGATCTACCAGATCTATCCAAAGAGTTTTCAGGATACCACCGGAAGCGGCACCGGCGATTTGCGCGGCGTGACCCGACGTCTCGACTACCTGCAAAAGCTGGGCGTGGATGCCCTCTGGCTGACGCCGTTCTATATCTCCCCACAGGTAGATAATGGTTACGACGTTGCCAACTATACCGCCATCGATCCGGCCTATGGTACGCTTGACGATTTCGACGAACTGGTGGCCCAGGCCAAAGCGCGCGGCATCCGTATCATCCTCGATATGGTGTTTAACCATACTTCCACCCAGCACCCGTGGTTTAACGCCGCACAGGACAAAAACAGTCCGTATCGCGAATTTTATCTCTGGCGCGACGGCTCGCCTGACGCGCCTCCGAATAACTGGCGCTCCAAATTTGGCGGCAACGCCTGGCGCTGGCACGCGCAAAGTGAACAGTATTACCTGCACCTGTTCGCGCCGGAACAGGCGGACCTGAACTGGGAGAACCCGGCGGTGCGCGCTGAACTGAAAAAGGTGTGCGAGTTCTGGGCGGATCGCGGCGTAGACGGCCTGCGTCTGGACGTCGTTAACCTGATCTCCAAAGACCCGCGCTTTCCTGACGACCTGGACGGAGACGGTCGACGTTTCTACACCGACGGTCCGCGCGCCCATGAATTTCTGCATGAGATGAACCGCGACGTGTTCACCCCGCGCGGTCTGATGACCGTCGGCGAGATGTCCTCCACCACCCTGGAACACTGCCAGCGCTACGCGTCACTCAGCGGCAGCGAACTGTCGATGACCTTTAACTTTCATCATCTGAAGGTGGATTATCCCGGCGGCGAAAAATGGACGCTGGCGAAACCGGACATGGTGGCGCTAAAAGCCCTGTTCCGCCACTGGCAGCAGGGAATGCACAACGTGGCATGGAATGCGCTGTTCTGGTGTAACCACGATCAGCCGCGCATCGTTTCGCGTTTTGGCGATGAAGGCGAATACCGCGTTCCGGCGGCGAAAATGCTCGCGATGGTACTGCACGGTATGCAGGGCACGCCGTACATTTACCAGGGCGAGGAGATCGGCATGACCAATCCGCACTTCTCGCAGATCACCGACTACCGCGATGTGGAAAGTCACAATATGTTTGCAGCGCTGCGCGCGCAAGGGCGCGAAGCGGATGAGTTATTGGCGATCCTGGCGAGTAAATCCCGCGACAACAGCCGCACGCCGATGCAGTGGGACGATAGCCCAAATGCCGGGTTTACCACCGGCGAACCGTGGATTGCGCCCTGCGATAATTACGCCGACATCAACGTGGCGGCGGCAGTGGGCGATCCGAATTCTGTGTTCTACACCTACCAGCGGCTGATCGCGCTGCGTAAAGCAGAGCCAGTATTGACCTGGGGCGACTATCAGGATCTGCTGCCCGACAGCCCACATCTCTGGTGCTATCGTCGTGAATGGCAGGGCCAGACGCTGTTGGCGATCGCCAACCTGAGCGGTGAATGCCAGCCCTGGCAGCCAGAACGCTGGCACGGTAAGTGGCAATGCCTGATGCATAACTACGAGGAAGTCTCGCCGCAGCCGACAACCATGACGCTACGCCCGTTTGAAGCAGTCTGGTGGTTGCGGAAGTAAATCCATACCTCTGTCCTGCCCGGCGAAAGGATTCCCGGGCTGAATGTGCCTCCCGCCTTACCTCCCTGTTTTCGTTGAATAATTAATCAGATTTTTCTCGCAATAATTTACAAACCGCGTAGTGCCCGTCATCTGTACGCTCTGGTTTTTACTTTGCGCTACATCAAGAAAAGTTCAAACACTTTTGATGCAAATCACTACATATAGAATTTAAAATGCACGCCGACCCAACATGTTGTATTAATCGACTACAATTGCTACAACGACAAAACACCGCCTGAGGGCAAAATTGTGGATAACATGGGTCTGGATTGCGGGAAGTCATTGGATAAAGAGATGAATAAGCCCAACACGGCTTCCCCAGCCTCTGTGGATAACCTGTTCTTATAAATATGGAGTGATCATGACACCGCATGTGATGAAACGAGATGGCTGTAAAGTGCCGTTTAAATCAGAGCGCATCAAAGAAGCCATTCTGCGTGCAGCTAAAGCAGCGGGAGTCGATGACGCAGATTACTGCGCCACCGTCGCAGAAGTCGTTAGCAGCCAGATGAATGGACGTAGCCAGGTCGATATCAATGAGATCCAGACCGCGGTTGAAAACCAGCTGATGTCCGGTCCGTATAAGCAGCTGGCGCGCGCCTACATTGAGTATCGCCACGATCGCGATATCCAGCGCGAGAAGCGCGGCCGCCTGAACCAGGAAATTCGCGGCCTGGTGGAGCAAACCAACTCCGCGCTGCTTAACGAAAACGCCAACAAAGACAGCAAAGTGATCCCGACCCAGCGCGATCTGCTGGCCGGTATCGTGGCGAAACACTACGCCCGTCAGCACCTGCTGCCGCGAGATGTCGTACAGGCGCACGAGCGGGGTGATATCCACTACCACGATCTGGACTACTCGCCGTTCTTCCCGATGTTCAACTGTATGCTGATCGACCTGAAAGGCATGCTGACTCAGGGCTTCAAAATGGGGAATGCGGAGATCGAACCGCCGAAGTCCATCTCCACCGCCACGGCGGTGACCGCGCAAATTATCGCTCAGGTCGCCAGCCATATTTACGGCGGCACGACCATTAACCGTATTGATGAAGTGCTGGCGCCGTTTGTCACCGCCAGCTTTAATAAGCACCGTAAAACTGCCGATGAGTGGCAGATTCCGGATGCCGACGGCTACGCGCATTCGCGTACCGAAAAAGAGTGCTACGACGCATTCCAGTCTCTGGAATACGAAGTAAACACGCTGCACACCGCTAACGGTCAGACACCGTTCGTGACCTTTGGCTTTGGGCTGGGCACCAGTTGGGAATCGCGACTGATTCAGCAGTCGATTCTGCGCAACCGCATCGCGGGTCTCGGCAAAAACCGCAAGACTGCCGTGTTCCCGAAACTGGTGTTTGCCATTCGCGACGGCCTGAACCACAAATTTGGCGATCCGAACTACGACATTAAGCAGTTGGCGCTGGAGTGCGCGAGTAAGCGCATGTACCCGGATATCCTGAATTACGATCAGGTCGTGAAAGTGACCGGTTCGTTCAAAACGCCGATGGGCTGCCGCAGCTTCCTCGGCGTCTGGGAAAACGAGAACGGCGAACAGGTACACGATGGGCGCAACAACCTGGGCGTAATCAGCCTGAACCTGCCGCGCATCGCGCTGGAAGCGAAAGGCGACGAAGCGACGTTCTGGAAACTGCTGGATGACCGTCTGGTGCTGGCGCGTAAAGCGCTGATGACCCGTATCGCCCGTCTGGAAGGCGTGAAAGCGCGCGTGGCGCCCATCCTGTATATGGAAGGCGCCTGTGGTGTGCGTCTGAAAGCCGACGACGATGTCGCAGAGATCTTCAAAAACGGTCGCGCGTCGATTTCGCTGGGGTATATCGGTATTCATGAAACCATCAACGCCCTGTTCGGCGGCGAGCACATGTACGACAACGACACACTGCGCGCCAAAGGCATCGCGATTGTCGAACGTCTGCGCCAGGCGGTGGATCAGTGGAAAGACGAAACCGGCTACGGCTTCAGCCTGTACAGCACGCCGAGTGAAAACCTCTGCGACCGCTTCTGCCGTCTGGATACCGCCGAGTTTGGCGTGGTGCCGGGCGTAACCGATAAAGGCTATTACACCAACAGCTTCCACCTCGACGTGGAGAAGAAGGTGAACCCGTACGACAAGATCGATTTCGAAGCGCCATACCCGCCGCTGGCGAGCGGTGGCTTCATTTGCTATGGCGAGTATCCAAACATTCAGCACAACCTGAAAGCGCTGGAAGACGTGTGGGATTACAGCTATCAGCACGTGCCGTACTACGGTACCAACACGCCGATCGACGAGTGCTATGAATGCGGCTTTACCGGTGAGTTCGAGTGTACCAGCAAAGGCTTTACCTGCCCGAAATGCGGTAACCACGACGCCGCCCGCGTCTCCGTCACCCGCCGCGTCTGCGGCTACCTGGGCAGTCCGGACGCACGTCCGTTTAACGCCGGTAAGCAGGAAGAAGTGAAGCGCCGAGTTAAGCATTTAGGTAACGGGCAGCTCGGTTAAGCAGGCAGTATTATTGCCCGGCAGAGCGACGCTTTTCGCAAAGCAACTGGCGCCAGGACAAGGCGGAAAGTCAGTGAATCCCGGGGAGCTTACAGTCGTAAGTGACCCGGGTGAGCGAGCGCGGCCAACGCAGTAATGGCGTCAATTGAGAAGTGAAGATGAATTATCACCAGTACTACCCTGTCGACATCGTCAACGGCCCCGGTACCCGTTGCACATTGTTTGTTTCAGGTTGTGTGCACGAGTGCCCCGGCTGCTACAACAAAAGCACCTGGCGGCTGAATTCCGGTAAACCGTTTACCAAAGAGATGGAAGACCAGATCGTTAACGATCTGAACGACACGCGTATTCACCGTCAGGGAATTTCGCTTTCCGGCGGCGATCCGCTGCATCCTCAAAACGTACCGGATATCCTGAAACTGGTGCAGCGCATTCGTGCTGAATGTCCGGGAAAAGATATCTGGGTGTGGACCGGCTACAAGCTCGATGAGCTCAACGCCGCGCAAATGCAGGTAGTGGATCTGATCAACGTGCTGGTTGATGGCAAATTTGTGCAGGATCTGAAAGACCCGGCGCTTATCTGGCGCGGCAGCAGCAATCAGGTTGTGCATCACCTGCGTTAACAGGCTTGTTTATTTCCGCAACATACTGAAACAGCGGACAAACGGCTCTCAAAAACGGCTCACGCACTCCATCGCCACCGCTTTAAAGTCGGCGAAATTCTGGCAGGCGCACAGGCGCGTCATGGCGCGCTCGCGCAGGAAGGTCACGAAAATATCGTAGATCGCCATCGCTTCTTCGTATTCACTTTTGCTGATGGCGAGTAAAAAGATGACGTGCGCGGTTTCATCTCCCCAGGCAATACCCTGCGGCGCCAGCACCGTATAGACCACCGTTTTTTTCGCCAGCAATCCGAGGGCGTGGGGCAGCGCGATGCTGTCGCCGAGCATAGTACTGACAATGGCTTCACGCTCGGCCACCGAATCAAGAAATTCGGCATCGACAAAGCCTTCACGGTGCAACTGATCGCACAGCGTTTTAAACAGCGTCTGCCTTTCCATCTCACCGTCAATAATGCGGAAATGGGCGGCGTCGAAGTATTTGTTCAACATCCACGGACGGGTACGGTCGACCAACACCAGCTTGCCGATCTGCTCCAGTTGATAGTCGGTGGGAAACGGCGCAATCTGCACGACCGGTTTGTCTTTTTCACCGACCCGCGCGGTGGCAATCACAAAATCCTCTGCGATGCTTTCGCGCTGTTCGTAGTCGCGCAGCGTCAGCGTACGAACAATTTCAATCTGCGGATATTTACGCGCCAGTACCGCTTCAATCATCCGCACCATCGCGTTACCCGCATCGCAGACCAGCAGAACCTTCGGTTGCCGCTGATAACCAATGTTGTAACTACGTTCAAGCCCTACGCCAATATGCAGCACCAAAAAACCGATCTCATTTTCGCTGATGCTATAGGGCGTGTATTTCCCCCAACTGGAGACGGCCGCCAGCGTCATGTCCCACGCCATTGGATAATGCTGTTTGATGTTTTCCAGCAGCGGATTCGGCAGCATGATCTGGTAGCGCACCCGGGTGATCATCGTTTTGATATGGGTCAGCAGATCCGCATGTAATTGCTTGTCATTCAACAAGTTGTAGTTGTACTGGCTATTGATAAAACGCAGGATGTAATTCACCAGCGCTTCTTCGTCGTCGGCGTTGATCGCGCTCGGCGCAATCTCCTGCACCTGGCGGGCGGCAATATGCACCTTTAGCCAGTTTTCTTCCGACACCGAAAGCGGATGATTCGCCAGATGCTGGATCACACCGGCAATCTCACGCGCCGCCAGGCAGACATTTTCTTCCACTTCTTCGGTGGCAAATTCCGACAGCGGATAGCCTTCGCTGATGCGGCGCACCGCCACCGCACAGTAAAGGCGTAAAAACAGCTCGCCTTCGTCGGTCAGGCGAATGTGAAAACGGTTAAAAATATCCTCAAGGACAGGCTGCAACTGCGACGGCACGCCTGCGTACAGCGCCTCTTCCATCACCAGCGGATTCGCCGGATCCTGCTGTACCAGCGTCCATAACAGATCGGTCAGACAGGCGCGGATCGCCATCTCGCTGCCAAACAGCTTCATGCCATGACGCGGGCGGGTTTCCAGCGTCAAATGGTAACGCTGCAGCCATTCGCGCACGTCCGCCATGTCGTTTTGCAAGGTCGCCCGACTGACAAACCATTCATCAGCTAAATCTTCCAGCTTGATGGAAAAGGCAGAAGTCAGAAAGCGAACCATCAGATGATACACGCGTTCCTGGCTGGTGCGCGGAATGCGTAGCGCGCTGGGCTGCTGCGCCTGTAAGGTCTGAAAACTGGCCGGGTCATCGATCCTGAGCTGATAACCGTTTCCCCGGCTGAGGATAAACTGCGCGCCGTGCTGGGTCAGCAGAGCGTTAAGCGCCGTGATATCGGCACGAACAGTACGCGTGGAGACCGACAACCGCTGCGCCAGCTCATCCTGCGGCAGCGTCTCGTTTTGCAACATCGCAAACAGTTGCGCTAAACGTTGGTTGGGGAATCGCACGTCACTCTCCTCGTTTTTTTAGCCTAAGCACGTCCGGGTGAGCGCCAGCAGCTGGCGCACATCGTCCGGACGGGTATTACCGCTCACCTTATCAATAATTGAACTATAAATGTGAGGAATGATTTTGCTCACACCCGCGTCCAGCGCAATCTGCAAAATCTCGGCATAGTTATCGAGATCAATACCGCCCGTCGGCTCCAGCCAGAAGTCATAACGCGCACAGGCTTCGGCTACCGCTTTAAATTCATCGCGGCATTTCAGGCCGCCCATCGGGAAGTATTTGATGGAACTGCCGCCCATATCCTTGAGCAGGGCAATGGCCGTTTCGACCGGAACTATGCCGTCAGCGGCGCGGCTGCTTAGCGGCCCGGTAGAAATCTTCACCTTTCCCGGCGTGCCGGTAGGCGACACCAGTCCATTCACCACCGTTTCGCCCTGCCCCAGCAGCGCGCGGCTGGTCCCCACGCCGGTGAAAACCTGATTGACATGCTGCGGCTGCACCTGACGCGAGATCTCACTCACCATCGCCGACTGGTTCGGGTCGCCCGCGCCAAGCCCTACCGACAGCGCGTTATCGATCAGTTGGGCATACTCGCGCATATCAGCCACGGCGCTGTCGACATCCGGGTAATGTTTAGAGAGCACGCCGACCAGCACATGTCCTTCCGCCGCCGCGTAGATCTCACGGGCGTTATCCTTCGAGCCTGCCAACACGTTCAGGCAAACGCGATCGCGGTAAAAATTAGGGGTCAGTTTCATGCTGTTTTCTCCTGGTTAATCACCTCGCCAATACGGCGCGCCACAATCTCCAGTTGCGCGCGGTCTACGCTGCGCACATCTGCTTCAATAATCCCTTCGTTGGCTTTGTACCCGCGGAAATAAATGGCGTATTCGCCCTGTTTGAGCGCCTCTACCAGTTCGCCGGTCGCGATGCCGGTCACCGCTTCATCGAATTTAATCTCAGCGCGCGCGATGTCGCGTCCGGCGCTGTCCCACACCACGCGGGCGCTTACGCCGTTCAGGGTGTTCAGCGTGTCGATAAACGGCGTCATTTTTTCCACCATTTCCGCCCCGCTCTCTTTTTGCGCGTTCAGGTAAAGCTCAATGGCGCAGGTCAGGCCGAGGATGCCCTCTTTACCGACCTTCATCGCCCGGCCAATGCCCGCCGTCTGACGTTTCACCCATTCCACATACTGGGTTTTGCCTATCACCAGACCGCTGGTCGGACCCTCAATGGCCTTCGCGCCGCTATAGATCACCAGAGAAGCGCCGGCGCGGTAGTAGCACTGCAAATCTTCTTCCGCTGCGGCATCGACGATCAGCGGCAGATTGTGTTTGCGCGCCACCACCACCGCCTGCTCGACGCTGAGCATACTTTTCTGTACGCAGTGGTGGGACTTGATATAGAGGATGGCCGCAGTACGCGGCGTAATCGCCGCCGCCAGTTGGGCTGCGGAGCATTCGTTGGCATAGCCAGCCTCCACCAGCTTACCGCCGCCGAGGGCCACCATTGTGCCGACCGGCGCGCCGAAATTGACGTTATGGCCTTTCGGCAGCACGATTTCGTTCTTTTCTATGGGCGTAACGTGGAGGTTTTCCAGCAACCAGTCGCTGTCCTGCACCAGAACAGCAGCCACCGACTGGGCAATGCCCGCTGACGCGCAGGAGACCACCGTCGCGCCTTCCACCTCCAGCAGTTTCGCAATGTACTCGCCGGTTTTATTCACCAGATCCTTCATTTCAAAGTACTGATTCATCCCGGCCATCGCCGCGTCTACAACTTCCGGGCGCGGCGTGGAAACGCCCAGCGCCGTCATGCGGCCCGAGGTATTAATGACTTGTTTTAGATTGTATTTCTCAAAAATTGAAGGCATGTTCCGCGCTCCCTTGTTCGGTCATATAGCCCTTGCCCGCGCGAATCGCGGCAAGCGGCACTAACAGCATGTCAGCCTGTAAGCTGTCGTTTTCAGCATCCACCAGCACGGTGGGCTGGCGTTGAAGCGTAAAGAGGGTGAGATCGGCGTCCTGGCCCGGCAGGAGGCGACCTTTATTTTTCAGACGCAGCCCTTCGGCGGCGTTAACGGTCACACAGTCGATGACCTGCGGCAGCGACATGCCGATAGCAAGAAATTTCGACATCACGTTGGCAAGCGAATGCACCGGACCGCTGATGCGGTTGCGGCAATAAATGTCCGAACTGATGGTGTGCGGCAGAATGCCTAAGCTGATGGCGCGCTTCGCCACCGCAAAGCTCAGGCTGGCGGTACCGTGACCGACATCAAGCCGCACGCCGCGCTGAATCGCCCGGGTGACCGAGGCGCGCAACGCCCCTTCCGGCGTCAGAATGCGGTTAGGTTTGCCGTTGTAGCAATGGGTGATAATGTCGCCGGCACTCAGTAGCCCGGCAATGTCATCCAGATTCGGCGGGTTATTGCCGATATGCACCATCAGCGGCAGTTCGCCGTTCTCTTTCTGAATGGCTTTTGCGCGCGCCAGCGGGGTGATGCCGTTTTCACCGACCACACTGCTGCTCATGCGCGCTTTCAGGCCGACGATAAAGTCCGGGTGACGCTTCACCGCCTGCTTTACCGCGTCGGCGTCAATATTCGCCATGTTCGCCAGTTCATTTTGCGCAATCAGCCCGACGCGGGAGATATTAAGCAGCGCATACACCTCCGTCGCCGCGTCGCGGGTAAGGGTGTAGAAATCATCAATATCGTCAGCACCGGTACTGCCTGCATCCACGACGGTGGTCACGCCGGTTGCAATGCCGACGCTGTCTGGCTCGTCATAATAAATGGGGGATTTCGGATAGCAGTGAACGTGAGAGTCAATCCACCCGGCGCTGGCGTAGCATTCGCCGCGTAAGTCGACGGTTTTCACCGCCGGATCGTTTATCTCGCCCAGCGCGGCAATTTTGCCGTCCTTTATCGCGATATCGCATACCGTGTCGTCGACCAGACGTGCACGGCGCAGGAGTAAATCAAACATGTCACTCTCCTGTTTGCGCGGGCGATTCTACGCCCGCCGGGATGATGTGCCGGATAGTGGCGCCACTGCCCTATCCGGCCTGGAGGCGGTCATCAGCTGATCGCGATCGGGAAGATGGAGCCTAAAATCATGGCGCCGAGGATCGCGCCGCCGGTGATCGGTTTTTGCCAGATATAGAACAACAACGCGCCCAGCAGCGACCCCACGCCAATCGGAATAGAGGCGGTCATCGCGCTCAGAATAATCAACGGTCCCAGGAAACGGCCAGAGGCGTTACCGGCCCCCATCATGACGTCCGCCCCGTAGGTCGAATCGCTCTGGTTGATGGTGAATTTACGCGCCAGAATGATGACGTAACCAATCGCCAGGCCAATCGCCAGACCGGTTACCAGAGAGGCGATAAAGTTCTCGACCGGGAAAATAATGCCAGCGCCGAGCAGCAGCGCCGGAACGCCCAGGCCAACGCCAGTCTGAATGGCCCCGCCGATATCCAGAATCCCCACCAGCGAACCTTCAATAATGCGGGCGAACAGGAAGCTGGCGCCAAACGCCGCAACCGCGCCGTAGGAGCCGGTATCCATCCCCGCCTTCAGCATCGCCACAAAAGCCACTTCGTTAAACGCGCCGATACCGTACAGGTAGTACATGTGCGTCCCGGCAAACACGCCGGAAGAGAGCAGGCCAACGAAGATCGGAAACGACCAGTCGGCAAACCAAAAACCTTTATTCTGTTCCATTGTGGCCTCCGTTATTTGCCGCTAAGCGAGTTGTGGATCAGTTCGAGCCAGTTCGGCACGGTCATGTGGAAGGATTCGATCAGCTTCATATCGAAGCCGCGGAAGAAGCCGCTCAGGACAAACAGCAGCACAATGGCGGCCATCATGACTTTGGTGACGTGGTTCCAGCCGCTCTCTTCGACGCCCTTGCCGATCAGAATACCAAGCACCAGCCCCGGAACGGCGTTCCCCATAATCAGCTGCGCCGCGCCGCCGAAAACGGTCGCCCAGAAACCGGATTTCTTACCGGCGTCGATCGCCGCCAACCAGAAGATCACCGGCATCACGGTGTTGACCAGCAGGTTTGCCGCAGGCACCAGCACTTTCACAGCGGTGACCTGCAAGGCTTCCGGCACCGAGGAGGCGGTAAGGTTCAGGAAGGTCACCACGATCATGCCGATGATGCCGCAGGCAATCGCCATCTTTTTCGGATCGTGCAGCGTTTCACCCACGTTGCGGTTTTTGAGCATCAGCGCCGCCGCGCCCCAGTTCGGTATGATGCGGTGATCGACGTCCTGAGTGAATGCCCCCGCCGCCACGGAGGACGCCCAGGCGTTGAAGAAGAAGCCCAGGCCGAAGGAGAAGTGAGAAGCCGGATCCCCTTCGCAGGAGTTCAGTTCCCCCAACGTACGAAATGCGCCCATCCCCTGTGTGGTAGGCGCATGAAACATGCGTGCAGCCCCGGCACCCACACCTACGCCGACCAGGCCGCCGATGATGAGCGATTTTATTAAAATTATCAGGAACATAGTTATGCCTTTTTAACAAGAATCAGCGTTGCGAGACAAAATCCACCTTGTCCAGATTGATGGCTGTCACGTTGACGGTCACGTCCAGCTCCACGCTGTACGTCCGCCTTTCGCGGCGCAAAAAGAAGAACAGAAACGCTTCTTTTCGTACCGATTCACGCGCCTGAACAACCTGCACATCCTGTGGCTCAATACGCAGTAAAATATGCGGCGATGCCTTCATGACCGCAGCCTGAACGTGGTTCAGGGCATCGGCAAAGGCGCGCGCTTTGGCTTCGCCTTTCCCGGAGACTCTCACCGTGGTGGTGAATTGTTCTTTCATACTCAGGCGCCGTACTTTTTCTGCCAGGCCTGCACCAGACGTTCGCCAAGCTCTTCTTTATCCATAAAGCCGAAACCCAGCACGTTGCAGCCTTCGTTAATCGCCGTTACGCCTTCATCCACTGAGCGCATCCCGTATTTGGCTTTATAGCCATGTTTGTTTTGCGCGGTGATCGCACCTGCGCCGCCGCTGCCGCAGAAAGAGATGCCGAAGGTGGCATTTTCCGCTTTCATAACGTCCCCCAGCTTCATATCCGCCGCCACGCCCGGCACCACTACCGCACGGCCGCCCGCTTTCTCGACGCCTGCCGCCACTTTCTGGCCTTTTCCCAGACGATCGCCAATCACAACGGTAATTTGTTCCATTATTTGCTCCTTAAAGATTGTCTTTCGCGACTTCGAAGTGGACCGACAGCAGCCAGGCTTCTTCCTCGGGAAGATTGCCAAACGCCGCCACCACGTCGCGGGCAAGCGCCATTGATTCGGCGGATATTTCATCAAATAAACTGGCTTCCACTTCCGGCAAAGGCTCGCCGGTCACTGACCGGTGCGCCATGGCGCGAACATGAGACGTCAGCATTTGTTCCTGTACGGCGTTGGGAATGATGTGATGTTCACGCAGTAATGCGTACACCTGCGCCAGCATGCGATCGGCCAGTGCCGCCGTCTGCGCCACCTGTTCCCCCATGTCGTTCATTACTGCTCCGTTATTCACTCGTCTTACCCCGTTAATGGCTCTGGGTTAAAACTAACGGCGGAGGTAAAAAGTTTGTAGCGAGTTGTTTTCCACTTCGAAGTGGAAAGGCGAGTGGCGATAGTGATCTGTTCCACAGAAAAGGCGGTTTTGCTGATTTATCGCTGGAAAAGTGTGATTTGTATCGAGAAATGAAGCGGAAACGAAAGGAGGAAAACGAACAATGCTATTGATGGAATAAGTTGAGAAGTGTGATGGGTATTACGTTTACTTATGGGTGCGAAGCAATGCCGGATGACGCCGCAAAGCGTCTTATCCGGCCTGTCGCGCGTTTGCCGCCTGAGGCGGATTATTGTCCGGCAATCTTCATTTCCGGCAGAAGAACCGAACCACACTGAATATTGCTGCGGGTTTCGATATCGTTACCGACAGTCACGATATTGCGCCACATCTCTTTTAAATTCCCGGCGATGGTGATTTCACTTACCGGATACTGGATTTCGCCGTTCTCCACCCAGAAGCCGGCCGCGCCGCGCGAGTAATCACCGGTGATGCCGCTTACCCCCTGGCCCATCAGTTCTGTCACCACCAGCCCGGTGCCCATCTCTTTCAGCATCTGCTCAAAGCTCAGCCCTTGTCCGGCAATACGCCAGTTGTGAATGCCGCCCGCATGGCCGGTGCTTTTCAGTCCCAGCTTGCGCGCGGAATAGTTGGTCAACAGCCATTGGGTCAGAATGCCGTCTTTAACGATGTCACGGCGTTCCGTGCGCACGCCTTCGCTGTCGAACGGTGACGACGCCAACCCTTTACGCAGGTGCGGATGTTCTTCAATTGTCAGCCAGTCGGGAAGAATTTGTTTACCCAGCGAATCCAACAGGAAGGTGGATTTACGGTACACCGAGCCGCCGGCAATCGCGCCAACCAGATGGCCGAACAGTCCGGTCGCCACTTCATTAGCGAAAATCACCGGCGCTTTCATGGTCGAAAGTTTACGCGGCGCCAGGCGGGACAGCGTACGACGCGCGCACTCGGCCCCAACCCACTCAGGCGTTTGCAGGTCGCCCAACGCGCGGCCAATCGTGTAGGCGTAGTCACGCTCCATATCGCCGTTCTCTTCGGCGATCACGCAACTGGACAGCGAATGACGGGTAGAGCAATAGCCCTGCAGCATACCGTGGCTGTTCCCGAACACTTTAATGCCATAGTGGCTGTTAAAGCTGCCGCCCTCGGTGTTGGTGATGCGCTTGTCCGCCTGTAAGGACGCCTGCTCGGCGCGCGCCGCCATCTCAATAGCTTCGTCCGGGGACACGTCCGCCGGATGGAACAGATCGAGATCCGGCGCATCGAAGGCCAGCAGCTCTTTATCCGCCACGCCTGCGCACGGATCCGGCGAGGTGTAGCGCGCAATGTCCAGCGCCGCCTGTACGGTACGGGCAATCGCCTGCGGACTGAGGTCGGTGGATGACGCGCTGCCTTTACGGTTCTGGTGATAAACGGTAATCCCCAACGCGCCATCGCTGTTGAATTCAACATTCTCCACTTCACCGTAACGTGTGCTCACGCTAATGCCGGTGGTTTTGCTGACGGCGACTTCCGCGCCGTCGGATTTGCCTGACGCTAACGACAGCGCTGTCGAGACCGCTTCTTCCAGAATCTTACGCTGCGCTTCAACTTGTGAGATTACTTTCATCGCAAATGCCATACTGTAGAGAGAGTTTCTCTGAAGTCTAACAGAGAACCGTTTTTCAGTGCGCATCTTAACTGGTAACATTAGCCTCTTTTTTTTAAGGAGCCTGAGATGACAAAGCAGCCCGAAGACTGGCTCGACGACGTTCCCGGTGATGACATCGAAGACGAAGACGATGAAATTATCTGGGTCAGCAAAAGTGAAATTAAACGCGATGCCGAGGAATTAAAACGCCTGGGCGCAGAAATTGTGGATCTGGGGAAAAACGCGCTGGATAAGATCCCGCTGGATGCGGATCTGCGGGCCGCCATTGAGCTGGCTCAGCGTATCAAGATGGAAGGCCGTCGCCGCCAGCTGCAGTTGATTGGTAAAATGCTGCGAAGCCGTGACGTGGAGCCAATTCGTCAGGCGCTGGACAAGCTGAAAAACCGCCACAACCAGCAGGTGGTGCTGTTCCACAAGCTCGAAAACCTGCGCGATCGTTTGATCGTCGAAGGGGATGACGCGGTCGCGGAAGTCCTGAACCTGTGGCCCAATGCCGACCGTCAGCAATTACGATCGCTGATCCGTAACGCGAAGAAAGAGAAAGAAGGAAATAAACCGCCGAAATCCGCGCGCCAAATCTTCCAGTATCTGCGCGAACTGGCGGAAAACGACGCGTAATAGCGTGTGGCAATCTGCCGGATAGCGGCGCGTGCGCCTTGTCCGGCTATCGAGATTGCGCATTGTCCAGGCCCGGTAGGCGCCAGCGCCACCGGGTACTGTTTTACTCTGCGGCTGCCGCTTTCTTCGCCAGCCCATCCAGTAACTTCTGGTGGATACCGCCAAACCCGCCGTTGCTCATCACCAGAATGTGATCGCCCGGCTGCGCGGTTTTCACGACCATCTCCGCCAGCGCGTCAACGTCTCCGCTCCAGTGCGCAGGCTGTACGCAGGCCTCCGCCACTTCAGCCACCTGCCACGGAATATGCGGCGGCTGTAGCAGATACACCTCATCGGCGCGGCCTAATGACGGCGCCAGATCGTCCTTACACAGACCCATTTTCATGGTATTGGAACGCGGTTCCAGCACGGCGATAATGCGCGCGGTGCCGCCCACTTTGCCGCGCAGCGCGGCAAGGGTCGCCAGGATCGCGGTCGGGTGATGGGCAAAATCATCATAGACGGTCACGCCGTTCGCTTCGCCACGCAGTTCCAGACGACGGCGGGCGTTAATAAACGACCCCAGCGCCGTTGCGGCATCCGCAGGCTGAACGCCGACATGACGCGCAGCGGCAATCGCCATCAGGCCGTTGTGCATGTTGTGCTCGCCCACCAGCGACCACTTCACTTCGCCCACTTTTTCACCATCCAGCCACACTTCCCACTCAGAGGCATCGACGTTCAGCTTCTTCGCCTGCCAGTGGCCCTGCTCGCCCACCAGCTCCTGCTCGCTCCAGCAGCCCATCGCCAGCGTCTGCTTGAGGTTAATATCGTGTTCCGGCCAGATAATCCGTCCCTGGCCCGGTACGATGCGCACCAGGTGGTGGAACTGTTTCTGGATCGCTTTCAGATCGTCAAAAATATCCGCGTGATCGAACTCGAGGTTATTGAGGATTAACGTGCGCGGGCAGTAATGAACAAACTTGGAGCGCTTGTCGAAAAAGGCGCAGTCGTATTCATCGGCTTCAATCACGAAGAAATCGCTTTCGCCCAGACGCGCTGAGACCTCGAAGTTGCCCGGAACGCCGCCGATCACAAAGCCAGGCTTGTAGCCACAGGCTTCCAGGATCCAGGTCGCCATGCCAGCAGTGGTGGTTTTACCGTGGGTGCCTGCCACGGCCAGCACCCAGCGGTCGCGCAGGACAAAATCATGCAGCCACTGCGGGCCGGACATGTACGGGATGTTTTTTTCCAGCACCGCTTCAACGCACGGGTTCCCACGCGTCATGGCGTTGCCAATGATCACCAGATCAGGCTGTGGGTCGAGCTGACTGGCGTCATAACCCTGAATCAGATCAATACCTTGATTTTCAAGTAACGTGCTCATCGGCGGATACACATTGGCGTCCGAACCTGTTACTTCATGACCGAGTGAGCGCGCCAGCATCGCCAGGCCGCCCATGAAGGTGCCACAAATTCCCAAAATATGAATGCGCATACGTCACTATCCTTTTTTAATCTGCGGGCCATTTTACGCATATGTCAGGCAAGTGAGAAACGCATTTCAGGATAATCCGTACTTTGCTGGCGCGATTCACCTGAGCGCAGCCCCTGAAATATTTGTTAAGATTGTTACGGTCGCTTTACTCCATATCAATTGCAGGGAAAGTGTTATGAAAACGTTAGGTGAATTTATTGTCGAAAAGCAGCACGAGTTCTCTCATGCTACCGGTGAGCTCACTGCTTTGCTGTCGGCAATAAAGCTGGGCGCCAAGATCATCCACCGCGATATCAACAAGGCCGGTCTGGTCGATATCCTGGGTGCCAGCGGTGCTGAGAACGTGCAGGGCGAGGTTCAGCAGAAACTCGATCTGTTCGCGAACGAGAAACTGAAAGCTGCACTCAAGGCGCGCGATATCGTCGCGGGCATCGCCTCTGAAGAAGAAGACGAAATCGTCGTTTTTGAAGGCTGTGAACACGCGAAGTATGTCGTACTGATGGACCCTCTGGATGGCTCGTCCAACATCGATGTTAACGTCTCTGTCGGAACCATTTTCTCTATTTATCGTCGCGTGACCCCGGTTGGTACGCCGGTGACGGAAGAAGACTTCCTGCAGCCAGGCAACAAGCAGGTTGCCGCGGGCTACGTGGTGTACGGTTCTTCCACCATGCTGGTGTACACCACCGGCTGCGGCGTACATGCCTTTACTTACGATCCGTCGCTGGGCGTGTTCTGTCTGAGCCAGGAACGCATGCGCTTCCCGCAGAAAGGCAAAACCTACTCCATCAACGAAGGCAATTACATCAAGTTTCCTAATGGTGTTAAGAAGTACATCAAATTCTGTCAGGAAGAAGATAAGCCGACCAATCGTCCTTACACTTCGCGCTACATTGGCTCACTGGTGGCGGACTTCCACCGCAACCTGCTGAAAGGCGGGATCTACCTCTACCCAAGCACCGCCAGCCATCCGGAAGGGAAGTTGCGCCTGCTGTATGAGTGCAACCCGATGGCGTTCCTCGCCGAGCAGGCGGGCGGTAAAGCCAGCGACGGGAAAGAGCGTATTCTGGATATCATTCCGGAAAGCCTGCACCAGCGTCGTTCGTTCTTCGTCGGTAACGATCATATGGTTGACGACGTTGAGCGCTTTATTCGTGAGTACCCGGACGCATAAAGATGACAGACGGCATGCGCAGGCCGGATAAGGCGAAACCGCTATCCGACCTGCGTTTTGCCGTTACGCCGTCTGCAGTTTAAAGGTCGCCATCGCGTCGATTAAGGCATGAGACTGCGCTTCCAGCGAGCGGGTGGCCGCAGAGGACTGCTGCACCAACACCGCGTTTTGCTGCGCGGTTTCATCCATCTGGCTAACCGCGATATTAACCTGCTCAATGCCGCGGCTCTGCTCCTGTGACGCGCTGGCGATTTCCCGCATTAGCGACGTCATGCGCATCACTTCGCTGGCGATCTCATCCATCGTTTCGCCCGCCTGCATGGCCAGATCGCTGCCTTCGTTCACCTGCGCCTGAGAATCGCCGATAAGCATACGGATCTCTTTCGCCGCCTCGGCGCTGCGGCTCGCCAGGTTACGCACCTCGCCTGCCACCACGGCAAAACCGCGCCCCTGCTCCCCGGCCCGCGCCGCTTCCACGGAGGCGTTCAACGCCAGGATATTGGTCTGGAAAGCAATGCCGTCGATCACGCCAAGAATATCGGCGATCCGGTGTGAACTGCCGGAAATATCGCGCATTTTCTCAATGACATAACAGACCATTTCGCTACCGCGGTCGGCGGTGTCAGAAACAGACTTTGCCAGCCGGTGCGCCTGGTCGGCGTTTTCCGCATTCTGCTTCACCGTCGCGGTAAGCTCTTCCATGCTGGCGGCAGTTTGCTCCAGCGATGTCGCCGTCGATTCAGTACGCGAAGCGAGATGCAGATTGCCGGCGGTCAGCTCACGACTGCCGGTGTCAATTTGCGCGCTGGCGTCACGGACGCGCCTGACGGATTCACTCAGCGCCACGCGCATCCCGGCAAGCGCCGACTGTAGACGATTGAACTCGGCGCTGGCATAACGACTTTCAACAGACGATAAATCCCCCGTTGCCAGACGCTCCAGTTGCTCAACCGCATTATCAAGCGGCTTCAGGAGTTGGTTACGCAGCAGCAACCAGACCACCATCAGCAGCGCAATGGCAGTCAGCGTCGCGCCGGTCATGATCCCATAGTAGAACCAGGAAGTGATGATGCGGGTGGAGGCGTACATCCCCATACTGCCCGTCAGCAGCAACAGCAGGGTAATCAGCGACAATAAAACCAGCAGGGAAAGTCGTAGGGAGAGGGATTTTGGCATCGTTATTTTCCGGTTGAAGTCTGTACAGAAACTATCGACAACAACCGGAAAAAGTTTAGGTGATTACGCGATGCCTGCGTTTCACTTTGGTAAGACCGAGGGGGATATTCTGCGTACCGGCGCGTTTTGCCGGTTCTCCCACAGCACCGTCAGGCCGCGCTGTAACGCGATGAAGATAAATAACAGGATCCCGATGGCGATTTTCGTCCACCACGAACTGAGCGTGCCGTCGAAATTAATATAGGTCTGAATCAGCCCCTGAATAGCCACGCCGAACAGCGTACCGAGCACTGTGCCGACGCCGCCGCTCAGCAGCGTGCCGCCAATGACCACCGAAGCGATCGCGTCCAGCTCCACGCCAACGCCCGCCAGCGCGTAACCGGCCTGGGTATAGACAGAAAAAACGATTCCGGCGAGCGTCGCCAACCCGGTGGACAGCATATAGATGCGAATGGTGGTGCTGCGCGTTGAAATGCCCATCAGGTTTGCCGAGGTCGCGTTGCCGCCAATGGCGTACACCTGATTCCCAAACCGCGTGCGGTGAGCCAGAAAAATGCCTGTCACCACCACCGCCAACATCAGCAGACCCATTGCGCTCAAACGCCCGCCGCCGGGGATCTTCCACGCCAGGCTGGAAAGGGTATCGTAAACAGGATGGTCAATCGGAATCGACTCTTCAGACACCAGATAGCTGACTCCGCGCAGAAAGAACATCCCGGCAAGGGTGATGATAAACGCCGGGATCTTCAGCGCGTCAATCAGTAATCCCATAAACGCGCCGAAGGCGCAGCCCATCGCCAGCACCAGTGGAAACGCCAGCAACGGCGACACGCCCCAATAACCAATGGCTTTCGCCAGAAATACGCCAGTGAAGGCGATCACCGAACCGACAGAAAGATCGATACCGCCGGAGAGGATCACAAAGGTCATCCCTACGGCGATGATGCCGAGAAAGGCGTTGTCAGTGAGAATATTGCAGATCACCCGCGTGGAGGCGAAGCCGGGAAACTGGGTCAGGCAGTACAAATAGCCCAGCACAAAAACCCCGAGGGTGATCATCAGCGGTAGGTTACGTTTTATCACGACCACGCACTCCTTTTAGCAAACTGATAAAGCGCTGCGACTGGACAATCAGCACGCACAGCACCACGACGGCTTTGACGACCTGATTCATTTCCGGCGGGAATCCGGACAGTAAAATGCCGGTGTTCATGCCCTGAATGATCAGCGCCCCCACCACCGACAAAAACAGGTTGAAGCGTCCGCCCATCAGCGAGCCGCCGCCGATAACCACCGCCAGAATGGCGTCCAGCTCCAGCCATAGCCCGGCGTTGTTGGCGTCGGCGCCGCGTATATCCGCCGCAACGATGATCCCGGCAATCGCCGCGCACAGCCCGCTGAGCACATAGGTGAGCATGACGATGATCCGTGTATTCACGCCGGCGTTTTTGGCCGCGCGAATGTTAATGCCTACCGCTTCAATAAACATACCGAGCGCGGTTTTACGGGTCAGCAACCAGAACAGCAGCAGAGTGATCAACGCCACGATCACCGGCGTCGGAAACAGCAGCAGGGATCCGCTGCCAAACCAGGAGAGCGCAGGCGAGCTAAAGGTGACGATCTGCCCGGAGGTGATCAACTGCGCGACGCCGCGCCCGGCCACCATCAGGATCAGGGTGGCGACAAACGGCTGGATTTTCAGGATCGCCACCAGGACACCGTTCCATAATCCGGCGAGGATCCCCGAGCCAAGCGCGGCGAGCAACACCACCGGCAGGCTGTGTCCGGCGACGGTCATGGCCGCGGTGGTGGCCCCCGCAATGGCCATCACCGCGCCGACAGAGAGATCGATGCCGCCGGTAGCGATCACCAGCGTCATACCGATCGCCAGCAGCGCCACAGGCGCGGCGCGATTGAGAATATCGACAGGGCTACCGAACAGACGGCCATCCTGCAGGACAATCTGGTAAAAATGCGGCGCAACCAGACTGTCCACCAGCAGCACCAGCAGGAGCGCTATCAGCTGCGGCGTCCCGGTCGGCCAGCGAAAGCGTCGCTTTGGCGAGGTGCTTTGCGGGAGAGATTGAGGCATCACAAAAGTCTCCTTACGCCGCGATGGCGTTCATGATCGCCGGAACAGAGAGTTCAGCCAGGGGGATCTCCGCCACCTGTTTTCGGTCGCGCATAATGATGACCCGATCCGCATAACCGACCAGTTCCTCCAGCTCCGAAGAAATCACCAGCAGCGCCAGACCGTCGGCGCAAAGGGTTTCGATCAGCCGGATGATCTCGGCATGCGCGCCGACGTCAATCCCGCGGGTGGGTTCGTCGAGGATCAGGAACTGCGGTTTGGTCAGCAACCAGCGCGACAGCAGCACCTTCTGCTGATTGCCGCCGGAAAGAAACTCAATCGGCTGTTCCGCGCTGGGCGTGCGTATACCAAGCTGGCGAATAAAACGCGCCGCAATGTCGTTTTGCTCCTTGCGCGGGATCGGCCTCAGCCAGCCGCGCTGAGCCTGGAGCGCCAGAATGATATTTTCCCGTACCGATGCGGCGGCAATGATACCGTCGGTTTTCCGATCCTCCGGACAAAACCCGATCCCCTGGCAGGATGCCTGATGCGGCGATCGCAGAGCGTGCGGTTTGCCTTTGATCTGCGCGCTGCCGCTGTCTGCCGGCTTGATGCCAAAGATCACTTCCGCGGTTTCCGTCCGCCCGGAGCCTAACAGCCCCGCCAGACCGACGATCTCACCGGGGCGCACTTCCAGATCGAACGGGGCGATCGTCCCTTTCCTGCCATACCCTTTGAACGCAGCGAACGGTTTGTCGCTCAGCAAGGTGCGTCCCGCGCGCTGAAGCGCGTTGGTTTCCAGCTCGCGTCCCAGCATCATTTTCACCAGTTCGATTTGCGGCAGCTCGCGCGTTTCACAGCAGCCAACAACGCTACCGTTACGTAAGACGGTGATCCTGTCGCTCACGTCGTAGACCTGATCGAGGAAATGGGTCACGAAGATCAGGCTGACGCCGTTGTCGCGCAAGCGGCGCATCAGACCAAACAACATCTCCACTTCCTGGGTGTCAAGGCTGGCGGTCGGCTCGTCGAGGATCAGCACTTTTGCAGAGAGATCGATAGCCCGGCAAATGGCGACGATCTGCTGCATTGCCACTGAAAAGCGGTTTAGCGGCTCGCGCACGTCGAGCGAGAAGCCGTAAGACGCCATTAGCGCCGAGGCGCGTGTTTCCATCTCCTTGCGCCGCAACAGGCCAAAACGCCGGGGCTCACGGCCAATAAACAGATTATCCGCCACCGACATGTTTGGCAGCAGGTTAACTTCCTGATACACCGTACCAATGCCCAATTGCTGTGCATGGGCGGTATTCCGGGGTGAGATCGCACGGCCTTCCAGAAATATCGTACCGCGATCGGCGTGATATACCCCGGTCAGCGCTTTAATCAGCGTCGATTTCCCCGCGCCGTTTTCCCCCAGCAGCGCCATGATTTCGCCGCGCCGTAGCGTGAAGTCGACGTTATCCAGCGCTTTGACGCCCGGGAAGAATTTACTCAAGCCCTCGGTACGGAGGATCGCCTGGTGTTGAGCAGTGGTCATGGTTCCTCCGGTACATTCTGAACCCGCTTTACCGTAGGCCGGGTCAGCGTCGCGCCACCCGGCCTTGTCAAACAATCAGTAGCCCATATTTTTCTTCTTCTCTAACTCTTCTTTCGCGGTGTCCGGCAGATAAAGCGTCGATTTGGTGATGGTCACTTTTTCCGGCATCGTGCCGTCTTTCTTGAATTTCTCGAGCGCGTCGAAAGCCGGACCCGCCATGTTTGGCGTCAGTTCAACGCTGGCGTTGGCATCACCGTCAATCATCGCTTTGAAGATGTCGGGCACGCCGTCGATGGAACCGGTGAGAATGTCTTTCCCTGGTTTCAATCCCGCCTCTTTTATCGCCTGAATGGCGCCAATCGCCATATCATCGTTGTGGGCGTAAACCATGCAGATGTTCTTGCCGTTGTTTTCCGCTTTGATAAAGCTTTCCATCACCTCTTTGCCTTTACTGCGGGTAAAGTCGCCAGACTGGGAACGGATAATTTTGATGTTTGGCGCATTGGCGATGGCTTCTGCAAAGCCTTTCTTACGGTCGATAGCCACGCTGGCGCCGACTGTTCCCTGCAACTCAACCACGTTACACGGCTTACCGTTCACCTCTTTGATCAGCCAGTCGCCTATCAGTTTGCCTTCAAGGACGTTGTCGGCGGTCACCGTCGTCATATAGAGAGATTTGTCTTTGACATCGATGGAGCGGTCGAGCAGAAAGACCGGAATTTCCGCATCCTTCGCTTCCTTCAGCACCGGTTCCCACCCTGTCGCAACCACCGGCGCAATGAAGATAGCGTCAACCCCTTGCGCCACGAACGAGCGCACTGCTTTAATCTGGTTTTCCTGCTTCTGCTGGCCGTCGGCGATCTTCAGCGTAATCCCCCGCTTTTCGGCCTCGCTTTTCGCCACGTTGGTCTCGGCGGCGCGCCAGCCGGACTCTGAGCCGACCTGCGAAAATCCTACGGTTAAGGGGGCGGCCATCGCCATAGACGACATGGCTGCCGAAACTGCTGTGACTAAAAGTAAGCGCTTCCACATAACTGTGTCCTCGTAGGGTGAGTTTTTGTTGGTTAAGAAACAGTCGCGAAAAAACTATAGACAATCGAATATGTAACGAATTGCGTTACATCACACTTCAAAAAAGTAAATAGAACGTTAATCACAAGTTTGTAATCGCTTTCATTTACCTATGAAAAAAGCGGCTGAAGATATGGATTTTCCTGTCATGCGAGCGCGCTAAAAAGGCCATGCGGGAGGGAGGTAAAAACAAAATCAGGCGAAGACATTCGGCGCGAGATAGCTATAATACTTGCCACTTGTTTACGACACAGTTAAAGGAAACAGACATGAGCTTACTCAACGTACCTGCGGGTAAAGAGCTGCCGGAAGATATCTATGTAGTGATTGAGATCCCGGCTAACGCAGATCCGATCAAATACGAAGTCGACAAAGAGAGCGGCGCGCTGTTCGTTGACCGCTTCATGTCCACCGCGATGTTCTATCCGTGCAACTACGGCTACATCAACCACACCCTGTCTCTGGACGGTGACCCGGTTGACGTACTGGTCCCAACGCCGTACCCGCTGCAGCCGGGCTCTGTGATCCGCTGCCGTCCGGTTGGCGTGCTGAAAATGACCGACGAATCCGGTGAAGATGCGAAACTGGTTGCAGTGCCGCACACCAAGCTGAGCAAAGAGTACGATCACATTAAAGACGTGAACGACCTGCCGGAACTGCTGAAAGCGCAGATCACTCACTTCTTCGAGCACTACAAAGACCTCGAAAAAGGCAAATGGGTGAAAGTTGACGGCTGGGACAACGCCGAAGCCGCTAAAGCGGAAATCGTTGCTTCCTTCGAGCGCGCCGCGAAGAAATAAGTTCGTTACGCGATAAAAACCCTGAACGTCGGGCATCGGCGGATCAGGGTTTTTTTATGCCTGACGAAACGCCTTAACCGGCCTAACTTCCCCTCTTTCACGATAGCCTGCGTCTTAATAACGCAACGTCGACCACCTCATCCCCAGCCATGCCTGTGCGACGGAGCTGTCTGGCGCAGAGAGCCCGCGTCGTAAATGGTTGTCAGTATCCTCCCTGGATTTCTCCCTCTGCACAGTGAAGCGGAACGGAGAGAAAAGAAATGGCGTGATGGGATGACAAATAATGAGGCGTAGCGCCTCGCAAAAAACAACGCCACCCGAAGGTGGCGTGCTCAATTCAGTACTGGTCTCTGTCTAACCAGTTACCGCTTTCGATCAGCGTTAATCCCGTCACCGGACGTTGGTACACATACATCCATGCACTTCCGTACGGCGTCTGGATCAACTGGCGTGCGTATTCGCCGCCCCGGGTGCGCAGGGCATCCAGTTCGGCCAGCGTGGCGTTATCAATACGATAAACTTCACCCTGTACTGTTCCGTTCCCGGGAACTGCGCCTGGATAGTGGCCCAGGCTGTACAACTGGTAGTTATCAATACTGTATTCGCCCAGCAACTGGGCGTTGGTCATCCAGTGGCTGTTGCCTTGTTTGGTTCGTAAACTGCCGTAGACAAATATTCGCATTGCTAAAACTCAAACTGATAGAGCAAATCCAGTGCCTGATCTACGCCAGACACGGCTTCCAGATATAGCTTAGGCATCAGGCGATAACGTAGCGTGAGCGTGGCTAAAGAGTCAAATATGCCCACACCGTATTTCACCTGTAGACCAGGCAATACATATCCGCTGACCACCACCTGGGATGAGTCCCCTACCCCCTGGGTGTCCAGCGCCAAATTGCTTACGCCAAATGTCTCCCCGATTTTACCCACAACCTGACCACTTTGTGCAACCCCCAGGCCAATGAGCATGGAGGTCATCGCTGCGCTGTCGCTTTGATCGCTGTCCAGTCCCTGTCCGCGCAGCAGATAAGAGAGCGCCATTTGCTGTGACATGGCCGGATCAGAGAAGATCTCCGCCTTCGGTTCGTCCGCCGATCCGGTGACGCGAACGCCAGCGATTACATCATCTTCGGTCGCTTCCGGGTTACGAATCGCTTCGATATTGAGTAAAGGCTGATCCGGTGGGCCAGAGAAGAGCAGTTCGCCCTTACGCACTATCAGATCCTGCCCGTAGGCGTGGAAGCGGCCTTCCGGAATATTAATCTGTCCGTTAAGCCCCAGCCCCTGTTTATCCTGCGCCACTTTCAAATCGCCCGTCAGACGGGCTTTCAGGCCAAACGCGTCCATCCGCACGTTGTTGCCGACGTGAACGATCAGGTTGCTGTTGATCGGGATCCCGGCGGTCTGCGGTTCTTCAGGCTGTAACTGATCGTTGAGCATGACTTCGTCGCTGGAGACGCCCACTGCGCTTTCCGGCAGCTCATGCACCACAATGCGCGCCCACGGCACGTCGACACGACCATCGAGGGTGAATAAGCTCGGCGTCGCTTCAAACACCACGTCCGGCGAGACGTCCAGCCGTACCATTGGCGGTACGGTAATGCGCACCCGGCTGCCTTTCGCCGCAACCCGCGCGCGCCAGTTGTCGATCTGGCTCCAGTCTGCGTCACCGCTGAGGTTTATCTGCCCCTGCTGAGTACGTACTTCCCCGGTCAGGGTCGAGCGCGTACCGTTAAAAT
Source organism: Citrobacter sp. R4 (assembly GCF_026719175.1). NCBI lineage: Bacteria > Pseudomonadati > Pseudomonadota > Gammaproteobacteria > Enterobacterales > Enterobacteriaceae > Citrobacter > Citrobacter sp. R4. Next base: position 235,378 of record NZ_JAPPSU010000005.1, read on the forward strand.
TCATCGCCAGCTGACTTGGCTGCATGTCAAACGGCATAAAGTTGCCGTCGATATCCAGACCGCTTAGCTGGAGCTGACCAAACATCTGCGGCCCCTGGACATCGCCGCCGAGACGCAGGTTCGCGTTCAGCATCCCCGCCGCTTTTTCACCGCGGGCAAAGATCGGGTTCACCATCGCCAGATTGAGGTTGCGGATGTTCACATTGCCGCCGAGATTACGTCGCCCCTGCGGATCGGTCACCTGCACCTGACCGTCAAGCTGTCCGTTATTGGTCAGGCGAATCAGCCAGCCCAGTTCCGCGCGATTGTTATGCAGATCGGCGCTGACGTTCAGCGTGTCAAACGCCAGCGGCAGCGGCCCGTCGTTAACCGTCTGCGTCACCTTCACGTTACGTCCGGAAAGCGTCACGTTGCCCTGCGGCAGCCCCTCTTTGGTGGTGTCCCACGCCACGTCAGCCTTCCCGGTAAAAACGCCGCTGGCCTGAGTGGTCTCTGGCATAAACGGCTTCAGCATCGCCAGATCGAAGCGGTTGAGATTCACCACCGCCCGGCCTTCCGCCCCGGCGTCAATGGTTTGCGGCACACACAGTTCAGCGTTCGGGTTCGTCCAGCAATGTGGCCCAATGCTGATTTTCTGCTCCTGGTTGCGGTAATCCAGTGCGATGGCGCGGGTCAGCGACCACGGCCCCACCGGCGTCTGGAAGCGGGTATTGCTGAGGGTACCTTTCCAGCGCATCTCTTTTCGGTCAAAGCTACCGGCCAGATCGAGCTGTCCGGAAACCGGCTCGCCCTGAACCCGCAGCTGCAACTGGTGCTGCTTCTCGCTGCCTTTCGCGTTCAGCGTGACAAGATTGATATTCACATCCGGCTGCGAGATTCGTTCTACCCTGACATCAAGCTGTCCGGCAATCTGGTCGGTGGATTTGATATCTCCTTCTACCCGCACCTGGGCCACGGAGAGTTCCTGCCAGCGTAGGCCGCGGGCGGTGATATCCGCCAGCAGTTGCGGCGCATCGACCGTGCCGCGCACCTTTAACAGGCCTTTCGCCGTACCGCCTAACCCCGGCAGTGCGTTATCCAGCCCCGGCGCGTCAATGGTGGCGTCCAGATTCAGCTCTTTGACGCCCAGCTCGCCTTTCACATCCGCGCTGTTCGCCCCCAGTTCCAGATGCAGTCCTGGAATGATCCACTGCATGTAACTGTTGCCCTTCAGCGAGCCGTTAACGTTAACCTTGTTCTGCTTAACGTTGCCTGTCAGCTTCAGCTCCGGCACCTCCATCTGCCACGTGCCGCCATACAGGCTGCCGCGGGTTTTGACCAGACCATTGAGCCTCGAGGGCCAGTCCGGCACCTCTTTGGCGGTGTTAATGCCGTCCAGCGTCAGTTCACCGCGCCAGCTGATCGCCTGCTGCCAGTCCACCAGCGCTTTCAGCTCGGTTTTCCCTTCCAGCGCGGCGACGGTCAGCTTGTCGAGGTTAATCTGCTGTTCGTTGCCTTTCGCATCCAGGGTGATGGTCGCCGGGGGAATATCCTGACCTTTCACCGCCGTGCGCATCGACAGCGTGTAGTCGGTCATTTTGCCGGTGAGTTTGAGCCGGATATCATCGGCCTGGAACTGCTTATCGCCGGTAAACGGCCAGTAAACCTGCTTACTGACCACGTCCAGATTGAGCGGCAACCCGGCCTCCGCCAGCCGCGTCTGCGCCCGCAGATCCACATCCACCGGGCCGGAGAGATTCACGCCGACTTCCAGCTGTTCGCGCAGCGCGCCGCCCACCTTTAGCGTGATCTTCTCGCCCTTCAGCGGCTCCACGTTCAGCGTGCTGTTGAGGGTCATATCCACTGGCCAGTTATGGCTTAACTGTGCCGTACCAGTCGCATTTATCGTCCCCTGACTGGAATCGATATCCAGCGCGTCCAGCTTCATATTGCCGTCAATGCTACTGACCTTCAGCAGCAGGCTAAAGACCGTCAGATCGGTATCGCCCGTAAGACGCAACTGCTCGCCTTTAAACGCTTCAATATTAAGATTCAGCGGCAGGTGAACGTCGGTCATTTCCGGCAGCACCGGCCTGGAGAACAGATCCTTGAGCGTTTCGCCGAGCGGTTTTTCGTCCGGCTGCGGATTCTGGATCTTCGGTTCCACGACCTCTTCTTGCGCCACGTCCGCCACTTTCGGCAGCGCGATCAACAGCCCCTGTAATGAGGTGGGCTTCAGGGTCAGATTTTTTTCCTGCCAGTTCAGGCCTGAGGTGAAATCCATTACCGAAACGGTGGTGTCGTCAATTTTAATATTGACGTTTTCCAGCGCGACGCGAGAAAGGGTGATGGGATAGGGCGTGGAGAGATTCAGCGGGCCGCTGTCTTCCTCTGCCTCTACCTGTTCCGCGGGCGGCATCTTTTTGCTGTCAATGACGACGTTGATGTCCTTGAGCGACAGATCGTTGACGCACAGACTGCTGTTCCACAGGCAGTCCAGCCCCACGGCCAGATGCACTTCGCCGGCATTCACCGCCACGCCCGGCTGGTCGTAACGGATATTTTTCAATGACAGGTCACGCCAGCCGCCGGTCACCTGGCCGATTTCCAGCCCCGGCACCCAGCGGTTCGCCGCGTTGAACACCAGATGCAGTCCGGTGGTGGTGCCCACCAGAAACCCGACGGTTGCCAGCAGCAGCAGGATAAAAATCAGTACGCCGAGGCTTATCTTCTTCCATAAACTCATAATTCAGGCCCCAGACCGATGTAAAACTGTAAACCATGCTCGTCTTTGTCGCCGATCGGCGCGGCGATATCGAGCTTGATCGGCCCGACCGGCGACTGCCAGCGCACGCCAACCCCGGCGCCGGTTTTGAAGTCGCTTCTGCGGATATCGCTGACCGCTTCGCCGCTGTCGACAAACATCGCGCCCCACCATTTTCCGCTGACGTTATACTGATATTCCAGCGAGCCGGTTGCCAGCTTCGACGCCCCTTTCAGGTCGCCATTGCTGTCTTTCGGCGAGATTGATTTATATTTGTAGCCGCGAATACTGCGGTCGCCCCCGGCGAAGAAGCGGAGATCCGGCGGCACTTTGTCAAAGTCGCCGGTCTCAATCCAGCCGAGATTGCCGCGCATCACGAAACGGTGGCGATCGTACAAGGTGCGGATCCAGACGTTTTGCGCCTGGATCACCGAGAAATCGACATCTGATCCCCAGGCGGTGTTGGAGTAGTCAATCGAATAGCGCTGCGAGTCGCCCCACGTCGGCATCAGGCCGCCGCGCGAGCGGGTACGGCTTATCATCACCCCCGGATACAGCAGCATGGTGGTATTGGTCACTTCGCCCTGGGTAAAGTGGTCGAGACTCCAGCGCAGGTTTATCGCTCGCTGCCAGCCGCTGGAAAGATCCCAGTAGCGCGAAAGCGCAAGCGTGGTGGAATCCTGTTCGGTATCGTTGAGATCGGTACGCTTAAAGCCGCCCTGCACCAGGTAATACTGCTCCAGCGGATTCTTTAAGAGCGGGATTTTGTAGCTGAAATCCAGCACCTGTTCGGGGGCGGAGATGCTGGCGCTGGTGGTCAGGCTGTGCCCGTACGAGTTCATCCACGGTTTTTTCCACGTCGCCTTTACCCGCGGGCCGACGTCAGTGGAATAGCCCACCCCGGTTTCGATGGTGTTTTCGGTGCGCGGCGAAACCACGCCCTTTAGCGGCAGCACTTTGGTCTGGCGCGCTTTGTCGAATTCCGGCGCGACGACCACCGAGTTGAACCATCCGGTCGCCGAGAGACGACGGTTTAACTCGCCGAGATCTTTTGATTCATACTGGTCCCCCTCTTTAAACGGCACCAGATTTTGCAGATACTCATCGCGGATCTGCGAACCTTCGAAAGTGACATGACCAAAGCGGTAGCGCTCGCCGCTGTTGTAGTCGATATCCCAGAAAGCCTGATGGCGGTCAAGCGCGACGCCCAACTGGCTCTTATTAAATTCGCTGTCGAAATACCCTTTACGTAGCGCCACGCTGGTGAGGGACTTTTTAAAACTGTCGTAATCCCCGTGATTCAGCACCGTCCCGACTGCCGGACGCGTTTTCAGCAGATCCAGATAATCTCTGTCGGTACGCGCGCCGCCGCGTAAAATGACTTCGGTCCCGCCAATGCGCACCGGTTCACCCGGCGTGACCCTGGCGATCAGCACCTGACGCCCCTTTGCCGGCGGCGGACGCAGGTCAAAGTCGATCGTCGGCTCGTAGTAACCGAGCGCCTTTAGCCCCTCACGGATAGCATCATCCACGCGCGCGCGAAAACGCCGGTCCGGCGTCACTTCGTCGCTTTGAATTGTGGAGAGCTGCGCACGGACGTTTTTCTCCAGTTCTCCTGATAGCCCCTCGACCTGTAATCGGACGTTCGCGGCCCAGGCGGAACTGCTTAAGCACAGCAGGCTCACCCAGCATAACTGACGGATATGTGGCACTTTTTCTCCTGAATATCCCTTATTTCCACCCCTGGAAAACAACCATAATGCCGATCCACGGCTTAACAAAAACCCAACAACTGGGATTGAAAAACAGACGACAACCCAAATATTTCTTATGTTTAAGATAGACGTATTCGTAATGGATATTGTGTGCAAATACGCGTCTTGTTACAACCTTAACCCCAATTACTGATTATCGGGAGAACGGCACCATGAGTTTATTCGACAAAAAGCATCTGATTTCACCGTCAGAGGCGCTACCTGGACGCAATACCCCGATGCCGGTGGCGACGCTTCACGCCGTCAATGAACATTCAATGACGAACGTGCCCGAGGGGATGGAAGTCGCCTTTTTCGCCATGGGCTGTTTCTGGGGCGTTGAGCGCCTGTTCTGGCAGCTCCCTGGCGTTTACAGCACCGCGGCGGGGTATACCGGCGGCTATACGCCTAACCCGACCTACCGGGAAGTGTGTTCCGGCGAGACCGGCCACGCCGAAGCGGTACGCGTGGTGTATGACCCGAACGTTATCAGCTACGAGCAGCTGTTACAGGTGTTCTGGGAAAACCACGATCCGGCGCAAGGTATGCGTCAGGGCAACGACCACGGCACCCAGTACCGTTCGGCCATTTATCCGCTGACGCCGGAGCAGGACGCCGCCGCGCGCGCCAGCCTTGCGCGTTTTCAGTCGGCGATGACCGCCTCCGGCGACGATCGCCACATCACAACGGAAATCAGCAACGCCACGCCGTTTTACTACGCCGAGGACGATCACCAGCAGTATCTGCACAAAAATCCGTACGGATACTGCGGCATCGGCGGGATTGGCATTTGTCTGCCGCCACAAGGGTAATCTATCGTGACACGGCCACGCGGGCGGCGTGGCGCGTGGCGCTAACCACCGTGCCCTTATCCAACACCTTGCCTTTCAGGCATAAATTGAATACCGGCGCGGATGGCCGGTTGAGCCGGTTTTGCAATAAATGCACGGCTTCCACCCCCAGCGCCCGACAGGGAATAGTGATGCAACTCACCGTTGCAATAACCTCCGCGTCCAGTCCCTCCACGCCGGTGGTCATGAGCGAGATCCCCTCCGGCATGCGAACGCCTGCTTTTTCCAGCACGCGCTGAATGCCCACCGACATCGGCGCACCCGCGCAAAAAATCACTTCCGGCCACGCCTCGCGCGGCGTAATGCGCAGCCAGTCGTCTATCGCCTGTTCCGCCTCCCCGGCGGTAAACCCTTCGGTGACCAGCAGATCCCGCTGTGAATCAAACGGGATCTGATACTGGCGATAGACCTCTTTAATGCCTTCCAGCCGCCAGTACATGGTTTCGCGCCGCAGGCTGGTGATGTGAAGTATGCGGCGGTGCCCCTGATCGAACAGATACTGCGCCGCAAGGTTGCCAATCGCCCGGTGATCCGGTGATACCGCGTCGAGTAGCCCCTCCCGATCCTGCGAATTCACCAGCACGCAGGGTTTATCCAGCGACTGCGCCAGTTTGTGGATGGTTGGATCGTCAATGCCGATCAGAATGATGGCGTTGATATTCTTATTGTTGGCTTTTTCCAGAAAGATTTTGATATCGGCGCGTTGCTCGTCCAGCCCACACCAGGTGAGATACACATCGTGCGGCGCAACCGCGTCAGCGATGCCCCGCGTCACCTCCAGGTAAAAAGCGTCGCCCTGGGCGGTGAATGTTCGCTGGGGGGCAAAAACCACGATCCCGTTAATCAGCAGGCGACCGCTGGCGAGGGAGTCGAGCACGCCCAACTGGCGCGCGCAGTTCACTATCGCTTCACGCGCCTTGTTGCTGGTGTAAGACTTTCCGCTGAGTACCCGGGAAACGGTACTGACCGAGAAGCCGGTCAAGGCCGCAATTTCGTCCATTTTTAGCTTGCCTGACATTCTGTGACCCCGCTCGCAATGTATCTTTGCAAATTTTTGCAGATGTACCCCATTGATTCTAAAACGCCTTTTTGCTTCGCGGGCTAACTTCTTTTGCATCCTGCAAGTCCTCTCACAAAATCCCGTTGTCGACGTTTCAGCCGTTTTCTATGTTCCGCTTATCCCCCCATCGCACTGAGTAAGGCCTGACATGAAAAAAGTACGCTTTGGCATTATTGGCGTCGGCAATATCGGCACCGTCCACGCCCGTTATCTGCTGGCAGGTAAGGTTGAAGAAGCCTGCCTGACCGCCGTTTGCGATAACAATCCCGACAAACATGCCGCCATCCGCCGTCTGACGGGCGAGTCGGTCGCTCTGTTCAGCGACGCGCGCGAGATGCTGGAAAGCGGTCTGATCGACGCGGTGATTGTCGCCACGCCGCATTACGATCATCCGGCGCTATCGATAATGGCAATGCGCCGGGGCATACACACCCTCTGCGAAAAGCCCGCTGGCGTCTACACCGCGCAGGTTGAGGAAATGAACGCCTGCGCTCGCGAATGCGACGTGGTGTTTAGCATGATGTATAACCAGCGTCCCAATCCGCTGTACCAGAAAGTGAAAGATCTCATCGACAGCGGCGAACTGGGCGAACTGCGCCGCTCCAACTGGATCATCACCAACTGGTATCGCTCGCAGAGCTATTACAACTCCGGCGGCTGGCGCGCCACCTGGAAAGGCGAAGGTGGGGGCGTGCTGCTCAACCAGGATCCTCATCAGCTCGATCTCTGGCAGTGGCTGGTGGGAATGCCGGTGCGGATGCGCGCCTTTTGCCAGTTTGGTAAGCATCGCCAGATTGAGGTCGAAAACGAGGTCACCGCGTATGCGGAATACGCCAACGGCGCAACGGGGGTGTTTATTACCACCACCGCAGAAGCGCCGGGGACCAACCGGCTGGAGATCGCAGGCGATCGCGGCAAAGTGGTGGTGGAAGAAGGCCGCCTGCGCTTCTGGCGTTTGCGCGAATCAGAAACCGAGTTCAATGCCCGCTGGCAAAACGGCTTCGGCGAGCCGGAGTGCTGGGAAGTGACGATTCCCACCACGGCGGAATGCAGCGAGCATGATGTGATTACCCGTAATTTCACCGCCGCTATCCTGCACGGCGAGCCGCTGATCGCCCCCGGTCTGGAGGGGATTCGCGGTCTCACGCTCTCTAACGCCATGCACCTGTCCACCTGGATCGACGACTGGGTCGCGTTTCCCTTTGACGAACAGCGCTACTACCAGTTGTTGCAAGAACGCATTGCGTCATCGGTAGAAAAACATGTCGCCAGCCGCACGCTGGACGCTTCCGGCACCTGGTAACGACGAGGAGGAAGGATGCTGAACGTTGCGATTGTTGGAACGGGGAATATTTCCCATAACCATATTCAGGGCTATCTGGCCTTTCCTGAACGCTGCCGGATTGTCGCGCTGGTGGATATCTATCCGGAGAAAGCCGAAGAGAAGAAAACCCGCTACGGGCTGGCTGAAGCGCAGGTGTTCGCCAGCCACGCCGCGCTGCTGGCGGCGGATCTGCATGTCGATCTGGTGGACGTCTGTACGCCGCCTTACGTCCACGCGGAAATCGCCATTGATGCGCTGAATAACGGAAAGCATGTGCTGTGCGAAAAACCAATGGCGGCGTCGCTGGAGGAGTGCGACGCGATGATCGCCGCCCAACGGGCCAGCGGGAAAACCCTGTCGGTGATTGCGCAAAACCGCTTTACTGACGCGTTCTGGCGCTTAAAGGCGGCGGTGGACTCCGGCCTGGCAGGCAATATTTGCCACGCGCAGGTGGACTCCTTCTGGTGGCGCGGACACTGCTATTACGACCTCTGGTGGCGCGGCACCTGGGAAAAAGAGGGCGGCGGCTGTACGCTGAATCACGCGGTGCACCACATCGACGCCATCCAGTGGCTGCTCGGCTTTCCCAGCGAGGTGGTGGCGATGATGACCAACGTCGCCCACGATAACGCCGAAGTCGAAGACCTCAGCGCGGCGATTTTCAGATACCCCGGCGGCGCGCTGACGCAGTTGACCGCCTCGGTCGTTCATCACGGCGAAGATCAGAAGATTGTCATCCAGGGCGAAAAGGCGCGGATCTCCGCGCCGTGGAAAGTGTTCGCCAGTCAGTCCGCCGACAACGGCTTTCCGCAGCCGGAAAACAATCTTGCGCTGGAAGCGCGCCTGACCGCGCTGTTTCACGCCACACCCGCCCTCACATGGACCCTGCATACCGGGCAAATCGAAAACGTGTTAACCGCCATTGAACAACAAACCGCGCCGCTGGTGGACGGTGAGCAGGGGAAACGCTCACTGGAACTGATCGCCGCGATTTACAAATCGGCCATCACCCGTTCCGTGGTCACGCTGCCGGTTGCCCGCGACGATGCGTTTTATCGCACCGGCGGCCTGCTGGAGAAAGCCCCGCATTTTTATGAGAAATCCGCTTCCGTGAGCAATTTTGCCGAAGTGGGCGCAATCCCTCTGGGTAAAGACTTAGATTCAGGAGTAGAAGCATGAGCTTAAACGATGGAATGAACTATGCCCCGACCGGCAAACCGCAGCCGGTGGTCCAGCCTGGCGAGTTTAAGATTGCCGCCGCCGCGCTCGATCACGGCCATATCTATGGCATGTGCAACGGGTTGATTGAGGCTGGCGCGACGCTGAAATGGGTATATGACCCCGACCCGCAGAAGGTGGCGGCGTTCGTGAAGCAGTACCCTCAGGCGCAGGTGGCTGACTCGCTGGACACGCTGCTCAATGACCCGGACATACAGCTGATCGCTGGCGCGGCGGTGCCCTCAGAGCGCTGTCCGCTGGGGCTGAAGGTGATGGCGGCCGGAAAAGATTACTTCACGGACAAGGCGCCGCTGACTACGCTTGGGCAACTGGAAGACGCCAAAGCGATGGTAGCCAAAACCGGACGAAAATACGCGGTGTACTACAGCGAACGCCTGCACGTCGAAAGCGCGGTCTTCGCCGGCGAGTTAGTGAAAAAAGGGGCGATAGGCCGGGTGGTGCAAACGCTCGGTACCGGCCCGCATCGCGAGGGCAGCGGGCGTCCGGACTGGTTCTACGACCGTCGCTATTTCGGCGGCATTCTCTGCGATATTGGCAGCCATCAGATCGAGCAGTTTCTGTTTTACACCGGCAACAGTAACGCTCAGGTTGTCGCCAGTCAGGTGCGTAACGTGAATCACCCACAGTATCCGTTGTTTGAAGATTTCGGCGACGCGATGCTGGCGGGCGATAACGGCGCCACAGGCTACTTTCGCTGCGACTGGTTCACCCCGGACGGCCTCTCTTCCTGGGGCGACGGACGCTTAACCCTGCTCGGTACTGAGGGCTATATCGAAATCCGTAAATATGTCGATATCACTCGCGGCGAGCAGGATGTGGTCTATCTGGTCAACAAAGAGGGCGAGTTCCGCTATCCCGTGGCGGGGAAAGTCGGCTTCCCCTACTTTGGCGAACTGATCCTCGACTGTCTGCATCGCAGCGAAAACGCCATGACCCAGGCACACGCCTTTAAGGCCGCCGAGTTGTGCGTTAAAGCACAGATGCTGGCAAATGCGCGTGGATGACGGAGCGCCCATGAAAACACTGAACGCCGCCATCATTGGCTGTGGAGCCATCCACACCACCCACGTAGAGGCACTGCGTCAGTTGCCCGCCGTGACGCTACGGGCCATTGCGGAATGCAATATCAACCGGGGGCGACAACTGGCCGCAGAATATGACTGCCAGCTCTACCATGACTATCGTGAAATGCTGTGGGATGACGCCATCGACGTGGTGCATATTTGTACGCCGCATTATCTGCATAAGCCGATGATCCTCGCCGCGCTGGCGGCGGGGAAACAGGTCTTTTGCGAAAAACCTGCGGTGATAAACGCGCTGGACGTGGCGGAAATCGACGCCGCCCTTCTGCACGCCAAAGGAACGCTGGGCATTTGTTATCAGAACCGGCTTAACCCCACCAGCATCGCTATTCAGCAGCAACTGCAGGACGGGACAATCGGCAAAATGCTCGCCATTAAAGCTGTGCTGACCTGGTCGCGCGGCGGCGGTTATTACACCGACAGTCCCTGGCGTGGGAAACATGCCACCGAAGGCGGCTGTCTGCTGATCAACCAGGCGATTCACACCCTTGATTTGATGCAATGGTTTGGCAAGGGCGTCACCCGCGTGAAGGGCGTGGTCGACAGCAGTTGGCTGGCTGACATTATTGACGGCGAGGATAGCGCGATGGCTACCTTCGCCTTTGCTAACGGCGCGCGCGGGCTGTTCTACGCCAGCAACTGTTACACCACCAACTCACCCCTGCAAATGGAAATTCACGGTGAACATGGCTTGCTGCAGCTTGAGGGCAGTGAGCTGTGGTTACTGCGTGACGGCGCGCGGCACAAGCTGGCGAGTGATTCCGCCCCGGACGGCAGCGGCAAAAGCTACTGGGGCGTCGGCCACCGGGAAGCGATTCGCCAGTTCTACAATGCGGTGCGCGATCCCGCCGCCGCAAAAGTGTGCGGCATTGATGAAGCCGCGAAATCCTTGCAGATCGTCGATGCCATTTATCGTTCGTCGCAATTACGGCACTGGATAACCCTGGAGAAATAAACCCGCAATGCGTTAAACCCAGGCCGGAGCTGGCGACGCCGCCCTCCGGCAATAAAAAGTCCCCTACAGGAATAATGATATGGCGAAACCTACTGAACGGAGAGTGGGTTACGGCGTAGCGATAGGCTATGGCGTAACCGATTTATTTGGAGGCGGTGCATTCGCGGTTATTGGCACCTGGCTTTTATTTTTTTATACCACCTATTGTGGATTATCGGTGCTGGAAGCGGGCTCGATATTTGCAATCGCCCGAATTATTGACGCCATTTTAAGTCCGGTGATGGGCTATATTACCGATAATTTCGGTAATACCTGGCTTGGCCGGAAATTTGGCCGACGACGTTTCTTTTTGTTAATCAGCGCCCCGCTCATGTTTCTCTACGCGCTGGTGTGGGTCACCGACATGAGCTACTGGTATTATCTGGGCACCTATCTGTCTATTGAGCTGCTGTCAGCGATGGTGCTGGTGCCATGGGAGACGCTGGCCGCAGAGATGACTAACCGCTTTAGCGAACGTACGCGTCTGGCTGGCGTCCGTATGATGTGCTCGTCGCTGGGCGGATTTTTAGCGGTGTCGGTGCCGGGTATTATCATGCAGTTCACCGGTAAAGATAATTCTTTTACCTATACGCTAACCGGGATTGTTTTTGCGATCATTTATTTTGTCGCGGTGTTTACCACCTGGGCGACAACGTGGGAAGCGAAAGACGTACGCGAAGAATATGAATTCACGCCGGAAACGCAGCGCAGCAGTGGGTTATTCAATCATCTTAAGTATCTGGTTATTGATCTCTTTTCATCCTTTAAAATACGTATTTTCCGTCAACATATTCTTATTTATATTTGCTCGTTTACCGCCATGGATGTGTTTGGCTCGGTATTTACCTATTACGTGGTTTACGGCTTAAAGCAGGATGCGGCGACGGTGTCTGGATTACTCAGTATCGCGGCGTTTGTTTCTATTCCGGGTACGTTTGGCTTTATGATGCTGATGAACAAGCTAAATATGACGCCATCCAGCGCGCTACGGCTTTCTTACGGCTGTATTTTTATCGTTCTCGCCAGCCTGCTGGCGATTTACGTCGTCGACGTACCGATCCCCGCCCTGCTCTTTTCCGCCCTTTTTGTGCTGTTCGGTCTGGCAAAAGCGGGGTTGTATTACATTCCGTGGAACATCTATAGCTTTATTCCGGATGTCGATGAGATTGTCACCCGCCAGCGTCGGGAAGGGATTTTTGCCGGGGTGATGGTATTAACCCGTAAAAGCACCGTCGCACTGGCGATTATGCTGATAGGCGTGGTACTGGAAGAGAGCGGCTTTGTCAAAGGCGGCGGTGCGCAACCCATCAGCGCCCTGTACGCCATTATCGGTCTGATGATCTTCGCCACCGCGGCGTTGCTGGCCGTCAGCTTCTATACCACATTCAGGTTTACGTTGACCCAGAAGACGCACAAGATCCTGATTAAAGAGGTGGCGCGGCGCAAGCTGGGCGGCAACTGCGCCGACTGTGACGAAGAGACCCGCCAGGTCATTAAAGCCCTGACCGGCTATGAATATGACGAAGTCTGGGACGCGAAGCCTGGCGCGAAAAACCCTGCCGTTATTGCTGAAAATTAACCCTCTGGCGACTTTACAGTCGCTTACGCTATACTAGCCCCTGAACTTACCGGCTCACCGCTACGAGCCGGTTTTCAATTTCTGTATCGCACGAATTATAAACTTCCCTTCCGAGGATCTGACCTGAACGGTCGGATAAGATATGTTAAACAGTATTTTTATCATTCTTTGCCTGATCGCTGTGAGTGCGTTCTTCTCGATATCCGAGATCTCGCTTGCCGCCTCACGTAAAATCAAACTGAAGCTGCTGGCCGATGAAGGCAATCTTAATGCGCAGCGCGTTCTGAAGATGCAGGAAAATCCCGGCATGTTCTTTACCGTGGTGCAAATTGGCCTGAACGCAGTCGCCATTTTGGGCGGTATCGTCGGCGACGCCGCTTTTTCTCCGGCATTTCACTCGCTGTTTTCCCGGTACATGTCAGCGGAACTCTCCGAGCAGTTGAGCTTTATTCTCTCTTTCTCGCTGGTAACCGGCATGTTTATTCTCTTCGCGGACTTAACCCCGAAACGCATCGGTATGATTGCGCCAGAAGCTGTGGCTTTGCGTATCATCAACCCGATGCGCTTCTGTCTGTTTGTGTTCACCCCGCTGGTGTGGTTCTTCAACGGGCTGGCGAACGTGATCTTCCGCATCTTCAAACTGCCGATGGTGCGTAAAGATGACATCACCTCTGACGATATCTACGCCGTGGTGGAAGCCGGGGCGCTCGCGGGAGTGCTGCGTAAGCAGGAACATGAGCTGATTGAAAATGTCTTTGAGCTGGAGTCGCGTACCGTGCCGTCTTCCATGACCTCACGTGAAAACGTAATCTGGTTTGATCTGCACGAAGATGAGCAAAGCCTGAAAACCAAAGTCGCGGAGCATCCGCACTCTAAGTTTCTGGTATGTAATGAAGATATCGACCATATCATTGGCTACGTGGACTCAAAAGATCTGCTGAACCGGGTGCTGGCGAATCAAAGCATGGCGCTGAACAGCGGCGTGCAGATCCGCAATACGCTCATTGTTCCCGATACTCTGACCCTCTCCGAAGCGCTGGAAAGTTTCAAAACTGCCGGGGAAGACTTCGCGGTGATCATGAACGAATACGCGCTGGTGGTGGGTATTATCACTCTGAATGACGTGATGACCACGTTGATGGGCGATCTGGTCGGCCAGGGGCTGGAAGAGCAGATTGTAGCGCGCGACGAGAACTCATGGTTGATCGACGGCGGTACGCCAATCGACGACGTGATGCGCGTGCTGGATATTGACGAGTTCCCGCAGTCGGGCAACTACGAGACCATCGGCGGCTTTATGATGTTTATGCTGCGGAAGATCCCAAAACGTACCGATTCGGTGAAGTTTTCCGGCTACAAATTCGAAGTGGTGGATATCGACAACTACCGTATCGACCAACTGCTGGTGACCCGTCTGGACAGCAAACCCAACGTCCTGACGCCGAAACTGCCCGATGCGAAGGACGAGACCCACGCCTCCTGATCCCACAAACATCAACGGCTCCCATCGGGAGCCGTTCATTTACTACGTAACACAACTGCATAGCACTTTGGTTAAGCCATCTCAGTTTGCAGACGCAGAACCTGACGGTTAACTTCGGACATCACAGAAAGATGCTGTTTGTCCTTCACTTTTGGGATAAGAATCTTACCCTTATCGAACTCAAAAGCGCCAACGTCCTTGATATATAACCGTCCGCGGAACAGGATCTTCACGTACTTCGCCACCTGCAGTGGGTTGTACCGTTGGAAAATTTTCATTGTTGTCTCCTGCGTAAGTCTTACGCCCTTGCGGTGCCACAATCGGCCCAACAGTTCTAAGGCGCAAATTTTAATGCCATTTGACTATAGACTATCTGTACGATGTTTCCAGCGTGTATAAGTTTATTTACCTTTTTATTACAGTTAATCAGAATCATCTTTGATTGCTGCCGATGCCTTCAGTATAAGACGTCGTTTTTCGCAGGATTTGTGCGCCCGTCCGCAAACTGACGCCGCGTTTACGGGAAAAAGCATCATTCGCACATATGATTAAACAGCGGCCCAAAGTGGTCGGATCACCTGCAAACAAGAAAAAGGAAACACCATGACCCTACGTAAGATTCTGGCGCTGGCATGCCTGTTAGCGCCGATGATGGCTTCCGCCCATAGCTTCGAAATCAACCAACGCGTACCGGCGGTGGGAATAGCCGATCGCGGCGAGCTGGTGCTGGAAAACGATACGTTCAGCTACAAAAAGTGGAACAGCGCGCAACTGCCGGGCAAAGTGCGCATCCTCCAGCACATCGCGGGACGCACCTCGGCTAAAGAGAAGAACGCCACGCTGATAGAGGCGATTAAATCGGCAAAACTGCCCCACGATACCTACCAGACCACCACTATCGTGAACACCGACGACGCCATTCCCGGCTCCGGCATGTTTGTGCGTAGCAGCCTGGAGAGCAATAAGAAGCTCTACCCGTGGTCGCAATTTATTGTCGACAGCAACGGCGTAGCGCGTAAGGCCTGGCAACTGGAGGAAGAAAGCTCCGCCATTGTGGTGCTGGATAAAGAGGGTCGTGTGCAGTGGGCCAAAGACGGCGCGTTAAGCCAACAAGATGTGCAGCAGGTGATCGCCCTGCTGCATAAATTACTCAGTAAATAGACACCCGGAAGCCGGGGTTGAGGAACGATTCACGCGGGGTGTAGTCCAGCGGTTTGCCCTGCCAGTCGTGAACGTGCGCCCCGGCGGCGGCGGCAACCGCATGGCCAGCGGCGGTATCCCAGATGCAGGTCGGTCCGAAGCGCGGGTACAACTGCGCCTGTCCTTCTGCCACCAGACAGAATTTTAACGACGAACCGATCGACGTGGTCTGGTGTTCGCCCAACTGCTGAAGATACTCTTTCAGTTCGTTATCCGTGTGCGAGCGACTAATGACTACCAGCGGCGGACGCGCATCGCGTACCTGGATCGGTTTGCGTACGCTGCATTCCTCTTTCCAGGCCTTGCCCTCAGCGGCGCTATACATCACCTTCATCACCGGCGCATAAACCACGCCCAGCATCGGTTTACCGTTATCGATCAGCGCGATGTTGACGGTGAACTCGCCATTGCGTTTGATAAACTCTTTGGTGCCGTCCAGCGGGTCCACCAGCCAGTAGCGCTGCCAGTGCTGACGCACTTCCCAGGCGGGGGGATCTTCTTCCGACAGAACCGGGATGTCCGGCGTTAACGTCTTTAACCCTTCAACGATGACGGCGTGCGCGGCGATGTCCGCTGCGGTGACGGGAGAATCGTCCTGCTTGCTAACGATCTCCATCGGTTTGATTCCATCATAAACCTGCATAATGGCATCGCCCGCGTTCCGTGCAAGCTGACAGACTTGTTCTAACATTCTCCACCTCGTTTTCGTACAGTGGTGTTAACTCGTTGTTTTACTTATACCCCATTGCAGGAGGATCCGCCAACTGTGATAGCGTCTGCGTTTTTGCCGCCGCCTTTCATGTCATGATTCACAGTTCTGTAAGAAAGAAAATTTATATACATTTTCTTTTGTGGTCTCGATCTAAAAAAGGATGCCCCTGATGATTAAGTTTAGTGTAACGCTTTTGGCCACGCTGATCGCGGCCAGCGTGAACGCCGCGACGGTCGATCTGCGAATAATGGAAACCACCGATCTGCATAGCAATATGATGGATTTCGATTATTACAAGGATACGCCAACCGAAAAATTCGGACTGGTACGCACCGCAAGCCTGATCAACGCAGCGCGTGGCGAAGTGCAAAACAGCGTACTGGTCGACAACGGCGATCTGATTCAGGGAAGTCCCTTAGGTGACTACATGGCGGCGAAGGGGCTAAAGGACGGCGATATTCACCCGGTCTATAAAGCGATGAACACGCTGGACTACGCGGTCGGTAATCTCGGCAACCACGAGTTTAACTACGGGCTGGATTACCTGCACAAGGCGCTGGCTGGCGCGACGTTCCCCTACGTCAACGCCAATATCATCGACGTGAAAACACAAAAGCCGCTGTTTACGCCATATCTGATTAAAGAAACGGACGTGGTGGATAACGAAGGCCATACGCAAACCCTGAAAATTGGCTATATCGGCTTTGTGCCGCCGCAAATCATGACCTGGGATAAAGCCAACCTGAGCGGCAAAGTGACGGTGAATGATATTACCGAAACCGCGCGGAAATACGTGCCGGAAATGCGCGAGAAAGGGGCGGATATCGTCGTGGCGATTGCTCACTCCGGCCTTTCCGCCGACCCGTACCAGAGCATGGCGGAAAACTCCGTTTATTATCTCAGCGACGTGCCGGGCATTAACGCCATTATGTTTGGTCACGCGCACGCGGTCTTTCCGGGCAAAGACTTTGCCGGTATCAAAGGCGCAGATATCGCTAAGGGCACGCTAAACGGCATACCAGCGGTGATGCCGGGCATGTGGGGCGATCATCTTGGGGTTGTGGATCTGGTGCTTAACAATGACAGCGGAAAGTGGCAGGTAACCGGAGCGAAAGCTGAAGCGCGCCCGATTTACGACCCCGCGGCGAAAAAGTCGCTGGCCGCCGAAGATGAAAAGCTGGTGCGGATTCTGAAAAGCGATCATGACGCCACCCGCGATTTCGTCAGCAAACCGATCGGCAAATCCGCCGACAACATGTACAGCTTTCTGGCGCTGGTGCAGGACGATCCGACCGTACAAGTAGTGAACAACGCGCAGAAAGCCTATGTGGAACACTTTATTCAGGGCGATCCGGATCTGGCGAAACTGCCGGTATTGTCTGCCGCCGCGCCGTTTAAAGTGGGCGGACGTAAGAACGATCCGGCCAGCTTTGTCGAAGTCGAAAAAGGTCAGCTTACCTTCCGTAATGCCGCGGATCTGTACCTGTATCCGAACACCCTGGTGGTGGTGAAAGCCAGCGGTAAAGAGGTGAAAGAGTGGCTGGAGTGCGCCGCCGGGCAGTTTAATCAGATTGATATCAACAGCAGCAAACCGCAGTCGCTGATCAACTGGGACGGTTTCCGCACGTATAACTTCGACGTGATCGATGGCGTGAACTATCAGATTGACGTCTCCCAACCCGCCCGTTACGACGGCGAATGCCAGACGGTAAATCCAAAAGCCGAGCGCATCAAAAACCTGACCTTTAACGGCAAGCCGATCGACCCGAATGCGCTTTTCCTGGTCGCCACCAATAACTATCGCGCATACGGCGGTAAGTTCGCCGGAACCGGCGACAGCCATATCGCGTTTGCCTCACCGGATGAAAACCGTTCTGTGCTGGCGGCGTGGATCGGCGCGGAGTCGAAGCGTACAGGCGAGATCCACCCGGCAGCAGATAATAACTGGCGTCTGGCGCCGATTCACAGCGACCGCAAACTGGATATTCGCTTTGAAACCTCACCCACCGCGAAAGCGGCGGCATTTATTAAAGAGAAAGGGCAGTATCCGATGCAGAAAGTCGCCACCGATGACGTAGGGTTTGCGATTTATCAGGTGGATTTGAGCAAGTAAACGTTGTGCGGCGTGCCGGATGGCGCTGTTCATGCGCTTATCCGGCGAGACGTCACGCCGCATGCGTTTCCCGCAGCGCCAGCACCTGCGGTAAATTCAGCTCAATCCAGTCCGCCAGCGCGGCGACCTTTTCACTTACCTGCTCGCCAAGCGGCGTCAGGCTATACTCGACATGCGGCGGTACCACCGGATAGGACACCCGGTTGATAAACCCATCCCGTTCCAGCGCCTGCAATGACTGCGCCAGCATCTTTTCACTCACGCCCCCCATTTTGCGCCGCAGATCGCTAAACCGATGCGTGCCGTCACGCAGCGCAACCAGAATTAACACGCCCCAACGGCTGGTGACATGCTTAAGCACGTCGCGGGAAGGGCACTGCTCGGCGAACAGGTTGCCGTCACGAAGCTGCTGAGAAAGAGTGGATTTACCCATTTACACTTACCTTTTTGTACGTACTTACTAAAAGTAAGTTTAGGTGATAGCGTAATGGAACACAACAGACACGTAAAGGAGTCACCCCATGATTGCCATCACCGGCGCTACCGGCCAACTCGGCCACCATGTTATCGAAAGCCTGCTAAAAACTGTTCCCGCCAGCCAGGTCGTGGCGATTGTGCGTCACCCGGCGAAGGCCGCGACGCTAAGTCAGCGGGGAATCACCGTCCGCCAGGCAGACTATAGCGATGAGGCCGCCTTCACCACCGCGCTACAGGGCGTCGAAAAGCTGTTGTTGATCTCGTCAAGCGAAGTCGGGCAGCGCGCTGTGCAACACCGTAATGTGATTAACGCGGCGAAAACGGCAGGCGTAAAATTTATCGCTTACACCAGTCTGCTTCATGCAGATCGTTCCCCGCTCGGCCTGCACCTTGAGCATGTCGAGACTGAGAAGATGCTGGCGGGATCCGGCATCCCGTATACGCTGCTGCGCAACGGCTGGTATAGCGAAAACTACCTGGCGAGCGCGCCCGCCGCGCTGGAGCACGGCGTGTTTATCGGCGCCGCTGGCGAGGGCAAAATCGCCTCTGCGACGCGTGCTGACTATGCCGCCGCCGCTGCACGCGTCCTCAGCGCCGACGGCCATGCCGGAAAAGTGTATGAACTGGCGGGGGACGACGCCTGGACGCTGAGCCAACTGGCTGACGAACTGAGTCAACAGAGCGGCAAACACATTGTCTATCAGAACCTGAGTGAAGCGGACTTCGCCGCGGCGCTGCAGGGGGCAGGTCTGCCCGCTGGCCTGGCTGATATGCTGGCGGATTCGGACATTGGCGCTTCTGAAGGCGGTCTGTTCGATAACAGCCGTACATTGAGCCAACTGATTGGTCGTCCCACCACCACGCTTGCCGACAGCGTTCGCACCATGCTGCAAGCGTTAAAAATTAGTTAAATTAGGTGACATCCTCACGTATCCTCTTTGATAATGGCAGGATGATGCGTGGGGAGAGATGACATGCAAGGTGTACCTGAGCAATTCAGCGATGAGAAAGACAGCGCCCGTTTTCGCCATCTGGCGGAAGTGCCGGGCGTGGAACTGTATCATGCGCATATTTCTCGCTACGCCTTCGAACCCCACACCCACGAAGCCTTCGGCATTGGGGCTATTGAGGCGGGAGCCGAGCGCTTTCGCTATCGCGGCACCCAATATCTGGCGCCCGCCCATTCCGTTATCACCATGAATCCGGACGAACTGCACACCGGCGAAGCTGAAACCGCCGATGGCTGGCGCTACCGGATGATCTATCTTGACCCCACCCTGCTGGAAGAGATCACGGGGATCCGCCACTGGGGGTTTCGCGAAGTGACAAGACACGATCCCTTGCGTTCACGCCAGATTTGCTCGCTGATCCACGGTTTGTGGCACACCGACGATCCGCTGGCGCAGAAAGGACTGTTGCTGGATTTAATCGATACCTTCCGGCCGCTGGCGCAGCCGATGCGGGCGCCGCGTGAAGGCGCGCACCGCTTTACGCGGGTGCGCGATTATCTCCACGACAACTACATGCGTCCGGTCACCTTAGACGAACTGGCCGCTGTCGCGGCGCTCAGTCCCTGGCATTTTCAGCGCCAGTTCAAAGCGCATTTTCACGTCACGCCGCATCAGATGCTGATGGCGATCCGCCTGTGGAGGGCGAAAGCCTTTCTCACTCTCGGGATGCCCGCCGCCGAAGTGGCCGCCGCCGCTGGCCTTACCGACCAGTCGCATCTGACTCGCGCCTTTACCCATCGCTACGGCATCACTCCCGTGCGCTACCAGAGACAGGTTTTCCCCCGCTAATGCGCAATCTCATACAATACGCGCGCGTTTTCCCTGCCTACACTCGGCGCTGGGTTAAAGCAGAGGGAGAAACATAATGATTAGCGGCGTGATATATGCCCTGCTGGCAGGGTTAATGTGGGGACTGATTTTTGTCGGGCCGTTGATCGTACCGGAATACCCGGCGATGCTGCAGTCGATGGGGCGTTACCTGGCGCTGGGCCTGATCGCTCTGCCGCTCGCCTGGCTTGGTCGCGCCCGTCTTCGCCAATTGACCTCAAAGGACTGGTTCACCGCGCTGGCGCTGACCATGATGGGCAACCTGATTTACTATCTCTGCCTCGCCAGCGCCATTCAGCGCACCGGCGCGCCGGTATCGACGATGATTATCGGCACGCTGCCGGTCGTCATTCCGGTATTTGCTAACCTGCTGTACAGTCATCGCGACGGCAGACTCGCCTGGCGACGCCTTGCCCCTTCACTGGCGTTGACAGGCATCGGACTGCTGTGTGTGAATATCGCGGAGCTGGGTCAAGGGCTGCCGAATTTCAGCGGCTGGCGCTATGGCTCTGGCATCGCGCTGGCGGTGGTTTCGGTGGCCTGCTGGGCGTGGTATGCGCTGCGTAATGCGCGCTGGCTGCGCGAAAATCCGGACAAGCATCCAATGATGTGGGCGACAGCGCAGGCGTTGGTCACCCTGCCCGTCTCTTTCGCAGGCTACATCGCCGCCTGCTTGTGGCTACACAACCAAACCCCAGGCTTTGCGCTCCCCTTTGGCCCGCGACCTGCGGTCTTTATCGGCCTGATGGTGGCAATTGCGGTGCTGTGCTCGTGGGTAGGGGCTCTGTGCTGGAATATCGCCAGCCAACGGTTGCCGACGGTGATCCTTGGGCCATTAATTGTATTTGAGACACTGGCGGGCCTGCTGTACACCTTTATTCTGCGTCAGGACATTCCCCCGCTGCTGACATTAAGCGGCATAGCGCTGCTCGTTGTCGGCGTGGTGCTCGCCGTGAAAGCCAAACCGGAAAAACCCGGCGTGGCGCCCGTCCCGGAGATGTAAATGGGCCGGACAGCGCTGCGCGTGTCCGGCCTGCAGTTAATGCTGCTGCTTATACTTTAAATACCGCTACCGTCTGATTCAGACGCGCAGCCTGTTCTTCCAGCGCGGCGGCGGCAGACGCTGACTCCTCCACCAGCGATGCGTTCTGCTGAGTCACGCGATCCATCTCCGCCACCGCCTGTCCCACCTGATCGATTCCCCGGCTTTGCTCATCCGACGCGGAAGCGATTTCGCCCATGATGTCGGTCACGCGGGTGACCGCGCTGACAATCTCATTCATCGTTTCACCGGCTTCATGCACCAGCGCGGAACCGGCATTCACCCGATCGCCAGAGTCTTCAATCAGGGCCTTGATCTCTTTCGCGGCCTGGGCGCTGCGGCTCGCCAGCGTACGAACTTCACCAGCGACCACGGCGAATCCACGTCCCTGCTCGCCTGCGCGCGCCGCTTCCACCGCGGCGTTAAGCGCCAGGATGTTCGTCTGGAAGGCAATGCCGTCAATCACGCTGGTGATCTGGGCAATCTTGCTGGAACTGGCGGCGATCTCATCCATGGTGCGCACGACGCCTTCCACAACCTCACCGCCCTTTTTCGCCGTACCCGAGGCGTTCTTCGCCAGTTGCGTCGCCTGGCGGGCGTTGTCCGCATTCTGCCGGACGGTGGCGGTCAACTGCTCCATGCTGGCTGCGGTTTCTTCCAGCGAAGCGGCCTGCTGTTCAGTACGTGAGGAGAGATCGTTACTGCCCGCCGTAATCTCACCGGCGCCGGTGTAGATCGTATCGGCGCCATCGCGCACCACGCGGACGGTATTCGCCAGCGACTGCTGCATATCGCGTACGTTACGCGCCAGCAGCGCCATTTCGTTGTTGCCTTCCGCGTCAATGCTGTGCGTGAGATCGCCGGACGCGATATGGCGAATATGGGACATCACTTCATGCAGCGGCTTCAACAGCACACGCTGCATCGCTATCCAACTGATCAGGATGACGACCACGACCGCCAGCAGAATAAAGGACAGAATCCACAGGATGCGCTGATAGTCGCTTTCGTTATCCTTGATCCCCGCGCTGGTGAGCTTCGCCTGCGCGGTGCGCCATTCGTGATAGACGCTCTGCATTGCCGTTTGTTTCTGTTCGGCGTTCTGCTTAAACATCTCTTCCAGTTTGCCTTCCGCCAGCAAGGCGTTCATTTTTGCCAGCGTCGCTGAGTAAATGCCGTACTGTTCTTCCAGCCTGTCCGCCAGGCGCTCGTCCATCCCTGGCGTTTCCGGTAGCGCATAATAGGTGTCGTAATGTTTTTTCGCGTTCGCCAGCAGAGCATCTGCGGTTTTCACCAGTTCGCTGAGCTGGCCGCCGTTGATCTGCCCTGCCATGCTGCTTTGCAAACGCAGCATCCCCCGGTTCAGCGTTACCCGCGCCTGATTGAGGCTGATCCACGCATCGGTAAATTCCGCCACGTTCTGGCTTGCAAGTTGCGACACCGTGAAATTTTGTTTGTCATTTTTCAGCGCGTTAATAAACACGCCAGCCGAAAGAAGCTGCATCGCCCCGAGCGCGAGTAGCACCACGATCAATAAAGTGATCACGTTGATTCGTTTAAACATCTTTTGCCTTTTATGTTGCAGGTGTTGTCTGAGGACTTGGTATCGGCAGCGATCGCGGGTTGTTTAATTCGCCAGGACTCCGTTTATGGGGGAATGGCGCGCTTTCTGATAAGTATCAGTACGTTAAAAACGAAAGAATTTTTCGTGACAGACATCACAAAATCCTCTGACCCGAAAGGGTTATAGCGCCCACCTAAAGATGCATTTAAAATACATCTTATATTATTCAAAATGAGGTAACGGCTATGGCTTATCGCGATCAACCTTTAGGTGAACTGGCGCTTTCTATTCCTCGCGCGTCGGCGCTGTTTCGTAAGTATGATATGGACTACTGCTGCGGCGGTAAGCAGACGCTGGCGCGGGCGGCCGCACGCAAAGAGCTGGACGTTGACGCCATTGAGGCGCAGCTTGCCCAACTGGCTGAACAGCCCATTGAAAAAGACTGGCGTACCGCGCCGTTAGCCGAAATCATCAACCACATCATCGTGCGCTACCACGACAGACACCGTGAGCAATTGCCGGAATTGATCCTACAAGCGACCAAAGTTGAACGCGTGCATGCTGATAAGCCAAACGTGCCGAAAGGTCTGGCGAAGTACCTGACTATGCTGCATCAGGAGCTGTCGAGCCACATGATGAAAGAAGAACAGATCCTGTTTCCAATGATCAAACAGGGAATGGGCAGCCAGGCGATGGGGCCAATCAGCGTGATGGAAAGCGAGCATGATGAGGCGGGTGAACTGCTGGAAGTGATTAAGCATACCACGCAGAATGTGACCATTCCGCCGGAAGCCTGCACCACCTGGAAAGCGATGTACAACGGGATTAACGAGATGATTGATGACCTGATGGAACACATCAGTCTGGAGAATAATGTCCTGTTCCCGCGTGCCTTAGCCGGGGAATAAGCGATTTGCCGGACGGCGGATACGCCTAATCCGGCCTACAACCTGTACCAGTAAGCGAGCCCGGTAAGCGTTGCCGCCGCCGGGCGATACAATTTAACGCATTCCTGCCATACGTCTCTTACCGATAAACAGCCAGCCCAGTCCCAGGGCGATAAACCACAGCGGCGTGACGAGCAGCGCCTGACGGGTATCGTCTTCCAGGGTCAGCAGCACGATCACAAACACGAAGAACACCATGCACACCCAGCACATCAGCTTGCCAAGCGGCATTTTATAGATCGATTTCTCATGCAGGTGCGGACGCTGTTTGCGATACACCAGGTATGAACACAGGATAATGGTCCACACGAACATAAACAGGATTGCCGACACCGTGGTGATCATGGTGAACGCGCCAATCACGCTCGGGTTGACGTACAACATCACCACGCCGCCCAGCAGACAGATGCAAGAGAAGGTCAGCCCTTTGGCTGGAACCGCGCGTTTAGACAGCTTCGCGAACGCTTTCGGCGCCACCCCTTCCTGCGCCAGGCCGAACAGCATGCGGCTGGTCGAGAACACACCGCTGTTTGCCGAAGAGGCCGCAGAGGTCAGCACCACGAAGTTGATCACGCTTGCCGCGGCAGGCAGACCAACCAGTACAAACAGCTCTACGAACGGGCTCTTATCCGGTACCACGGAGCTCCACGGCGTGACGGACATAATGACGATCAGCGCGAACACGTAGAACATAATGATACGAACAGGAATGGAGTTGATGGCGCGCGGCAGGGATTTCTCGGGATCTTTCGTTTCAGCCGCCGTTGTCCCCACCAGTTCGATACCAACAAACGCAAACACTGCAATCTGGAAGCCAGCAAAGAAGCCGCTGATGCCTTTCGGGAACCAGCCGCCATCATTCCACAGGTGCGCAAAAGACGCTTCGACGCCGGTCGGTGATGTAAAGTGCATGGCGATCATCACCAGCCCCACGATAATCAGCGCGACAATGGCGACGATTTTAATCATCGCGAACCAGAACTCCATCTCACCGAACATTTTCACGGTGGCGAGGTTAAGGCTCAGCAGTAAGACCACGACAGCCAGCGAGGCCACCCAGTCGGAAAGCCCCGGGAACCAGAACTGGGCATAAGCGGTAATCGCCACGACGTCCGCCATCCCGGTCACCACCCAGCAGAACCAGTAGGTCCAGCCGGTAAAATAGCCTGCCCACGGTCCCAGCAGATCCGAAGCAAAGTCACTAAAAGATTTATATTCCAGATTTGAGAGCAGCAGCTCGCCCATCGCCCGCATGACAAAGAAGAGCATAAAGCCGATGATCATATAAACAAAAATGATCGACGGTCCGGCGAGGCTGATGGTTTTGCCGGACCCCATAAACAGGCCCGTACCGATCGCCCCGCCAATGGCGATAAGCTGAATATGTCGGTTTGTGAGATTGCGCCGTAGCGACTGTTCAGCCGGTGCCTGTTCATTGGCGGCGACTTTTACCTGATCTACCATGTTTTATTCTTCCTGTACCTGTCTGTGTTG
Organism: Citrobacter sp. R4; assembly: GCF_026719175.1. Taxonomy (NCBI): domain Bacteria; kingdom Pseudomonadati; phylum Pseudomonadota; class Gammaproteobacteria; order Enterobacterales; family Enterobacteriaceae; genus Citrobacter; species Citrobacter sp. R4. Next base: position 260,874 of record NZ_JAPPSU010000005.1, read on the forward strand.
TGCAGGCTCTGCGGCCTTTAATGCGTCTGTTGTGCTTCTGTATGATACGACGATCCTGTTGTCAGGACTCATCGATATTAGGTAAGAATCGGCGGGATGAATACTAAGATTTAAATATTATGTTAACTATATGTTTAAAGTGAGTGTCATATCACTCTGATAACGCGAATTAGCTCACAAAAATACACGCAACGGAACCATTTGCAAGATAAAATGCCGATGTTCGGCGAATACGCGGTTTTATTGCATATTTTCTGTTCCCCTCTTTTCCGAAGGGAACAGAAGGCTCTGCTTACAGGATTTCCAGAAGCTCGACGTCAAACACCAGCGTGCTGAACGGCGGAATGGAGGCACCCGCGCCGCGTTCACCGTAGGCGAGTTCATGAGGAATAGTCAGTTCCCACTTCGAGCCGACCGGCATTAAGGTCAGCGCTTCAATCCAGCCGGCGATCACGCCATTAACCGGGAATTCAGCCGGTTCGCCGCGCGCTACGGAGCTGTCGAATACGGTGCCGTCAATCAGCTTGCCGGTATAATGCACGCGAACGCGGTCAGTACGGGCCGGAATCGGACCTTCACCCTGGGTCAGTACGCGGAATTGCAGACCGGATTCGGTGCTGCTCACACCCTCTTTCTCACGGTTTTCTTCCAGATACTTCACGCCTTCCGCGGCCATCGCCTGGAAACGTTCGCGACGTACGGCATCAGCACGCTCATGAATTTCACGCAGCGCGCGGTGTACCACGTCAACCGGAACAGCCGGTTGTTTACCTTCCAGCGCATCGGCAATACCTGCAACCAGCGCTTCAGGCAACAGCCCCTGCAGGCCGGATTCGCTCAGTTGCTGTCCTACCTGCAAACCAATGCCGTAGCTTGCTTGCGCTTCGATAGTGTCAAAAGTCGGGGTTGCCATCGTATTTCCTTTCATCGGATTTAAAGTAGCGGGCAGCATAACAGCCGCGCCCTCTGCGGTAAAATGTTGTCATGGGGTGGATGACAAATCCTGGGGAAAAAGAAACAATAGGGGTATCCCGTATGAATATATCAAAAGCGGGTAATATCACGAACATCATAGCGTTAGCTGTCTATACTCTATGATTGAGGAACGAGACGCGGAGCAGGAGGAAAGCCATGCCCGGGCGCTTTGAACTAAAACCTACCCTGGCGAAAATCTGGCATGCACCGGACAATTTTCGCCTTATGGACCCGCTTCCGCCGATGCACCGCCGCGGCATTATTATTGCGGCAGTGGTGCTGGTCATCGGTTTCCTGCTTCCCTCCGACGACAATAGCGTTGCGCCTACGGTAACCCGTGACGCGCAGCTGGATATTCAGTCACCGTCTCAGCCACCGACCGAAGCACAGCTGCAGGCGCAGCTCGTCACGCCGCAAAACGATCCCGGACAGGTCGCTCCGGTGGCGCCGGAACCCATTCAGGAAGGCCAGCCGGAAACGCAGCCGCAGACACAACAGTCGCAGCCGCAAACGCAGCCTTTCCAGCCGGACAGCGGGATCGATCAGCAATGGCGTTCTTACCGCGTTGGTTCTGGTAAAACGATGGCGCAGTTGTTCCGCGACCACGGACTGCCGCCGACAGACGTGTATGCCATGGCAAAAGTGGAAGGCGCAGGCAAGCCGTTGAGCACCCTTAAAGAAGGGCAGTTAGTGCAGATTCGCCAGAATGCGAACGGCGTGGTGACAGGCTTAACCATCGATACCGGCAATGACCAGCAGGTACTGTTCACCCGTCAGCCGGACGGCAGTTTCCTGCGGGCGCGATAATCACCTATGCCCGGCGACAGTATGCCACCGGGCCTGATTTACGCTTTACGCACCTTATTGACCCACCAGATCCCCGAACACACCAGCACCAGCGCAATCGCGTATTTCCATTCAAGAATATTCTCGCCAAGAAACACTGCCGACAGCACCGCTCCGGAAACGGGAATCAAGAAGTTAAACGGTGCAATCATTCCCACCCGGTTGTATTTGAGCAAAATGCTCCACAGTGCAAACGCTACCGACGAGAGTAATGTCAGATAACCGAGAATCGCGACAGATGAAAACCCGTGGACGGTGAGCGTGCCGCCAAACGCGTAACCGCCAGCGATCAGCGCCAGGCCGCCAATCCCCAACTGGTAACCGGTCATTACCGTAGGGTCAACCGTCTGCGAGATGCGCTTGCCGTAAAGCGTGGCGGCGGAAAGGATAAACGCCGCCAGGACGACAGACCCGTCGCCCAGCAGGCTAAAACTGAAGTCCAGCCCGCTGCTGAAATTCACCACCATCACTCCCGCGAAGCCGAGGATACAACCCAGTGTTTTGTTATAGCTCAGCTTGTCATTCTGGTAGATGAAGTGCGCCAGCAGTACGCTAAAGAAGGTGCCTGTCGCATTCATGATCGAGCCTTTCACCCCAGTGGTGAAAGCCAGACCAATATAAAAGAAGATGTACTGTAAAGAGGTCTGCGTCAGCCCCAGTAACGTGAGCTGGCCGAACTGGCGAGAACGTAATCTGCCGATGGGCTTACGCTGCGCCATGGCCAGCAGCAGAAGCAGCAGACCGGCAAACAGGAAGCGGTAACCGGCAAAAACAATTTTTGAAGGAATATCATCGGTTGCGATCTGGAAGATCTCATAGCCGCTTTTAATCGCCGGGTAGGCGCTCCCCCATAACAGGCAGCAAAACGCGGCGCTCAGGTAGACAATATTTTTACGCGCAAACAGAGGTTGCGGGTGCGGGGTATCCATTCTTCACCACATTGAAATTATGTTTTATTTTTGATGATTATCCCGAAAAGGGCAAAGAATAGCCAGTGTGAAAAAGCGCAGAGGAAGAAAAGCAAAACGCCGACACGAGGTCGGCGTTTTTCACGAAGCTGTCAGAATAAAAACTTATTCTGCAACAACGTTAATGGTCAGCTTAGCGAAGACTTCGCTGTGAACCTGGAAGTTCACTTCGTGCTCACCAGTGGTACGCAGAACGCCGTTCGGCAGACGAACTTCGCTCTTAGCCACTTCAACGCCAGCTGCAGTAACAGCGTCAGCGATGTCGCGAGTACCGATGGAACCGAACAGTTTACCTTCGTCGCCTGCTTTAGACGCGATAGTAACGGTTTCCAGTGCGTTGATTTTCTCTGCGCGTGCATTTGCAGCAGCCAGAACGTCAGCCAGTTTAGCTTCCAGTTCAGCGCGACGTGCTTCGAAGTATTCAACGTTTTTCTTGGTAGCAGGAACAGCTTTACCCTGTGGTACCAGGAAGTTACGAGCGTAGCCCGCTTTAACGTTAACCTGATCACCCAGGCTACCCAGGTTTGCTACTTTATCAAGCAGAATAACTTGCATTACCTTATCCTCTCAAAGTCGTATTAATGGACCGTGACCGATTACTGATGGCGATCAGTGTACGGCAGCAGGGACAGGTAGCGAGCGCGTTTGATAGCGCGAGCCAGCTGACGCTGGTATTTTGCACGGGTACCGGTGATACGGCTTGGGACAATCTTACCGCTTTCGGTGATGTAGTTTTTCAGCGTAGCGATATCTTTATAGTCGATCTCTTGAACGCCTTCCGCGGTGAAACGGCAGAACTTGCGACGACGGAAATAACGTGCCATATGGCTAGTCTCCAGAATCTATCAATTCAATCTGCTCGGCATGCAGAACCATTTTGCTCAGGCCGTTCTTTGCTTTGTGGCAAGAGATAAATCCCTGAATGGTTATGCGACTACCGACCGTTATACTGTGAGTAATGGCCTGGTTTTCATGTCCGCTAACAATAACGGGCATTTGGCACCACGCCTGCCGGTGAAACCCGGCTTCCTCTTGCACAGAACGATGCTCAAGCACGAACTGGCAATGCGGAATTCCTGATGGACTGACCTTTCGAAGGGGAGCCCTGCACACGGTGCCGGACAACACCAGACGGTTGGTCATCAGAAATTACTCTTCAGAATCCCCAGCTTCAGCATCATCTGCGGTTTCGTTTGCGAAATCATCGCGACGCTCACGGCGCTCGTCTTTCGCTTTAACCATCGGAGATGCTTCGGTAACAGCGTGCTTGGTACGCATTACCATGCTACGGATAACGGCATCGTTGAAGCGGAAGGTAGTTTCCAGCTCATCGATCACTTCCTGCGGCGCTTCAACGTTCATCAGAACGTAGTGCGCTTTGTGCAGTTTGTTGATCGGGTAAGCCAGCTGACGGCGGCCCCAGTCTTCCAGACGGTGGATCTTGCCTTCTGCGCCAGTGATGGCAGCAGAGTAACGCTCGATCATGCCCGGAACCTGTTCGCTCTGGTCAGGATGGACCATAAAAACGATTTCGTAATGACGCATCGAATTGCTCCTTACGGATTATTCAGCCTCCTGTCTGGGTCAGCCGAGGCCCGGGGAGGCAAGGAACGTGTTAAAGGTCGGCTGAAAAATGACGCGTCATAATACTGGGGTCAGACGGGAAACTCAAGGCGATTTGCAAACAATCGCCTGCTCGCTGTCGCTGCTCATCCCCCGGCGAGAAGAGAGAATTTCATCTTGTGGTTGTTATTAGATGGTTTTTGACGGGATGACCACTTAGTATGCAGGGAGATAAAATGGAATATTTGACCTGGAGCAAAGGATGCTTAGCAAAAAATGTGGGCTGGCGTTTATTTTCACAGGCCTGATGGCCTGGTATGTCATTCAGACGGGCACAGAGAGCCCGCCGCACCCTGAAAGCTGTTTACCATCACCCTATGCTGACTATAATCCTGCGCCGGTTTTTACCCGGTGGCAGTGGGAATCGCCCGCAGAGCGGGGCCTGGCAAATTCGCCGAGAGCGCCCCTGGACGATACCAACATTCTGGTCTGGCTGGATGGCAAAAAACGTATTGCAGCGGATAAAATGACGCTGGCGATCGCCGCCGACTGGAATACGCTGGCGCCGAAGCTGTCGGACTTACTTAAACAAGAAAATTTTAGCCTTCAGTCAGCGTCAATGCCTGTCGCTTACCTGGAAGAGGACTGGGGGCAGACCCTGCTATCACACAGACCGGAAGTGGCCACCAGCCTGGCTGAAAAATTTGTCACGCCGAAATTATGGCAAGCACAGCAGGCAGGCTATATCACGGCCAAAGAAGTTGAGCACAAAACAAATCTGGCGATTTCACAGCATTGGTTATGGCGGGCGCCGCAGGAATTAATTAAACAGCCTGAACTACAAGAAGAAATATCGTTTACAGAGGCACGAAAAACTTACTCTGTAGGTGACACTAAACGAACCACTTATCTGAAAATAATGGACGCCAGCGCTGTTTTTGGCGAGCCAAAAGTTGCGTTGATCCTAACAACATGTGTCGTATCGCCTAATCCTCATTATTCGTATCTAAAGGCAATAGCGAACAGAATCGACTACTGGAAAAACTTCACTCTCCTCGGGCCGGGCCTCCGGCCATTACAGAGCTATCTCTCTGACAAGCTCGTACTGGAAGAGAGTATCAAACCCATTACCACCTACCTGAAGAAAAATAATCTGCAAAGCGAACTGGCTTCAGAGGTCACGGCATGGGTTAAAAAAGTACCGTTAGCGGAAAGCGCGCCTGAACGTCAGTCTGGTGAAACAACGTCATCCGACGCCATGAGCATGGTAACAATCACACTCAAAGATCTCCTTTCTGATACGGATGACTCCCGGGAAATTAAGGAATACAAGGAACTTCCTGACGGTAATTCATTATTCGCCACGAAACGCTACGATCGCCAACAGCAAAATTACGTTTCGGAACTCTATATCACCGAGCCCGGACATCCGCAGCATGCCACCCAACTTTGGCAAGGGGAAAGCCTGTCCGGTTTAACGTTGGTCCATAAAGGACAGAAGGCCTGGTTCAAAACGTCTTCAGGCCAGTGGTTTGAACTGAATATCCCTACCAGAAAAATAGCTACGCTGGCTTTAAATGAAGAAACTGGCGTGACATCATGGTTCAGTGATGCGAACGGGAATCCCATTACCTTTTCGAGCGACTATAGCGACGAGGGGAAAGGATGTTTGATTTTTCGCCGTATCGATCCGCGTATATCTCCGCCAGAAAATAGCCTGTTCAAAACTTGTCGTAACCATTTCGCCAGCGGAAACTCCATTCAACCGGTCCTGATTTCAACCCCTGGCTATTTTTGGCTTGAAGACAGCAATGGATTAGTCAAACTTAATTCAGAAACCGGAAGAGCTGAACTCTCGTATACGGTTCCTTTCCGATCGCCAGCCGATATCAGAAGCCGCCGCATCGATTTATCTGCCGATGACATTACCCGACATACGCCATATCCGCTGGGCTCCAGTGAGGCCCACTGGATAGCGCTGCATTATCAATATCAATCACCGCTTCAACATCACATGAATGCCTGGCGAATGGGGACCTATTTTATTGATAGTCTCAGCGGCAAATGGCGCTTTAGCGCAGAGCTTAAAAATGCTGACAGTATCACTGCAACCGCCCGTTCCGCTCATGGACGCTTTTTTGCTCAGGCAGGTTGTGAAAAACCGGCGGGTTCAGGAATAACCGCTGATATCTGGGATGTCGGCAGCGCGACAAAAATTGCATCATTGCACCGGCTTCGCTACTGCGGGTTAAAAAACATGGCTTTTAACTGGCAGGGAAATACGCTGATCCTGGTTTTTCATGACAGGTTGATACGCGTCAGACTGCCTGATAACAGACAAGATGCCGCCACTGCAGAGGCGATTCCCACTGAGTCGAAGAATTAATTCTGCTATGCCTGATGCGGTAATTTTTTGAACAACTGCATCAGAAAAGGTCGCCATCGACATTGCGGGTAGCGATTAAAATAAGATCAACAGGGGTTACCCCAAAAACGGTCTCGCTCATCCGAGTTAGCAGTCGAGGAGGTAGGTATGCGAACCCGTATGATAGCCCTTCTGGCTGGGCTTTTGCTGGGCGCCAATGCGCTTGCCGCCATTGAGATTGATAACCAGCAGGCCAGAAATATGGATGATGTTCAGAGCTTAGGCGTCATTTACATCAACCATAACGTCGCCACGGAAAGCGACGCTAAAGATGCGCTGAACGACGAAGCCGATGCGCAAGGCGCGACGTATTACCATGTCATTTTGATCCGCGAACCCGGCAGCAATGGCAACATCCACCCCAGCGCAGAGATTTTTCGCTAGCACCAGGTAAACCAACGAAAAATAATGCCATACTCTGATTTGCCCCCTTTGCAGGGGGCTTTTTTTGCAAAAACCGCCAGAACCTGACCGATTACCTCCCCGCCAGGGAGTGAGTTCCGGCGCTATTTACCTCTTCACTTCTTGCAGCTTCACTTCTGCCCATAGTAAGCGTTCGGACCGTGTTTACGCATGAAGTGTTTGTTCATCAGATAATCGTCAATGGGGCTGAGGTCTGGGTTAATCCCCCGCGCAATCCATGCCATCCGCGCTACCTCCTCCATGACCACGGCATTATGCACCGCATCGTGAGCATCTTTGCCCCACGCAAATGGGCCGTGCTGATACACCACAATTCCCGGCGTATGCAGCGGTTCAATGTCGCCCAGCGTTTCGATGATTACCGTGCCCGTATTGCGCTCGTACTCACCCTGCACTTCTGCTTCGCTCAGCGCCCGGGTACAAGGGATGTCGCCAAAAAAGTAATCCGCGTGGGTGGTGCCGAGCGCCGGTATCGCCAGCCCCGCCTGCGCCCAGGCGGTGGCGTGGGTGGAGTGGGTATGCACGACGCCCCCGAGCGACGGATAATGGCGATACAGCGCAAGATGCGTAGCGGTATCGGATGAAGGACGATACCGCCCCTCCACAACATGACCGTCCATGTCGACCACCACCATGTCATCAACCGTCATGGTCTCGTAAGGGACCCCGCTCGGTTTTATCACGACCAGGCCGCGTTCACGGTCGATGGCGCTGACGTTGCCCCAGGTAAAGGTCACCAGGCCATAGCGAGGAAGATCCATGTTGGCGTTAAACACCTGCTGCTTTAACATCTGCATCATGCTGCCTCCACCAGACCTGCGCTGACCATGCGCGCTTTCACCCAGTCGCGCGCTTTCGCCACCTCACGCGCCGGATCGTCCGCCGTTTCGCTCCACATCTCAATCAGGTATGGCCCGCAATACCCACTCTGCTTGAGCGTCGCAAAACAACGTTCAAAATCGACAACGCCTTCGCCAAACGGCACGTTCTTGAATACGCCCGGCTTCGTGTCTTTTACATGAACCGCCACGATATGACCTATCCCGGCCTGCAGCTCCATCTGAACATCGTTATCCCATGCCGACAGGTTGCCGATATCGGGATACAACTGGAACCACGGGTTATTCAAATAGTGCGCGTAGCCTAACGCCTTACTGATGGAGTTCATCAGAGGGTAATCCATGATCTCCATCGCCAGCGTCACCTGCGCCCGGCTAGCCATCTCTACGCTCTCTTTCAGACCGTCACGAAAACGACGGCGCGTCTCGTTATTGGCTTCCTGATAATAGACGTCGTAGCCGGCTAACTGGATCACGCGGATCCCGATATCCTGCGCCAACTGAATCGCCTTGCGCATGATCTCCAGGCCCTGGGCGCGCACCGCGTCATCTTCGCTTCCTAACGGAAAACGACGATGGGCGCTCAGACACATGGATGGAATACGCACGCCAGTCTCCGCAATGGCGCTCACCAGCGTCAGTCGCTGTTCGCGGCTCCAGTCGAGCCGCGCAAGGCGCGCATCGGTCTCATCCACCGACATTTCAACGAAGTCAAAACCCAGCGTGTTCGCCATCCGCAGGCGCTCCAGCCAGCACTCCCCGGCAGGGAGCGCTTTTTCATAGATGCCCAACGGGTTCTGTTTCGACAGCATATCCGCTCCTTATCCCCACAGTTGGGCGATGGAACGTTTAAACTGGCGCGCCGCTTCAACCGGAGAGTCGGCATCGCGAATGCTGCGCCCGGCAATAAAAACGTGAACAGGAATCCCTTTGAACAGCGGCAGATCTTCCAGCGCCAGGCCACCGGTCACGGTCACTTTAAAGCCCATATCGGCAAGGCGCTTGATGGCGCTGATATCCGCCTCGCCCCATGCAACGCCCGCCGCCTGCGCGTCACGGCTACGGTGATAAACCACCTGCTGAATGCCCGCATCACGCCACTGCTGCGCCTGCTCCCAGGTCCAGTATCCGGTCAGCTCAATCTGTACGTCGCCGTTAAACTCTTTCGCCACATCCAGCGCGCCTTTCGCGGTGTTGATATCTGCGCAACAGATGACGGTCACCCAGTCGGCGTTGGCTTCAAAGCACATCCGGGACAGGATCTTGCCCGCGTCAGCAATTTTGGCGTCCGCCAGTACGATTTTGTGTGGATAGAGCGCTTTCAGGTCACGCACCGCGCGTACCCCTTCCCCAACGCAGAGAATGGTGCCCACCTCAATAATGTCTACTTCTTCCGCAATCAGGCGGGTGGTCTCGTAGGCGTGAGACAGCGTTTGATTATCCAGCGCAACCTGTAACATGGGTAACTGAGACATATGAAATTCCTCTTAAACAGCCGCCGCGGTGGCGTTATCTATTAAATCAAGCACGTCCTGCTCGTTACGGCAGGCGCGTAAACGGTCAAAATTGGCCTCGTCTTCAAACAGATTCACGATCTGCATGATGCCCACTTCCTGATGGGTATTCGCATCAACGGCGGCCATGGTGATCAGGATATCGACCGGATCGTTATCTTCGTGGTTAAACGCCAGCGGCGTCTTCAACGTTACCAACGAGAAACCGGTTTTCTTAACGCCCTCTTCCGGTCGGCCATGCGGCATCGCCAGCCCAGGGGCAATCACGAAGTACGGGCCAAACTGCGCTACGCCATCAAGAATGGCCTGGTAGTAGCGCGGCTCGACGACATCAGCGGCCACCAGCAGGTCAACGCCAATCTTCACGGCGTCTTGCCAGGTGCTGGCTTCAGCCTGCAAACGGACAGAATGGTTTTGCGCCAGCGAATCACGTAGTTTCATGACGCCCCCTTACTTCACATCCTGCGGAAAATGTTGTTTGATCACTTCCAGCAGCTTTGGGCCAAAGTCAGCGGGCGATAACATATTGCGAACGCCCACCACATACTTGTTACCTGTCACGCTAATCTCACCGGCGATATGGGTTGAGGCGATGATGATGTCGGCGCCGCCCAGCTCGCTTTTGTACTCGCCGACAGCACAGCTGTTTACCGTGTGGTCGATATTGGATTGGGTTAAAAACTGATCCACTTTCATTTTCATGATCATGGAACTCCCTTGCCCGTTGCCACATACAGCCAGAATACGTACGGTCATAATCCACACTCCTCATTAAGCAGAATGTTCTGCCAGTTGTTTTTCTGCGTCTTCTTCCGCACGTAGCGCGCGTCCGGCGAAGACCATATAAACCAATGCGATAATCAGAATGACGGCCATAAACGCGATGCCGAGGGAGAAGAAGCCCTGCATCATCGGCGGCGCCAGAATCGACCAGTCGGCCATCCCCATCCAGGCGCTCATACCCGTGAGTTTCACGGCCCAGACGCAGCCAAAGATTTCGATCATCCCCATCACCAGACAGATCTTCAGCGCCGCGCGCCAGCCGCCAAAGTGGTTGGCAAAGACGCCAATGGTGGCGTTGGAAAAGAACATCGGGATGAAGCCTGGAATGATCAGAATGGACGAACCGCAACCCACCAGAATACCGACCGCGATCAGTTGGCCGATGGTGCCCCACATAAAGCCCCAGACCACCGCGTTAGGCGCAAAGCTGTAAATCGCGGCGCAGTCGATAGCCAGCACGGCGCCGGGAATCAGGCGTTGAGAAATACCGTTGAACGCTTCGGACAGTTCGGCGACGAACATACGCACGCCCTGGGTGATGATGAAAATCGCCACGGCAAATGAGAAGCCGGTTTGCAGGATATACACCGTCCAGTGTGTTTTACCCGCCATCGCCTGCACCGTGTCGATGCCGAAGGAAAGGAGGATCGCGCCAAAGAAAATCGTCATCACGATGGCCGTTGAAACGATGTTGTCGTGGAAGATATTCAGCCAGCCCGGTAGCTTGAGATCTTCAACGCTTTCTTCTTTTTTACCCAGATATGGCGCGACCTTATAAGCGATCCAGGAGGCGAACTGCTGCTGGTGACCGATGGAGAAACCGCAGCCGTCAGTCACTTCCTGAGTCGGCTTGTACATCATGTTGGACGTAATGCCCCAGTACAGGGAGACCAGGATGGCGGTGCAGATAATAGTGGTCCACATCGAATAGCCGAAGATGTAGAGCGACACCGCGATCAGCCCCGCCTGTTGGAACATGATGTGTCCGGTCAGCATGATGGTGCGGATGCCGGTAATACGTCGGAGCAGGACGTAACAAATATTCAGCGCCAGCGCCAGAAGCACGGCATACCCTACCCAACTGTATGCATCGCCCATCCGGTCAATGGTTGCCATCATCGAGGCGTAGGTATCGGAGATCGCGCCGTTGATGCCGTACACCTCAGACATTTTGGCAACAACCGGCTTAAAGGTGCTGGTCAAAATGCCAGACCCCGCCTGCAACAGCATAAAACCAATAATGGTTTTAATGGTGCCTTTAATAATCACGCTGACGCTTTTACGCAGCAGGATATAACCGAGGCACGTCACGATGCCGAGCAGAAGCGGCGCGTTTGTCATTACCTGATTAAAGAAAACGGTAAAGACGTCGTAGAGGATCTCCATAACTCTCTCCAGTAAAAAGGAACACGAGGGGTAATCCCGGTGTGGTTGGTGCCATCACTCTAGTAATCACAAATAATCATCACAAGATTAAATTTGATTATTTGTGACGCATCACGCAAATTATTTCCCCTCTTTTCATAATGGATTTCATGATATAACCAGAAAACAGAATTACTCTTTATTTTTCATGCAATTAATTAAATATACACGCTCAATTAGCGGCATGATACGGTATTGACCGTGTGATCAATAAGGTAAAACCCCACGTTCTCCCCATTGCAAACCGCTCAAAATGGTGACAACATGAATCACATCAAATCATAAAATGATTATTTTTGATTGAACCCAGGAGTCAAACAATGAGTAAAGTGAATACCATCACCCGTGAATCATGGATCCTGAACACTTTTCCGGAATGGGGAAGCTGGCTGAACGAAGAGATTGAACAAGAACGCGTGGCGCCAGGCACATTTGCAATGTGGTGGCTGGGGTGTACCGGCATCTGGCTGAAATCCGAAGGCGGCACCAATGTGTGCGTGGATTTCTGGTGCGGTACCGGAAAACAAAGCCACGGTAACCCGCTGATGAAGACCGGCCACCAGATGCAGCGTATGGCGGGCGTAAAAAAATTGCAGCCAAACCTGCGCACCACGCCATTTGTGCTGGATCCTTTCGCGATTCGCCAGATCGACGCGGTGCTGGCAACACACGATCATAACGATCACATTGATGTCAATGTGGCGGCAGCGGTGATGCAAAACTGCGCGGACGATGTGCCGTTCATTGGGCCGCAGACCTGCGTGGACCTTTGGATAGGTTGGGGTGTGCCGAAATCGCGCTGCATCGTGGTAAAACCAGGCGATGTGGTTAAAGTAAAAGATATTGAAATACATGCCCTTGACGCGTTTGACCGCACCGCGCTGATCACCCTTCCGGCGGACCAGAAAGCCGCAGGCGTTCTGCCTGACGGCATGGATGCGCGCGCCGTAAACTATCTGTTCAAAACGCCGGGGGGGACGCTGTACCACAGCGGAGATTCCCACTACTCCAACTACTATGCGAAGCACGGCAACGAGCATCAGATCGACGTGGCGCTGGGCTCCTATGGCGAAAACCCACGCGGTATTACCGATAAAATGACCAGTGCAGACATTCTGCGCATGGCGGAATCCCTGAACACGAAAGTCGTGATCCCGTTCCACCATGATATCTGGTCAAATTTCCAGGCCGATCCGCAGGAGATCCGCGTCTTGTGGGAAATGAAAAAAGATCGCCTTAAATACGGTTTTAAGCCGTTCATCTGGCAGGTTGGCGGGAAATTCACCTGGCCTTTGGATAAGGATAACTTTGAATATCACTATCCGCGCGGCTTTGACGACTGCTTCACTATTGAGCCCGATCTGCCGTTTAAATCGTTCCTGTAATCGCGATAATGCCGGGTTTTCCCGGCATTTTTTCACATTTACTTTAGTATTTTCAGGCTATTTCAAATATCATCTTTTAAAATCATTTTGTATCGGAATAGCTCATGACTGAAGCGCAAAGACATCAAATTTTGCTGGATATGCTGGCACAACTGGGCTTTGTCACTGTGGAAAATGTCGTTGAACGTTTGGGTATCTCCCCTGCAACGGCACGCCGGGATATCAATAAACTTGATGAGAGCGGCAAGCTAAAAAAAGTGCGAAACGGAGCCGAAGCCATCGCCCAGCAGCGCCCACGCTGGACGCCAATGAACCTGCATCAGGCCCAAAACCACGATGAAAAAGTTCGTATCGCGAAAGCCGCCTCCCAGTTGGTCAATCCGGGGGAAAGCGTTGTGATTAACTGCGGCTCCACTGCCTTTTTGTTGGGGCGCGAGATGTGTGGTAAACCTGTGCAGATCATCACCAACTATCTTCCGCTGGCCAATTACCTGATCGATCAGGAGCATGACAGCGTGATCATCATGGGCGGCCAGTACAATAAAACCCAGTCGATCACCCTGAGCCCCCAGGGCAGTGAAAACAGTCTCTATGCCGGACACTGGATGTTCACCAGCGGTAAAGGGCTGACCACGGATGGCCTGTACAAAACGGACATGCTCACCGCTATGGCCGAGCAAAAAATGCTGAGTGTGGTCGGCAAGCTGGTCGTATTGGTCGACAGCAGCAAAGTGGGCGAACGGGCGGGGATGCTGTTCAGTCGCGCAGATCAGATCGATATGCTTATCACCGGCAAACATGCTAACCCTGAAATCCTGAAACAGCTTGAGGCGCAGGGCGTAAGCATTATACGCGTTTAAAGGTGCTGACGAAAAAAAGAGACCGTCGCCGCCAGGGCTTCGGGTGTGATGCGATGGCGCACGCCCGTCTGCCACTCACAGGTCAGATTCCGGTCTCGTCCAGCCTGCGCCAGCGCCCGCTGCAAGCGAAACGATTCTTCTGCTGGCACGACATCATCCTCCACTCCATGCCATAACAGCAGCGGCCTGTCGGACACCTGTTCCAGCTGTTGCGAGACATCCCACTTCGCCAGTGGCGCGATAACGCTGTCGAACATCGCCTGCTGCGCTGGCGTATCCAACGCCGAAGGGGGAAACAGCGTTTTTGCCAGACGGGTGAAGTAACCCGAGCCCATCAGGCTGGCCACGCAGCTGACTTCAGGATGCTGCGTCATGATCCCGAGTGCGGTCATACCGCCCATTGACGCTCCCGCCACGGCAAGCCTGTCATCCTGCAGCCAGTTCTCCTGGAGAATAGCCGCACGTAACGCAGTAAATTCCTGCATGTTTTGCTGCAAAATCTGCCAGAAGCGCGTCATTCGCAACGGTGCGTTACCGCTGAAACGCGCGCCGTGTTCTGCGGCGTCTGGCATAATGACCCTAAAACCGGCCTGGGCCAGCGCGACGGCAAAGTAGCTGTAAACCAGCGCTGACGACGTGAACCCGTGATAGAAAATGATACTCGGTAAAGGTGTATTGATTTTACCGGTTGGGAAAGCGTGCAGCAGGTGATGCTCCGCCAACTGATATGTTTCTATTTCAATCATTTGCGGGTCCTTTTTTGTCCGGAACGCCACAGGGCGATCCATTAAGCAGTGTTAAGTGTTCAACAACGATTCATAATGTTGAGAACTGGATTACGCTTTCACGACATTTTCATTCGAAAATCGCGCGGAAGTTAACATTTCGGGAACATTCCCCCAAAGGGAAATTAAATAGGCACTACACTATGACTATCAGTAAACGAGATAGAGTTATGCGTCGGCTTGTCCCTTTGATGCTGGTTATGTTGTTAACGGGATGCAGCGTACTTGAAGGTAAGCCGCAGCCAGCGCCACCCGTCGCCGATCATCCGCAAGAAATACGCCGCAATCAAACGCAAGGGTTGCAGCGAATGGGCACCGTCACCTCAATGGTGAGGGGGTCTCCGGATGACGCAATTGATGAGGTTAAAGCCAAAGCCGCCGCCGCGAAAGCCGATTATTACGTTATCGTCATGGTCGATGAGACGATCGTGACGGGTCAGTGGTATTCACAGGCCATTTTATATCGTAAATAAAAGATGCTGAAATTTAAGTCAGTTTCACGTTGCTTTACGCCTCTATACGTTTATCTGTGCACAATAAACCGACAGCAGGAAGCTCGAGGTTTATTACGGCGATGGAATGCCCTGCGTCTTGCGGGGAAACGTAAAATGGAGCTGACGATGAACCAATCTCTTGCCTTATCCTCACTGCTGCTTACTGCCGGGCTGATAAGCACGACGGCGCAATCTGCCGAATTTGCCAGCGCGGACTGCGTGACGGGCCTCAATGAAATTGGCCTGATTTCAGTCAGTAATATTTCAGGAAATCCACAGGACGTGGAGCGTATCGTGGCGCTTAAAGCCGATGAACAAGGCGCTTCGTGGTATCGCATTGTGCAGATGTATGAAGAACAGCAGCCTGATAACTGGCGCGTCCAGGCCATCCTTTACGCCTGATTCTGCCCTTCCTGAGCCGGGTCAGCGTTGCGCCACCCGGCTAAGAGATTACCGTACTCCTCCCGTCGCCCTCAGCAGTACTTCATCCTGAACCTGTTCCGATAAGCGTCTTCCTCCACGCGTATCCAGCATCATCTGACACCATGCCTGCGCAACCGGCGGCGACGCGTATCGCAGCATTTGCGAACCGCAGCCGAGCAGATAAATCAGTTGGGTGATGTCACGCCCCTGCGCTTCCACAGGTTTACGTAGCCGCTGTTGCAGTTGGCGAACCGCACGATCAAAATGGCGGTCCTGCCCCCTCACATCAGAAAAGGTTTCGCTCAGTATTTCATCCGCGCCGGTTTGTTTACTGATGACCCGCAGAACGTCGAGACACATTACGTTTCCTGAACCTTCCCAGATGCTGTTAACCGGCATTTCGCGGTATAGCCGCGGCAGTTCGCTATCTTCGCAATACCCTACGCCACCGAGGACTTCCATCGCTTCGGCCACAAACGGGATACCGCTTTTACAAACCGCGAATTTAGCGGCAGGGGTAAACAGACGGGCCAGCAGTTGCTCTTTTGCTTCGCTCCGGCGTTCCCACGCGCGAGCCAGACGGAACAACAGCGCGGTTTGCCCCTCAAGCTGTAGCGCCATCCGGCTGAGTACCTGACGCATCATAGGCTGTTCAATCAGCGGCTTGCCAAAAACCTGACGCTGGTGCGCGTGGTAAATCGCCACTGAGAAAGCGCGGCGCATCAACCCATGGCTACCGAGCGCGCAATCAAAGCGCGTCATGCCGCCCATCTTCAGGATATGGCGAACGCCTTCGCCCTCTTCACCCAGCAGCCAGCCAAGGGCATCCTGAAACTCCACTTCGCAACTGGCATTGGAGCGATTACCCAGTTTGTCTTTGAGACGTTCGAGCCGCACAGCGTTGCGCTTTCCGTCGGGCAAAAAACGCGGTACGAAGAAACAGGATAGCCCCCCATCCGTCTGGGCCAGCACCAGATGGGCATCGCTTTGCGGGACGGAGAAAAACCATTTGTGCCCCACCAGCCGGTACGATCCGTCTTCCAGTCGCTCCGCGCGGGTGGTATTGCTCAGCACATCGCTCCCGCCCTGTTTCTCCGTCATCCCCATACCAATGAGCAGGCCGCGTTTTTGCCCGCCAGGCAAAAGATGTGAGTCGTAGCGATCGCTCACTAACGGTGTCAACCAGTCAGAAAAGGGGGGCGGGAGCATCTGCTGTAAAAGTGGCGTGGCGGCAAAAGTCATGGTTATCGGGCATAGCGTCCCGGCTTCCACCTGCGCATGCAGGACAAAGCGCGCAGCGCGGGCGACAAACGATCCGGCGCGCGCCTCCTCCTCCCAGGGCAGGTTGTGCACGCGGTTGGTACATAGCCCCTGCATCAGCAGATGCCAGGCGGGATGAAAACGCACATCGTCCAGACGCTGCCCCTGCGGGTCATAGCGCAATAATTCCGGCGGCCAGCTGTTCGCCAGCCGTCCCAGCTCCAGAGACTCGGCGGTGCCAAGCTGTTGTCCGATGCTGGCGAGCAGTTCACCGTCCCAGCCAGCCCCTTCCCGGACAACTGCTTCGCACAGCGCGCCGTCAGACAAGAAAAGATTGCTGTTATTCAACGGTATCGGTTGGTTAAAAACGGTATGCGTTTGCCAGTGCATTGTGTCTCCCTCCTTCAATGGCCGCGACAATAAGTATGGTCGCTGCCGGTTGAATGACGACGGAGAGAGATCACAAAAGTGGGATCACCCCGAGATGTAGTGAGGTATGAATCGTGACGTATCTTTGGTGATCAGGGTGTTATCTTCACGGATCCCCATACCGCAGGCTTCATCATCTACGATCCAACTGCCGACCAGCGTATAGCTGTCGCCGAAGCGTGGTAGCGGCTGAAACGCCTGATAGATCATGGGTTCGTCGGCATAATCACCATCGGCATGCTCCATTACCTGCTGATGGCCGTCAAAGATCGTCACGTTCCCCCCCTCACGGGAGAAAATCGGCTTGCGCACACAGCTTGCCCCCGCCTGGATACAGGGCTTTTCCCCGTCAAACCAGGCCGGAAGCAAATTGGGATGCCGCGGGAAGACGCGCCACAGCAGTGGCATTAACCCCTTGTTGCTGAGGATACTTTTCCATAAAGGTTCAATCAATTGTTCTCGTCGCTTGCGTAACAACGGTCCGTTATCGTCCCGCATCATCCATTCCAGCGGATAGAGCTTAAAGGCGCGCTGAATCACGTTATCGTTGAGATCGGTTAACACGCCGCCAACACCAAGCCCCAGCTCTTCGAGATAAAGAAACCGCGTCTCCTGGCCCGCCTGCTCCGCACAGTCCTGTAAATAAAGCACCGTGGTGCGATCTTCATCGCTGTCTTCACAGCAGCAAAAATAAAATGGTTCCGGACGATAAAGCTCCGCAAACCGCGAAATCAGGCGCTCCTGTATCGCGTTGTACTGATCGGCATCACGGGGAATCGCGCCGCTTCGGCGGGCATCCTCCAGCCACAGCCACTGGAAATACGCCGCCTCGTATAATGACGTTGGCGTGTCTGCGTTGTATTCAAGCAGCTTAACCGGCGCATTACCGCACCAGACAAAATCCATACGTCCGTACAGCGTAGGATCCTTGCTGCGCCAGCTTTCAGCAATCGCATCCCAGTAAAGCGGCGGGATCGCCAGTTGCTCAAGAATATGCTCATCTTTTATTGCACGATCGACGATTTCCAGGCACATCTGATGCAATTCTGCCGTCGGCTTTTCGATCTGTTCTTCAATTTGCCGAAGCGTGAAGCGGTAAGCCCGGCTTTCATCCCAGTAGATTTCGTTATCAATGATATGAAAATCGAAACCGTGATCGCAGGCGATCTGATTCAGATCCCGGCGAACCGGCACATCATGTCGCAGCATGGTTAGCCCCCCCAGCTGCCACGGGCGCTGGACGAGCGTCCGTAACCTCCACGAGACACCGTTGATACCTTTTTCGTGCTGTAGCTATGGCTGGTCGCAGAGTCTGTTTTTCGTGAGCCAGTACGCCAGGCGTAGTCGCCAGACGTCGTACGCCAGACGGGACGAGAAACGTAGGATGACCCATTGCTGCTATAAACATACGCCTCATCACGATCTTTACGGAGCGCACGGCTGAGCAAAAAGCCAGAAATGACAGGCACCCAGCTCTGGTCGATAATATCCTGATAACAGTTGCCGAACTGGGTTTCGCAGTCGCTCTTGCTCATCCTTTTTGGCAAGGTGTTATAAAATTCGGTTTTCGCGTTATTCCAGGCATCAACGCAAACGCTAATATTATTGCCGTCATCAATGCAGTTCTGCACCGTTTCGTAAAAAACGCCGTCACCATCGTTGTCGACATCGTCACTGTCACTGCACCCTTTCAAGGCGAAAAAAGCCGCGCCGCCCATGATCGCCAGCGTCAGCACTTTGCCACTGTACCGGCTGCGTTTAGGCTCGAAAGGGTTTACCGGACGGTCGATCCGGGTAATCGCTGCATGACCTAAGCCTGTTTTACGTTTTTTGTTTCCTGTTTTTTTAGCCATGATCGTCCATTACCACGTCATGCAAGCCGCATTGAAAATACCGCCCGCCAGTGCGGAGGTGCCCATAAATAGTCCCGCCGCCGTATTATGCTGAATAATTTTCTCGCTCAGCGTCGGCATATACAGCCTGACGCTAGCGTAGATGATGAGCTGAATGACCAGCGCAATGCCTCCCCAGGCAAAATAATCCGGAATGCTAACGGCGTTTATTGCCGCGCTGGATAACGGAATAACATATCCCAGCAGCGTACCGCTGAAGGCCAGCGAGGCTGCAGTGTTATTAGTTTTTATCAATCGCCATTCATTGTGCGGCGTAATTTTGGAGTAGATAAAAAGGAAAAGGATAACCATCGCCGCGCCAATAAAAAAATAGGCGCAGAAGGCCAATAATGAATCCAGAATGTGCATCACATGCTTCCCTGTAATTAACCAATAATATTCAATGAAGTCAGGGGAATATCAACGCCCAGCGCGCGTGAAAAGACCCACTCGGGCTCTCCGCGCTCGTCAAATGTCTCCTCCCCGTTCAGCAGCAAGTATTCCCAGGTGTCGTCAGTGATCTGACGCTGGTAGCCCATCGAAAAATTGTGGATATCCCATTTTGCCTGCTGTTGATTCTCCACTTTTTCCAGCATAAAGATCGGCGCGATGTTTCCCGGCTCCTCGCGGTTAAAAAATCGCTGCCAGCGCTGCGCCTGCCAGGTCAACGTCGGCGTACCAATGGCCACTGGACTGATGGCCGCACGCCAGTGCGCTTCCTGGCTTATGCCGTCACAGGTCTGGTAAACGAACAGTTTGATGTCGTCGATATCCTCGACGCCCGTGCCTCCGGTGGCGTTTATCTGTAAAAACTCATCGCCGGAGGTGTAATAGCGGAAAATTTGACTGCCTCCCCCCAGATCGATATGGCTAACAGCCGCAACGGTATATTCTTCACCGGGCAGTTCCACCAAAAGCGACGCCTCCAGTAGGCGGAACGCCAGCGTATCCAGCGTAAACCCGGCATTGAGGTGCAGTCCTAACGGTCCACGAACCGGCGCCTGTGGGGCAGACCTTCTCCACAGCCGTTGAAAGAACGACGTCATCTCGCTTCTCCTATCTCTTGCCAGGCGACATCGTCCGCCAGGATGCGGCTGTTGCCGACCAGGTGTAACCACATGCCACCGCGGACTTCGGTTGAAATCACCGGGTTTAGCTCCATGCCGCGACCGTTCTTGCAATGGCTGATACCGAGCACCGTCGCGTCATGATGAAGTTTCATATAGCGCATCAGCGCGCCATAGCGGAAAGGCGTAACCGCTTGCGGCACAGGCAGGGCAAAGCCGGTGTCGCCGAGCATGGGATTCATAATGGAAGCCACCGACTGTGAGGAACCGGGATCCTGGATCGAACGGGACAGCTGCTCCGCGGAGAGATTGCGCACAATTTCTATTTGCGGACAGTGTGTTTCAAGCAGTCCGGCGTAACGTTCATCTTCCAGATACACCACAATATGGCTGTGCGGCGGAACAAAGCCTGCCAGCGATAGCGCAGCGGTAAAGGTCTGCTCGTCTGTTCTGGCATAAATGATTACGCTCTGGCAGTGGCTCAGCCCCATCCGCTGATGTTCCTGTGGGTCGTTAATATTACTGACGCGCAGAAAATCCACCCAGCGGTTGCCTGACAGCGGGTGTTGCATCTCGTCCCACTCGCACAGCAAAACCCGTTCAAAGGCGCGTCGGGTATCGTAAAGCAGAAGCGAGATCATCTTCTCCGTCTGATGGCCCCGCCAACCAATCACCAGCATATGTTTACGCAGATGTCGAAAATCGCCCATCCCGGTTAATCCTTTCGCTAACGTTCCTTGTACCTGCGCAATGACCTTTCCCATCAGCGCACCAAATAAGCCAACGCTTACCGGGATTTGCCAGAGGCCGGTAAACAAACGTCCTCCGGCGGTCTGCGGGCTTAAGTCACCAAAACCCAGCGTAGACCCCACCACCGAACAGTAGTAGATGAAGTCGCTCAGGCGACCGACCAGCGCCGTTTCACCCAGCAGGGTCAGAACCAGAAAACAAATCAGGTACTGACTGATAAACAAACCCAATAACGCAGGCCAGGTCACCCGGGAAAAGTGCCGCTGGCAGGCCCTGACAAGCCAGGTGAACAGCATTACTCACCTTTTTGCTGTTGCAGGCGCGCTAACACATCCTGAGCTGAACTTTTATTGCTGCCGCCGATGCCCATTTCAGCCAGCCGCTCGTCCAGATCGCGCCCATCCGCCACTTTTTCCAACTGCGCCACCGCGTCCAGCCGTGCCTGACGTTCTGCCTGGCGCGTCTGGATGCGCTTGAGTGATTCTGCCGCTGTAGAGACGTTGGAGGAGGCGCCTACGGTAGAGGTGGTGACCGCCTGCTGCGCGCGCTGCATCGCCTCCGTCGCCTTTACGACTTCCAACTGCTGCTCAAATTGTGAAATGCGCTGACCGGTGGCTGTTACGGCTCTCTCTACGCCGTCCCGCGACGCTTCAAGGTTAGCAAGTACTTGCTCTTCTGCCGTAATGAGGTTTTCCAGGCGCGCTATTTCTTCTGCGACCTCATTGATTAACGCGGCGTCGACCTTTTTATTCAGCGCTTCCAGCGCCCGCTTCTCGAGGCTGGCTTTACGCTCGCGCAAATCATAAAGTTTGTCGTTGCTGAGTTTCACCCGGGCGAGCAGTTCGACACGCGACTGATTCGCTTTATTAAGTTCAGTTTTAGCGTCGCGAATATGCTGCTCCAGCATTCTTACGCCCTGCGCTTCTTCAATTGAAGCTTCCGCCTGGGAGATCATTGATTTACCCAGCGTAAATAAACTTTTTAAAATACCCATCATTTTCTCCCTGATGATTACTGCGCGTACTCTTCCGTGACTTCTGCGAGATCTAACGCATTTTCGACCAGCGTGGTAATTTCAAGAACAACATCGTTCAACGAGGAATATAGCGATAGCGCGCCAAACACCACGTAGTACTCTTCATTTTGAATGCCCGAAATGCCAACCGATGAGAGCGGCAACATTTTCTGGTGACGGAGCAGGAAAAGATTAAATTCAGGCTGATTATGAATCGCCGTCACCGGACAGACTCGTGTTTCAATAATTATCTGTCGTGAGGTAAATAACACCGAGAGCAGCAGGTCGCCATAATCATTCATTTTAATGATTAAGGCATTTTCATTATTTGTGATTTCTATATTTAAAGCGACATTATTCTGTAGCGCATCAGCAAGCGCCAGCGGAGTCCATGGCATATAACATTTCCCATTGAGTCATAATCCATTTTAGTCGGTTATAGTAATCGCAATAAATAAAAAAAAGCCATCCGAAAACGGATGGCTTTTACTTAAAAAGAGATTTAGCTGCGCTGACGCACCGCTTCGAAAAGGCAAATCCCAGTCGCCACGGAGACGTTCAGCGATGACACGCTGCCTGCCATCGGAATGCTGATAAGTTCGTCGCAGTGCTCACGGGTCAGACGGCGCATACCTTCACCTTCCGCGCCCATCACCAACGCCATGCGGCCGGTCATTTTGCTCTGGTAAAGCGTATGGTCGGCCTCACCTGCCGTTCCCACAATCCAGATGTTCTCTTCCTGCAGCATACGCATGGTACGCGCCAGGTTAGTGACGCGGATTAACGGAACGCTTTCGGCAGCGCCACAGGCGACTTTTTTCGCCGTCGCGTTCAGTTGCGCCGAGCGATCCTTCGGCACAATCACCGCATGTACGCCAGCGGCGTCTGCGCTACGCAGACAGGCGCCGAGGTTGTGTGGATCGGTGACGCCGTCAAGGATCAGCAGGAACGGTTGATCGTGTGAAGCGATCAAATCCGGCAGATCGTTCTCCTGATACTGACGCCCCGGCTTCACCCGGGCGATAATCCCCTGATGTACCGCACCCTCGCTTTTTTCATCCAGAAACTGGCGGTTCGCCACCTGGATGACCACGCCCTGCGCTTCCAGCGCGTGGATCAGCGGCAACAGACGCTTATCTTCACGACCTTTAAGAATAAAGACATCCTGAAAACGCTCAGGAGCACGCTCAAGCAGGGCCTGCACCGCATGGATGCCGTAAATCATTTCACTCATGAAAGTACTCATTAAGGTTGTTTTCGCCGGGTCAGGTTAACGGCCCGGCGGCAGTTTTTCGCAATTATTCGGCGGCGTTTTTCTTCGCCGCGCGTTTAGCTTTAGTGGCGGCGGCGATTTTCAGCGTTTTTGCCGAAGGCTTTTTCGCTTTTTTATCGCCTTTTTTCGCCGTTGACGGCCTGGCCTTCGTCTTCTTCTCACCGCGGAATGCGCTGTCTGGCTCAAAGTTCACTTTTTTGCCGACCTGCCGACGACGGCTGGTTTTTTTCCCGGCATCGCCTTTCTTCGCTTTCTCACGCGCTGTCTTGCCAACGTTGCGCGGCGCGCGTTCGCTGGAGATCAGGCTAAAGTCGATCTTACGCTCATCCATATTGACCGCTTCGACGCGCACTTCCACGCGATCGCCCAGACGGTAAGTCTGGCCGCTGGATTCGCCGGTCAGACGCTGCCCGACCTGATCGTAACGATAGTAGTCGTTTTCAAGCGAGGAGACGTGTACCAGACCATCAATAAACAGTTCATCCAGACGCACAAAGAAGCCAAAGCCGGTGACGCTGGCAATCACGCCTTTAAAGACGTTACCCACCTGATCGAGCATAAAGTCGCACTTCAGCCAGTCGGCCACGTCGCGCGTCGCTTCGTCGGCGCGGCGTTCAGCCATCGAACAATGCTGGCCCAACTGGAGCATCTCTTCCATCGAATAATGGTAGCCGCCGGTTTCGGTGGTGTTACCTTTATGCCCCTGCTCTTTCGCCAACAGATATTTGATGGCGCGGTGCAGCGAGAGATCCGGATAACGGCGGATCGGCGAGGTAAAGTGGGCATAAGATTGCAGCGCCAGACCAAAGTGACCACGGTTTTCCGGATCGTAGATCGCCTGTTTCATTGAACGCAGCAGCATGGTTTGCAGCATTTCCGCGTCCGGACGATCGGCAACGGATTCCAGCAGTTCCGCATAGTCGCGCGGTTCAGGTTTGTTTCCGCCCGGCAGTTCGAGTCCCAACTCCGCCAACACGGAACGGAAAGAGGTGATCGCCTCTGTGGTTGGCTTGTCGTGGATGCGGAACAGCGCAGGCTCTTTGGCTTTCTCAACGAACCGCGCCGCAGAGATGTTCGCCAGAATCATGCACTCTTCAATCAGCTTATGGGCGTCGTTACGCTGGGTTTGCTCGATTCGTTCAATACGACGTTCAGCGTTAAAAATAAACTTCGCTTCTTCGCTTTCAAACGAGATACCGCCACGTTCTTCACGCGCTTTCTCCAGCACCTTGTACAGATTGTGCAGTTCTTCGATATGCTTCACCAACGGTGCGTACTGCTCGCGTAGGTCCTGATCGCCTTGCAGCATATGCCAGACCTTGGTGTAGGTCAGACGCGCATGAGAGCTCATCACCGCTTCGTAGAATTTGTAACCGGTCAGACGGCCTTTATTCGAGATGGTCATTTCGCAGACCATGCACAGGCGGTCCACCTGCGGGTTCAAAGAACACAGGCCATTGGAAAGCACTTCCGGCAGCATTGGCACAACCTGCGACGGGAAGTAAACGGAGGTGCCGCGGTTGCGCGCTTCCTGGTCGAGCGGCGTTGGCGGACGCACGTAATAGCTCACGTCGGCAATCGCCACCCACAAACGCCAGCCGCCGCCGCGCTTCTTCTCGCAATAAACCGCATCATCAAAATCGCGGGCATCTTCGCCATCAATGGTCACCAGCGGCAGAGAACGCAGGTCAACGCGCCCTGCTTTCGCCGCTTCCGGAACCTCTTCTTTCAGCCCGGCAACCTGCTTTTCGACTGCCTGTGGCCAGATATAGGGGATTTCATGGGTGCGCAGCGCCATATCAACCGCCATGCCGGTGCCCATGTTGTCGCCCAGCACTTCGACGATTTTACCCACCGCTTTGGTGCGACGCGTCGGACGCTGAGTGAGTTCAACCACCACCACAAAGCCCATGCGCGCGCCCATGATCTCTTCCGGCGGAATAAGGATGTCAAAACTCAGGCGGCTATCGTCAGGGACGACAAAACCCACGCCCGCTTCGGTAAAGTAGCGGCCCACAATTTGGCTGGTTTTCGGCACCAGCACGCGCACGATACGCGCTTCACGGCGGCCTTTACGATCCGCGCCCAGCGGCTGCGCCAGCACCTGATCGCCATGAATGCAGGTTTTCATCTGCTCGCTGGAGAGGTACAGATCGTCTTTACGCCCTTCGACGCGCAGAAAGCCGTAACCATCACGGTGGCCGATAACGGTACCTTTCAACAGGTCAAGACGTTCCGGCAGCGCATAGCACTGGCGGCGGGTGAAGACCAACTGGCCGTCACGCTCCATTGCGCGAAGGCGACGACGCAGGGATTCCTGCTGCTCTTCGCCTTCAATATTCAGTTCTGCGGCCAGCTCGTCACGGTTGGCCGGTTTTTCACGTTTTGTTAAGTGTTCGAGGATAAATTCCCGGCTCGGGATAGGGTTCGCGTACTTTTCAGCTTCGCGTTCCTGGAAAGGATCTTGTGACATTGAGGTTCCTCCATTGTCAGCTCCGGTGGAGATTTTCGTCACTCCACCAGCAATAATTTATAAAGCGGTTGATTTTCTTCAACCAAATCGGCAAGCGTGTAGTTGTCCAGTTCCGTCAGAAAACATTGCACGGCCTTAGAAAGCGCCTGTTTGAGTCGACAGGCAGGGGTGATATGGCAAAACTCGCTGCTACAGTTCACCAGCGACAACGGTTCGAGTTCACGCACGACGTCGCCGATACGGATAGTATTCGCGGCTTTGCCCAGACGTATCCCGCCGTTTTTTCCCCGGATAGCAGTAATGAAGCCCGCCCGGCTAAGTTGATTGATTATTTTGACCATATGATTACGGGACACGCCGTAGACTTCTGTCACCTCAGAAATACTGGTCATGCGTCCTTCCGGTAGCGACGCCATATAGATTAGCGCACGTAATCCGTAATCGGTGAAACTCGTTAACTGCACATCAACCTCAAGGAAAAGGGGAAAACGGGATACAACTCATTTATTGATGATAAACCAGCCACTCGCCAGGTCGCTAATTTATTTCAGTTTGGGAAGGAAAAAAGCGAGGATATTGCATTGTACATAGCCGGATGGCGGCGAAAATGCCTTATCCGGCTTACAAGGCCCGGTCAGCAAAGCGCTACCGGGCATTATACCTTAATTATGCGTCGTACGGGTCACGCAGAATCATGGTCTCAGTACGGTCCGGGCCGGTAGAGATGATATCAATCGGCACACCGGTCAGTTCTTCAATACGCTTAATGTAATTGAGCGCCGCCTGCGGCAGACCGCTACGTTCTTTCACGCCAAAGGTGGATTCAGACCAACCCGGCATGGTTTCGTAGATCGGCTCGATACCTTCCCAGTCGTCGGCCGCCAGCGGCGTCGTCGTTACTTCACGGCCATCCGGCATACGGTAAGCAACGCAGATTTTCACTTCTTTCAAACCATCCAGTACGTCCAGTTTGGTCAGGCAGAAGCCGGACAGTGAGTTGATCTGCACCGCACGGCGCACGGCGACGGAGTCCAGCCAGCCGGTACGACGGCGACGTCCGGTGGTGGCGCCATATTCGTTACCCTGCTTGCAGAGGAACTCGCCGGTTTCATCAAACAGCTCAGTCGGGAACGGACCCGCCCCCACGCGCGTGGAGTAAGCTTTGATGATACCCAGAACGTAATCCACATAACGTGGGCCCAGGCCAGAGCCGGTCGCCACGCCACCCGCGGTGGTGTTAGAGGACGTTACGTACGGATAAGTACCGTGGTCGATATCCAGCAGCGTACCCTGCGCGCCTTCGAACATGACGAAATCGCCACGCTTGCGCGCCTGGTCCAGCAGATCGGAAACATCGACAACCATAGAGGTCAGGATGTCGGCAATCGCCATCACATCATCCAGCACTTTCTGGTAGTCAACGGCTTCGACTTTGTAGAAGTTCACCAGCTGGAAGTTGTGATATTCCATCACTTCTTTCAGTTTTTCAGCGAAGGTAGCTTTGTCGAACAGGTCGCCGACGCGCAGACCGCGACGAGCCACTTTGTCTTCATAAGCCGGTCCGATACCACGACCGGTCGTCCCGATCGCTTTCGCGCCACGCGCTTTCTCACGCGCAATATCCAGCGCTACGTGGTAATCGAGGATCAGCGGACACGCTTCAGACAGGAGCAGACGCTCACGGACAGGGATGCCACGGTCTTCCAGACCTTTCATCTCTTTCATCAGCGCAGCAGGAGACAGAACAACACCGTTACCGATGATGCTGGTTACGTTCTCACGAAGAATGCCTGATGGAATAAGATGGAGGACGGTTTTTTCACCGTTGATTACGAGAGTATGGCCTGCGTTGTGTCCACCCTGGTAGCGCACAACATATTTAGCCCGTTCAGTCAGAAGATCGACGATCTTTCCTTTACCTTCGTCACCCCATTGGGTGCCCAGTACGACGACGTTGTTACCCATTTTTCAAAATCACCGTTTGCTTAAAAATGGATTCTACCATCGCTTTTTCAGATATACAGCACTTTTTGCATGCAAAAATCAGCTAAATTCGCCGCTTTTTTGATCAGCCAATCGTTTTCCTCAACATGTAGTAGACCACAACGCCCGCAACCACAAGTCCACCGCCAAAACGACGTAACGTATTTTCCGGCAGTTGCGTCATTGCGGAAATCATCTTCTTCCACGCGCGCGGATAGAGCATCGGGCCTAAACCTTCCAGCACCAACACCAGGGCAAGCGCCAGCCAGATTGTTTCGTTCATTTCTGCTCCTTATAAAAGAAAACCACCGCTTCCGGAGAGAGCGGTGGTTTGAAAACTCAAACGCGTTGAGTTTATCGCGTTGCGGTATTCGGTGTCTTCATGTAGCGGAAGAAATCGCTGTCCGGGCTCATGACCATGACGTCCTGATTTCCTTCGAAGCTCTTCTCGTAAGCGCGCAGGCTACGAATAAAGGCATAGAAGTCAGGATCCTGGCTGAACGCGTCGGCAAACAGTTTCGCCGCTTCGGCGTCGCCTTCACCGCGCAGGATACGCCCCTGACGCTCAGCTTCCGCCAGCGTTTTGGTCACTTCGTAGTCGGCAGCCGCGCGCAATTTTTCCGCTTCTTCCTGACCCTGTGAACGATGACGACGGGCGACCGCTTCACGCTCAGCGCGCATACGGTTGTAGATCGCTTCGGACACTTCGGTCGGCAGGTTGATCTGCTTGATACGCACGTCCACCACTTCGATACCTAACGCAGCCATACTGTTCGGGTTGATCACCGGCACATTGCCGTTGGTTTCAGCCTGAACGCGCTCTGCGGCTTCAGCAATGGCGTTATCCGCCGCTGGCGTCGCCACTTCGTCTTCCGTTCCCGCAGAACCGGAGTTCAGCGCGTCACGGACTTCCAGAGTCAGACGACCACGGGAATCGGTCACGATGTCTTTCACATCCAGACGACCAATCTCAGAACGCAGACGGTCAGAGAACTTACGTTTCAACAGCACTTCCGCCTGCGACACATCGCCGCCGCCCGTTGCCAGGAAGTAACGGCTGAAGTCGCTGATACGCCATTTGATGTATGAGTCGACGATCAGGTCTTTCTTCTCTTTCGTGACGAAACGATCGGCCTGGTTATCCATCGTCTGGATACGCGCATCCAGCATTTTCACTGACTGAATAAACGGCACCTTGAAGTGCAGCCCCGGTTCATAGATCAACGGTTTCTTATCGTCATCGCGCACGACGCTGCTGAACTGGAACTTAATGCCACGCTCGCCTTCTTTCACTACAAAGACTGAGGTATAGAGCACTACCAGCACGATGATGACAATCGCAATAACTGACTTACGCATCGTTATTCCCCCTGACGCTGGTAGTCGTTACGCTGCGCGTTAGCGCGGCGTTGGTCCATAATATCGCCCTGACTGGTGGACGAGGTGTTGCTTGCTCCGCTACTGCTGGAAGATGACGTAGTCGGCAAGCGCAGCAGGTCGGAACCGCTGTCGCGTTTTGTTGCCGGCGCGTTGCCGCCTTTCAGCATCTGATCCAACGGCAGTACCATCAGGTTACCGCCCTTGTCGTTGACCAGCACTTTACGGGTATGGCTCAACACTTTTTCCATCGTCTCGATATACAGACGCTCGCGAGTGATCTCTGGGGCGGCTTTATATTCCGGCAGGATTTTCGCGAAGCGCGCCACTTCACCCTGGGCTTCCAGAATGGTTTGCGTTTTGTAAGCGCGCGCTTCTTCAAGAATACGCTGTGCCTGACCGTTCGCACGCGGCTGAACTTCGTTGGTGTACGCTTCCGCTTCACGGATGTATTGCTGTTCGTTTTCACGTGCGGCAATGGCGTCATCAAACGCGGCTTTCACCTCTTCCGGCGGACGAGCAGCCTGGAAGTTGACGTCCAGCAGGGTAATCCCCATGTTGTACGGACGGATCGTCTCTTCCAGTTCACGCTGGGTGTCGCTACGAATAACGGTACGCCCTTCGGTCAGAATACGGTCCATGGTGTATTTACCGATAACGCCGCGCAGGGCGCTGTCGGTCGCCTGACGCAGACTGTCGTCGGCGCTGGTCACGCTAAATAGGTACTTTTGCGGATCGGTGATGCGGTACTGAACGTTCATCTCGACGCGCACGACGTTTTCGTCAGAGGTCAGCATCACTCCGGACGCCGCCAGTTCGCGAACCGCTTCCACGTTCACCGGCGTCACCTCATCGATAAACGTCGGTTTCCAGTTCAGACCCGGCTCAACCAGATGACTGAATTTACCGAAGCGCGTAACCACGCCGCGTTCAGCTTCTTTAATGGTGTAGAAACCGCTTGCCGCCCAGATAATGACGATAGCTGCCGCCGCGATGGTGACGACACGTCCGCCCAGATGCGGGCGCGGGCCTTGCGATGAACTTCCGCCGCCGGAGCCGGTACCTTTACCGCCACCCAGTCCACCGAGCTTTTTGCTCAGCTTACGGAAGATATCATCAAGATCAGGTGGCCCCTGCTCGCGACCACCTTTGTTTCCATTTCCCTCAGAGTTGCCGCCTGGTTTGCTGCTTCCCCACGGGTCGCGGTCTTGTCCGTTATTACCGGGCTGATTCCACGCCATGTTTGTGCTCCATATTTGTTATGCGGTGATATACCCACTGTGTTCCAGGTGATGACAACGTCGCACCAGGTGGCTTGTCGTATAACCCGAAATGCTCAGAGTATTGGGCAAAAATCCTCAGGCCCTTTCCTCCCGGTCAGACAACGTAGTCGGCCAGGGAAGGTTCTTGTTTACAGAGGCGACGCCAGTCCACGATCGGCAGGCGAACCTGCAAGCTCATGCTGCCGTCATCCTCCATCCACTCTTTTTCTATTGCCTGAAGCTGATAAAAACGACTTCTCAGACGCCCTTCCTGCGGCGGCAAACGCAGCGTATGTTGCGCTACCTCGCCGGAAAGCCGTTCCGTCAAAGCCTGAAAAAGCTGTGGTATTCCGATCCCTGTCTGCGCGGAAAGCCAGACACGAATCGGTTTGTTCTCTTCGTCCCTGTCGATACGCGGCTCGAAGTCGTCCAGCATATCGATTTTATTCATCACCATCAGGGTTGGGATCTCGTGAGCATCGATCTCCTCGAGAACCGTATCCACTGCGTCGATGTTCTCCTGCACACGCACATCAGCAGCATCTACAACGTGCAGCAACAGCGTGGCCTGACGCGTTTCCTGGAGGGTGGCTTTGAACGCCGCCACCAGGTCATGCGGAAGATGGCGGATAAACCCTACGGTATCCGCCAGCACGGTTTCACCTACGTCCGCGACGTCAATACGGCGCAACGTGGGGTCCAGGGTTGCGAACAGTTGGTCTGCCGCATAGACCCGGGCTTCTGTAATTTGGTTGAAAAGGGTAGATTTTCCGGCGTTGGTATATCCCACCAGCGAGACGGTCGGGACATCCGCTTTAATACGCGACTGTCGCCCCTGCTCACGTTGCTTTTCAACTTTTTCCAGGCGCGACTGGATCTGCAAAATACGATTACGCAATAAACGGCGGTCGGTTTCGAGCTGGGTTTCACCCGGACCGCGCAAACCAATCCCGCCTTTCTGTCTTTCAAGGTGGGTCCAGCCACGGACAAGGCGCGTAGCCAGATGGCGCAGCTGCGCCAGCTCAACCTGCAGTTTCCCCTCATGGGTACGCGCACGTTGAGCGAAAATATCCAAGATAAGACCGGTACGGTCGATAACACGACACTCGCACAAACGTTCCAGGTTACGCTCCTGGGCCGGGCTTAATGCATGGTCAAATAGCACGACGGCAGCGCCAGTCGCTTTTACGGCTTCCGCAATCTCAACAGCCTTACCTTCACCTACAAAGTACTTCGGGTGCGGTGCTTTACGGCTACCGGTAATCACCTGCATTGCTTCGACACCGGCGGAAGACACCAGAGATTCAAACTCCTGGAGGTCTTCCATATCTTTGTCTTGCGAAAAATAGATGTGTACCAGTACCGCCTGCTCACCGGCGTCATAACGGTCAAACAAGCGTCATCCCCTCGATATAAATCAGCGGGGAACGCAGATAACCTGGCTCCCCGTGTGTAAAACAGCCAGAAACGTTATTCAGTTTCTTCGCTGTCCTGCGGCGCAGAAGAACCCTGCGCGTTGCTACCGTGATGATAGTTGCTGCTGGTACCGCCACCGGTATTGTTGCTGTGATGAGAAACCGGACGAGACGGGACAACAGTAGAAATCGCGTGCTTATAAACCATCTGGCTGACCGTGTTTTTCAACAGGATCACGAATTGATCAAAAGACTCGATTTGACCTTGCAGTTTAATACCATTCACCAAATAAATAGAAACTGGAACACGTTCCCGACGCAGTGCGTTCAGGAACGGATCTTGTAAAGATTGCCCCTTAGCCATTCTCTCTTTTCCTTATATGCTTTGTACTTTGAACCTTTTGGTTCTGAAAAATTGCGCACGATACGTCTCAATTGTACACATTCAGTTCGCGATAGCACCAACAACCTGTAATACTTCGTTGAGCGCCTGTTCAGGTTTTTCGCTGTCAAGCCAGCGCACCCCATCCCAGCCGCGCAACCAGGTCATTTGACGCTTCGCCAACTGTCTCGTGGCGCAAACACCTCTATAAACCATTTCATCGTATGAAATTTCGCCTTCAAGGTACGACCACATCTGGCGATATCCCACACAACGAATGGAAGGCAAATCCGTATGCAAATCTCCACGGGCAAATAGCGCCCGGACTTCTGCTTCAAAACCTGAAGCCAACATCTGATGAAAACGCTGCTCGATGCGTTGATGCAGCAATTCACGACTCGCCGGGGCGATGGCGAACTGATACACCTGGTACGGTAAAGCATCACCTGACGTTTGCGTCAGTTCCGTTAAAGTTTTACCCGAAATGAAAAAAACTTCCAGTGCCCGGGAAAGCCTTTGCGGATCATTCGGATGAATACGCGCAGCGGCGACAGGGTCAATCGCCTGAAGCTGCTGATGCAACGCATCCCATCCCTGCTCTACCGCCTGCTGCTCTATTCTGGCCCTGACCTCCGGGTCCGCCGACGGCAGCGGCGAAAGCCCTTCCAGCAACGCCTTGAAATACAGCATTGTTCCGCCCACCAGCAGCGGAATTCGTCCGGCTGCGGTGATATCTGCCATCTCCGCCAGCGCATCGCGGCGGAAATCTGCGGCTGAATATGCCTGCAACGGATCGAGAATGTCTAACAATCGGTGCGGCGCCGCCTGTAACTCTTTCGCGTCCGGCTTCGCCGTACCGATATCCATCCCCTTGTAGATAAGGGCGGAGTCAACGCTAATCAACTCTATTGGCAAAACTTTACGCAGTTCAATCGCTAACGCCGTTTTGCCCGAGGCCGTCGGCCCCATCAAAAAAATTGCCTTTGGCAGGCTCGCCTTAGGGGTATCACTCATGTTTCAGGGCATTCATCGCCGTATGTAAATCAACAGGTTGTAACAGACCACCCGGCGGCGCCTTCACAAGCTGCGGACAAAGCCGCTCCACGTCAGCCAGCAGCGTAATGGCCTGCGCCATGGTCCACTGCGCGTGTTCGCTCATTAAATTGCGTGCAATCCACTGCGCCATATTGTCAGGTTCGAGCGCTGACTGCTGCGTCAGGTAGCCTATCAGTTCAGGAATCAAGATTTGTAAATTTTGTTGGCGTAAGGGTAAAGGCACCGCCCGAACGGTCACATGCTGGGCATCTGACTGAAATTCGATCCCCAGTTTCGCCAGCGCGTTTTGCGC
Organism: Citrobacter sp. R4; assembly: GCF_026719175.1. Taxonomy (NCBI): domain Bacteria; kingdom Pseudomonadati; phylum Pseudomonadota; class Gammaproteobacteria; order Enterobacterales; family Enterobacteriaceae; genus Citrobacter; species Citrobacter sp. R4. The sequence continues at coordinate 294,508 of NZ_JAPPSU010000005.1, forward strand.
GTTTGTCAGCGCCGCTTTTTCTTCAGCGGTCACTTTCAGGCGCAGCGGGATGAGCAGCGGCTGCGCGCAAACCTCTCCCTCGCCCGGCGTCAGCTGCGCCTGACGTAGCCAACGCTCCGCCACCGGCAGCGCCAGCAGGTGAATTTGCCCATCACGCTCAAGCAACGCGCAGTCGTGACCAACGATTGTCAACACGCGTCCAAAGCTCTGGCTGTGTCCGGATAACGCGGAAACCGCCGTTTCCGGCGCGCGCGTTTTGCCTGCGGGAACCGGTTCAGGCGTCTTTAGGAGCTGGCGATAGACCTCTCCTTGTTGCTTCTGGTAGCCCGGCTGAGCATGGGGCCAACCGGCCTGCGTCGGACGCGCGCCGCCGCTCGCAGGCGAAACAGGAGAAGAATAACGCGGCGCTGTCGTTTCGCGCGCCTGCGCAGGCTCGGCAAAATGGTTACGCCCTGCCGCCACGCGGTTTTCCGGCACGTGTCTTGGCGCAGGAGCGTCATCCCCCTCCAGCGGCAGCGGCGACTCAAGCTGCTGTTGCAGCACGCTCAGCACGCCCTGGTAGATAAAATCATGTACCAGGCGCGACTGATGAAAACGGACTTCATGCTTGGCTGGATGCACGTTCACATCGACCTGGTGCGGGTCTATTTCCAGATAAAGCACGAAAGCCGGCTGCTGATCGGCGCCAAGCTTATCTTCACAAGCCTGACGAATAGCGTGATTTATCAGCCGGTCACGCATCATACGACCATTCACGTAACAGTACTGAATTTCTGCCAGCGCCGTGGTGGTGTGATGGGGATCGGCAACCCAGCCGCGCAGGGTGAGATCGCCATGCTGCCACTCGATAGTCAACGCCTGTTCAAGGAATGGCGCGCCGCAAATCGCGCCAAGACGGCGCTCTTGCGGCCCGTCTTTCGCCACCGCGCGATACTGGCGCACCATTTTACCGTTGTGCGACAAATTGATGGTCACGTCAAAACGCGCCAGCGCAATACGGCGAATGATCTCATCAATATGATTAAACTCGGTTTTTTCGGTTCGCATAAACTTGCGACGGGCGGGCGTGTTATAGAACAGGTCCAGCACTTCCAGCGTGGTGCCTACGGGATGCGCGGCGGGTTTAACCGTCACATCCATATCACGCCCTTCAGCATAGGCTTGCCAGGCTTCCTGCTGATCGGCGGTGCGGGAGGTCAGCGTCAGGCGGGAGACTGAGCTGATGCTGGCCAGCGCTTCGCCACGAAAACCGAGGCTGATAATCGCTTCCAGATCGTCGAGCGAGGCGATTTTACTGGTGGCGTGACGGGCCAGCGCCAGCGCCAGCTCGTCTTTCCTGATGCCGCAGCCGTTGTCGCGAATACGGATAAGCTTCGCGCCGCCGCGTTCGATATCAATATCGATACGCGTTGCGCCCGCATCAAGGCTGTTTTCCACCAGTTCTTTGACCACCGACGCAGGTCTTTCCACCACCTCGCCTGCGGCAATCTGGTTCGCCAGTTGTGGCGGTAGCACCTGAATCGGCATGACAATTCCTTAGTTAATCAACGACTCGCCAGGCGTAACGGCGCTCGCGGTTTGTGTCCCTTGTGGACCTGACTGCAGGGGATGCGCCTGGAAGTAGCTCCGCAGTCCTTTGTAAATCGCTTCGGCCAGTTGCTGTTGGTACGCATCGCTGGCGAGCAGCCGTTCTTCGCTGTGGTTACTGATAAATCCGGTTTCAACCAGCACCGACGGAATATCAGGCGATCGTAGCACCCCCAGGCTGGCATGCTCCGGACGCCGCTTATGCAATGACCCGATACGTTCGAGCTGGCCTAACATATTTGTTGCCACATCATACCCTACGCGCTGGGAATGGCCGAACTGCAAATCCAGAACCGCCTGGCTTAAGTAAGGGTCGGACTGACTGTTCGCCAGTACGTCGCCCGCGCCGCCGAGCAGCTCGGATTGTTTTTCATGCTCTTCCAGCCAGTTCGCCATTTCGCTATTGGCGCGACGGTTAGACAGCACCCACACCGACGCGCCGGTGGCGTTACGGTTTGGCGCGGCATCGGCGTGAATCGACACCAGGAAATTGGCGTTCTGCTTACGCGCCACATCGGAGCGGCCCATTACCGAGATGAAATAGTCGCCGTCGCGGGTGAGAACGCCTTTAAACATAGGATCGTTATTCAGTAGCGTGCGCAGCTTGCGGGCCACCGCGATGGTCACGTTTTTTTCCCGCGTGCCGCCGGGGCCAATCGCCCCTGGATCCTGCCCACCGTGCCCGGCGTCGATGGCAATGACCACCTTGTCGCCGTTACTGGTCGTCGTACGCGCGGCGGGGCGCGTGATGGTATGACTGCTGGTGACGGCCGTAGTACGCTCATTGCTGGATTTAAACGGGTTTCGCGCCGGTTCGCTCGGGCGTGGCGTCACCACGGGCGGTTCAACCCGCTTTGCGACCACTGGCGGAGGCGGCGGCGCATCGGCGTTGATCGTAAAGACGACGGTGTAATTGCCGCCATTCTGCCGTTTTACCGCTTCAGTCTTGCCGTTTTCCGTGAGATCGACCACCAGCCGCAGCGACTGCGGATCCTGCGGCGTGCCGGAACGTATCGTTTTCACCAGGTTATTGCCGCTAAACTGCAGCGGCAGCCCTTGAATCACGCCGGTTTGCTTAATATCCAGCGCAACGGTACGTTTACCCTGCTGCGAAAAGGCGTAATCCGGATCGCCGATAAAGCTCAGCGTAATCCGCGCCTGCTGTTCACCGTTTGAAACCTGAATATCGGACAAACTGGCCGCGCCAGCCTGCGCGCACAGTAACACCAGCGTTGCCGCCAGCCACTTTCTGATGCGATACATCATCCCGCCACCTTTAAGGTTAACCGGCTAAACGCGCAATCAGCGCTTCCCCGGAGGAGGAAACGGCGCTGATTCGCGCCTCACGGCCTTGCGCCTTATACTCTAAATGGATTTCAATATCCGGGTCCGGCAATACACCTTTCCCCTGCTGCGGCCACTCCACCAGACAAATGGCGTCGTTGGCAAAATAATCCCGGATCCCCATAAATTCCAGTTCTTCCGGATCGGCGAGGCGATACAGATCGAAGTGATAAACCATCAGGTTATCGAGCGCATAGGGTTCGACCAGCGTATACGTTGGGCTTTTTACATTACCGGCATGGCCTAACGCCTGCAGGAACCCGCGGCTAAAGGTGGTTTTACCCGCGCCTAAATCCCCGAACAAATAGATAACGGTCGCGCCGTCGCAGGCGTGGGCGACCCGCAGCCCCAGGTCTAACGTGGCCTGTTCGTCAGGTAGCGGAATTACTCGATTCATCATGATAAACGTCAATCACATCTGGGTTAACAATACGCTGTAGCGTGGAAAAAAGATCGGTTGCCAGCATGCCGCGCATGCCAAAACGTGCTGCCAGAACATCTGCCGCCGCGCCGTGGGCAACACAGCCCGCACAGGCTGCATCATACGGGGTAAGCTTCTGTCCAAGCAATGCGGCAATGATCCCGGAGAGCACATCCCCCATACCGCCGCTGGCCATTCCTGCATTTCCGGCATCAATTATTCCCAACGCATTCGGCTCCGCGGCAACCACCGTTCCCGCGCCTTTCAACACCGCAACGCCTCCATAACGTTTTACCAGACGCTGCGCAGAAAGTAAGCGATCGCTTTCAATTTCTGCGACAGAGCAACCCAGTAACCGCGCGGCTTCTCCCGGATGCGGCGTGATGACGCGATTGTGACGTTTATCGGGGTTGATTGCCAGCAGGTTCAGCGCATCGGCATCCCAGAGCATTGGTTTGCGAAAATTCTCGACCTTCTGCAGCGCTTTTTTGCCCCATTCCGCCTGGCCGAGCCCAGGGCCAATCGCCACGACATCCGCCCATTCGAGGCTCTCATCCAGCGTCTGCGGCGTCAGCTCATAAACCATTAATTCCGGGCGAGCCGTCAACAACGGCGCGATATTCTCCCTGCGGGTCAGCACCCGCACCAGTCCGGCGCCGGTACGCAACGCCGCTTCTCCGGCCATGCGAATGGCGCCCGCGGTGCCATGATCGCCGCCAACGATCGCCAGGCGACCATGATCGCCCTTATGAGAGGTAGGACGACGCGGCGCCAGCCATTGCGCGAGCAGCGAAGCGTCAACGCGCCGGATCGGCGACGCCTGACCTGCTAACCACTCTTCCAGACCCAGCGCGTTAAAATGCAGTTCGCCCACCACATCGCGGGCCTTTCCGGTCAACAAGCCCGGCTTCAGCGCGATAAAGGTGACGGTGCGATCGGCATCGATTACCGCGCCCGGCGTTGCGCCCGTTTGCGCGAGCAGCCCGGACGGGATATCAACCGCCAGAACCGGCGCGGGATGGGCGTTGGCCTGTGCAATGAGTGTGGCGATCGGTTCACGGGGCGCCTGGGTTAACCCGGTGCCGAGCAAAGCATCAACAATGAGGTCCACTTTTTCCGGCCAGATAATCTCCGGCGCATGAATAATTCCCCCCGCGTTCAGCCAGGCTTCCCGCGCCTGTTCGGCCTCTTCCGGCAGCGGCTTTTCGCTCTCCTGAGCCAGCAACGTGACATTAATGCCCGCCGCTTTCGCCAGCCTCGCCACCACATACCCGTCGCCGCCGTTATTCCCGTGTCCGCACAGCACCAACCAGTGGCGGGCATAAGGCCAGCTTTCACGCGCGACGTCAAACGCCGCTTCTCCGGCACGCAACATCAGTTCAAACAACGTCAACCCAAGCGTATCAGCAGCCTCTTGCTCCAGTCCTCTGATGTCGTCGGCGGGCCAGAGGGAGTGTGGTATACTTACGGGGTTTTTCTTTATGGTATGGTCCGTCATGTCAGAGCCCCTCGATCTCAATCAGTTAGCGCAAAAAATTAAGCAGTGGGGGCTGGAACTGGGCTTTCAGCAGGTAGGTATTACCGATACTGACCTCAGCGAAGCCGAACCCAAACTGCAGGCATGGCTGGACAAACAGTACCACGGCGAGATGGACTGGATGGCGCGCCACGGCATGATGCGCGCGCGCCCTCATGAGCTGTTGCCTGGTACGCTGCGCGTTATTAGCGTGCGTATGAACTATCTTCCCGCCAGGGCTGCGTTTGCCAGCACGCTGAAAAATCCTGACCTGGGTTACGTTAGCCGCTACGCGCTGGGGCGCGACTACCATAAGCTATTGCGTAACCGACTAAAAAAACTGGGTGAGAGGATTCAGCAGCATTGTGTCTCGCTGAATTTTAGACCTTTTGTTGACTCTGCGCCCATTCTGGAGCGACCGTTGGCGGAAAAAGCGGGTCTGGGGTGGACAGGTAAGCACTCACTTATCCTCAACCGGGAAGCGGGGTCGTTTTTCTTTCTGGGTGAATTGTTAATCGATCTCCCGCTGCCCGTGGACCACGCCGTTGAAGACGGATGCGGAAAGTGCGTCGCCTGCATGACGACCTGCCCAACTGGCGCGATTGTCGCCCCTTATACGGTAGATGCCCGCCGCTGTATTTCTTACCTTACAATTGAACTCGAAGGCGCCATTCCCGAAGACTTGCGTCCCTTAATGGGCAACCGGATTTACGGCTGCGACGACTGTCAGCTCATCTGTCCGTGGAACCGATATTCACACTTAACGGACGAAGCGGATTTCAGCCCACGCCAACAACTGCACGCGCCGGCGCTAATTGAACTCTTCAGTTGGGACGAAGCTCGCTTTTTGAAAATCACCGAAGGTTCAGCTATCCGGCGCATTGGTCACCTGCGCTGGTTACGGAATATCGCGGTCGCCCTTGGCAACGCGCCCTGGCGTGAAGACGTGCTCTGTGCGCTGGAAAACCGCCGGGGTGAGCACCCACTTCTCGATGAACACATCCAGTGGGCGATCGCGCAGCAGATCGCAAAGCGAAATGCCAGTGCAGTCGAGGTACAACTCCCGCAGCAGAAACGTCTGGTCAGAGCCATTGAAAAAGGGCTTCCGCGGGACGCATAAGTCGTCCACAGCCTGTGCATAAAATTAAAAACACATTGCTATTCAAGCACGAAAAAATCGTCAAGCGATCCGCTTAACAATTTGAAATGTTATTTATTTCTTATATTTCAGCGGGATATAAAAATATCATTCACTCTGCGAAGCGTTTTAAACGCAGAAGACAAATACGCAGTCTGTGGATAACTCTGTTTACAAGAATATATCAGGAACGAAAAGAGACGCACCACGAGCAGCCGTTCACTGTGGATATGTGTAGAGATAAGAATTTGGAGCGGGAAACGAGACTCGAACTCGCGACCCCGACCTTGGCAAGGTCGTGCTCTACCAACTGAGCTATTCCCGCTTGGGTGGTCTGTGCGTTGAGGCACTTTCAAATTTTGGAGCGGGAAACGAGACTCGAACTCGCGACCCCGACCTTGGCAAGGTCGTGCTCTACCAACTGAGCTATTCCCGCTTGGGTGGTCTGTGCGTTAAGGCACTTTCAAATTTTGGAGCGGGAAACGAGACTCGAACTCGCGACCCCGACCTTGGCAAGGTCGTGCTCTACCAACTGAGCTATTCCCGCTTAATCTTCGTCTTCCGAAAAATCGAAATCCTGCGATTAATTTACTGCCGTTTGTTGCTGTCGTAATTCGCATTTCTGCGTCGTTACGGGAGGCGCATTATACGAGAAATCCTTTCTCCTGCAACCCCTTCAAACGCAATTTTTTATGAAATTCGTTTGAATGCTGATTTTATCAGCAAAGCGTATAATTTAGCGGCAATCATCCCCCTGTGCAAGTGAGACGACCAGCGATCAGGCCGGGCACGGCGTCGCCACACCCGGCACAGCAGGCGGTTAAAGCTGAATAAAATGCTCGCGATAGTAAGCCAGTTCCGCCACCGACTCGCGGATATCGTCCATCGCCTGATGCGTGCCCTGCTTGGTAAAACCCTCAAGAATTTCCGGCTTCCAGCGACGCGCCAGCTCTTTAAGCGTGCTCACGTCGAGATAACGGTAGTGGAAATACGCTTCCAGCTCCGGCATATACTTAAACAAAAACCGGCGGTCTTGTCCGATACTGTTCCCGCAGATTGGCGATTTGCCCTGTGGAACCCACTCTTTCAGAAATTCAAGGGTCGCCAGTTCCGCTTCGCGATCGCCCATCGTGCTCGCCTTCACCCGCTCCACCAGCCCGCTGGCGGTATGTGTGCGCACGTTCCAGTCGTCCATCAGCGCCAGTTGTTCATCAGACTGATGCACCGCGATGGTCGGCCCTTCGGCCAGAATCGTAAGATTTGCGTCGGTGACCAGCGTGGCGATTTCAATTATGCGATCGCGCTCGGGATCCAGACCGGTCATCTCAAGATCAATCCAAATCAGGTTGTTTTCATTGGCACTCATGCTATTTTCCACCCTTCAGTGGTCACGTTTTCGTGTGACTATATTCATTTAGAATTGCGTGTATCATAAATGTTTTGCCCATCATGGGCGACCAGGAGTCAGTACGATTGAGTAAAAATAAACTCTCCAAAGGCCAGCAGCGCCGTGTGAACGCTAATCACCAGCGTCGTCTCAAAACGTCTAAGGAGAAGCCAGACTACGATGACAACCTGTTCGGCGAGACCGCTGAAGGTATTGTCATTAGCCGCTTCGGCATGCATGCCGACGTCGAATCCGCCGACGGTGAAATTCACCGCTGCAATATTCGCCGTACAATCCGCTCGCTGGTCACTGGCGACCGCGTGGTCTGGCGTCCGGGCAAAGCCGCCGCCGAAGGCGTCAATGTGAAAGGTATCGTGGAAGCGGTACATGAACGCACCTCGGTGCTCACGCGCCCGGATTTTTACGATGGCGTCAAACCGATTGCCGCCAACATTGACCAAATCGTCATTGTTTCTGCCATATTACCGGAGCTGTCGCTGAATATTATCGACCGTTATCTCGTGGCGTGCGAGACGCTTCAGGTTGAACCGATTATCGTGCTCAATAAGATCGATTTGCTGGATGACGACGGCATGGTGTTTGTGAACGAGCAGATGGATATCTATCGCAACATCGGTTATCGCGTACTGATGGTTTCCAGTCATACTCAGGATGGCCTGAAGCCGTTGGAGGATGCGTTGACCGGGCGAGTCAGTATATTTGCCGGGCAGTCCGGCGTCGGTAAATCCAGTCTGCTGAATGCGCTGCTGGGCCTGCAGGAAGAGATCCTCACAAACGATGTTTCCGACAACTCGGGGCTTGGGCAGCACACCACCACGGCGGCGCGCCTGTATCACTTCCCACACGGCGGCGATGTCATTGACTCCCCTGGCGTACGGGAATTTGGTTTGTGGCACCTGGAGCCGGAACAAATTTTCAACGGTTTTGTCGAATTTCACGACTTCCTGGGATTATGCAAATACCGCGACTGTAAGCATGATAGCGACCCCGGTTGCGCCATCCGTGAAGCAGTAGAGGACGGTAAGATTGCGGAAACCCGTTTCGAGAACTATCACCGCATTCTTGAAAGCATGACGCAGGTAAAAACGCGTAAAAACTTTTCTGATACGGACGACTGACAGATACCCTAAGCGTCGTTAGAATCGTCCCCTTTTTTCAGGATACTGGCGTGAATGCCGGTTCAGGTAAAACAATAGCCTGGAGGCTACCTTGCTAAACTCATTTAAACTTTCGCTACAACACATTCTGCCGAAACTATGGCTCACTCGCCTGGCGGGCTGGGGCGCGAGCAAACGAGCGGGATGGCTGACGAAGCTGGCTATCGATCTGTTCGTGAAGGTCTACAAGGTCGATATGAAAGAGGCGCAGAAGCCGGATACCGCAAGCTATCGCACCTTTAATGATTTCTTCGTGCGTCCGCTGCGGGACGAGGTGCGTCCGCTGAATACTGACCCGAACGTGCTGGTCATGCCAGCAGACGGGGTGATCAGCCAGTTAGGCAAGATTGAAGAAGATAAAATCCTGCAGGCCAAAGGCCATAACTACAGCCTGGAAGCCTTACTGGCGGGCAACTATCTGATGGCGGATCTGTTCCGCAACGGTTCGTTTGTCACCACCTACCTGTCGCCGCGCGATTACCACCGTGTGCACATGCCCTGTAACGGGATCCTGCGCGAGATGATCTACGTGCCGGGCGATCTGTTCTCGGTAAATCACCTGACCGCGCAAAACGTGCCGAATCTGTTCGCCCGAAATGAACGCGTTATCTGCCTGTTCGACACCGAATTTGGTCCAATGGCGCAAATTCTGGTGGGGGCTACGATCGTCGGCAGCATCGAAACCGTCTGGGCCGGAACGATCACTCCGCCGCGTGAAGGCGTGATTAAACGCTGGACCTGGCCTGCCGGAGAGAGCGAAGGTTCCGTGGCATTGCTGAAAGGCCAGGAGATGGGCCGCTTCAAGCTCGGCTCCACCGTCATCAACCTGTTTGCGCCAGGTAAAGTGAATCTGGTTGAGTCGCTGGAAAGCCTGTCAGTGACTAAAATTGGTCAGCCGCTGGCGATCTCAACCGAGACGTTCGTGGCGCCCGTTGATGCTGAGCCTGCCCCACTGCCGGAAGAAGAAATCAAAGCCGAACATGATGCCAGCCCGCTGGTAGACGACAAAAAAGACGAAACCTGAAACTGACACCCCATCATTCAGGAGCATTGACGCAACCTGAATGATGGCGTGGAGAGGAAACGCTGCTGTGCGCCTGATAATCACATTTCTGATGGCCTGGTGCCTCAGCCTGGGGGCATACGCCGCGACAGCCCCCGACGCCAAACACATTGCCCAGGAACTGGAGCAGGCGAAAGCGGCAAAACCCGCCCAACCGGAAGCCGTTGAGGCGCTGCAGGCGGCGTTGAATGCGCTTGAGGAGCGTAAAGGCTCTCTCGAGCGCGCTCAGCAGTATCAACAAGTCATTGATAATTTTCCCAAAATGTCCGCCTCGCTGCGGGCACAACTCACCAACCTGCGCGATGAACCCCGCACCGTTCCGCCTGGCTTGTCCACCGATGCGCTAAACCAGGAGATCCTCCAGGTCAGCAGCCAGTTGCTGGAGAAAAGCCGCCAGGCCCAGCAGGAACAGGAACGCGCGCGCGAAATCGCTGACTCATTGAGCCAGCTTCCGCAGCAGCAAACCGATGCCCGCCGCCAGCTTAACGAGATCGAACGCCGCATTGGCACAGCAACGGGTAATACGCCCGTCAGCCAGGCGCAAAATTACAGTATGCAGGCCGACTCAGCGCGGCTGAAGGCGCTGGTCGACGAACTGGAGCTGGCGCAGCTTTCCGCCAATAATCGTCAGGAGCTGGCGCGGTTGCGCGCGGAACTGGCGCAAAAGCAGAGCCAGCAGCTTGATGCTTATCTGCAGGCATTACGAAATCAACTTAACAGCCAGCGCCAGCGTGAAGCAGAACGCGCGCTGGAGAGCACCGAACTGCTGGCGGAAAACAGCGCGGATCTGCCGCCGGATATCGTTGCGCAATTTAAGGTGAACCGTGAGCTGTCTGCGGCGCTGAACCAGCAGGCGCAGCGGATGGATCTGGTCGCCTCTCAGCAGCGTCAGGCCGCAAGTCAGACCCAACAGGTTCGCCAGGCGTTGACGACGTTACGGGAACAGTCGCAGTGGCTCGGCTCTTCCAACCTGCTGGGCGAAGCCCTGCGCGCGCAGGTGGCGCGGCTGCCGGAGATGCCAAAGCCGCAGCAGTTGGATACCGAAATGGCGCAGCTGCGCGTTCAGCGTCTGCGCTACGAAGATCAGCTCAATAAACAGCCCCAGCTTCGCCAACTGCATCAGGCAGACGGACAGCCGCTTACCGCCGAACAAAATCGCATTCTGGAAGCCCAACTGCGAACCCAGCGCGAGCTGCTGAATTCGCTGCTCCAGGGCGGCGACACGCTGATACTCGAACTGACTAAGCTGAAGGTGTCCAATAGCCAGCTTGAAGACGCCCTGAAAGAGGTCAACGAGGCGACCCACCGCTATCTTTTCTGGACCTCCGACGTGCGCCCACTGTCGTTCTCCTGGCCAATCGATATTGTCCAGGATCTGCGCCGTCTGATATCGCTCGACACCGTCAGCCAACTGGGCAAAGCCAGCCTGATGATGTTAACCAGCCGGGAAACGCTGTTACCGCTGTTCGGCGCGCTGATTCTGGTGGGCTTTAGCATTTATTCGCGTCGCCACTTTACCCGTTTTCTCGAACGTTCCGCCGCCAAAGTCGGCAAAGTGACCCAGGACCACTTCTGGCTGACGCTGCGCACCGTGTTCTGGTCGATCCTGGTGGCCTCGCCGTTGCCGGTGCTGTGGATGACGCTAGGCTACGGTCTGCGCGAAGCCTGGCCGTATCCGCTGGCGGTCGCGATAGGCGACGGCGTCACGGCGACGGTGCCGCTGCTGTGGGTCGTGATGATCTGCGCGACCTTTGCCCGCCCGAATGGTCTGTTTATCGCCCACTTTGGCTGGCCACGCCAGCGCGTCACGCGGGCGATGCGGTATTACCTGATGAGTATCGGTCTGATTGTGCCGCTGATTATGGCGCTGATCATGTTTGATAACCTGAATGACCGGGAATTTTCCGGCTCGTTGGGGCGCCTGTGCTTTATATTGATTTGCGGCGCGCTGGCGCTGGTGACGTTGAGTCTGAAAAAGGCCGGGATCCCGCTTTATCTCGATAAAGAAGGCAACGGCGACAATATGGTCAACAGTATGCTGTGGAACATGATGATCGGCGCGCCGCTGCTGGCGATTCTGGCGGCGGCGGTGGGCTATCTCGCCACCGCACAGGCGCTGCTGGCGCGGCTGGAAACCTCCGTCGCTATCTGGTTCCTGCTGCTGGTGATTTATCACGTCATTCGCCGCTGGATGCTGATCCAGCGGCGGAGGCTGGCCTTTGACCGCGCGAAGCACCGTCGGGCGGAAATGCTGGCGCAGCGTGCCCGTGGCGAAGAAGAACCGGCCCATTCCACCAGCCTTGAAGGCACCGTTGACATCGATGAAAGCGAAGTCGATCTCGATGCCATCAGTACCCAGTCATTACGTCTTGTGCGTTCTATCCTGATGCTGATCGCCCTGCTGTCGGTGATTGTATTGTGGTCGGAGATCCATTCCGCGTTCGGCTTCCTGGAAAATATCTCACTCTGGGATGTTACCTCCACGGTGCAGGGCGTCGAAAGCCTCGAGCCAATCACGCTGGGCGCGGTGCTGATTGCGATTCTGGTGTTTATCATCACCACGCAACTGGTGCGTAATCTTCCCGCACTGCTGGAGCTGGCGCTGTTACAGCATCTCGATCTGACGCCAGGCACCGGCTACGCCATTACCACCATAACCAAATACCTGCTGATGCTGATCGGCGGGCTGGTCGGCTTCTCGATGATTGGTATCGAATGGTCAAAACTGCAATGGCTGGTCGCGGCGCTCGGTGTGGGTCTTGGCTTTGGTTTGCAGGAGATCTTCGCAAACTTTATCTCGGGTCTGATTATCCTGTTTGAAAAGCCGATTCGTATTGGCGATACGGTGACGATCCGCGATCTGACCGGCAGCGTGACGAAGATTAACACCCGCGCGACCACCATCAGCGACTGGGATCGTAAAGAGATTATCGTGCCGAACAAAGCGTTTATTACTGAGCAGTTTATCAACTGGTCGCTGTCCGACTCGGTAACCCGCGTGGTGCTCACCGTTCCGGCGCCCTCTGACGCTAACAGCGAAGAGGTCACCCAGATCCTCTACACGGCGGCGGAGCGTTGTTCGCTGGTGATTGATAACCCGCCGCCGGAAGTCTTTCTGGTTGACCTGCAACAGGGGATTCAGATCTTTGAATTGCGCATCTATGCTGCGGAAATGGGCCACAGAATGCCGCTACGCCATGAAATCCACCAGTTGATTCTGGCGGGCTTCCAGGAGCACGGTATAGATTTGCCGTTCCCACCGTTCCAGATGCGTCTGGAAAGTCTTAACGGCAAGAAAACGGCCAGAACGTTAACCTCAGCCGGACGCGGTAGCCGCCCGGCAGGAAGTTTGTAAAGCAGGTGTAGGCCTGATAAGGCGAAGCCGCCATCAGGTCTACAGCCGTTCTGTTTATTCCAACGCCCACTGCGGCTGATTTGCCATCCGGCGGCTATAGTTCTGATAAATCGTTATTGCCAGCAGTGAAAAGAATACCGGGCCGCCGGTCATCCACAGCGCGCTGTTCCAGTCTCCGGCCTCGATCACTGGCTGGACGATCGTGAAAACGTTGGCAAACGTCACCACCAGCACCACCACACCCGTCGCGGCCAGCGTCGATGCTCTGGTTTTGAAAATCACAAACGGTCTTTCCAGCTCAGTTCGCGCCTTAAAGAACGGGAACGCCAGCGCGAGGAACAGGTACGGCAGGGTCATTGAGACATTCGCCATTAGCGTCAGCTTGTTATAAAACGCCGAGGCGGTGTCGCCGCCAAACGAGACCAACAGAATAAACAGGCACACCAGCAGACACTGCATCCACATCGCCGTTGCCGGCATCCCGACGGCGTTGAGTCTTGTCATTGGCGCAGGCCATAACGCTTTCGGCGTTCCCTGTATGATCGCTTTCAACGGTGAATAACTCAGCGTGAAGAACGCGCCGGTGTAGGCGAGGAACATCGACAGACCGGTAATGCGCGCAAACCAGACGCCCAGGGTTATCGCTGCTTCCGGCGACAGATGTAACGCATTGCCCAGCGTCATCCCAAGGCTTTTCATCAGGATATAGGTAATATTTCCGAGGTTCACGGCGCTATTACTGAGTACCTGCTGCCAGTTGGTGCTAACACCCCATAAAAATATCGCCAGCGAATAGCCGACGGAAATAACCATCGCCGCAAATACGATGCCTTTCGCAAAGTTCTTTTCCGGTTTTTCGGTTTTATCCACCAGCCCGCCGACCGCTTCAATACCGCCATAGGCAAATATCGCGAACACCACAAATGACAGCATTGCCAGGCCAGACTGATAGCCCGTGTTCGGCGAGGCGGTGAAATTAATCTCCTCGGCGAAATGTCCGCCGTTTAATAACAGAATGGCGATGCTCACCAGCAGCAGGACCGCATTCAGGCACATCACCGCAATGCCGCCAACCGCCGTAACGCGAGCAATTTTATTAATCCCCCGCGCGGCCACGCCGGTGACCATAATCATCCACGCCACGGCAAGCAGCCCTACGACCTGCGTGGGTTCAAGCCCGCCGATGCGCCAGTGTTGGGTCATATCCGCGCCGAACACAAAGGTGGAAAATGGCACCCACACCTTCGCCGCAGTACTCACCATCCAGATGACGTAAGATGAAAACCACATGAACGTGCCAATAAAAGCATAGCGCGGTCCAACGCTGTTATTCATCCAGGAATAGATTCCGCCCTCCTCTTTTCGGTAAGCGGAACCCATTTCAGCCATCATTAATGCAAATGGAATAAAGAATAATAATGCAGAAAATATATACCATGGGATTGCGCTATAACCCATTAAGTAAAAAGCGGAAGGGCTATTTGCAAATCCAAAAACGGAAGTAAAAATCATCAGGATGAGACCTGTCAGGCTCATCTTTTTTATTGTCTGGCTCATGAAACCATCCCTCACTCTGAGCGCGTTGAGTAAACCGCGCTCACTGAATCGCACCGCTCTCTATTGCGGAGAGCGGCAAGTGAAATCAACACAGGATTGATACCTGAATGGTAACAAATGACCAGTATTAAAATGTGGCTTTTAGAGGGAAATTGAAAATTTGTGCTACAAAATGGCGCGTATGACACCATTTTGTAGGGAAAACAAGAACACTATGCGCGGTCGACGGTAAAGGCAATCACTTCTGCAAGGCTTTCTGCCCCCAGCGCCAGCATCACCAGGCGATCCACGCCCAACGCGACGCCGGAACAGTCCGGCATCCCAACTTTGAGCGCGTCGAGCAGGTTATTGTCGATCGGCTGCTGTGGTAAGCCACGGGCGGCACGCTTACGGTTATCCTGTTCAAAACGCTGCTGCTGTTCGCGCGCGTCCGTCAGTTCGTGGAAACCATTCGCCAGTTCAATACCTTTGTAGTAGACCTCAAAGCGTTCCGCCACGCGGTGATCTTCCGTGCTGATTTGCGCCAGCGATGCCTGGCTTGCCGGAAAATGGTACACAAACGTCGGCTTTTCCTTACCGATGTGCGGCTCGACGCCCATTGTGAACAACAGTTGCAACAGCGTATCGCGATCCTCTTCGGTATCGGCAATATTGCTCAGGTCCAGCTTCGCTGCGACTTCTCGCAGTTGCGTCTTATCCGCGGAGAGCGGGTCGATCTCCAGATGACGCAGGAATGCCTGCTGATAAGAAAGGCTCTCCGCCGCCGGGCATTCCAGCACCTGTTGCAGCAGATCGTCCACTTCGTTCATCAGCCGGTACATGTCGTAATGGGGACGGTACCACTCCAGCATGGTGAATTCCGGGTTGTGATGGCGCCCCATCTCTTCATTACGGAAGCTACGACAAAGCTGGAAGACCGGACCACAGCCTGCCACCAGCAGACGTTTCATGTGGTATTCCGGACTGGTCATTAAATAGAGGTTCATCCCCTGGGAGTGACCGGGGCCGACGAAACGCGTCTCGAACGGGAACAGATGAATGTCTGTGACCGTCGCCTGGCTCATGCAGGGCGTCTCTACCTCCAGCACGCCGCGATCGGCGAAAAAACGACGAATTTCCGTCATAATTGCCGCGCGTTTTAACAGGTTAGGTATGGACGCGCTCGGCTGCCAGGTTGCCGTTTCGCTCATGGTTCTTTCTCCAGTTTAAGACAAGGGCACGAAGTCTACTCGTAACGCGCCAATGAAACAAATTTTGCGCAGGAATAATAAAGCGGGGCTACCGGGTTAAAAAAGCGTACAACGATGGTTTAGTAATTAAATTAATCAAATTCAATGATAATTCCCCCCTCTGACGCGCTAAAAAAATCGAACACGTCAAATTTCGTGCACATCGCAATGACTATACTGTTGTACCTATAAAGGAGCAGTGGAAACGCATTCACGTCCCGTATGATTCAGGGTCTTTATCTGAAAATGCGAGGTCGTGAAATTACAACAATCTGGAGGAATGTCGTGCAAACCTTTCAAGCCGATCTTGCCATTATAGGCGCCGGTGGCGCGGGATTACGTGCTGCAATTGCTGCCGCGCAGGCAAATCCTAACGCAAAAATCGCACTGATCTCAAAAGTGTACCCCATGCGCAGCCACACCGTTGCTGCCGAAGGGGGCTCAGCCGCAGTCGCCCAGGATCATGACAGCTTCGACTATCATTTTCATGATACCGTAGCGGGCGGAGACTGGCTGTGTGAACAGGATGTCGTGGACTACTTTGTCCATCACTGTCCGACCGAAATGACCCAACTGGAGCAATGGGGCTGCCCATGGAGCCGTCGTCCGGACGGTAGCGTCAACGTCCGTCGCTTTGGCGGGATGAAAATCGAGCGTACCTGGTTTGCCGCGGATAAAACCGGCTTCCATATGCTGCACACCCTGTTCCAGACCTCCCTGCAGTTCCCACAAATCCAACGTTTTGACGAACATTTTGTTCTGGATATCCTGGTTGATGAGGGACACGCTCGCGGCCTGGTCGCGATGAACATGATGGAAGGCACATTAGTGCAGATCCGCGCGAACGCGGTGGTGATGGCGACCGGCGGCGCAGGCCGTGTGTATCGTTACAACACCAACGGCGGCATCGTGACCGGCGACGGCATGGGCATGGCGCTGAGCCACGGCGTTCCGCTGCGTGATATGGAATTCGTTCAGTATCACCCGACCGGTCTGCCAGGTTCCGGTATTCTGATGACCGAAGGTTGCCGTGGTGAAGGCGGTATCCTGGTCAACAAAAACGGCTACCGCTATCTGCAGGACTACGGTATGGGTCCGGAAACCCCGCTGGGCGAGCCGAAAAACAAATACATGGAACTGGGCCCGCGCGACAAAGTTTCTCAGGCCTTCTGGCACGAATGGCGTAAAGGCAACACCATTTCAACCCCGCGCGGCGATGTGGTTCACCTCGACCTGCGTCATCTGGGCGAGAAGAAACTGCTCGAACGTCTGCCGTTTATCTGCGAACTGGCGAAAGCCTACGTGGGCGTCGATCCAGTGAAAGAGCCGATTCCGGTTCGTCCAACCGCGCACTACACCATGGGCGGTATCGAAACCGATCAGAACTGCGAAACCCGCATTAAAGGTCTGTTTGCCGTCGGCGAATGTTCTTCCGTTGGTCTGCACGGCGCTAACCGCCTGGGCTCTAACTCGCTGGCCGAGCTGGTGGTCTTTGGTCGTCTGGCGGGCGAGCAGGCGATGGAGCGCGCGTCGACCGCAGGCACCGCTAATGACGCCGCGCTGAACGCACAGGTTGCGGACGTTGAAAAACGCCTGAAAGACCTGGTTAACCAGGAAGGCAATGAAAACTGGGCGAAGATCCGCGACGAAATGGGTCTGTCTATGGAAGAAGGTTGCGGCATCTACCGTACGCCGGAACTGATGCAGAAAACCGTGGACAAGCTGGCCGAGTTGCAGGAACGCTTCAAACGCGTGCGCATTACCGACAACTCCAGCGTGTTCAACACCGACCTGCTTTACACGATCGAACTGGGTCACGGTCTGAACGTGGCAGAATGTATGGCGCACTCCGCGCTGGCACGTAAGGAATCACGCGGCGCGCACCAGCGTCTGGATGAAGGCTGCACCGAGCGTGACGACGTCAACTTCCTCAAACATACTCTCGCCTTCCGCGATGCTGATGGCACGACTCGCCTTGATTATAGCGACGTGAAAATCACCACGCTGCCGCCTGCGAAACGCGTTTACGGTGCGGAAGCGGAAGCAGCCGATAAGAAGGAGAAGGCGTAATGGCTGAGATGAAAAACCTGAAAGTTGAGGTGGTGCGCTACAACCCTGAAACCGACACCGCGCCGCACAGTGCTTTCTACGAAGTGCCCTATGATGAAACCACCTCACTGCTGGATGCGCTGGGCTATATCAAAGATAACCTGGCGCCGGACCTGAGCTACCGCTGGTCCTGCCGTATGGCGATCTGCGGTTCCTGCGGCATGATGGTGAACAACGTACCGAAACTGGCGTGCAAAACCTTCCTGCGTGATTACACCAACGGCATCAAGGTGGAAGCGCTGGGCAACTTCCCGATCGAACGCGATCTGGTCGTCGACATGACGCACTTTATTGAAAGTCTGGAGGCGATCAAGCCGTACATCATCGGCAATCCGCGCACCACGGATCAAGGACCGAACGTCCAGACCCCGGCACAGATGGCGAAGTATCACCAGTTCTCTGGTTGCATCAACTGTGGTCTGTGCTATGCCGCCTGCCCGCAGTTCGGCCTGAACCCTGAGTTCATCGGTCCGGCGGCGATTACGCTGGCGCATCGTTACAACGAAGACAGCCGCGACCACGGTAAGAAGGAGCGTATGGCGCAGTTGAACAGTCAGAATGGCGTATGGAGCTGTACTTTTGTGGGCTATTGCTCTGAAGTCTGCCCGAAACACGTCGATCCGGCTGCGGCTATTCAGCAGGGTAAAGTGGAAAGCTCGAAAGACTTTCTTATCGCCACCCTGAAACCACGCTAAGGAGTGCAACATGACGACTAAACGCAAACCCTATGTGCGGCCGATGACGTCCACCTGGTGGAAAAAACTGCCGTTTTATCGCTTTTACATGCTGCGCGAAGGCACCGCCGTTCCGGCAGTGTGGTTCAGTATTGAGCTGATTTTCGGTCTGTTCGCGCTCAAGCATGGCGTGGAATCCTGGGCAGGCTTCGTAGGCTTCCTGCAAAACCCGGTGGTGGTGATCCTCAACCTGATCGCCCTGGCGGCAGCGCTGCTGCACACCAAAACCTGGTTTGAGCTGGCGCCGAAAGCCGCCAACATTATCGTAAAAGATGAAAAAATGGGGCCAGAGCCGATCATTAAAGGTCTCTGGGTGGTTACTGCGGTCGTGACCGTAGTCATACTGTTTGTTGCCCTGTTCTGGTAAGGAGTCCGGGATGATTAATCCAAACCCAAAACGTTCTGACGAACCGGTATTCTGGGGTCTGTTTGGCGCAGGCGGTATGTGGAGCGCGATCATCGCGCCGGTAATGGTTCTGCTGGTGGGTATTTTGCTGCCGCTGGGTCTGTTCCCGGGCGATGCCCTGAGCTTTGAGCGCGTACTGGCGTTTGCCCAGAGCTTCATTGGTCGTGCGTTTCTGTTCCTGATGATCGTCCTGCCGCTGTGGTGTGGTTTACACCGCATGCACCATGCAATGCATGATCTGAAAATCCACGTGCCGGCTGGCAAGTGGGTCTTCTACGGTCTGGCGGCTATTCTGACGGTTGTCACCGCTATCGGGATTGTCAGCATCTAAATCCTCTGCCCTCTTGTCAGCCTGATAAGAGGGCAATTTTTTCTCCCTTCTGCCGCTATTTTCCCGCCAGGTTCTACACTTAAGTAAAAACCGCTTAAGGAAGACCTATGCGCCTGCTCCCCGTCGTTGCCGCTGTCACCGCGGCTTTCCTGGTCGTCTCCTGCAGTAATCCAACACCACCACGCGGCGTCACGGTGGTCACAAACTTCGACGCGAAACGTTACCTCGGCAGTTGGTATGAGATAGCTCGTTTCGATCACCGCTTTGAACGTGGTTTGGAAAAAGTGACGGCAACCTACAGTCAGCGCGACGACGGCGGTCTTAACGTCGTCAATAAAGGCTATAACCCGGACAGAGGCCGATGGCAGCAGATGGAAGGAAAAGCCTATTTTACTGGCGATCCCAGCCGCGCGGCGCTGAAAGTCTCTTTCTTCGGACCGTTCTACGGCGGATATAACGTTATCGCGCTCGACAGAGAGTATCGCCACGCGCTGGTTTGCGGTCCGGATCGCGACTACCTGTGGATACTCTCACGCACCCCGACCATTTCCGATGAAATGAAGCAGCAGATGCTGGCCGTCGCGACCCGGCAAGGTTTTGATGTCAGTAAATTAATTTGGGTGAAGCAACCCGGCGCTTAATGGGTGCTCAGCTTCAGGCCAATAATCCCAACGACTATCAGCGCCAGGCTGGCGAGACGCATCGGGTTGGCTGACTCTCCCAGCAGCACAATACCGGTAATGGCGGCCCCGACGGCGCCGATTCCGGTCCACACGGCATAGGCGGTACCGACGGGCAGCGTTTTCATCGCCCAGGCGAGAAGCGCCATACTGACAATCATCGCGGCGATGGTGATGACGCTCGGCGTCAGGCGACTGAATCCGTGCGTGTATTTCAGGCCAACCGCCCAAACCACTTCAAGCAGACCCGCAATTAACAAGATTATCCAGGACATATCAGGCTCCGTAGAAATGGGGCCGTCCCCGATGAAAGACGCGTTTGCAGGTCGTCCTGCAACGCGATGAGTAGAAAAATAATTCTGCCTGAGCGGGGATAAATTTCAACTTTTTTCTCTTTTGCCCGCTAAAGCGTCGAATTAGGCGCATTTCGAAGCGCATTTTACGCATTCAGCACTGATCGGACTTCTCTATGATGGGACGCTTTCTGAAGTCAGGAAGCCACTAGCCTTACTTCTGAATGCGAAAACGTTATGTTGAAAATACTCGTGATTGACCGTTGCCACTTTACCCGTTCCGGGATCGAGGCGTGGCTTAATCGTTCTGAATTCTTTAATCATTCATTTCTGGTCTCCGGGCTTAACAACCTGCTGTTGGTGAAGGAGCATATCCAGCAGTGGAAACCGCACCTGGTGATCGCCGATCTTTATGGCTTTCTGAATGATGCGCGTTCTGTCCAGTACATTGCGCCGTTTGTTCTCGCCTGCGGTAGCAGCCCACTCATTTTGCTGGAGTCTGGCGGTCTGGCGGAAACCCAGCGCTATCCGGTTTATGCCGCGTTGTCGAAGCAGGTTGCTCTGCCGGAACTGGCGGAAAATATTCACAATGCGTTGCTCAGCGGTTCCGTCGCAGAAGCGCCTGGCAATGCTTCGCCCTTACTGACGCCGCAGGAAGAAAAGGTACTGACGATGTGGATGGAAGGGGCAAGTAATAACGCCATCGCCTGTGCGCTCAGCATTCACGCAAAGACGGTCTATACCTATAAGCGCAATATCCGTATGAAGCTACACATGGACAATCGCTTTTCACCTTTTCTGGCGCTTTCCGAAATGAAAAGTTAACGGCACGACAGGGTTGCCGTACCGTTTACGCTGTTACTGCTGAGCTCTTGTCGCCGCGCCGGAAATAGCATCGCCGCCGTCAGAAATATCCTGACCAACGCCTCGCGTGGTATTACAGGCAGTCAACACGGAGGAAAGCACTAACACTGAAAAGATCGCTGCAATTGTTTTCTTAACCATAACGTCTTCCTTTTCTAGCCAATGTTATTTGAGTATTGCTACTTAATCATAGACAAGATCCGGAAAAATGACGGAACAGAGACAATTTTTAGGAAGACGAGAAAAAATTAGCTGGCGGCGTTCGAAATGGAGTTGCCGAGATGTTTCATGTCCTCACCAAAGCCCCGTGCGGTATTGCAGCCCGCCAGCAACGATGTGG
Organism: Citrobacter sp. R4; assembly: GCF_026719175.1. Taxonomy (NCBI): domain Bacteria; kingdom Pseudomonadati; phylum Pseudomonadota; class Gammaproteobacteria; order Enterobacterales; family Enterobacteriaceae; genus Citrobacter; species Citrobacter sp. R4. The sequence goes on from NZ_JAPPSU010000005.1 coordinate 316,040, forward strand.
TGAGAAGAATCAGTGTTACAAGACCGAGAAGACGTTTCATCATTCCTGCCCTGGAAACAGTGGTGCAGCGAAAGGGCTGCACCAAATTTATGCTGATCCACACCATCCTTCAGGATGAGATGGATTATTTAACGCGGGAAACGTATTCGCCTGAACGCGTATCCACTTTGATCACTTCGCCAATCTGAACGAACAGCGGAACTTTAACCACTGCGCCAGTGGACAGCGTTGCCGGCTTGCCGCCAGTCCCTGCGGTATCGCCTTTCAGACCCGGGTCGGTATCAACGATTTCCAGCTCAACGAAGTTCGGCGGCGTGACGGAGATCGGCTGGCCGTTCCACAGGGTTACGATGCACTCAGCCTGGTCCAGCAGCCATTTCGCGTTGTCGCCGATCGCTTTCGCATCAGCAGACAGTTGCTCAAAGGTTTCGTTGTTCATGAAGTGCCAGAACTCACCGTCGGTGTACAGGTAAGTCAGGTTCATATCGACTACGTCAGCGCCTTCTGCGGAGTCAGTAGATTTGAAGGTTTTCTCTACGCGAGTACCGGTCAGCAGGCGGCGCAGCTTAACGCGAGCAAAAGCCTGACCTTTACCTGGTTTAACGAATTCGCTGGCTTCAACCGCATAAGGTTCGCCGTCCAACATGATTTTAAGACCAGCGCGAAAATCGTTGCTATAGTACGTTGCCATAAGGCCCTCTGAAAATTGTTAACTGGTAGCTAAGCCACAAAATGGCGCATATTGTAACCCTAAATACCCCATCCAGAGAAGATTGGTTATCGCAACTTGCCGATGTTGTGACCGATCCCGATGAGCTCCTGCGTCTTTTAAACATAGAGGCAGACGAAAACCTGTTAGCCGGGCGTGACGCCAGACGTCTGTTCGCCCTGCGCGTGCCGCGGGCGTTTATCGCGCGCATGGAGAAAGGTAACCCTGACGATCCGCTTTTACGTCAGGTACTTACTTCGCAAGAGGAGTTTATCGCCGCGCCCGGTTTTTCCACCGATCCGCTCGATGAGCAGCACAGCGTGGTGCCCGGACTGCTGCATAAATACCACAACCGGGCGCTGCTTTTAGTGAAAGGCGGCTGCGCGGTAAATTGTCGTTATTGCTTCCGCCGTCACTTTCCTTATGCGGAAAATCAGGGCAATAAACGCAACTGGCAGGCCGCGCTGGACTATATCAGCGCCCATCCGGAGCTGGATGAGATCATTTTTTCCGGCGGCGATCCGCTGATGGCAAAAGACCACGAGCTGGACTGGCTGCTCACCCAACTGGAGGCCATCCGGCACGTTAAGCGTCTGCGCATACACAGTCGCTTGCCGATTGTTATTCCAGCGCGCATCACGGAGGGATTGGTGGCCCGCTTCGCGCACTCTTCTCTCCAGATCCTGCTGGTGAACCATATCAACCACGCCAATGAAATCGACGCCAGTTTTCGGGACGCTATGGCGAAATTGCGCACGGCTGGCGTCACGCTGCTTAACCAGAGCGTCCTGCTGCGCGGCGTTAATGACAACGCCCGGACGCTTGCCGCTCTCAGCAACGCCCTGTTCGACGCGGGCGTGATGCCCTATTACCTGCACGTACTGGATAAAGTGCAGGGCGCAGCGCATTTCATGGTCACCGATGACGAAGCGCGCCAGATTATGCGCGAACTGTTAACGCTGGTGTCGGGTTATCTGGTGCCTAAACTGGCGCGGGAAATTGGCGGCGAGCCCAGTAAAACGCCGCTCGACTTACAGCTACGTCAGCAATAAGCCACAAAAGGTGTCCGGTTCCGGACACCTCCATTTAAATTACCCGCTTTCCCGCTCTACATTATGTTACTTTAACGATAACTGTCGCATTATATATTTAAAAAACATATATATAGCTCGTAACTAATGATTTAATTAATAATTGGTTAGGGAGAACCTTGATGGCTATGAGTATCAAAGGCATTAATACAGGTGTTATTCGCAAATCGAATGAATTTATGGCGCTGGCGCTGAAAATAAAAGAGCCAAGAAATAAAGAATCACTGTTCTTTTTGACTGCGCTGGAGTTAAGGGATCTGCTGATCGCGCTGGAAAGCCGCCTCCATGAAAAGCAGCAATTAAATGCGGAACAGCGGCAGTACTATGAGAAAGCGCGCGATAAGGTCAGTAAAAAGCTGTTGGATAACACCCCGTCCATGGTGGAAGACGAACTTAAACACGCCGATGTCAACCGGCGCATTGTTTCTGTCACCTTATCCGAGGCAAATAGCGAGGACTTACTGTTCGTCTGCCAACTTCACGACGGCAGCCGCTGTGAATTGATAATTAACGAGCTGCAGATTGAAATGCTGGTCCAGGCGATAGTTCGGGCGTTGAGTAATGCCGGTATGCGTGAACTGGCGCTGCGGATTTCTTCTCTTCTCGACTTCCTGCCGTTATATGACGCCGACTGCAAGAGCAATGATAATCTGGAATATGACGCCTACGCGCAACCGGACTGGAAACACGCGCTTTTCAGCCACTATGTCGCGGTGCTTTACCGTTATACCGATGAAACCGGAAAAGAGCAGCACAGCGGCGTTGTGGTAAAAACCCGCTCGCCTTCCGGTAATAAAGAGGTGGAGTCGATTTCACGTCGGCTGCTCGAATTTAGTCCGAGACTGAAAAAGCTGGCAGGAAAGCCGTGTCAGGTATTCGCCAGAACGCTGGCCGCAGGGAAAACGCAGAAGCTCACTCAGGAACAGTGCCTGCGCGCGTTGCACCACTTACGCGTTCAGTCGGATAAGGCCCCGCGGAATGCCTGATGGCGCTGCGTTTATCAGGCCTACAGGAGCCGTAGGCCGGATAAGTCGCGTCACGTCGCCATCCGGCAAGGAGAGTGCGATTAATTAGGGCACTTATAAACTTGTCCCGTCATTTCACTGGCGGTCGGGACAAAACTGGATAACATCCCCTGTGATGGGCTGCTTACGCCGTAAAGCACATTGCCGCCCATTGCCGCAGCCTGGTTACGCAGATCGTTTGCCGCGCCGCGCATAGAACCGCCTTCCTCGCCATGCTGACCAGAAAGCCAGTTGCTTTGCTTACCGGTTGCCGTACCAATCAGTTGGCACTCCGCGCCTGGCTTTTCTTCCATGAAGCGAACGCTTTGACCGGCAGCGCTCAGTTCGTTGCTGGAGCTACAACCCGCCATCAGTAGCGCGGCACCGACGATCCCTGCTAAATATTTCACGTGCATGTTATTCCCCATAATCAATGAGCTGGACTCGTTGTCCGTAGTTGAATCTTATACTAAAAAGATGACTAAAAGAAAAACCCCCGGACATTTCTGCCCGGGGGTTTCTCATTTTTCGCAATATGTTCGTTATGTGTATTTAATCGATATTTCACGTCGCAGGCAGGCGGCAAGTTCTTTTATCTCCAGGAGCTTACATCAGTAAGCTCCTGGGCAGAGAAACGCTGCCAACGTACCTGCGGCGGGAAGTATGAGGATTAAATTACATCATGCCGCCCATACCACCCATGCCGCCCATGCCGCCAGCAGCACCTAAGTCAGGCGCATCGCTTTTCGGCAGGTCAGTCACCATGCACTCGGTGGTGATCATCAGGCCAGCCACAGAAGCCGCGTACTGCAGTGCAGAACGGGTTACTTTGGTCGGATCCAGGATACCCATGTCGATCATGTTGCCGTATTCTTCAGTTGCCGCGTTGTAACCGTAGTTGCCGTCGCCGCTCTTCACGGTGTTAGCCACAACAGACGGTTCTTCGCCGCAGTTCAGCACGATCTGACGCAGAGGCGCTTCCATTGCGCGCAGCGCAACTTTAATACCGACGTTCTGATCTTCGTTCTGACCTTTCAGCTCGGCGATTTTGCTTGCCACGCGAATCAGCGCAACACCACCACCGGCAACCACGCCTTCTTCTACCGCAGCACGGGTCGCGTGCAGGGCATCTTCAACGCGCGCTTTTTTCTCTTTCATTTCAACTTCGGTCGCCGCGCCAACTTTGATCACTGCCACGCCGCCTGCCAGTTTCGCTACGCGCTCCTGCAGTTTTTCACGATCGTAGTCAGAAGTGGCTTCTTCGATCTGCTGACGAATCTGCGTCACACGACCCTGGATTGCCGCTTCTTCACCCACGCCATCGATGATGGTGGTGGTGTCTTTATTGATCACAACGCGTTTTGCCTGGCCCAGGTCTTCCAGGGTGGCTTTTTCCAGTTCCATACCGATCTCTTCAGAGATAACGGTACCGCCGGTCAGGGTTGCGATATCCTGCAGCATCGCTTTACGACGGTCGCCGAAGCCAGGCGCTTTAACCGCAGCCACTTTCACGATACCGCGCATGGTGTTAACCACCAGGGTCGCCAGCGCTTCGCCTTCCACATCTTCCGCAATGATCAGTAGCGGTTTGCCTGCTTTCGCAACGGCTTCCAGAACCGGCAGCATTTCACGGATGTTGGAGATTTTCTTATCAGCCAGCAGGATGAACGGGCTTTCCAGTTCTACTGCGCCAGTTTCCGGCTTGTTGATGAAGTATGGAGACAGGTAGCCACGGTCGAACTGCATACCTTCAACCACGTCCAGTTCGTCCTGCAGACCGGTACCGTCTTCAACGGTGATCACGCCTTCTTTGCCGACTTTGTCCATCGCTTCCGCGATCAGTTTACCCACGGTTTCGTCGGAGTTCGCGGAGATGGTCCCTACCTGAGCAATCGCTTTGGAGTCAGAGCACGGTACGGACAGCGCTTTCAGTTCTTCAACCGCCGCAGCGACAGCTTTGTCGATACCACGTTTCAGATCCATCGGGTTCATGCCCGCAGCAACGGCTTTCAGACCTTCAGTAATGATGGACTGAGCCAGTACGGTTGCAGTGGTCGTACCGTCGCCCGCAGCGTCGTTCGCTTTAGAGGCCACTTCTTTTACCATCTGCGCGCCCATGTTTTCGAACTTGTCTTCCAGTTCGATTTCACGTGCTACGGATACGCCATCTTTAGTGATGGTCGGGGCACCGAAGGATTTGTCCAGGACAACGTTGCGGCCTTTCGGTCCGAGGGTCACTTTCACTGCGTCTGCCAGTACGTTTACGCCGCGCAGCATTTTCACACGAGCGTCGTTACCGAATTTTACGTCTTTAGCTGCCATGTTCTTATTTCCTCAAATTCGTACAGTTTCGTGCGTTAATTACGCTTCAACAATTGCCAGAATGTCGCTTTCAGACATGATCAACACTTCTTCATTGTCGATCTTCTCAGACTTCACACCGTAACCATCGTTGAAAATCACGATGTCGCCGACTTTCACGTCCAGCGGTTGCACGGTACCGTTATCCAGGATGCGGCCCTTACCGACAGCGATGATCTCGCCACGTGTTGATTTACCCGCTGCAGAACCGGTAAGTACGATGCCGCCAGCTGATTTGGATTCAACTTCTTTACGCTTGACGATCACACGATCATGTAACGGACGAATACTCATTGATAGCTCTCCTTTGAGAAGGTCTTTATCAGTTATGGGTGACGCCGGCCCGTAAAGGTTCCCCGGCTAGTGACCAGAGAGATGGGGATGGGGTTTTACCCCTTCAAGGGGTAACGCAAAAAAAAATTTTCTTCAGCGAAAAATCCTGTAAAAACACGGCTTACCTCACATTTCTCGTCTATTTAATCGCCTGCGTCATAAGCAAATCTGATTGTGATACCATCGAAAATCTGCGCAGTTGCCTGACACCAGGCGCAACCGGATAACTTCTCATGAGTGGACTGAAACAAGAGCTGGGACTGGCTCAGGGCATCGGCCTGTTGTCGACATCGTTATTAGGCACCGGCGTCTTCGCCGTTCCGGCGCTGGCGGCGCTGGTTGCAGGCAACAATAGCCTGTGGGCCTGGCCAATTTTGATCGTTTTAGTGTTTCCCATCGCGATTGTCTTTGCACTGTTGGGCCGCCACTACCCCAGCGCGGGCGGCGTCGCTCATTTCGTCGGCATGGCGTTTGGTCCACATCTGGAACGCGTCACCGGTTGGCTGTTTTTATCCGTGATCCCCGTGGGGCTCCCCGCCGCCCTGCATATCGCCGCCGGATTTGGCCAGGCGATGTTTGGCTGGCACGGCTGGCAGCTTTTGCTCGCGGAACTGGGCACGCTGGCGCTGGTGTGGTACATCGGTTCGCGCGGCGCCAGCTCCAGCGCCAATCTGCAATCGGTAATTGCCGGGCTTATCGTCGCGCTGATTGTCGCTATCTGGTGGGCAGGCGACCTGAAACCGGCGGAAATCCCCTTCCCTGCCCCTGGCGAAATAGAGATGTCAGGATTGTTTTCCGCGCTGTCGGTGATGTTCTGGTGTTTTGTGGGTCTGGAAGCGTTCGCTCATCTCGCCTCTGAATTTAAAAAACCGGAACGCGATTTCCCCCGCGCGCTGATGATTGGCCTGCTGCTGGCGGGCTCCGTCTACTGGGGCTGCACCGTTGTGGTACTGCATTTTGGCGCCTATGGCGAGACAATGGCGGCCGCAGCATCGCTGCCTGACATCGTGGTGCGGCTGTTTGGCGTGCAGGCGCTGTGGGTGGCTTGCGTCATTGGATATCTGGCCTGCTTTGCCAGCCTCAATATTTATATCCAGAGCTTTGCCCGCCTGGTGTGGTCCCAGGCGCAATATAAGCCCGATCATTATCTGGCCCGCCTCTCGCCACGCCACATTCCGCGTAATGCATTGAATGCCGTGTTGGGTTGTTGTGTAGTCAGCACACTGTGTATTTACGCGCTGGAGATCAATCTTGATGCGCTGATCGTCTACGCCAACGGCATCTTTATCATGATTTATCTGCTGTGCATGCTGGCCGGATGCCGCCTGCTGAAAGGTCGCTACCGCGCGCTGGCGGTGGTTGGCGGGGCATTGTGTTTGCTGTTGCTGGCGATGGTGGGCTGGAAAAGCCTGTACGCGCTGGTGATGCTGGCCGGATTATGGCTGTGTTTGCCGAAACGGAAAAAAGTGGAAAGTCGGTTGTAGTTCGAGTGGCCCGGCCGACGCACAGCGTTCCGGGCCTGCACGGTCACAAAGCAATCAATCGCGGCGATCGTCTTTATGTTCGATCCGGTCACGCTCTTCATCTTTACGCTGAAACTCGCCGTCAAACGTCTCGCCGCCGCCCGTTCCGGCGCTAAATCCACCGCCCGGCATTCGGGAAAAACGCAAATGCGGCAGCAGCTTCATCGTCAGATGCTTTTGCACTGGGGGTAATAAAAGAAGCAGGCCGAGGAAGTCGGTAAAAAAGCCAGGCAACAACAGCAGCAGACCGGCAATGATCAGCGACACGCTCTTGATCATCTCCGCCGCCGGGCTCTCACCCGCCGCCATTTTCTGCTGCATCAGCATAAAATTCTTAAATCCCTGGTTACGCACCAGCGACATCCCAATCACCGACGTGAAGATGACGAGGATCAGGGTCATCAGCACGCCCAACACATGGGCGACCTGAATAAAGATAGAAATCTCAATATAAACATAGAGAAAGACAGCAAGTAACGGTATCCAGCGCAAGGGGTTCTCCTGTGGCAGACCGCCGTTTCACCCACGTCGGCCTGAAATTGGTTGCGATTCGCATTAGTCAGTTGTTGGGGTAGTTCGCAAAATTTCAAGCTGTTTGTACACTTATTTTTGGAGTTAATCCTGAAGCGGTGACATATTTCACAAAATAATAATTAAGGGGTAATTAGTACCACTTAAAGTGATCCAGATTACGGCACAATTCCTGCAGCAGCATATGATCTCGTATACCAGACTGACGGAGGGGATAATCGTCGGTCAAGAAACAATCGAAACCACATATGTTCTGTGTGTTTAGTGCATTCATTGGCAGCTTTAAAAAAGAAGGTTCACATGTTAAACAACATTCGTATCGAAGAAGATCTGTTGGGTACCAGGGAAGTTCCAGCTGAAGCCTACTATGGTGTTCACACTCTGAGAGCGATTGAAAACTTCTACATTAGCAACAGCAAAATCAGCGATATCCCTGAGTTTGTGCGCGGAATGGTAATGGTGAAGAAGGCCGCGGCTCTGGCGAACAAAGAGCTGCAAACCATTCCTAAGAGTGTGGCGAATGCAATCATCGCCGCATGTGATGAAGTCCTGAATAACGGCAAATGCATGGACCAGTTCCCGGTAGATGTCTACCAGGGCGGTGCGGGCACTTCCGTTAACATGAACACCAACGAAGTGCTGGCCAATATCGGGCTGGAGCTGATGGGTCACCAGAAAGGTGAATATCAGTACCTGAACCCGAACGACCACGTGAACAAATGTCAGTCTACTAACGACGCCTACCCAACCGGTTTCCGCATCGCGGTTTACGCCTCTATCGTTAAACTGATCGACGCCATTAACCAGCTGCGTGAAGGCTTTGAGCGTAAAGCTGTCGAATTCCAGGACATCCTGAAAATGGGTCGTACCCAGTTGCAGGATGCGGTGCCAATGACGCTGGGTCAGGAATTCCGCGCGTTCAGCGTCCTGTTGAAAGAAGAAGTGAAAAACATCGAGCGTACCGCCGAGCTGCTGCTGGAGGTTAACCTTGGCGCAACGGCTATCGGTACCGGTCTGAATACCCCGAAAGAATACTCCCCGCTGGCTGTCCAGAAACTGGCGGAAGTAACAGGTTTCGCCTGCGTTCCGGCTGAAGACCTGATCGAAGCGACCTCTGACTGCGGCGCTTATGTCATGGTGCACAGCGCGCTGAAACGCCTTGCCGTGAAGATGTCCAAAATCTGTAACGACCTGCGTCTGCTCTCCTCTGGCCCACGTGCTGGCCTGAATGAGATCAACCTGCCGGAACTGCAAGCGGGCTCTTCCATCATGCCAGCCAAAGTGAACCCGGTTGTGCCAGAAGTCGTAAACCAGGTGTGCTTCAAAGTTATTGGTAACGACACCACTGTTACCATGGCGTCTGAAGCGGGTCAGTTGCAGCTGAACGTGATGGAGCCCGTTATTGGTCAGGCGATGTTCGAATCTATCCACATTCTGAGCAACGCTTGCTATAACCTGCTGGAAAAATGCGTTAACGGTATCACCGCTAACAAAGACGTGTGCGAAGGGTACGTCTTCAACTCTATCGGTATCGTCACCTACCTCAACCCGTTCATCGGCCACCACAACGGCGACATCGTTGGTAAGATTTGCGCCGAAACCGGTAAGAGCGTCCGTGAAGTGGTGCTGGAGCGTGGTCTGTTGACTGAAGCAGAGCTAGACGATATTTTCTCCGCACAAAACCTGATGCACCCTGCTTACAAAGCAAAACGCTATACTGATGAAAGCGAACAGTAATCATACAGGGTAGTACCAAAGAGGGCACGTCAGATGACGTGCCCTTTTTCATATAAGAAGTTACCAAATAACAACAATTTAATATCAACTTGTTAAACAACAAGGAAGGCTAATATGATAGTTGTCGAACTTATCATTGTTTTGCTGGCAATCTTTTTGGGCGCCAGACTAGGGGGCATCGGTATTGGATTTGCAGGTGGGCTGGGTGTTCTGGTTCTTGCCGCTATCGGCGTGAAACCCGGTAATATCCCGTTCGATGTCATTTCCATCATCATGGCGGTTATCGCTGCCATCTCCGCAATGCAGGTCGCGGGCGGTCTTGACTATCTGGTTAACCAGACGGAAAAGCTGCTGCGCCGTAATCCAAAATACATCACGATCCTCGCACCGATCGTCACTTACTTTTTGACTATTTTCGCAGGCACCGGGAACATCTCTCTGGCAACGCTGCCGGTTATCGCTGAAGTGGCGAAGGAACAAGGCATCAAGCCTTGTCGTCCTCTGTCCACCGCAGTGGTTTCCGCACAGATTGCGATTACCGCATCGCCCATCTCCGCAGCGGTGGTGTATATGTCTTCTGTGATGGAAGGTCATGGCATTAGCTACATCCACCTGCTGTCCGTGGTCATTCCGTCCACGCTGCTGGCGGTTCTGGTGATGTCCTTCCTGGTCACCATGCTGTTCAACTCAAAACTCTCTGACGATCCGGTATACCGTAAACGTCTGGAAGAAGGTCTGATTGAACTGCGCGGTGAGAAGCAGATTGACATCAAACCAATGGCGAAAAGCTCCGTCTGGCTGTTCCTGCTGGGCGTGGTGTGCGTGGTGGTTTACGCGATTATCAACAGCCCAAGCCTCGGTCTGGTTGAGAAGCCGCTGATGAACACCACTAATGCTATCCTGATCATCATGCTGAGCGTCGCGACGCTGACCACTATTCTGTGCAAAGTGGAAACCGACGCTATCCTCAACTCCAGTACTTTCAAAGCCGGTATGAGCGCCTGTATTTGTATCCTGGGCGTGGCATGGCTGGGTGACACTTTCGTGTCTCACAACATCGACTGGATCAAAGATACTGCGGGTGAAGTGATTCAGGGCCATCCGTGGCTGCTGGCGGTGATCTTCTTCTTTGCTTCTGCGCTGCTTTACTCTCAGGCGGCAACCGCAAAAGCACTGATGCCGATGGCGCTGGCGCTGAACGTTTCTCCGCTGACGGCGGTCGCATCGTTTGCGGCGGTTTCTGGTCTGTTTATCCTGCCGACCTATCCGACGCTGGTCGCGGCGGTACAAATGGACGACACCGGCACCACGCGTATCGGTAAGTTTGTCTTCAACCACCCGTTCTTCATCCCTGGTACGCTGGGTGTGGTTCTGGCGGTCTGCTTCGGCTTCCTGCTGGGCAGCTTCATGCTGTAAGTATGACCCACGGGGCGTATTCACGCCCCGTTTTTCCCCTCCCTTTGTCTAACATCCTTCCGCCGTCCATTGTATAGTGACCCCTTCGTTGCAGGTCTTTCTCTCATTCGAGGTGTTTATGCTTGATGTTAGCCGTCAGGACGAGTCCATCCCCGATGCCGTTGTCGTGCTTTGCACCGCACCGGATGAAGCCACTGCCCAGGATCTGGCCGCTAAAGCGCTGGCTGAAAAGCTGGCCGCCTGCGCCACGCTGATCCCCGGCGCGACCTCTCTGTACTACTGGGAAGGGAAGCTGGAGCAGGAATATGAGGTGCAAATGATCCTGAAAACGTCGGTGGCGCGCCAGCAAGCCTTACTCGATTGCCTGAAGTCGCATCATCCTTATCAAACGCCCGAACTTCTGGTTTTACCCGTTACTCACGGAGACAGTGATTACCTCTCATGGCTCAACGCATCCTTACGCTGATCCTGCTACTTTGCAGCACATCGTCTTTCGCGGGACTGTTCGACGCGCCGGGACGCTCGAATTTTGTTCCTGCTGACCAGGCCTTTGCCTTTGACTTTCAGCAAAACCAACACGATCTGAACCTCACCTGGCAGGTGAAAGACGGTTATTATCTGTACCGCAAGCAGATTAACATCACGTCTGCTCAGGCGAAAATTGCCGACGTCACGCTCCCGGCGGGGGTCTGGCATGAAGATGAGTTCTACGGTAAAAGTGAAATCTACCGCAAGCGACTGACTGTTCCGGTCAATGTTCTACAGGCTGCGGCTGGCGCGACGCTGACGGTCACCTACCAGGGGTGCGCTGATGCTGGTTTCTGCTATCCGCCGGAAACAAAAACCGTCCCTCTAAGCGAAGTGGTTGCCAGCACAGCGCCCCAGCCTGCCGCGACGCCAGCCCCGCCGCAATCTGCTCAACCGCCAGAACCGCCGCCTGCGCAGCTTCCCTTCACGGCGCTGTGGGCGTTGCTGATTGGCATTGGCATCGCCTTTACGCCCTGCGTACTGCCGATGTATCCACTCATTTCCGGGATTGTGCTGGGCGGTAAACAACGTCTCTCTACCGGACGGGCGCTGCTGCTGACCTTTATCTACGTGCAGGGGATGGCGCTGACCTATACCGCGCTGGGCCTGGTGGTCGCTGCGGCAGGTTTGCAGTTCCAGGCCGCGCTTCAGCATCCCTACGTATTGGTGGGTCTCGCGATAGTCTTCACCCTTCTTGCGTTGTCGATGTTCGGTTTGTTTACGCTGCAATTACCGTCGTCACTGCAAACTCGCCTGACGCTGATGAGCAACCGCCAGCAGGGCGGCTCTGCGGGTGGCGTATTTGCAATGGGCGCTATCGCCGGGCTGATTTGCTCGCCATGTACCACCGCGCCGCTCAGCGCCATTCTGCTGTATATCGCGCAAAGCGGAAATATGTGGCTTGGCGGCGGCACGCTTTACCTGTACGCGCTCGGGATGGGGCTACCGCTGATGCTGGTCACCGTCTTCGGCAATCGCCTGCTGCCAAAAAGCGGACCGTGGATGGAGCAGGTCAAAACCGCGTTTGGCTTTGTGATCCTCGCGCTACCGGTCTTTTTGCTGGAGCGGATCGTTGGCGATACGTGGGGCTTACGCCTGTGGTCGCTGCTGGGCGTCGCCTTCTTTGGCTGGGCGTTTATCACCAGTTTGCAGGCAACGCGCGGCTGGATACGTCTCGTCCAGATAATGTTGCTGGCGGCCGCGCTGGTCAGCGTGCGTCCGTTACAGGACTGGGCGTTTGGCGCGTCCCTTGTGCAGACGCAGTCGCATCTGAGCTTTAAACAGGTATCCAATATCGACGAACTTAATCAGGCGCTGGCGCAGGCCAAAGGCAAACCGGTGATGCTCGACCTGTACGCCGACTGGTGTGTCGCCTGTAAAGAGTTCGAGAAATACACCTTCAGCGCGCCGCAGGTGAAACAGGCGTTGGGCGACACGGTGCTGTTACAGGCTGACGTCACGGGCAATAACGCCCAGGACGTGGCGCTGCTGAAGCATTTACAGGTACTTGGGCTGCCGACCATTCTTTTCTTTGACGCAGAAGGTCAGGAGCACCCGCAGGCGCGAGTAACAGGCTTTATGGACGCCGCAACCTTTAGCGCGCATTTGCGCGATCGCCAACCGTGAGCGACACTTGCAACAGCAAAGTGGGAGGAATATACCGTGCAACGTGAAGATGTTCTGGCAGAAGCCCTAAAGTTATTAGAGATCCATGGGATTGCCAATACCACGCTGGAGATGGTGGCCGAGCGCGTTGATTATCCGCTCGAAGAGATGCTGCGTTTCTGGCCCGACGACGAGGCCCTGCTGTATGACGCCCTGCGTTATCTGAGTCAGCAGGTAGACATCTGGCGCCGCCAACTGATGCTGGACGACACTCAAACCGCTGAACAAAAGCTACTGGCGCGCTACGCGGCGCTAACCGAATGTGTCAGCAATAACCGTTATCCCGGCTGCCTGTTTATCGCCGCCTGCACCTTTTACCCCGATCCCGCGCATCCCATTCATCAACTTGCGGATCAACAAAAACGCGCAGCGCATGACTTTACCCACGAACTGCTCACCACGCTGGAAGTTGACGACCCGGCAATGGTTGCAAAACAGATGGAACTGGTGCTGGAAGGCTGCCTGAGTCGCATGCTGGTTAACCGCAGTCAGGCCGACGTGGAGACGGCGCACCGTCTGGCGGAGGACATTCTGCGCTTCGCCCAGTGCCGTCAGGGCGGCGCGCTGACCTGATTCTCATTTCGTTACATCGTTGAATCGCATATAATTTCGCCAGCACCGACCCAATAAAAGGAATTATATGCGTCTCTTGTCCTGCGCCCTTCTGACGGGCCTTCTCTCTTCGTCCCTCTTCGCCGCACCGCTAAACGGCGTTTCATTTGCTCATAAAGACCGGGAAGTCGCCTGTGATAACACGAGCGCCTGCCGGGCGGTCGGGTATAGCGATAATGTCGCCCTGAAAACACTTCATCAGGCCTTAATTGATCAACAAAAAACCGATCCTGAACTCGATCTCAGCAACATCGCCAAACGGTTCCCGCTGACGGGCCAGCTCACCAGATTCACCCTTTCATACACGGAAGATTCATCGCAGCCGACGTCAAAACCCTCACCGGAAATCAGTGACGATGAATGGCGGGCATTTTTGCATTCCAACATTCGCGCTTATGCAGAAAATGGTCAGGTGAATTTTACGCTGGTTGATCTGGACGGCGATGGCAAGCGCGATCTCATTATCGACAGTTATATTGGCGGGACGGGCCTCTTCAGCTATACCGGCGTGCTTAAACGGGGTGAGAGCGCATTCTTTACCGTGAATGAAAACGCTAACGACGATGACTTTGGGGTACCCGGCGCGTTATTTTCGGAAAATGGCCGCGGTGCTAACCAGTGGAGCCAGTGGGTACGTATCAACGGCCAGGTGTACGCGCTTTGGTTCAACGGCGTCTTTGGCGAAGATAACATTTATCTGCTGCGTCCGTTCAGCACAGACAATAAGGTGCCGGTAGTAACCCTCCGCTATCGCTATACGCTCAATGTCATCGACTCAGCAGAAGAAGGCCGCCCTTTGACCCCTGCGCTGAGCGACAAGGACAAGGCGGGGCTAGTCAGGACGCTGGATGTCATGCAGGACCATCTGCTTAAAGACCTCCCGCTTGACCAGCCTGACACCGCTATCTGCCCGGTTCCTGAAGGCATCTCAGCAGAAGACGCGGAATGGTACAGCAGCGGCGTGGCAGGCCATTACACCATAGAAACCGTCGCCCTGATTCCCGTGTGGCTAAACGAGAAATGTTATATCGGCACCGTCTTCAGCCATCACGGATTTTATAACCATGGTGTGGATGCCGAGGTTGTCCTTAGCTCGCCCGCTGGGAAAGGTGATATTGTGGGCGGCTATGCGATCTCCGGCCTGCGCCAGGCAACGTCGATAAAAAGCGACTGGCAGTTTCGGGAAGGCGATCACGGCGCACTGTGATGGTGGGCTAACATCGCTGAATTGTACCCGAATCGCCGCAAAGTTAAGCAGTTGAACTGCTTTTAAGGAAATTTGGTTGACTGGCGGGCGTGATTACGGTTTAATGCGCCCCGTTGCCCGGATAGCTCAGTCGGTAGAGCAGGGGATTGAAAATCCCCGTGTCCTTGGTTCGATTCCGAGTCCGGGCACCACCTTTCCTTTTATGCTTCCTTATAAATCCCTATCTGTTTGTCACTCAGTGAGTTAGCGTAAAAATCTTTCCAGATGCGTTTTGATTTATCCCTACGTATCCGGAAAATCAGGGGTCAGATTGCGGGTCATTCAGTTCGATGAATGGAGAGTCCCTCATGTTAACTGACAACAAGATCCGCGCCGCGAAACCCCTCGCAAAATCCTACAAGCTCACCGACGCACAAGGTCTGTACCTGACGGTATCCACCAGTGGCTCTAAGCTATGGTATTTCCGCTACCGTTTTGAGGGTAAAGAAAATCGTCTGGCCTTCGGCGCTTATCCGCTGGTCACGCTGGCGGAAGCCCGCGCGTAAACTGCTGGTATCGGGTGTTTGCCCTTCCCTGCCCCGCAAGGCGAAAAAAGCCGCCGTTGACGGTACGCGCACCTTTCAGTACATCGCCACCGCGTGGCACACCAGTTGCCTTAAGTTATGGTCAGAAGACCACGCGGACAAGATCCTGACCTGTCTGAAACGCGGCGTCTTCCCTGATATTGGCGCAATGGACATTGCAGAGCGAGGTTCTGGCTTTCAAATTGCTCCGGACCTGGACCGCCGCAGGCACTGTGACGGCGCCATCAATTGTCCGCGCAGGCATTATCGTAACAACAGCCGCTGGCGCTTCTATTGCTCCGCAGATTATGGCGTCTCAGTTAGCTCTGGTAAGCCGCTGAACAGTACTGACCTCCTGTGTCTGTATGCACGATGACGTTTTCCGGGCGTTTACGCCGCCACAGCGCCATCTGTAACGCATTGCAGGCAAGCTATGCCGTCATCCGCGAGGACATCGACCAGCCAATGACTGACCGCGACCACAGGGCTATAACCACGGCCAGATACAGCCAGCCTTCACCGGTGCGAAGATACGTGATGTCACCCACATACTTCTGGTTCGGAAAAAGCTTTGTAAGCAGGTTGATGAGCTTAAAGCAGACGATCAGGAAGTGATCTGCCGCATTCGTATATGGCGATCACGCAGGAGAAGATGAAGCAGGTAATGAAGGTAATACGTTGATATTTAACGCGACTGCTACAGGTGGCCGCCTGTAACAGCCGCTCACCACAACCAACTAATCGAGGTAGTTAATCATGGCTGAACACGATGTTACGCCAGAAGTCACCATTTCCAAAACACAGCGCCGCTACAAAGTCAGCTATGTCCGGGTCCGCCACGAAAACCGCCGGAATATTACTAAAACCTACTATTCATCCCACCCCTGCCTGACCCTCAAAGGCGACTGGTTAAAAGAGGCGGGATTTGACACCGGGGGGGCGTGACGGTGAAGATTTCACAGGGGTGCATTGTACTGATGGCGGACGGGGACGAGATGCAGGAACTGCGTGAGCAGCTTTATCAGGCTAAACAGGTGATTAGAGGAATTAAGGATGTTGTTGTTTAGTGAAATAAACGGCGATGGGTAAATAAAATAATGAGCCGGAGAAAATTTATTCTTCCGGCTATTTTATTAATTGCTTTTCCAATGAGTAAAATCATCTATCATTATTTTAGTTAG
This sequence comes from Citrobacter sp. R4, assembly GCF_026719175.1. Lineage (NCBI taxonomy): Bacteria > Pseudomonadati > Pseudomonadota > Gammaproteobacteria > Enterobacterales > Enterobacteriaceae > Citrobacter > Citrobacter sp. R4. Next base: position 332,501 of record NZ_JAPPSU010000005.1, read on the forward strand.
ATTATCGGCATCATCATATATAAAGTCAAAATCTATTTGCTTAAACCAATTGGTTGCAAACATAGAACTTTTAATTATTTTATTATTTATGATTTTATCAATTCTAACAAACCAATCACGAGGAGGGCTTATAGATAAATAATAGTGAAAGCTATCTCTTTCATATGAATAACAGATAGATAATAACTTGTTTTTTTCAGGATAAGATTCGTATATATGTGCATTCAATATAAAACACCCATCGACCATTCTGACATTCTCTCCATATTTTTCAACATCTTTATCAAATTTTCTTTTTGAGAGAATAATTCTTCCGTCATTATTAAATCCATATGCAACTAAATTTTTGGACTCACGACTAGATTTTGTCATTTTTTCCAGCACCCGACCTTGTGTATTATTGACCGATGGAACAAGGCGCTCAAATGGTATGATATCTCTACTAGCTCCAAGCGAATACTCCCACGAGCATATTTTTGATTTGCAATTATCATAAGTGGTAAAAACATTATTAGAATAAAAAATAAATTTATTGTGCAGTTCATCTATCTCTTTTTTAATAAAGTCGTTTTCGATAATATTCATTTCCCACCACACGATTTAAATGATTTTTTCCACTGACCGCTTTCCATTCTTCCTGTAATTTCCGAAAGAACATTGCTAATGCTCGCACCTTTTCTTTCGGCAGATCTTAATATTTTATATATAAGCCTGTCATTATCCTTACCATGAATATGTGTTCCTGCGTGATAATTCCCAGTATTTCTGGCAGTAATCCGTCCTGGATGTCCTGGTTGTGCAACCTGATTTGGATGTGTACCCCAAAGTCTTGCGCCATTTTCAGCTACATCAGGATGAAGTCCGCTTCGATCAAGAATATCACGAGATCCTTGCGCATATACATTAGTTGCATTTTCTTTCACTGCATGATGCGGAGTCTGTCCTGGAGAAAGAGGGCGGCCAGCATCCGACATATTTATTCCTAAATCTTTAGCTGTTAAACCAAGCGGATCGATCCAGCTTAACGGATTCGGCGCATACTGATAAAGATTTATCCCGCCCCTCAGCCCTATCGGGTCAGAACAGCGAATCTACCCTATCGTCGGATCATACTGCCGGTTTCGTTCATACACTAACAAAACGCTTAAGTTATAACTACTCGAGTTAAAGCTTATGCGGAGAATTTAACTAGTTTTATAGTTATCATATTCCCAGTCGAAATATCGTTTAAGATGTTCGATGCTTTGAAGCCACGTATCTCCTTCACAAGAAGAAACTACATCTTCAAGCCATTTCCATAGTTCCTGAAAATTATACTCACTCATGATAATCAAAGGGCGTTCTGCAATAATTTTATTTATAGGTGAAAGGTTTTTAAGCCCCTCGGGGGTTGCAACCCTTATAGTAAATCCATCTGAATTTTTTTTCCCTTTCTCACCAATTTCGAGATAAATGAACTCAGATATTGTTTTGTTATCCGTTGGCTCCCATGCGCGTAAGTTTACACCATCAGAAACACATGCAAATTTAATAATTAACTTCATATTTTATTCCACATGTACGTGTACATTCGATACTCGTTGAGAATCCCACCAGTTATCATTTACATTTTTTCGTTCATGGAAATTCGCCTGTTTACCCGTTTTTGCATAATCAGAACTTTTCGGTGTAGGGCTTCTGTACATCCGTTTTCCATTAGCAGAAATGTACCATAGTTCTCCTTTTTTACCTCGTACGACTGAGTACCCCTCACCAACAAACTCTTTACCTAAACGATTTGCCTCTCTTCGGCTAAGGGTCATTTTAAGGCCGGAATTCCCTGGTGTTCTTACTGCATCGTCTATCTTCCGAAGTTTCTTTTTCCAGCACCCAGCCAATAGCCCAAGCGGATCGATCCAACTGAGTGGATTCGGCGCATACGCATACAGGTTTAACCCGCCTTTCAGCCCTATCGGGTCCGGCGTAATAAACCGCCCCATATCCGGCGCATAATACCTGAACGTATTGTAGTGAAGCCCCGTTTCCCTGTCCAGATACTGACCCGCGAACCGCAGGTTCTCTTCCGGCGCGCCATCCCATTTCTTCCTCCACCTGTTGCCCTCTTCATCCGCGTATTCCGACCGTGTTTCTCCCCATGTCTCCACATCCTGACGCCAGTGCAGTTTCCCGTCCTCATCCGTCAGCGCCTGCGGCATACCGTTATGGCTGCAGCGGTAGTAGTCCACCCGCTGTTTGTCACCTGTGTCGTAAATCCTCGCCAGCGGCGTGTAACTCCCCGCCCCTTCATACACGTACACCAGCGCCTGTCCGTTGCGCGTCTCCCCCAGCAGCCGGAACCCTTCCCACACAAATGTCGTCACCTCCTGCGTCACGGTGACACCGTCGTCATCCGGTGCGGATACCGTCACCACGCTGCGCTTTTCTGTTCGCCGCCCAAACGGGTCATAGGTAAAAGTCACCCTGTGTCGCGTATTTCCAGCCCCGGCTGCGTCCGGCGTGTCCAGCACCGCTTCCTTCATCCGGTGTTCACTGTCATAACCGTAGCGCCACAGGCCACCCGGGCCCGTTTTCTGCACCATCCGGCCGTAAACATCATACCTGCACGCACCATTACCGCACTGCGTCTGCCGGTTATGCTTCAGCGACAGCCCAGCCTGCGACGCTGTCAGCAGGTTACCTGCCGCATCGTACATATGATGCGTCACCCCACGAAAACTGGTGTCGTGGTGACTGACGCGGTCACCGTCATCGTAATGGTAACCCTGATAGCGGTAGTCGCTGATTTGCGTTTCACTCAGCAGGTTGTGGCGGCTGTCGTACTGCCAGTGCCACGCCTCCGCCGGGCGCATCCCATTCTCTTTGCGGTAGATTTCCCGGCGCGCCTGCCGCCCCAGTCGGTCATAACGCGTGCGCATCGTCAGGCCGCCCTGCGTTCGGCTGATTTCCCGGTGCAGGTTGTCACGGGTAAATTCCGTAATCAGCCGCTCATCCAGGCTGATACTCAGCGCATGACCGCTGCCGTAATACAGCGTCTTCAGGCTGCGACCATCCGGTAGCTGAACGGATGTCCGGTTACCCAGTTCATCCAGGCCGTAGCTCACCCGCCCTGAGTCGTTCTCCTCCGCCGTCAGCCGGCCGAGCCGGTCATACTCCAGCAGCACGCGCTGCGCAGGGCTCTCTGCTCCCGGCGGATAAAACAGCGCCGCCTGCAGAATCCCTCCCGTCGTGTATCGATAGACCGTGTGCCCGTCCGGGGTTTGCTTATCGGTCACTTCCCCGGCTGCGTTATACTGCCAGCGGTGCGTCAGCGCATCCGGCGTGCCGGCCGCCCAGGTTTTACTGACCACCCGGTCACAGACATCGTATTCGTAACGGGTGGTAACACCATCCAGTCCCCGTTCTTCCGTCAGACGCCCATTTATGCCGTGGACAAACCGGTACAGCTCACCACTTTCGTTATACAGGCGTATCAGGCGGCTGCGCGCATCATATTCACGCCGCACGGTATGGCCCAGCGGGTCAGTCACCACACTCACCCGACCGCAGGCGTCATACTGCCAGCGCACCGGATTACTGTGTCCCACCCGGTAACTTTCCGGCAGCCCCTGTGCCGTCCAGGACAGGCTGGCCGTCCACCCCTCCGCACCGGAAACCCTTTTCAGCCTGCCTGCCGGGCTGTAAACATAGCGGGTACTCTCCCCGGCCGCATCCACCTCTTCGGCCAGCCGGTAAGCCGCATCGTACCGGTACTGCGTTGTTTTCCCGGAACAGTCCTGAACACTGATAAGCTGCCCGCGCTCATTACAGCGAAAGCGCTGTACGCCACCCTTTTCATCTGTGAATTCGACGACCTGGCCCCATTCGTCACGACGGTAATAGCAGCACAGCCCGAGTGCATTGATTTCTGCGCGCAGCCCAAAGTTCGCATCATAAAAATACTGGTGTACGCTTCCGTCCGGCCCGCTGACCTGAACGGGCAGCGCCCGGTCTTCAAGCCAGCGCGTACAGACGGCCCGGCCCAGCGGGTCGGTCTCCAGAATCATATTTCCCGCATTATCATAGTGATATGCTCTGCTGGCACCCGACGGGTCGACGGTACGCGAAAGCTGTTCGTCCTCGTTCCACTCATAGCCCCATACCTGCCCGGATTCATCAGTGTACTTCTCCACCAGATAGCGATGATCCCATTCATGCCGGTGCGTTTCGCCACCACCATGGGTGACGGTGGTCACGCCCTGTGTCAGGTCATAACCAATCGTGGCGCTGTCGCCTTCGCTGGACTCCCAGGCCACCACCCGCCAGCCGTCGCTAAACTTTTTCCATTGATAGCGGTGACGGGCCCCGCCGGGCATCCGGTGCCCTGCCATCAGGGCGTCCGGGGTGTAATCAAATTCACGCAGGCAGACATCATCCGCATCGGTCACACGGCACAGTTCCCCCTGCGGGGTGTAGTCGTAGGACATCAGTAGCCGGTGAACCGGCTCGCCACCGGGGGTGTCCGGGGTGGGCATGTGCTCGGTGATCCGGGTCGGACGCTGCGGGGAGTGTAAATCCTGATAATGCAGCACCACCCGCAGACTTTCCTGTGTATCGGTAATCGCCTGCAGGCGATCCTGTTCGTCATAATGGAGCTGCAGGCCATTGCCATAATTATCCGACAGCAGGTGCAGACGCAGCTGCGAGGGCGCTAACGGGTGCGGGAGATAGAGCCGCCAGGTGGAGCCATCCAGATCACCAATCACCACCATGCCCTGTTCGCTCTGCGCAAATAACAGTCCTTCATCGGGACTGAATCCTGCCTCACCTGGCGGGGGACAGACAAAACGGAGTTCGCGTCCCCCTTCATCATGGAAGCAGGTGTATTCCTCCTCCCTGACCACGCGGGTTTCAAATGCGGTGCGCCAGCCGCGACCAAAGAGCCCTTCATGCGGGTTACGGCTGTTGTAGATGCGCTGCCAGATGAGAGGGAAACGGGCCGGGAGTTCAAAATCACAGTCCTCTTCCCCGCTCAGAACCTTCGCGCCCGTCGCGGCATGTACCGGATTCCACAGTGCCCGCACAGATTCGCCAATCTTACTGGCAAACATTGCCGCCGCCATCCCCATGATCATGCAGGGAAGCTGTTTCTGTATCTTAGTGGGCCGGCACGTCAGGATGGAAAGCGCGAGCAGCGCTGTTTCCACGCCGGGCGATTTGCCGCTATGAATGGGGCGAACCACAACCGGTTTACCCCCGATGATGACATTGGGAGAGACCAGCGAGGAAACGGTGCCGCCGCAGGTTGTCCGATCTCCGGCACGTACGGCGGGCAGACCATTGATACTGACCTGAGAGGACCCTTCGGCCATAAACTGTATCGGGTTCGGTGGGTGTTTTTCGCATAGCACCCCATCATGCTCAGCTTCCACCACCCCGCCTGACGGCCCGGCCACGACAGGGTTAACCATCTCTCCCAGTAATTCGCTACCATAGCTGAACAGTGCAACCACCCCGTTCAGCACTTTCATCCCGGTGGACATCCGGGCTTCCTCTTCTTCCCGCCGTTTCTTCTCTTCCGCCTCCATTTTTTCCCGCGTAGCGTTTTCGGCGGCGGTCATCAGACGCCCTGCAGCTCTGGCGGCAGGCAGACCATTGGTCTGCACATTTAAAGAGCCCGTCGCAATTTTCCCCTGCGGCGAAGGGGGGGAGATAAAGTTTGCCGCGCCCCTGGCGATATCGCCGACAACCTCAGCGGCCCCCGACAACGAAACTGTCAGCCCTCCGATAATGCCCGCGGCTGTACAGGTCGCTGCGGCGGCTGAAGCTGCCGCAACCGTCGCAGCTGACACGCCGGCAGCAGTTGCCGCCGCGGCGGCAAGAGGGGCAGCAGCGGCAACCACGACGACCCCAACAGCAACGCAAATAGCCGCTTCAAAAGCTCCCTCCAGTATATCGGCCAGAACACTGGTATGAATGATATCGTCGCCCAGCCGTGCGGCGTTCGGATTGCTCATGGCATAACGTCCTCTGTCTGATGTCAGTCCCTGTCCAGCGTATTTTTAACCTGCTGCCAGAACCGTTCGTCCTCTTCGCTAAAGGCATTCAACACGGTGCAGGTCAGCATCAATAGCCGCCGCTCCGGCATCAGTACGGCGAGCTGACGCTGACAGCAAAAGTGAGGTTCACGAAGATATGTAGCCGCCGTTTCCCTGGCGGGACAGTCAGGTAATAAAGGCAGCGTTAATACGACAGGCGGCGTCTGTTGAAAGTTATTGATCTGCGCCGCCACCTGCGCCCACTGAAATGTCAGTTCATCATCAAACGTTCTGTCTTCGGGGATAAATGCGCGGGTGATCACCAGTGAAGTGTGAGTACGGGTATTGCGAATAACCTGCATCGTGCAGTCAAGCCAGTCTTCTCCGGTCAGCGCCAGATGGCCTTCATTCATGCGGTAAAGGGTGTTCATTTTCCGCCCCCCGTCTCTTCGGGGAATAATCCCTGTATAATGCTGGTTAAGTCTTTTTTATGGTTTTTACCGACAACGCCAATAGCCGGGGCTGGCTCTTCCGGATTCAGGCCCAGCATAGCTGTGCCTGTCGTAATGAGACTGTTACCCTCAGCCACGATGTTAAACGCCTTGCCCTTAAGGTTAATCACCCCCCCGGCATGCAACTCCAGTGCGCTCTCCCCACATTCCAGCCGGATCATGGAACCTGAGCCGATGACCACGTTTCCCGCGCTTTGCATTATCCTGTCGCCGCCGTTAAAACAGGTCACATCGGTTTTGACATTCACTTCCTGAAACTGCCGAATATTGAGCAACTGGTGTCCATCAATTTTGACATCCTCGTTGGCGGTCACGACTTTCAACCGGTTATTGCCCACTACCAGACTCTGGTTACGAATGATCGCCGTACTCTGATCATTGAGTACCGTCGTCTTCATGTCCTTCTGCGCGTGCATCGACAGCAGCTCCTGACCGGTCCTGTCCTCGAACATCAGCTCGTTATAGCCGCTGCCCTTGTACGTCTTCGACCGTATCGTCATCTGCGTCTTCGTCCCCGGCAGCCCCCCCGGCGGCGGGTTATCCGCATGGTACGTTCGTCCCATGATTATCGGCTGGTCCGGGTCCCCGTTCAGGAAGTCCACTATCACCTCCTGCCCCACCCGCGGTATCGCCAGGTTGCCGAATCCCGGCCCCGCCCACGCCTGCGCCACCCGTATCCAGCACGAGCTGTCCTGGTTCGCCGGGTTATACCGGTCCCAGTTAAACTTCACCCGCACCCGGCCATGTTCGTCGCAGAAGATTTCCTCCCCCTCCGGAC
>NZ_JAPPSU010000060.1:0-606 GCF_026719175.1 Citrobacter sp. R4
AACGCCGCCATAAACGGCGACAGGGTGGCGCGCCTATTGCGCATAAAATGGCGAAGCCATGCGCAACAGGCGCGGAATCTCTGGCGTCCGGTTTGATGGCTTTGTTATGCAAAGGACTAGTCTTCAATGACGTGTAAACCACGGCGCTTTAAGTCCTCCAACGAATCCAACATTCCCCTTATTAATTCAACAGGATGCCCCTCCCAGTCTTCAACAACGCCAACAATTCTCAAGGGTTCGCAGGTTCTATAGGACTGTGTTGGATTACCGGGAAATCTTTTGTTCGTAAGATTCGGATCGTCTTCGAACGGTCCTGTTGGCTCAACTATGTATATGTAGCCGCGACCCTCGAGGCCAGACAGTGACATAGCAAGTTCAGCTCCCCAAACTGCTGGCTCCATCAAGGCTGAAAAGTAGATGTGCTTAAGAATACGACCGTCCTCGAAATGAGAGATGAACCCTGTGGTTAGCAAGTCACCAATCGCCAAATTGGCTTTGGTTCCATGATAGAACGGTCCTTGCACCTGCTTGTAATTATCATGAGAGATGGGAATCCAATCTTTTACCATTTTAAGACCCTTAATTGTTGGGATTTGGCTGCATAAC
>NZ_JAPPSU010000061.1:0-599 GCF_026719175.1 Citrobacter sp. R4
ACTGCTCTTTAACAATTTATCAGACAATCTGTGTGGGCACTCAAAGTGACATGGATTCTTAACGTCGCAAGACGAAAAATGAATACCAAGTCTCTGAGTGAACACGTAATTCATTACGAAGTTTAATTCACGAGCATCAAACTTAAATTGAAGAGTTTGATCATGGCTCAGATTGAACGCTGGCGGCAGGCCTAACACATGCAAGTCGAACGGTAACAGGAAGCAGCTTGCTGCTTCGCTGACGAGTGGCGGACGGGTGAGTAATGTCTGGGAAACTGCCCGGTGGAGGGGGATAACTACTGGAAACGGTAGCTAATACCGCATAACGTCGCAAGACCAAAGAGGGGGACCTTCGGGCCTCTTGCCACCGGATGTGCCCAGATGGGATTAGCTTGTTGGTGAGGTAACGGCTCACCAAGGCGACGATCCCTAGCTGGTCTGAGAGGATGACCAGCCACACTGGAACTGAGACACGGTCCAGACTCCTACGGGAGGCAGCAGTGGGGAATATTGCACAATGGGCGCAAGCCTGATGCAGCCATGCCGCGTGTATGAAGAAGGCCTTCGGGTTGTAAAGTACTTTCAGCGGGGAGGAAGGG
>NZ_JAPPSU010000062.1:0-560 GCF_026719175.1 Citrobacter sp. R4
ACATCGCCGGGTCAAAGGTTCATATCACCTCGCCGACGCTTTTCGCAGATTAGCACGTCCTTCATCGCCTCTGACTGCCAGGGCATCCACCGTGTACGCTTGGTCGCTTAACCTCACAACCCGAAGATGTTTCACTTCATGGTTGCGATAATTGAGAGACTCACGAACAACTTTCGTTGTTCTGTGTTTCAATTTTCAGCTTGATCCAGATTTTTAAAGAGCAAATATCTCAAACATGACTCGTAAGTCAGTTTTGAGATATAACGGCCGGCGACTTTCACTCACACAAACCAGCAAGTGGCGTCCCCTAGGGGATTCGAACCCCTGTTACCGCCGTGAAAGGGCGGTGTCCTGGGCCTCTAGACGAAGGGGACACAAAGTCTCAATCGCAAGACGCCTTGCTTCTCTACATCTATCAGACAATCTGTGTGGACACTACAAAGGCAGGTTCTTTAAGGTAAGGAGGTGATCCAACCGCAGGTTCCCCTACGGTTACCTTGTTACGACTTCACCCCAGTCATGAATCACAAAGTGGTAAGCGCCCTCCCGAAGGTTAAGCT
>NZ_JAPPSU010000063.1:0-559 GCF_026719175.1 Citrobacter sp. R4
AGCAATCCAATCTCATGCCAAATTCTATTGTATAAATCTCGCTCTAAAGGCCGAAAAAATCAGCGCTCGACACGGACTCATTGTCACCACCCGTCACCTAAAATCTACTCAGCGTCGGCAAAGGAGCCATGGGTTCTAGCAACTAACTTACCTGTTGAAATTCGAACACCCAAACAACTTGTTAATATCTATTCGAAGCGAATGCAGATTGAAGAAACCTTCCGAGACTTGAAAAGTCCTGCCTACGGACTAGGCCTACGCCATAGCCGAACGAGCAGCTCAGAGCGTTTTGATATCATGCTGCTAATCGCCCTGATGCTTCAACTAACATGTTGGCTTGCGGGCGTTCATGCTCAGAAACAAGGTTGGGACAAGCACTTCCAGGCTAACACAGTCAGAAATCGAAACGTACTCTCAACAGTTCGCTTAGGCATGGAAGTTTTGCGGCATTCTGGCTACACAATAACAAGGGAAGACTTACTCGTGGCTGCAACCCTACTAGCTCAAAATTTATTCACACATGGTTACGCTTTGGGGAAATTATGAGGGGATCTCTCAG
>NZ_JAPPSU010000064.1:0-404 GCF_026719175.1 Citrobacter sp. R4
ACATCGCCGGGTCAAAGGTTCATATCACCTCGCCGACGCTTTTCGCAGATTAGCACGTCCTTCATCGCCTCTGACTGCCAGGGCATCCACCGTGTACGCTTGGTCGCTTAACCTCACAACCCGAAGAGGTCTTGTTCTGTCCGGTTCGTTGCGCGTCGTGAATACTGCGTTGTTCCGTACTCGCGATGCTCATGGACAGTAAGTCCACTGCGCTCGCTGCGTGCGGTACGCCTTGTCTTCACTTCGCTCACGTCACCTGTGACAGGATCCTTCATGGTTGCGATAATTGAGAGACTCACGAACAACTTTCGTTGTTCTGTGTTTCAATTTTCAGCTTGATCCAGATTTTTAAAGAGCAAAACTTCGCAGTGAACCTTTTCAGGTACACTCTGAAGTTTTCTTAC
>NZ_JAPPSU010000065.1:0-383 GCF_026719175.1 Citrobacter sp. R4
CATCGGCGAAGCCGTCGTCGATGACCAGGGCAACTGGTCCGTCACCCCGGAGCAGCCGCTGGCCGACGGCGGGCACACCATCACCACCGAAATCACCCGTCCGGACGGTTCGCAGACCAGCAGCGACACCTCTCTGGTTGTTGATACCAGCGCTGAACCGCAACCTGAACCGCAACCGCAACCGCAACCGCAACCTGAACCAGAGCCGGAACCGCAACCTGAACCAGAGCCGGAACCGCAGCCACAGCCCGAACCCGAACCGCAGCCGGGCACCCCGCCATTTATGACCGACGATGAAGGCAACCCCATCGCCGACGGCGCCACCACCAGTGACAACACCCCGACCTTCGGCGGCAGCGGCGAGCAGCCGGGCGCGCAGGTGG
>NZ_JAPPSU010000066.1:0-368 GCF_026719175.1 Citrobacter sp. R4
AGACGACGACGTTGATAGGCCGGGTGTGTAAGCGCAGCGATGCGTTGAGCTAACCGGTACTAATGAACCGTGAGGCTTAACCTTACAACGCCGAAGATGTTTTGGCGGAATTGAGAAGATTTTCAGCATTGATTCAGAGTTAAGTACGCAATAGTTTGCGCAGCAGCAAGGCGGCAAGTGATGCACGTCAGCAGGAGCATACAGAAGTATGTGACTGCTGCGGGCGAACGCAGCCAACGCCGCTGATGCGATAAAGTATTGCGTACAGAGCACAAAGAATTTGCCTGGCGGCCTTAGCGCGGTGGTCCCACCTGACCCCATGCCGAACTCAGAAGTGAAACGCCGTAGCGCCGATGGTAGTGTGGGGT
>NZ_JAPPSU010000067.1:0-306 GCF_026719175.1 Citrobacter sp. R4
GTTCCAGTCTGTATTGTCTGCATTTTTCTTTCATACTGAGTGCCTCACGACCCGTAATAAATTCCGTGTCCGTTCATCCTTGAGCGACGACTGGAGGATGAAGATCTCTCAAAAGATGATGTGGATGCCATGATGCAGGCGACGGAAAGGCTAAGCCGTTATGTCTGATTCCAGTCGGGCGCTGAGCTTCCGGTAAAGCGCTTCGGCCTGCTCATGCAGCTGTTCGCAGTCTGTCGCTTCGTCATCGAAGTCGAGCAGGTCAATTCTTTCCAGCAGGAGGAGTGTCTGGGCGCGGATAAATTTAGC
>NZ_JAPPSU010000068.1:0-288 GCF_026719175.1 Citrobacter sp. R4
TTTCGGGGCTGAGTTCATAATAGGGCTGGCGTAACATGGTCATGGTATTTCTCCTCGTTTGGATGAGCCGCAATGTAGCACTATAATGGACTGCTACAGAGAGCCATATTGTTACCAAAAAAGCAGACCATAAATGCCGCGCTATCAGCAAATCGCCCGTCAGTTAAAAAACGCAATTGAGAAAGGTGAACTCAAGCCCGGTACCAGATTGCCCTCCAGTCGGACCTGGGCCCAGGAGCTGGGAGTATCACGCTCGACGGTGGAAAATGCCTATGCAGAGCTGGTGGC
>NZ_JAPPSU010000069.1:0-287 GCF_026719175.1 Citrobacter sp. R4
CAGCCGGGTTTTCCGTTGGCCCCGCTCAAAGCCTTTGTTGAACAAGAGTTTGCCCAGATTAAACACGTCCTGCATGGCATCAGCCTGTTGGGACAGTGCCCGGACAGCATCAATGCCGCGCTTATCTGCCGTGGCGAAAAAATGTCGATCGCCATCATGGCTGGCCTGCTGGAAGCGCGCGGGCACAACGTGACGGTCATCGACCCGGTGGAGAAATTGCTGGCAGTCGGCCATTACCTCGAATCTACCGTTGATATCGCCGAATCTACGCGCCGCATTGCCGCCAG
>NZ_JAPPSU010000006.1:0-328223 GCF_026719175.1 Citrobacter sp. R4
ATTAAACTTCGTAATGAATTACGTGTTCACTCAGAGACTTGGTATTCATTTTTTGTCTTTCGACATTAAGAATCCATGTCACTTTGAGTGCCCACACAGATTGTCTGATAAATTGTTAAAGAGCAGTTGCGACGCGCTTCAGCGCTCTGTCGCGAGGTGGCGTATATTACGCTTTCCTCTTTCAGAGTCAACCCTGAATTTCAGGATTTTTCTCTTCAACCGGACCGGCTGTTTGTGTGAAGTGATTCACATCCGCCGTGTCGATGGAGGCGCATTATAGGGAGTCGTCTCAGGAAGACAAGCGGAAAAATGCAGATTTATTTCAACCGCTCACCTTTTGAGCACAACGCTTACTTTTACTGCTGTTTTATCGCTAAAGGCAGGTCTGCCAGACTATTAATCACCCAATCCGCGGCATTTTCTGCTTCTGGCGTCACAGGCTTACCGGTACGTACCAACACTTTGGTTCCGACCCCTGCCGCCAGCGCGGCCTGCATGTCTTCTAATTTATCGCCCACCATATAAGACGCCGCCATATCAATATGCAGAAAATCGCGAGCAGAGATCAGCATGCCTGGATGCGGTTTACGACAATCGCAAACCTGACGAAACTCCTCTACGCTTCCCTGTGGGTGATGGGGACAATAATAGATGCCGTCGAGATCAACATCGCGGTCTGCCAGCGACCAGTCCATCCATTCTGTTAAGGTTTCAAACTGCGCTTCAGTAAATTTGCCGCGCGCAATGCCGGACTGGTTGGTGACAACCACCAGCGCATAGCCCATTTTTTTGAGTTCACGCATGGCGTCAATGACACCGTCGATGAATTCGAATTCGTCGATCTCATGTACGTAGCCGTGGTCCACATTGATAGTGCCGTCGCGGTCGAGAAAAATTGCGGGTACAGACTTTGCCACCTTTTATAGCTCCTGAATAAGGCATGTGGCGCTAGTATCGCATTTTTCGGCAGGCAAGAAAGTGCTCATCGTAGAAAGCCTGATTGATTTAGACGTCTGGATGCCTTAACATCCATTTTGTTGACGGCGATTCACCGCTTCAGACAGACAAAAATGCTACGGCTAACTTCATTACGATAATAAATAATCAATGATTAAACTTTCGAATATCACCAAAGTGTTCCAACAAGGGACCCGCACCATTCAGGCGTTGAACAACGTCAGCCTGCATGTCCCTGCCGGACAAATTTACGGTGTGATTGGCGCATCAGGCGCCGGTAAAAGTACGCTAATCCGCTGTGTCAACCTGCTGGAGCGCCCGACAGAGGGGAGTGTGTTGGTAGGCGGGCAGGAGCTGACCACGCTTTCTGAATCTGAGCTGACCAAAGCGCGTCGCCAGATCGGCATGATTTTCCAGCACTTTAATCTGCTGGCCTCCCGTACGGTTTTCGGCAACGTGGCGCTGCCGCTGGAGCTGGACAACACGCCGAAAGAGGAGATCACACGTCGCGTGACCGAATTGCTGGACCTGGTGGGTCTGGGCGATAAGCACGACAGTTACCCGGCCAATCTTTCCGGTGGTCAAAAACAGCGTGTGGCGATTGCCCGTGCGCTGGCAAGCCAGCCCAAAGTGCTGCTGTGCGACGAAGCCACCAGCGCACTGGACCCGGCAACCACACGTTCGATCCTCGAATTACTGAAGGACATTAATCGTCGTCTCGGTCTGACCATTCTGCTGATCACACACGAGATGGATGTGGTTAAGCGTATCTGTGACTGCGTGGCCGTGATCAGCAACGGCGAACTGATAGAACAGGATACGGTCAGTGAAGTGTTTTCCCATCCGAAGACCCCGCTGGCGCAAAAATTTATCCAGTCCACGCTGCATCTCGACATTCCGGAAGATTATCTGGAGCGTCTGAAACCAACCCCCGAAGCCGATAGCGTACCGATGCTGCGCATGGAGTTCACCGGTCAGTCGGTTGATGCGCCGCTGCTTTCCGAAACAGCGCGTCGCTTTAACGTCAATAACAACATTATTAGCGCGCAAATGGATTACGCTGGCGGCGTGAAGTTCGGCATTATGCTGACGGAAATGCACGGCACTCAAGAAGAAACACAAGCCGCCATTGCCTGGCTGCAAGAACACCATGTAAAAGTAGAGGTACTGGGTTATGTCTGAACCGATGATGTGGTTGCTGGTTCGTGGCGTCTGGGAAACGCTGGCGATGACCTTTGTATCCGGATTCTTTGGTTTCGTTATCGGTTTACCGGTTGGCGTGTTGCTCTACGTCACGCGTCCCGGGCAAATTATCGAAAACGCGAAGCTCTACCGCATTCTTTCCGCGGTGGTGAATATCTTCCGGTCAATTCCGTTTATTATTCTTCTGGTCTGGATGATTCCGTTTACTCGCGTCATTGTCGGAACCTCAATCGGACTGCAGGCCGCGATTGTGCCGCTTACCGTTGGCGCCGCGCCGTTTATCGCCCGCATGGTGGAAAACGCGCTGCTGGAAATCCCAACAGGATTGATTGAAGCGTCACGCGCGATGGGTGCGACGCCGCTGCAAATCGTGCGTAAAGTTCTGCTGCCCGAAGCGCTGCCGGGTCTGGTGAACGCGGCGACTATCACGCTGATTACCCTTGTCGGCTATTCAGCCATGGGAGGCGCTGTGGGCGCTGGCGGTCTGGGCCAGATCGGTTACCAGTATGGCTATATCGGCTACAACGCGACCGTGATGAACACGGTGCTGGTATTACTCGTCGTTCTGGTTTATTTAATTCAGTTCGCAGGCGATCGCATCGTTCGGTCTGTAACGCACAAGTAACGTTAACCACAACACAAATAACTCATTAAGGAAATAAGCATGGCGTTCAAATTCAAGACCTTTGCGGCAGTAGGAGCCCTGATTGGTTCTCTGGCTCTTGTGGGTTGCGGACAGGATGAGAAAGATCCCAACCACATCAAAGTGGGCGTTATCGTCGGTGCTGAACAGCAGGTTGCCGAAGTTGCGCAGAAAGTCGCAAAAGAAAAATACGGGCTGGACGTAGAACTGGTGACGTTCAATGACTACGTGCTGCCTAACGAAGCGCTGAGCAAAGGCGACATTGATGCCAACGCCTTCCAGCACAAACCGTATCTGGATCAGCAGATCAAAGATCGCGGCTACAAACTGACGCCTGCGGGCAATACTTTTGTCTACCCGATTGCGGGCTACTCCAAAAAAATCAAATCGCTGGATGAACTGCAGGATGGCGCGCAGGTCGCCGTACCAAACGATCCGACCAACCTCGGTCGTTCGCTGCTGCTACTGCAAAAAGTGGGTTTGATCCAACTGAAAGACGGCGTGGGCCTCCTGCCAACCTCACTGGACATTGTCGGAAACCCGAAAAATCTGAAAATTGTCGAACTGGAAGCCCCGCAACTGCCCCGTTCTCTTGATGATGCGCAGATCGCCCTGGCGGTGATCAACACCACCTATGCCAGCCAGATCAACCTGACCCCGGCGAAAGACGGTATCTTTGTGGAAGACAAAGATTCCCCGTACGTCAACCTGATCGTCACCCGTGAAGATAACAAAGATGCGGAAAACGTGAAGAAATTCGTGCAGGCCTATCAGTCTGACGAAGTCTACGAAGCTGCCAATAAAGTCTTTAACGGCGGCGCAGTGAAAGGCTGGTAATTTTTAGGCTCTTTTCTCAAACTGTAATATCATTCAGGACGGGCACTTGCCCGTCTTGTCATTTATGCAAGCTCCTGATTCAATATCTGACAGTTAGATCATTCATTGAGGAAATATTATGCGTGCTTTACCGATCTGTTTATTGGCACTCATGCTGAGCGGCTGTTCCATGCTAAGCAGATCCCCCGTTGAACCTGTTCAAAGCACTCCAACCCCACCTAAAGCGGAGCCGGAAAAACCTAAAGCGCCGCGCGCAGCTCCTGTCAGAATTTATACCAGTGCTGAAGCGCTGGTCGGCAAGCCGTTCCGCGACCTGGGTGAAGTCAGCGGCGACTCATGCCAGGCAACGAATCAGGATTCTCCACCGAGCATCCCTACGGCGCGTAAGCGTATGCAGATTAACGCGTCAAAAATGAAAGCGAATGCCGTCCTGCTGCACAGCTGTGAAGTGACCAGCGGTACGCCGGGCTGCTACCGTCAGGCTGTCTGCATTGGTTCTGCGCTTAACATTTCGGCTAAATGAGTCATTTTCAGTTTGAGCAAATCGGTGTCATTCGCTCACCTTACAAAGAAAAGTTCGCCGTCCCTCGCCAGCCGGGTCTGGTAAAGAGCGCGCATGGCGAACTGCACCTGCTGCCGCCCTTTAATCAGGCCGATGCCGTGCGTGGTCTGGAGGCGTTCAGCCATCTGTGGGTGCTCTTTGTGTTTCATCAGACAATGGAAGGCGGATGGCGTCCGACCGTACGTCCGCCTCGCCTTGGCGGCAATGCGCGCATGGGGGTCTTTGCCACCCGCTCGACGTTTCGCCCAAACCCTGTCGGCATGTCGCTGGTTGAGCTGAAGGACATTTCCTGCCACAAAGAACGCGTCATTCTGAAGCTCGGCAGTCTGGATCTGGTTGATGGAACGCCGGTTATCGACATTAAGCCTTATTTGCCGTTCGCCGAATCGCTTACAGATGCCCGGGCCAGCTATGCGCAACATGCGCCAGTGGCCGAAATGCAGGTAAGCTTTAGTGATGAACTTGAGCGGCAATTCCCGACGCTGGAAAAACGCTACCCGCAGCTTAAAACATTTATTCGCGATGTGCTGGCGCAGGATCCGCGTCCCGCTTATCGTAAAGGTGAAGAAACAGGGAAAACGTACGCGGTCTGGCTGCATGATTTCAACGTGCGCTGGCGCGTAACGGAAACGGGATTTGAAGTCTTTGCGCTCGAACCCCGCTAATTTCATGCCCTTCTCTTTTGACATCCCTTTCTCGCTGGTAAACTAAATCACTTTTTTTGTGTCAGGCTCACGTTGAGCCTGTTCGATCGTCCAACTGGAACCGTAACAACATGCGTACTAGCCAATATCTGCTCTCCACTCTGAAGGAGACACCTGCCGACGCCGAGGTTATCAGCCATCAGCTGATGCTGCGCGCCGGGATGATCCGCAAGCTCGCCTCCGGGTTATATACCTGGCTGCCGACTGGCCTGCGCGTTCTGAAAAAAGTCGAAAACATCGTGCGTGAAGAAATGAACAACGCCGGCGCGATCGAGGTGTCTATGCCAGTGGTTCAGCCAGCTGACCTGTGGCAAGAGAGTGGCCGTTGGGAACAGTACGGTCCGGAACTGCTGCGTTTTGTTGACCGTGGCGAGCGTCCGTTCGTACTCGGCCCAACCCACGAAGAAGTCATCACCGATCTGGTGCGTAACGAACTCAGCTCATATAAGCAGCTGCCGCTAAACTTCTTCCAGATCCAGACGAAGTTCCGTGACGAAGTGCGTCCGCGTTTCGGCGTCATGCGCTCCCGCGAGTTCCTGATGAAAGATGCCTATTCTTTCCACACCTCGCAGGAATCCTTGCAGGAAACCTACGACGCGATGTACGCAGCCTACAGCAAAATCTTCACCCGTATCGGTCTGGAATTCCGCGCAGTGCAGGCTGACACGGGTTCGATTGGCGGTAGCGCGTCTCACGAATTCCAGGTGCTGGCGCAGAGTGGCGAAGATGACATTATCTTTTCTGACACCTCCGATTACGCCGCCAACATCGAGCTGGCCGAAGCCGTCGCGCCAAAAGCCCCGCGCGCTGCCGCGACGCAGGAGATGACGCTGGTTGATACGCCAAACGCGAAAACTATCGCGGAGTTAGTTGAACAGTTTGCTCTGCCGATTGAGAAAACCGTGAAAACGCTGTTGGTGAAAGCGGTTGAAGGCAGCAGCTATCCGCTGGTCGCGCTGCTGGTTCGCGGCGATCACGAACTGAATGAAGTTAAAGCGGAAAAACTGCCGCAGGTCGCCAGCCCGCTGACCTTCGCAACTGAAGCGGAAATCCGCGCCATCGTCAACGCAGGCCCGGGTTCACTTGGTCCGGTCAACATGCCGATCCCGGTTGTCATCGACCGTACCGTTGCGGCGATGAGCGATTTCGCGGCAGGCGCTAACGTTGACGGCAAGCACTACTTCGGCATCAACTGGGATCGCGACGTGGCAACGCCGGAAGTGGCAGACCTCCGTAACGTGGTCGCAGGCGATCCGAGCCCGGATGGTCAGGGTACGCTGCTTATCAAGCGCGGCATCGAAGTGGGTCATATTTTCCAGTTGGGTACCAAATACTCCGAGGCGCTGAAAGCCGCCGTTCAGGGTGAAGATGGCCGTAACCAGATCCTGACCATGGGCTGCTACGGAATCGGCGTAACACGTGTGGTTGCAGCCGCGATTGAACAAAACTACGACGAGCGCGGCATCGTGTGGCCCGACGCTATCGCACCGTTCCAGGTCGCTATTCTGCCTATGAATATGCATAAATCTTACCGTGTGCAGGAACTGGCGGAAAAACTGTATGCCGAACTGCGAGCCCAGGGCATTGAAGTGCTGATGGACGACCGTAAAGAACGTCCAGGCGTGATGTTCGCGGATATGGAGCTGATCGGTATTCCTCACACTATCGTGCTGGGCGACCGTAACCTCGACAATGACGACATCGAATACAAATATCGTCGTAATGGCGAGAAGCAATTGATTAAAACCGGTGACATCGTTAGCTATCTGGTTAAACAGATCAAAGGCTGATGCACAAAAAACCCCGCAGCCGCGGGGTTTTTCTTTTTCATACTCATGCACTATTGCTGAGCACAGCTTTTACCCGGCATAAACGTAATCGCTTTATCCGCGTTCAAGGTCTTCACTGGCGCTCCCGTGTCCGGGTTAGCTTCAAGCGTGAAGTGCCCTTCTACCGACAACAGGACGGGTTTTTCGCTGTTCCCCCTGGCAGCAAGATAACCGCGCTCAAGCTCGGCGTTATTCGCCACAGAAACACGCTTACCGGTTGCACAATCGGTAAAGGTCGCTGCATCTGCCATATAGAAATACATACCGCGCATCGGCATTGGGGTTACCGGTAAAGTGGCCTTCACGGGTTCAAGCGTATAGTTAAACTGCGACTCAACCGGGTTGCCTTCACGGTCGAGCATCTCAAGCGCATCGCCTTTTGCGCGATAATACGCTTTCTCGCCCTTACTGTCGGTGAGCACCAGCTTATCGGCGGTCCGCGCCCAGGTACCATAGGAAGCAAAGGAAGATGGTTCGTCACGGACGCCCTGGTAGCGTTCATTCATCACCCAGGTGCCATCTTTTTCAAGAAACAACGAGGTTTCAATTCCTTCACAATCTGCGCACGGTAAAATGCCCCGCCAGCTTTGCTGCATCGGTTTAAGTTCCGCAGCCTGCGTCGGTTGCAGGACATCGACTTCTGAACGGTTGTTACAACCTAACAATGAAAAAAGCGAAAGCGCTGCTATCGCCGAAATGAGTGTCTTTTTCACCCCGAATTCCTTCTGCATTTTTATTCCTGCCCGTCAATCCACGCGACGGACTTTACCGCGGAGGGCTTTCACTGTGGATTTTTGCGCTTTCGAAGACAATCTTCGTTCTTTCGAGGCGCGCGTTGGCCGGGTTGCCCGTCGGCTTTTTTGTTCCGCGGTGAGTTCTTTGATCACTGCCACCAGTCGGGCCAGCGCCGCTTCACGGTTTAGCGTCTGGCTTCGGTATTCCTGCGCCTTAATGATAATGACGCCATCAGGGCTAATCAGGTGATGACTGGCAGCAAGTAAACGTTCTTTGTAATACTCTGGCAGGCCAGAGGCCCGGATGTCAAAACGCAAATGGATCGCCGTTGAGGCTTTATTCACATGCTGTCCGCCTGCGCCCTGCGCGCGAATTGCCGTAATTTCCAGCTCATCATCGGCGATAGAGACGTTTCGCGAAATAACAATCATGCGGGTTGTTGCCAGGCAGCCAGATGAATTTCCAGATTATTCTGAGCATCCGAAAGCCAGATGGCTCCGTCCTGAATGGTGGCTTGCAACGTCATCGTCCGTTCCGCGAAGGCGCTTAACTTCGCCAGTTGCTCATCATCAAGATACCAGACTGCCAGATTCGGAAACTGTGCGCACTTATTCTGGTTCTGCTGCCACCAGATCTGCGCCGCTCGGCTGTTGTAAGCAAACAGCGCAACGTTTTTCGCCTGGGTGCAGGCTTTCTTGATCCGCCGCTCTTCCGGTAACCCCAGTTCAATCCACAGATCGATCCCCAAATGGTCGTTACGCAGCCAGGCTTCCGGCTCGTCTTCTGCGCTCAAACCTCGCGTAAACTGCAAGCGCTCATCCGCATATTTGATCCACGCCAGCAGGCGCAGCATCATGCGCTCCTGGGTTTCTGAAGGATGACGGGCCAGCGTCAACGGCGCGTCCAGAAACTGGTTGCGGTCCAGGTCCGCCACATTTACCACGGCTTTGTATATTGTCGCTTTAAGCGCCATGAAAAAACTCCTTTCGAATCAGGCAAACATTGTAACGAAAACGACGACAAAAGGCTGTTAATGGTTCGGCTATCAAGCTGCTGATTTCGGCGGAATGGCTGTGGTATAGTCACCTTGCTAAACAGAGTTTATCTTCATAGGCTTAGACTTGCATCCACGGTGAAGTCAGAATACTGACAGGAGGGCATGTGGAAAAATATTGTGAGTTAATACGCAGGCGGTATGCGGAAATAGCCAGCGGAGACTTAGGGTATGTCCCGGATGCGCTGGGGTGCGTTTTAAAGGTGCTTAACGAAATGGCCGCAGACAGCGACCTTTCAGAGTCGGTCAGGGAAAAGGCGGCGTATGCTGCTGCGAACTTACTGGTGAGCGATTATGTCAATGAATGAAACATATCAACCCATCAATTGCGATGACTACGACAACCTTGAGCTCGCCTGCCAGCATCATCTGTTGCTGACGCTGGAACTGAAAGATGGCGAAGTTCTGCAGGCAAAAGCCAGCGATCTGGTGTCGCGTAAAAATGTGGAATACCTGATTACCGACGTTGCAGGTGAAACGCGCGAACTGCGTCTCGACAAAATCGCCAGCTTCAGTCACCCGGAAATCGGTACCGTGGTGGTCAGCGAATCCTGAATAGTGGTCGCCGGATGGCGCTACGCTTACCCGGCCTACAATGTGCGGTTACTGTAGGAGGAATAAGCGTAGCGCCATTCGGCATTTTAGTCTGCTTCCCGCCATAACAGCTGTAGTCCCTCTTCCTCCACCGCCATCCCTTCATCAGTGACAAAAACGCCAGCGGCAGCAATGAGCGTATCGCCGTAAAACAGCAAAGGCGTAGTATCACGTCGCCAGGGTGGAACCCCGAGTTCCTGCCAAACCTTCTTCAGCTTACGTCCACCGTTCCGTCCGACGATATGCAGCAGGCCCGGCGCTTTAAAGCGAATGGAAACCGGTTCATCCGTTCGCGGTGTTCTCAGTTCACCGCCGGGCGCCAGCGCGACTTCGCCCAGCCCGGCGGGCAGCATGAGCGGCTTGCGCCTGTCTCGCCATGCCAGCGTCGTTTCACTCTGACCGCCAACCGATTTTATCCACCACAACTGCGCCTGGTAGCGGCGAACCTCATACGCGCCAAAACGCAAACAGGGCGCAGCGTCTTCACGCGCCAACGCCACTTCCTGCCAGATGCGCTCAAGGCCGTCACGCGAGGGCATCGGCGCATCCTTCGTCGCCAGCCAGCGGCGGATCACTGCGGCGCGGCGAGACTGGCTCATCGACAGCAGCGGCGCGAGCTGCAGCGTACCGTGCGGGGTCACGCAGCCTGACAGCTCTTCCGCCAGCAGTTCATCCAGCAGGCTTTCCTGGCTGGCGCACAGCGCCGCGCTGCGCGCCGTCGCTTCAGCAAAATGCGGCCAGCGCTGTTGCAGAAGCGGCAGCACACGCAGGCGCAGGAAGTTACGATCGTAGGCATCATCCTGATTGCTTTCATCTTCAATCCAGCGAAGCTGATGATCCGTTGCCCACTTTTCCAGGTCGCGACGGCTTTGCTGCAGCAAGGGACGAATAAGGTGGGTACCCGCAAACGCGGACACCTCGGCCATTGCGGAAAGTCCCGCCGGCCCACTACCGCGCTTGAGCGCCAGCAGAAATGTTTCACATTGATCGTCAAGATGCTGGGCGGTCGCCAGCACTTCCCCTGGCAACAGCGCCTGTGCGAATGCTTTATAGCGCGCCTGTCTGGCATGCGCTTCCGTGCCCAGCCCTTCATGCGCCAGCTGTACGCGCTCAACCACCAGCGGCACCTGCCACTGCGCGCATACCGCCTCACAGTGCGCCACCCACGCATCGGCATGAGTGCTCAGGCCGTGATGAATATGAATCGCCCGTAGCGTGATACCTGGCTGCTGGGCCCGCCATTGCACGAGTTGATGCAGAAGAACGGTAGAGTCCAGCCCGCCGCTGTATGCGACGAGAATTTGCTGAGCGCTAAACAGTGAAGTCTTCAGGGTGAGTGTAGTCATGGCGATTATTTACAGTGACGTTGCCCGGCACGTTACCGGGCAATCCTCGCGATCGCAAGTCTCACTGTTCATACAGTTCGAGCGGCAGGCCATCCGGATCGTTAAAAAAGGTGAAACGTTTGCCGGTAAACGGATCAACGCGTACAGCTTCGCATTTGACGTTTTTCGCCGCAAGGTGCGCGATAGCCTTCTCCACGTCATCAACGCTGAAAGCCAGATGGCGCAAACCGCAGGCCTCCGGTCGGCTTGGGCGCTGCGGCGGAAAGGGGAACGAAAACAGCTCAATGACATATTGCCCGTTCAGCGCGAGATCGCCTTTCCAGGAATCACGCTCCTCTCTGTAAGCTTCACTCATCAGGGTAAAGCCCAGCACATCGCAGTAGAACGCCTTACTTACCGCATAGTCGGTGGCGATAATTGCAATATGATGAACCTGTTTTAATCCCAGCATAGTGTCAGTGTCTCCATGTTATGTTATCTGCACGTTACCCGCCCGGGGTCCGCAAAAGCAAGCCGTTACGCGCTTTTTAAGACTCGTACGTGGTACACGCCATCATCATCCTGTTTTGCGCCGTGAATATCCGTTTCAAAGCCAGGATAGTGGTGCCCTATCGAGCAAAGCATCAGGAGAAAGTCGAGCACCGCGCGGCTCTGCTCGGTGATCATCTCCCCCGGCATCAGCAGCGGCACGCCCGGCGGATACGGCAGGATCATATTAGCTGACACTCGCCCAACCAGTTGATCCAGCGTTACCGTCTCCACCTCGCCTTTGATCTGCCGCTGCCACGCCTGATGCGGCGTCATGATCATATCCGGCAGCGTGTCGAACGCCCGCAGCATGAGCCCGGAAAGATCGTGTTGGCGAATCAGTTTATGGATCCCCTGCGCCAGATCCTGAATGCGCATATTGCGATAAAAATCAGGATCTTCAGCGTACAGATCCGGCAACATGTTCTTCACTCGCAGGTTAAGATCATAGGCCCGCTTAAATTCGGTCAAACCGCGCAACAGTCCCATTGCCCGGGTTTTATCAATACCGATACTGAACAAAAACAGTAAATTGTAGGGGCCGGTTTTCTCAACGACCACGCCGCGTTCATCAAGAAATTTCGCCACCAGCGCGGCGGGGATGCCCTCATCGCTCATGTTCCCTTGCTCATCCATCCCCGGCGTCAGGATCGTGACTTTCACCGGATCGAGAAACATATGATCGTCGTCGGCGTCGCTGAAACCGTGCCAGTCCGCGCCTGGCGCGACAGGCCAGCATTCGGCTTCATCGACCTCCTCCGGCTGCCAGATATCAAAGAACCAGCCCTCGGACTCCTCTCGAAGCCGCTGAATCTCTTTGCGAAAATGCAGCGCCCGCTCCACCGAGCGGTTAATTAACCGCTTGCCCGGGTTACCGCGCAGCATCGCCGCTGCCGTTTCAATGGAGGCGACAATGGGATAGCTCGGCGAAGTGGAAGTGTGCATCATAAACGCTTCATTAAAGGTCTCTTCGTCGTACTCACCTTTAATATGGATCAGCGAAGCCTGGGATAGCGCGGCCAACATCTTGTGCGTCGATTGCGTTTCGAAAATCACTTTGCCGGGCACCCGATCGCCACTCATCCCGCTTTTACCCTGGTAAATGGGATGAAAATGCGTATATGGCACCCAGGCGGAATCAAAGTGGATCGACGGCACATCCAGCGTCTGCTTGATCCAGTTGGTGTTGTAGAGCAAGCCGTCATAAGTTGAGTTGGTAATGACGGCGTGTACCGGCCACTGCGCCTGCGGCGTTTCGGTGACTTTACGTTCAATACTCGCGCGCGTGAACTCGCGTCGGGGGATGCCGCCCAGGATGCCGAGCGCATTCCGCGTCGGTTTCAGCCATAAAGGGACAACGTCGCTCATCATCAACAAATGCGCCAGCGACTTATGGCAGTTGCGGTCAATCAGCAGCGTGCTCCCCGTCGGCGCGGCGTACATGCCAACGATTTTATTCGATGTCGATGTCCCGTTGGTCACCATGTAGCTCTGTTCAGCGCCGAAGGTGCGGGCAATATACTCCTCGGCTTCCAGATGCGGGCCGCTATGATCGAGCAGCGAACCGAGTTCTGTGACAGAAATCGAGACATCCGCCTTCAGCGTATTGCCGCCGAAAAAATCATAGAACAGACAGCCTACCGGACTCTTTTGATAGGCGGTTCCCGCCATGTGTCCCGGCGTACAGAAGGTGTATTTCCCCTCTTTCACATAGGTGAATAACGCTTTGGTGAAAGGCGGCGTAATATTGTCGAGATACTCACCGGTATATTGACGGATACGCGTGGCGATATCTTCCGCCTGTCCCAGCGCGTACTCAAAAAACCACAGCGCCATACGCATATCATGTACGCTGACATCCATGGTGGAATGGGTATTGATAAAAGCGTACAGCGGCAGATATTCGTTTAACTGGTTAATGTCGCTGCACAGATCGAGACTGTATTCATCCCAGTCAAAAATAACGCCGCAAATACGCGGATTGTGTTCAATAAACTTCAGCAGGTCGACGCTGTTTTGTGGCCAGATAATCTGGAACCCTTGCGATTGCAGCGCGCGCTCAAGCTCCTTAATGGGCTCATCTTTATAAAAAACGCCGTGCGGTCCCATAATGGCAATGATATTCATGCGCTCCTCCTGGAAAATCCTTAGCTAATCATAGACTGTTCAAACCGCAGGTAAAAAAAAGGGCCACAATTCGTGGCCCTTTTCAGAATGGTCAACGCTTACGCGTAGCCGTAGCTCATCAGACGCTGATAGCGACGGTTTTTCAGATCGTCAGTGCTTAGCACATCAAGGTCCGCAAGGTCAGCCAGCAGTTGCGCTTTTAGCGACGCGGCCATTGCTTCCGGGTTACGGTGCGCGCCGCCCAGCGGTTCCTGAATAATGGAATCGATCAGCTTCAGCTCTTTCAGGCGTGGCGCGATAATCCCCATCGCTTCTGCGGCCAGCGGCGCTTTATCTGCGCTTTTCCACAGAATGGACGCACAGCCTTCCGGGGAGATAACCGAATAGGTGCTGTATTGCAGCATATTCACTTTGTCACCCACACCGATCGCCAACGCGCCGCCGGAGCCGCCTTCACCGATAACGGTGCAGATGACCGGCACGCTGAGGCGCGACATTTCGCGCAGGTTACGCGCGATGGCTTCAGACTGGCCGCGCTCTTCCGCCCCGACGCCCGGGTAAGCGCCCGGGGTGTCAATGAAGGTCACGATCGGCATCTTAAAACGTTCGGCCATTTCCATCAGACGCAGCGCTTTACGGTAGCCTTCTGGCGCTGGCATACCGAAGTTACGACGGATTTTTTCTTTGGTTTCACGGCCTTTCTGATGGCCAATGACCATCACCGGACGGCCATCCAGACGCGCGATACCGCCGACAATTGCTTTGTCGTCCGCATAGGCGCGGTCTCCCGCCAGTTCGTCAAATTCCTCAAACGCCAGGCGAACATAATCCAGGGTGTAAGGACGCTGCGGGTGGCGCGCCAGTTGGGCTACCTGCCATGCGCCGAGATCGGCGAAGATTTTGCGCGTCAGTTCTACGCTTTTTTCACGCAGACGATGCACTTCTTCATCGATGTTAATATCCAGTTTCTCGTCCTGACGGCTCACCGCAGTCAGAGAATCGATTTTTGCTTCCAGCTCGGCAATCGGCTGTTCAAAATCAAGGAAATTCAGACTCATAGTATTCCTGTATTAGTCAAACTCCAGTTCCACCTGCTCCGAACCAATGAGGCCACGGAGATCGTTGAGTAAACGATCGCTCGGAGAAACGCGCCACGTCGCGCCAAAACGCAACCGCGCGCGCGCATCCGCCCTCTGATAGTAGAGATGTACTGGAATTGTCCCCGAGCGGTGGGGTTCCAGAGACTGACGGAGTCGGTTTAAAAGCTGGTCATCAATTTGCCTGTCCGTCAGCGAGATAGCAAGCCCGCGAGCATATTTTTCCCGGGCTTCGTCAATATCCATCACTTCGCGGGCGGTCATTTTAAGCCCCCCGCTGAAGTCATCAAAGCTGACCTGTCCGCTGACGATAAGTATGCGGTCTTTTTCCAGCAGTTGCTGGTATTTATCCAGAGCGTCGGTAAATAACATGACTTCAAGACGTCCGGAACGGTCATCCAGCGTACAGATGCCGATACGATTGCCGCGCTTGGTGACCATAACCCTTGCGGCAATGACGAGCCCCGCAGCCGTGGTGACTTTACCACGTTCTGTCGGATGCATGTCTTTCAGCCTGTAGCCTCCGACATAGCGCTCAATTTCTTTTAAATACTGGTTGATGGGGTGCCCCGTCAGGTACAGACCCAACGTTTCGCGCTCGCCATCCAGCACCACCTGTTCCGGCCACGGCTGGCAGCTGGCGTAGGACTGTTCAATTTGTTCCGGCTCTTCCGCCAGTACGCCGAACATATCGGCCTGACCAATCGCTTCCGCTTTGGCATGTTGATCGGCGGCCTTTAACGCATCGCCGAGCGAATTCATCAACGCGGCGCGGTGGGGTCCCAGGCGGTCAAACGCCCCGGACATAATTAACTTTTCCAGTACCCGGCGGTTCAGTTTTTTGGTGTCAGTACGGGCGCAAAGATCGAACAGCTCGCGGAAGTATCCGCCGTTGTTGCGCGCCTCGATGATCGCCTCAATCGGGCCTTCACCAACACCTTTGATCGCGCCGATACCGTAAACGATCTCACCTTCGTCGTTAACGTGAAAGTGATACAGGCCGGAATTGATGTCCGGCGGCAGGATCTTCAGCCCCATCCGCCAACATTCGTCCACCAGACCTACCACTTTTTCCGTGTTATCCATATCGGCGGTCATAACCGCCGCCATAAATTCGGCGGGATAGTGCGCCTTCAGCCATAGCGTCTGATAGGAGACCAGCGCATACGCGGCGGAGTGTGACTTGTTAAATCCGTAACCGGCGAATTTCTCCACCAGGTCAAAGATTTTCATCGCCAGTTCGCCGTCGATCCCGTTTTTCTTTGCGCCCTCTTCAAAGACAGATCGCTGTTTGGCCATCTCTTCTGGCTTTTTCTTACCCATCGCACGACGTAACATGTCCGCGCCGCCGAGGGTATAACCAGACAGCACCTGGGCGATCTGCATGACCTGTTCCTGATACAGGATGATGCCATAGGTCGGTTCCAGTACGGGCTTCAGGCTTTCGTGCTGCCACTGTACGTCAGGATAAGAAATTTCTTCACGCCCGTGCTTACGGTCGATGAAGTTATCCACCATCCCCGACTGCAGCGGGCCCGGGCGGAACAGTGCCACCAGCGCGATCATATCTTCAAAGCAGTCAGGTTGCAGACGCTTGATCAAATCTTTCATGCCGCGGGATTCAAGCTGGAACACCGCCGTGGTTTCCGAGCGTTGCAGCATGTCGAAGCTTTTCTTGTCATCCAGCGGGATGGCAGCAATATCCAGCGGCGGCTCGCCGTTTTTCTCACGACGGGCGTTAATCATTTCCAGCGCCCAGTTGATAATCGTGAGCGTTCGCAGGCCGAGGAAGTCAAACTTCACCAGCCCGGCGTATTCCACGTCGTTTTTATCAAACTGCGTAACCGGGTGCAGCCCCTGCTCATCGCAATACAGCGGCGCAAAATCGGTAATTTTCGTTGGGGCGATAACCACACCACCGGCGTGCTTACCGGCGTTACGCGTGACGCCCTCCAGCTTACGCGCCATGTCGATCAGCGCTTTGACCTCTTCGTCGGCTTCGTAGATTTCCGGCAGTTGCGGCTCAGCTTCAAACGCTTTTGCCAGCGTCATGCCCGGATCGGGCGGCACCAGCTTTGAAATACGGTCTACGAAGCCATACGGATGGCCCAGCACGCGGCCCACGTCGCGGATAACCGCTTTCGCCGCCATGGTACCGAAAGTAATAATCTGCGATACCGCATCACGCCCATACATGTCCGCCACGTGCTCGATCACCTGGTCGCGTTTCTCCATACAGAAGTCAACGTCGAAGTCAGGCATCGAAACACGCTCCGGGTTAAGGAAGCGTTCGAACAGCAGGTCAAATTCCAGCGGGTCGAGGTCGGTGATTTTCAGCGCGTAGGCCACCAGCGATCCCGCGCCGGAACCACGGCCTGGTCCGACCGGCACGCCGTTATCCTTCGACCACTGGATAAACTCCATCACGATCAGAAAGTAGCCGGGGAACCCCATCTGGTTAATAACCTGTAGCTCAATGTCCAGACGCTCGTCATATTCCGGGCGGCGTTTTTTACGCTCTTCTGCATCCGGAAACAGGAATTCAAGACGCTCTTCAAGACCTTCTTTCGATTTCTTGACCAGATAGTCTTCGGTGGTCATATCACCGGTCGGAAACTGCGGCAGGAAATATTCGCCCAGACGCACCGTCACGTTACAGCGTTTGGCGATCTCAACGGTGTTTTCCAGTGCTTCCGGAATGTCCGAAAACAGCTCGCACATCTCCTCTTCCGTACGCATATACTGCTGCGGCGAATAGTTACGTGGGCGCTTAGGGTCGTCGAGAGTAAAACCGTCGTGAATGGCGACGCGAATTTCATGCGCGTCAAAATCATCGCTGTTAATGAAGCGCACGTCGTTGGTAGCGACGACCGGCAAGCCGCGCGCTTCCGCCAGTTCTACGGCTGCGTGCAAATAGCTTTCTTCATCCTGTCTGCCGGTACGGATCAGCTCAAGGAAGTAACGATCCGGGAAATGCGTTTCATAGAACGAGACGCACTCCTCAACCAGCGCGCTATTACCCCGCAACAGGCTGCGGCCAACGTCGCCCATGCGTCCACCGGAAAGCAGAATTAACCCCTCTTTCAGTTCGATCAGCCAGTCGCGATCGATAACCGGCCCCGCCGCGCCGTAGCCGCGTTGATAGGCTTTAGAAATGAGCAGCGTAAGGTTCTGATAACCGGTGTTATTCGACGCCAGCACCGTTAAATGGGTGAGTTCTTCGCCCATTTGTTCGCTCTGAACGTGGAAATCGGCGCCAACAATGGGTTTAATCCCGGCGCCATGACCTGCCCCGTAGAACTTCACCAGACCGCAAAGGTTGGTAAAATCGGTGATCGCCAGCGCGGGCATGCCCAGTGCGGCCGCCTTTTTCACCAGCGGTCCGGTTTTGGCCAGCCCATCGATCATGGAGTAGTCGCTGTGCACCCGCAGGTGGACGAAACGAGGTTCAGACATCTTCAGATTCCTTTAACCCAGAGATCAGGACGCGAGTCCCAGTGCGCGTTTGACCGGGCCAAAGCTGCGTCGATGGTGCTCTGTCGCGCCATGAGCAGCCAGCGCCTCCAGATGAAAAGCGGTTGGATACCCTTTGTGCTGGGCAAAACCGTACTGCGGGAAAACGCTATCCAGCGCGGCCATTTCCGCATCCCGCGTGACTTTCGCCAGAATAGACGCAGCGCTGATTTCCGCCACACGGCTGTCGCCTTTTACCACCGCCATCGACGGTACCGGCAGCGCAGGGCAGCGATTGCCGTCGATGAGCACGTATTCCGGCGCGATATGCAGACCAGCGACCGCACGCTGCATCGCCAGCATGGTGGCATGAAGAATATTCAGCTCATCTATCTCATGCGGCTCCGCACGGCCCAGACTCCAGCTTAACGCTTTTTCTTTGATTTCGTCATACAGCGCCAGACGGCGCTTTTCAGATAATTTTTTAGAATCGTTAAGACCCACAATCGGACGCGCCGGGTCGAGAATCACAGCGGCTGTCACCACCGCGCCGACCAACGGTCCCCGTCCAACTTCATCCACACCGGCGACTAAATGCATGTGCGGATAAACAAATTCGATCATTGTGCTAACTCCAGAACCGCGTCAGCCGCCTGCTCGTCGGCATTGCAGCGGATCTGCTGATGCAGCTCGCGGAAAGTATCATGCATCGCATGGCTGGTTTTACCGTTAGCCAGAAGCGGCAGTAGCGCTTGCGCGAGTTTCTGCGGCTCGCACTCTTCCTGCAGCAGCTCTTTGACGAGTTCTCTCCCTGCCAGCAGATTCGGCAACGACACATAGTCGGTTTTCACCAGCCGCTTCGCCAGCCAGAAGGTAAACGGCTTCATGCGATAGCCTACCACCATCGGGCACTTCGCCAGCATACACTCAAGCGCGGCGGTTCCCGACGCCAGCAGCGCGGCGTCGCTGGCGACCATCGCTTCGCGTCCCATCCCGTCAAGCAGATGCACGGACAGTTCCGGTGCGACATCCGCTTTGATTTTCTCAAACTGTTCACGCCGTTTGGCATTCACTAACGGCACCACGACTTCGAGATCGGGGTAATGCTGACGCAAAAGCTGCGCCGTTTTCAGGAAGTCGGCGCTGAGCATCTCCACTTCTGCGCCACGGCTACCGGGCAGCAACGCCAGGCAATGGGCGTCATGCGGAATGCCCAGGACATCACGGGCCGCGTTTTTATCCGGGTCAAGCGGCATGGCATCCGCCATCGTGTGTCCAATAAAACGGCACGGCACGTTATATTTATCGTAAAACGCTTTTTCGAAAGGCAGAAAAGCCAGCACCATATTGGTGGATCTGCCTATTTTGAAAACACGTTTCTGCCGCCACGCCCAGACGGACGGACTGACATAATGAATGGTTTTGATACCCTGTTTTTTCAGGTTGCCTTCCAGGGTGATGTTGAAGTCAGGCGCATCAATCCCTACAAAGACATCCGGCTTAAGCCCGGTAAAACGACGGGTTAAATCGGCGCGAATGTGCAGCAGGCGACGGAGGCGTCCAAGCACCTCAACAATCCCCATAACCGCCAGTTCTTCCATTTCGTACCAGGCTTCACAGCCTTCAGCCTGCATACGCGGACCCGCTACGCCGACAAAACGGGCGTGGGGGACACGCGCCTTCAGGGCGCGGATCAAGCCGGCGCCAAGAATATCGCCGGAGGTTTCTCCGGCGACCAGGGCAATCGTTAAAGGACGCTGTTCAGCCATTAACGAATCAAACCGCGCGTTGAGCGGGCAAAAAAGTCGCTGAACGGTTGCACTTCCGGATACTGCTTCGCCAGCTCGGCGATTTCCGGTTTTGCTTCATCCAGCGTTTTACCGCTGCGATACAGCGCTTTATATGCGTTGCGGATCGCGGTGATCGCTTCGCGGGTAAAGCCGCGGCGCTTCAGCCCTTCAATGTTCACGCCAAACGGCGTGGCGTGGTTGCCCTGCGCGATAACGAACGGCGGAACGTCCTGAGCGACGCCAGAACAGCCGCCCACCATCACGTGCGCGCCGATAATACAGAACTGGTGCACGGCAGTCATGCCGCCGATGATGACGTAATCGTCCAGCGAAACATGGCCCGCGAGGGTTGCGTTATTCGCCAGAATACAGCGATCGCCTATTGTGCAATCGTGCGCCACGTGGGCGTTGATCATCAGCAGGTTATCGCTGCCCACCTTCGTTAATCCACCGCCCTGCACCGTGCCACGATGAATGGTTACGCTTTCGCGAATGCGGTTACGATCGCCAATTTCCACACGGGTCGGTTCACCAGCGTATTTCAGATCCTGGTTCACTTCACCGATAGAGGCGAACTGATAAATCTCGTTATCGCGGCCAATTTTGGTGTGGCCATTCACGACAACGTGAGACTTCAGTACGGTACCCTCACCAATTTCAACATGGGGTCCAACGAGACAAAAAGGTCCAATGTGGACGTTAGCGCCAAGAGAAGCGCCTTCTTCCACAATGGCGGTTGGATGAATAAAGGCGGATTTATCAATCACGTATCAGGCCTCCCGGCTACGAGCGCACATCATCGTTGCTTCGCAAACTACTTTACCGTCGACCAGAGCAACCCCTTTGAAGCGAGTCAGGCCACGGCGCGTTTTCTCGAAAGTCACTTCCATGATCATCTGATCGCCAGGCACGACAGGACGCTTAAAGCGCGCTTCATCAATACCTGCGAAATAGTAAAGCTCTCCCGGCTCCAGTTTACCCACGCTTTTAAACGCCAGAATACCGGTAGCCTGTGCCATTGCTTCCAGAATCAGAACGCCCGGAAAGATCGGCTTGCCCGGGAAATGTCCCTGGAAAAACGGCTCGTTAACGGAAACATTCTTCACTGCGCGGAGAAAGCGACCTTCTTCAAAATCCAGCACCCGATCCACCAGCAAAAACGGGAAACGGTGCGGCAGAAGTTCTAAAATCTCTTCAATGTGCAGAGTATGAGTGTTAGTAGTCAAAATACTCTTCCTGTCCAAATATACTAAAAGCCAATAATAACACGGCCTGCCGCAATCGTATGAATGCCGACAGGCCGTAAAGTATGTGTGACCGGGTGAGAGTTTAGTCTTGTTGATTAACCTTGCGCTCAATCGCTTTGAGACGCTTGCTCATATCATCAATATTCATCACCAGTGCGGCTGTCTTACGCCATACTTTGTTAGGTTGCAGCGGAATGCCTGAGGAATAGACGCCAGGCTCCGTGATGGGGCGCATCACCATCCCCATGCCCGTCACCGTCACCTTGTCGCATATTTCCATATGGCCATTAATGACGCTGGCGCCGCCAATCATACAGTAACGGCCAATCTTCAGGCTGCCCGCCATAATGACGCCACCGGCAACCGCCGTATTGTCGCCAATCACAACGTTATGCGCAATCTGACACTGGTTATCAATGATAACACCGTTGCCGATCACCGTATCATCCAGCGCACCACGGTCGATGGTGGTACAGGCGCCGATCTCCACGCGATCGCCAATAATGACGCGACCAAGCTGCGGGATCTTCACCCAGTTGCCGCGATCGTTGGCATAGCCAAAACCGTCAGCGCCAATCACCGTACTGGACTGGATCAGGCAATTCTCACCT
Source organism: Citrobacter sp. R4 (assembly GCF_026719175.1). Lineage (NCBI taxonomy): Bacteria > Pseudomonadati > Pseudomonadota > Gammaproteobacteria > Enterobacterales > Enterobacteriaceae > Citrobacter > Citrobacter sp. R4. Next base: position 21,318 of record NZ_JAPPSU010000006.1, read on the forward strand.
ATCTGAATGTCGTGGTAAACCGTTACATTCGCCCATAAGCGCGAGCCGGCACCAATTTTCGTATTTTTCCCGACGAAGCAACCCGCGCCGATAACCACGTTATCGCCCAGCGCTACGCCTGATTCAATGACCGCATTTGCGCCGATTGAAACATTGCTACCCAGCGTCGCCGTCGCATCTACCACCGCACTTGGTGCGATATTCTGCGCCGGCTGCGGCGTGGTATCTAAAATTTGCGCCATTCGCGCATACGTGAGGTAGGGATTCTTCACTACCAGCGCGGCGCTTTTAGCAAAAGGAAGATCGTCCTGCGTCATGACAACGGCAGACGCCTGGCATAACGCCAGGTGCTCACGGTATTTCGGATTCACCATGAACGTAATGTGACCCGTTTGCGCAGATTGCATGGACGCAACGCCGGTGATGACGATATCGCCATCACCGTGTAATTCTGCATCCAACTGCTCTGCTAAATCAGACAGTCGAATTGAAGGCATTACTTATTTAACCTGTTTCAGTACGTCAGCAGTAATATCTTTTACATCGCTGCTGTTGTAAGCAACGCTGTTCGCGTCAACGACCAGATCGATGCTCTGGCTGTTGGCAACGGATTTCACCGCAGTCTGGATACGGGTAACCAGTTTGCCACGTTCTTCGTTGGAACGACGTGCGCGATCCTGCTCAAAAGCCTGCGCTTTCTGAGAGAACGTCTGGCGCTGCGCCATCACGTCTTTTTCCAGCTTGGTACGTTCGCCACCTGCTTTCATGGACTGCAGACGCTGCATTTTGGACTGCAGGTCAGTTTCCATACGTTGCAGTTCGCTGGCGCGGCTTTTGAACTCGTTTTCCAGCGTTTTGGAAACGCCAGTCTTCTGCGCAACCTGCTGGAACAGGCTACCCATGTTGACGATTGCAATTTTGTCAGCAGCCTGTGCAGACGTAACCATTGCTAAACCGAGACCTGCCGCTAATAACCACTTTTTCACAATAAACTCCTTACCATCCCATTTGCACCCGGAGGTGCAGTTCTTTGCGTGGCCAGGCGACCCCATGCAAGATCGCCTAAAGTCATCGCTACACTACCATTACATTCCCTTGTGAAGAACCGTTACCAGGTTTTACCAATGTTAAACTGGAACTGTTCTGCTTTGTCTCCATCGTACTTTTTAAACGGCTGGGCGTAGGAGAATACCAACGGCCCCAATGGGGACATCCATTGTAATGCGATACCAGCGGACATACGGATATTGCTCGGATCGCTGTAATCAGGATAGCCTGAGAAACGGCTGGAATCCCAGTTTGTATCCCAAACGGTACCCATATCCCAGAAGAAGGAGGTACGTACCGAGTTCGCGTATTTATCGCTGATAAACGGCGTTGGGGTAATGAACTCAAGGCTGGCGACAGCCATTGCGTTACCGCCCACTGCGTCATCGGATTCACACGGCGCCGTGTTGGTGCTTGCACATTCGTTATCGTAGTCATCATCGCCATCATGACGGCTGCTGGCTGGCAGATAGACCGCTTTCGGACCGATGGTGTTCGACTGGAAACCACGTACGGTGCTGGAGCCGCCCGCATAGAAGTTTTCATAGAACGGCATCTCTTTGCCGCCGATACCATCACCGTAACCCCAACGCGTACGACCCAGCACAACCCATTTGTGGTCGTCATCGATCGGCACATAAGTCGCGGTGTCCAGCGTCGCTTTGTAGTATTCGTTATCAGAACCCGGAATGGTCACTTTACCGTTCAGGTTGATACGCGTACCTTCCGTCGGGAAGAAGCCACGGTCGAGCTTGTTATACGTCCAGCCGTAGTTAAAGGTGAAGTCATCCGCGGCGAAGCTGTTGCGATCGTTCGTCGGATCCGGGTTTTCCCCCATCGAGTTCAGATAACGCCACATGGCGACCTGCGGCTGCATGTTGGACAGTTTGTTATGCACATAACCGAGGCCCGCGCGCAGCGTGTTGTATTCATTCACCGGGAAGCCCAGCGTCACGTCCGTACCGTAGCTCTTGTTGGTATAGTCGGACAGATCGGCGTCATCCGCCTGGAAATCGTTATAGAACACGCGACCGCCGAGACTTACGCCGTCAACGGTGAAGTACGGGTTGGTCACAGACAGTTCGGTATAGGTCTGGTAGTCGTTCTTCGTACCATTGATCCCTACCGCATAACCGGTACCCAACCAGTTATCCTGCTGTACGCCCGCCTGGAAGCTGACGCCGCTTTCTGTACCGTAACCGATACCGAAGTTGAAGCTACCGGTGTTACGCTCTTTCACCTTGTAGACCACGTCCACCTGGTCCGGGCTACCCGGAACGCGCTGGGTGTCAGTATCGACGGTTTCGAAGTAACCTAAACGGTTCAGACGTTCTTTACCCTGGTCGACCAGATCGCTGCCCAGCCATGCCCCTTCCATCTGACGCATTTCACGACGCAGAACGGCATCTTTAGAGGTGTCATTGCCTTCAAAACGGATCTTACGTACGTAGAAACGGTTACCCGCATCAACGTTGACGCGCAGGTTAACGGTTTTATCCGTATCGTTGATTTCCGGCTGAGACTGAACGCGTGGATAGGCGTAACCATAGCGACCAAGAAGCTTTTTAATGTCATCTTCCATTTTGGTCACTTTGGTGCCGTTATACAGCTCGCCCGGCTCGATTTTGGTCAGGCTTTCGATCTCAGCAGAGTGACCCGCCAGGTTACCGCTCACCTGCACGCCAGAAAGCTTGTACTGATCGCCTTCCGTGACGTTAACGGTGATATAAATGCCTTTCTTGTCCGGCGTCAGGCTGACCTGAGTAGAGTCAATGTTGAAGCGCGCGTAGCCGCGATCCAGATAGTAGCTGCGCAGGGTCTCTAAGTCGCCCGCCAGTTTCTGTTTCTGGTATTTGCGATCGCCGACCACATTCCACCACGGCACTTCGTCGCGCAACTGGAAGTGAGAGATCAGTTCGTTGGTACTGAAAGCATGGTTGCCAACGATGTTGATCTGCTGGATCTTCGCGGACACGCCTTCCTGGAAGACCAGTTTCAGGTCAACACGGTTACGCGGCAGCGGAGTCACCACCGCTTTAACGCTGGCGCTGTATTTACCGACACTGTAGTAGAAGTCTTCCAGCCCTTTTTCGATATCGGCAATGGTGGTGCGATCCAGAGATTCGCCGACACGCACGCCAGACGCCTCGAGGTTTTGCTTCAGCATATCGTCTTTCACCGATTTGTTACCGGAGAACGTGATGCTGGCAATAGTCGGGCGTTCTTTTACCTGAACCAGAAGGGTATCACCATCACGAAGGACGCGGACGTCCTCAAAGTTGCCGGTGGCAAACAGAGCGCGAATGGTATTACTGATATCTTCATCATTAACCGTGTCGCCTGTGCGCACCGGCATACTGAGGAGGGCCGCACCAACGGCGACACGCTGCAGGCCTTCGAAATGAATGTCCTTCACTACGAACCCTTCAGCACCGTATACGGTGGCGCTGCTAAACAGCAGCGACGCTATGAGCAACTTTTTCATCGCCATCGTTATTATGCGTTCTTCCTAACTAACTCTCTTACAACCGAGAGAAATCATTGAAAAGTGCAAGCCCCATTAACAGCACCAGCAAAATCGAGCCAATGCGATAACTAAAGTCTTGAACCCGCTCGGATACCGGCCCGCCCTTAAGCTTTTCAATCGCCAGGAACAGCAGATGCCCCCCGTCAAGAACGGGCAGCGGAAACAGGTTGATTATCCCGAGGTTCACGCTGATAAGCGCAAGGAACATCAGGTAATATATCACCCCGAACTCCGCTGACATCCCAGCCCCCTGAGCGATAGAAATCGGCCCACTGAGGTTGTTCAGTTTCACATCACCGGTTATCAATTTTCCCAGCATACTGACCGTCAGCTTCATCAACTGCCACGTTTTATCCGTGGCCTGTGCGATGGCGCTAAACGGCCCATACTGGCGTACTGTCTTGTACTCATCCGGCAGAGGAATGATTTTCGGCACAACGCCGGCAAAACCTTCCGCCTTTCCGTTACCCGATTTGGTATCCGGGATTAACGTTAAAGACAAGGCACTCCCCTGCCTTTCAATTTCCAGCGCTAACGGCTTACCGGGATTATCGCGCACAAGCGTCACGAAATTCATCCATTGCGTTAACGGTTGACCATCGACTTTAACGATCCTGTCGCCAGCTTGCAAACCCGCTTTACTTGCCGCGGACTGCGCCTGCACTTCTGACAGCACCGGTTCGATCTGAGGCCCGCGCGGTCGAATCCCCAAAGAAGATACAGGATCTTCCTTGTCTGGCTCAAATGCCCAATGACGCAAATCCAGCGTTTTCTCCTGACGCTGGTTACTGCCAAAAGGCGCGACGCTGAGCGTCGTCTGCTCGTCGCCGATTTTCGCGACCAACTGTAAACGCACCGCATCCCAATCAGGGGTTTCGATACCGTCAATGGCTTTAAGTTCCGTTCCCGGCGCAATTTGCGCGTCGGCGGCAATCGAGTTGGGGGTTATTTCACCAACCACCGGACGAACGCCAGGGACGCCGATGATAAACACCAGCCAGTAAGCGAAGATGGCAAAAAGGAAATTAGCAACCGGGCCGGCGGCGATAATTGCCGCACGCTGACCTACGGTTTTGTTGTTGAACGCGTGGTGGCGCAGTTCCGGAATCACCGGCTCAGCACGCTCATCCAGCATTTTGACGTAACCGCCCAGCGGGATAAGGGCGATAACATATTCTGTACCAGACCTGTCGGTACGGCGCCAAAGCGCTTTACCAAAGCCAATGGAAAAGCGCTCTACACGGACACCGCAACGCCGTGCAACCCAGAAATGACCAAATTCATGCACGGTGATAAGCACACCCAGTGCAACAATGAATGCAGCCAGATTCCAGAGAATACTCAGCATAAAACCTTCCGTTAAAGCGTTTTGAATACCAGTAACAACAGGCACGCAAAGACCGGTACTGCCGCCGTCAGGCTATCAATACGGTCCAGAATACCACCGTGTCCTGGAATCAAATGACCGCTGTCTTTAATTCCTGCTTCACGCTTGAACATGCTCTCAGTAAGATCGCCCAGCACAGAGGCCAGCGCGGCAATAATAGAGCAAATTAGCAAGGTGACCGGCGCAACGTCCAGGTTCGCCCACATGCTGTAACCCCAGGAGATTACCGCTGCTGTCGCGAGACCGCCAAAAAAGCCCTGCCAGGTTTTCCCTGGCGACACCTTCGGCGCCAGCTTATGTTTGCCAAACAGTTTGCCAAACATATACGCCCCGGAGTCCGCGCCCCAAACGAGGATCATGACATAGAGTAGCCATATCGCGCCACTGTAATGATTATCGTCATAATGCCAGGCGCGAAGCGCCAGCATGCCCCAGAAAAAGGGAACGATAGTCAACACGCCGAAAATTATGCGTAATGTCTTCGAATTACGCCAGATCGCCGCTGAACCGGGATAGAAAAACACCAGGAGTAAAGCAACGATCCACCAGCCTAACGACGCCCAAAGTGAGACCTCGACCAGCGGCTGGTGAATATTATGATGGTATTCCGGCAGTAAAAACAGCATTAGCGCGAGTAACAGCCCGCACAGTACCGCCAGCCATACGCGTTGCGTGCGAGTGGCAAAACCGCTTAACTGTCCCCATTCCCACGCAGCCAGCATACACACCAGCAGCGTAACAATAGCGAACCCCACCGGCGGCAGCAGAAACAGCGCCGCGATGACCACGGGTATTAAAACAAAAGCAGAAATCAGGCGATACTTCAGCAAAAGCGACCCCCATCAGGCTTTGTCATCACCGGGCTCGGTGCCGCCGAAACGACGCTCTCGATTAGCAAAGGCATGCAGCGCACCTTCAAAGTCTTGTTCATCGAAATCGGGCCAGAGCACATCAGTAAAGTAAAGTTCGGCGTAGGCAATTTGCCAAAGCAAAAAGTTACTTATTCTATGCTCTCCCCCAGTCCTAATTACTAAATCCACAGGAGCCAGCTCATGCATACAGATTTGTTGGTTGAGCATTTCTTCATCAATCTGTTCCGGGCGCAGTACACCGTCCTGCACCTGTTCCGCCAGTTTTCTGACTCCCTGGACAATATCCCAACGTCCGCCGTAATTCGCCGCAATGTTCAGCGTCAGCCCGGTATTCTGGGCAGTTAGCGCTTCCGATTTACGAATACGTTCCTGCAAACGCGAGTTAAATCGACTGGTATCGCCAATAATGCGCAGGCGGACGTTATGGCGGTGCAGACTTTTGACTTCGCTGTCAAGCGCCCACACAAACAGCTCCATTAACGCGCTAACTTCCTGCGCTGGTCGGTTCCAGTTTTCACTACTAAAGGCATACAGCGTTAACGCATCAATACCGTTGTTGGCAGCAAAAGAGACGGCCCGGCGGACGGATTTCGCTCCGGCCTTATGCCCGAATGCCCGAATCTTCCCTTGCTTTTTTGCCCAGCGACCATTGCCATCCATAATGATCGCGACATGACGACAGCCATGTGCTGGCAAATTTTCGCTTACTGGTTGAGTTGCAGACAACATAACGCGTTTTTAGTCCCTGAAAGGATTTAGCGGTACTCAGGAATACAGAAGCCTTTTACACTTCATCTCTCAGGCTGCCTCTTGTCAGCTTGCTGTCCCGCGTCACGTACCGCTGTACGCGCCCGGGAACGCATCCACTCGCCGCCCTGATGCAACCTGAATGATTTTGCGTATCCACAAAAAAGCCGTGTCAAACCACGGCTTGCCTGACCGAAAAAAGCCAAATACCTGCGATCAGGTGGCGCAGACTATATCACTGAAGCCCAACGCTAACAAATAGCACGATCTTCTGTAGCCGGATTATCCTCAGCTTGCGAGACGCGTCACTTGTTTTCTGGCGACTTCTCGCGCAATGGCATCCACTCGCAGGACGTCATCCACACTCTGAGGCTCTTGCAGGTCCATCTGTTCCAGCACAGCTAAATTGAGATCGGCAATATCGGTAAAGCGAAGTTCTTCAGCAAGAAATGCAGCTACGACGATTTCGTTTGCCGCATTCAACGCAGTGGTTGCCGCCTGCCCTTGCTCAAACGCTTCCATTGCCAGTTTCAGGCACGGATAGCGCTCATAGTCCGGCGCGCTAAAAGTCAGCGCGCTGAGCTGGCAGAAATCGAGCGGCTTAACCCCCGAGGTCACGCGATTCGGCCAGGCCATGGTATGGGCAATTGGCGTACGCATATCCGGCTCCCCCAGTTGCGCCAGTACGCTGCCGTCCTGATAACGCACCATTGAGTGAATAACCGACTGCGGATGAATCAGCACGTCCATCTGGCGGGCACTGGCGTTGAACAACCAACGCGCTTCTATGTATTCCAGACCTTTATTCATCATGGTGGCGGAGTCGACGGAAATTTTACGCCCCATCGACCAGTTCGGGTGACGGCATGCCTGCTCGGGCGTCATTGAGGCCAGATCGCGCAGCGGCGTTTCCCGAAACGGGCCACCAGACCCGGTAAGCAAAACCGACATCACGCCATTTTGCTCAAGGTCAGCGTATCCCAGATTGTGTTGAATGGGTTGGGGCATACTCTGAAAAATAGCGTTATGCTCGCTGTCCACCGGTAAAAGCCGTGCGCCACTTTGCTTTACCGCATCCATAAACAGGCGTCCGCAGGTGACCAGCGACTCTTTATTGGCCAGCAGAATGGTTTTACCGGCGCGAATAGCGGCCAGCGTCGGCAACAGCCCTGCTGCGCCCACAATGGCCGCCATGACTTGATCCACATCATCCAGCGCCGCCATCTCACAGGCTGCCTGTTGCCCGCTAAGAACCTCTGTGCGGCAACCGTGTTGCTGCAACGTGGCTTTTAGCAGCGTTGCGCTGGCTTCATCATCCATCACCGCGTAATGCGGGGAGAATTCCAGGCACTGCTCCACCATGCGGGTGACATTTTTACCTGCCACCAGCGCGACAACGCGAAAGTCGTCAGGGTTCTGGCGCACCACGTCAAGCGTGCTGCAACCAATAGAGCCGGTCGAGCCCAGAAGGGTTATGTGCTTCATTGAACGTCCAGTCTGAAAGTGAGACAGGGTAAAAGGTAAAAAGCAAAACGCCGCCAGCCGATCCAAAAGATCTTCTGAGCGGCGTTTTCGTCGTACCGGTGAATCAGAACTGCATCAGTTCCGCTTCTTTGTCTGCCAGCGCCGCTTCCACTTTCTTGATAGCGGCATCGGTCAGTTTCTGAATATCGTCCTGAGAACGACGGTCATCATCTTCGCTGATCTCTTTGTCTTTCAGCAGCGCCTTGACTTTATCGTTAGCGTCACGACGCACGTTACGCACGGCAACGCGAGCCTGCTCCGCTTCGCCACGCACGATTTTCGTCAGGTCTTTACGACGTTCTTCAGTCAGCGGCGGCAGTGGAACACGGATATCGCTGCCGGCAGAACTTGGGTTCAGACCGAGGTCAGACGCCATGATCGCTTTTTCAACGGCCGGGCTCAGAGAGCGGTCAAATACGTTGATTTTCAGGGTACGGGAATCTTCTACCGTTACGCTTGCCAGCTGACGCAGCGGCGTCGGCGTACCGTAATATTCCACAACAATGCCATCCAGCAGGCTGGGAGAAGCACGACCCGTGCGAATTTTGCTGATTTGGGTTTTGAATGCTTCAACGCATTTGTCCATGCGTACTTCAGCATCTTTTCTGATATCGCTAATCACGTTACGAATCCTTGGAAACTAGTCTCAGTCAGACCAGACAATTGCACATAGTGGAAATGCGCTTAGTATAGCCCTGATTAAAATATTACGGGTAGTCCCGCGATACTGACGCAAAATCTTACCGCGATTTCTGCACAAAATCATTCAGGTTGTATCAAGGCGGCAGCTGAACGACAAATTTGTCAGGAACAAATTTGAACAGCCGCAGGCGTCCTTCAGTGAGGGACAAGGATGCCCCTCATTTATTCCCAGCAGCTTACACATGTAAGTGACTGGGGTGAGCAAAGGCAGCCAACGCAGAGACAGCCTGAAAGATGAAGTGTAACACGGGAATTACTCCGTGATTAACGTCCCTTCTTTCTCACCCATGACCACACGACGCAGCGCGCCCGGCTTGTTCATGTTGAACACGCGAATCGGCAATTTGTGGTCACGCGCCAGCGTAAACGCCGCCAGATCCATCACTTTTAGCTCTTTTTCCAGCACTTCGCTGTAGGTCAGCTGCTCGTACATGGTGGCCGACGGATCTTTTGCCGGATCGGCGGTGAATACACCATCCACCTTGGTTGCTTTCAGGACAACGTCCGCTTCAATTTCAATACCGCGCAGGCAGGCTGCAGAGTCGGTAGTAAAGAACGGGTTACCGGTCCCGGCAGAGAGGATCACCACGCGGTTATTACGCAGCAGGCTGATCGCTTCCGCCCAGCTGTAGTTGTCGCACACGCCGTTAAGCGGAATCGCCGACATCAGGCGAGCGTTCACATAGGCGCGATGGAGCGCATCGCGCATCGCCAGGCCGTTCATCACGGTGGCCAGCATGCCCATGTGGTCGCCCACAACGCGGTTCATTCCCGCTTTCGCCAGACCTGCGCCACGGAACAGGTTACCGCCACCAATAACCACACCAACCTGAATCCCCAGTTCAACCAGTTCTTTGATTTCCTGAGCCATACGATCCAGTATGCTTGCGTCAATACCGAAGCCTTCCGAACCCTGCAGAGCTTCGCCACTCAACTTAAGCAGAATACGTTTATAGACGGGTTTTGCATTGGTAGCCATGTTTCTTTCCTGAGACTGTCAACGATTTAAAAAGGGGGTAAATTCTGGCGACAATGATATGTCGCTTCTCAGTACAACGAAATAAGAGCCATACTGATTTTGCGTGACGGGTGACAAAAAGAAGCCGCCCTCAGGCGGCTCCTTTTCAATCATTAAGACTGCTTGGACATTGCAGCAACTTCTGCTGCGAAGTCAGTCTCAACTTTTTCGATGCCTTCGCCCACTTCGAAGCGGATGAAGCCAGTCACGTCAGCGTTGTGCTCTTTCAGCAGCTGACCAACAGACTTGCTCGGATCCATAACGAAAGGCTGGCCAGTCAGAGAAACTTCGCCGGTGAATTTCTTCATGCGGCCTTCAACCATTTTCTCTGCGATTTCTTTCGGCTTGCCAGACTGCATGGCGATGTCCAGCTGTACCTGGTATTCTTTCTCTACCACTTCAGCAGACACGTCTTCCGGCTTAACGAATTCCGGCTTGCTTGCCGCAACATGCATTGCCAGCTGCTTAACCAGTTCTTCGTCAGCGCCTTTCGCGGCAACCAGAACACCGATGCGCGCACCGTGCTGGTAGCTACCCAGAACGTCGCCTTCCAGGGAAGCGATACGACGGATGTTGATGTTCTCGCCGATTTTCGCAACCAGCGCAACGCGCTCTTCTTCGAACTGCGCTTTCAGTACTTCAACGTCAGTGATTTTACCCGCAACCGCTGCGTCCAGTACTTTGTCAGCGAAAGCCTGGAAACCGCCGTCTTTCGCAACGAAGTCAGTCTGGCAGTTAACTTCCAGAATGAACGCGATATTGCCTTCGATTTTGGTTTTGATTACGCCGTCAGCAGCAACGTTGCCTGCTTTTTTCGCTGCTTTGATCGCACCGGACTTACGCATGTTTTCGATTGCCAGCTCAATGTCGCCATTCGCTTCAGTCAGTGCTTTTTTGCAATCCATCATGCCTGCGCCAGTACGCTCACGCAGCTCTTTTACCAGGGATGCGGTAATTTCAGCCATTCTAAAATCCTCGGAAGATTTGATCTGCCCGGCGTCAAACCGCACAGATTTAAAAGTGAAAAAGGGGGCCATTGATAGGCCCCCTAACCAAACGTGATACTACCTGGTCCAAAAAGGGGCTCGAACGAGCGTTCCTTATTATTCAGCTTCTACGAAGCTTTCTTCCGCCTGGGAAGCCAGATCCTGAGAACGGCCTTCACGAACGGTTGCAGCGACAGCGCCCAGGTACAGGCTAACAGCACGGATTGCGTCGTCGTTACCCGGGATAACGAAGTCAACACCGTCCGGATCAGAGTTGGTATCAACGATAGCAAATACCGGAATACCCAGGTTGTTTGCTTCTTTGATAGCAATGTGCTCGTGGTCAGCATCGATAACGAACAGCGCGTCCGGCAGACCGCCCATGTCTTTGATACCGCCCAGGCTGTTTTCCAGTTTCTCAAGCTCACGCGTACGCATCAGCGCTTCTTTCTTGGTCAGCTTTTCGAAAGTACCGTCCTGAGACTGAGTTTCCAGGTCTTTCAGACGTTTGATGGACTGACGAACGGTTTTCCAGTTAGTCAGCATACCGCCCAGCCAGCGATGGTTCACGAAGAACTGATCGCAGCTGTTAGCAGCTTCTTTCACCGCTTCGCTTGCAGCGCGTTTAGTACCAACGAAAAGGATTTTACCTTTACGAGAAGCAATCTTGTTCAGCTCAGCCAGGGCTTCGTTGAACATCGGTACCGTTTTCTCAAGGTTGATGATGTGAACTTTGTTACGCGCACCGAAGATGAACGGCTTCATTTTCGGGTTCCAGTAACGGGTCTGGTGACCGAAGTGAACACCAGCCTTGAGCATGTCGCGCATGGAAACAGTTGCCATGATTAAAACCTCTATAGATAAAGTTGGGGTTATGCCTCCACGTATCCCATATTACCGACCCCAAAGGGCACCCCGGAATATGTGCCGATACGTGTGTGTTGTTACACAAAGTGAGATATGTCGCTTCCGTCCATCTTGTGTAGTCTCGAATGGAACGGAAGTCCGGCGCGCTTTATACCACAAATACGCCGCCGACACCAATAATTGTTGGCTGAGTGTGCTGTTAATGATTCTCAATTTGGCACGGGGTGCGCCTGACTGATACCATTGACAATACTTACACTAGTATTGTCGAAAAAATCGACACCGATGGACAGATTACATGGCTATCTCAATTAAGACCCCTGAAGAAATCGAAAAAATGCGCGTCGCGGGCCGTCTGGCCGCGGAAGTGCTGGAGATGATCGAACCGCATATCAAACCGGGCGTCAGCACGGGCGAACTGGATCGTCTTTGTAACGACTACATCGTCAACGAGCAGCACGCGATTTCCGCCTGCCTCGGTTACCATGGTTATCCGAAATCCGTCTGCATCTCTATTAATGAAGTGGTATGCCACGGGATCCCGGACGATGCCAAGCTGTTGAAAGACGGCGATATCGTCAACATTGACGTCACCGTCATCAAAGACGAATACCACGGCGACACCTCAAAAATGTTTATCGTCGGCAAGCCGACTATCCTTGGCGAGCGTCTGTGCCGCGTCACGCAGGAGAGCCTGTATCTGGCCCTGCGTATGGTAAAACCGGGCATCCGTCTGCGCGCCCTGGGCGCGGCGATTCAGAAATACGCGGAAGGCGAAGGTTTCTCTGTGGTGCGCGAATACTGCGGACACGGTATTGGCCGCGGCTTCCATGAAGAACCGCAGGTACTGCATTACGATGCGGACGACGGCGGCGTGGTGCTGCAACCGGGCATGACGTTCACCATTGAGCCAATGCTGAATGCCGGTGATTACCGCATCCGCACCATGAAGGATGGCTGGACGGTAAAAACCAAAGACAGAAGCTTGTCTGCACAATATGAGCACACTATTGTAGTAACCGAAAACGGCTGCGAAATTCTGACCTTACGCAAGGATGACACTATCCCGGCGGTCATTACGCACGACGAATAACTGATTGCCTGATGGCGCTGTCGCTTATCAGGCCTGGAAATTGCAGTGTTCCCTGGGCCGGATAAGGCGTTTCGCCGACATCCGGCTTTTTAATGGGTGGCGCATAATGAATATTCTTCCTGAACAGCACGCGAATACCGCACTTCCCACCCTTCCCGGCCAGCCGCAGAACCCAGGCAGTTGGTCGCGTGACGAACTCACCGTCAGCGGGATAAAGTCCCACATCGATACCTTCCAGCAGTGGCTGGGCGACGCGTTTGACAGCGGGATCTCCGCCGAGCAGCTGATCGAAGCCCGCACCGAGTTTATTGATCAACTGCTGCAACGGTTGTGGATTGACGCGGGATTCGGGCAGATTGCCGATCTGGCGCTGGTCGCCGTCGGCGGCTACGGGCGCGGCGAACTGCATCCGCTTTCCGACATCGATCTGCTGATCTTAAGCCGCAAAAAATTACCCGATGACCAGGCGCAGAAAGTGGGTGAACTGCTGACGCTGCTGTGGGACGTAAAGCTGGAGGTCGGTCACAGCGTACGTACGCTTGAAGAGTGTCTGCTGGAAGGGCTGTCGGATCTGACCGTCGCCACCAACCTGATCGAAACCCGGCTGCTGATTGGCGACGTGGCGCTGTTCCTTGAACTGCAAAAACACATTTTCAGCGAAGGCTTCTGGCCGTCCGACAAGTTCTACGCCGCCAAAGTCGAAGAACAGAACCAGCGCCACCAGCGCTATCACGGCACCAGCTATAACCTCGAGCCGGATATCAAAAGCAGCCCCGGCGGCCTGCGCGACATCCATACGCTACAGTGGGTCGCCCGCCGTCACTTTGGCGCCACCTCCCTTGATGAGATGGTCGGTTTTGGCTTTTTGACCCAGGCCGAACGCGCGGAGTTAAACGAGTGCCTGCACATACTCTGGCGGATCCGCTTTGCGCTGCATCTGGTGGTGCCCCGTTACGACAACCGTCTGTTGTTTGACCGCCAGCTTAGCGTCGCCCAGCGTCTCAACTACCGTGGCGAAGGCAACGAGCCGGTCGAGCAAATGATGAAGGATTTCTTCCGGGTGACGCGGCGGGTCAGCGAACTGAACCAGATGCTGCTCCAGTTGTTTGACGAAGCCATCCTCGCCTTGCCGGCGGACGAAAAGCCGCGCCCGATCGACGACGACTTTCAACTGCGCGGCACGCTGATCGACCTGCGTCACGACGATCTGTTTATCCGCGAGCCGGAAGCGATCCTGCGGATGTTCTATACCATGGTGCGCAATAGCGCGATCACCGGGATCTACTCCACCACCCTGCGCCATCTGCGCCACGCCCGACGTCATCTGAACCAGCCGTTGTGCTACATCCCGGAAGCGCGTTCGCTGTTTCTCAGCATGCTGCGTCACCCTGGCGCGGTCAGCCGCGGCCTGCTGCCCATGCACCGCCATAGCGTGCTGTGGGCCTATATGCCCCAGTGGTCGCACATTGTCGGACAGATGCAGTTCGATCTGTTCCACGCTTACACAGTGGATGAACACACCATTCGCGTGATGCTGAAGCTGGAAAGCTTCGCCAAAGAAGAGACCCGCCAGCGCCACCCGCTGTGTGTGGATCTCTGGCCCCGTCTGCGTCAGCCGGAGCTGATCCTGATCGCCGCTCTGTTCCACGACATCGCCAAAGGACGCGGCGGCGACCACTCCGTGCTGGGCGCGCAGGACGTGCTCAAATTCGCCGAGCTGCATGGCCTGAACTCGCGGGAAACCCAACTGGTGGCCTGGCTGGTACGGCAACATCTGCTGATGTCAGTTACCGCCCAGCGCCGCGATATTCAGGATCCGGAGGTGATCAAGCAGTTTGCCGAAGAAGTACAGACGGAGCACCGCTTGCGCTTTCTCGTCTGCCTGACAGTGGCCGACATATGCGCCACCAACGAAACGCTGTGGAATAGCTGGAAGCAAAGCCTGCTGCGCGAACTGTACTTCGCCACAGAGAAACAGCTGCGCCGCGGCATGCAGAATACGCCAGATATGCGCGAGCGCGTACGCCATCATCAGCTTCAGGCGCTGGCGCTATTACGGATGGACAATATTGATGAAGAGGCGCTGCACCATATCTGGTCGCGCTGTCGCGCCAACTATTTTGTCCGTCACAGCCCAAATCAACTGGCCTGGCACGCGCGACATCTGCTTCAGCACGACCTGAGCAAGCCGCTGATTTTGCTCAGTCCGCAGGCGACGCGCGGCGGAACGGAAATTTTTATCTGGAGTCCGGACCGCCCTTACCTGTTTGCCGCCGTCTGCGCTGAACTGGACAGGCGTAATCTCAGCGTCCACGATGCGCAGATCTTCACCACCCGCGACGGCATGGCGATGGATACGTTTATCGTCCTGGAGCCGGATGGCAGCCCGCTGTCATCGGATCGGCATGAAGCGATCCGCTTCGGACTGGAACAGGCGATCACCCAGCGCAGTTGGCAACCGCCGCAGCCGCGTCGCCAGCCGGCTAAATTGCGCCACTTTACCGTGGATACCGAAGTGACGTTTTTGCCGACGCACACCGACCGGAAATCGTTCCTCGAACTGATTGCACTCGACCAGCCCGGACTGCTGGCGCGGGTCGGGCAAATTTTTGCCGATCTGGGAATTTCGCTTCACGGCGCCCGAATTACAACCATTGGCGAGCGAGTAGAAGATTTATTCATAATCGCCACCGCGGACCGGCGTGCCCTTAATAATGCGCTTCAGCAGGAAGTGCATCAACGGTTGACAGAGGCCCTCAATCCAAACGATAAAGGGTAGTGTGTTTTTTTATTAGGGAAAGAGTTTACCAATGCAGCAGTTACAGAACGTTATTGAGACCGCTTTTGAGCGCCGTGCCGAGATCACGCCGGCGAATGTAGATACCGTGACCCGTGAAGCGGTGAATCAGGTGATTTCCCTGCTGGATTCCGGCGCACTGCGTGTTGCAGAAAAAATCGACGGCCAGTGGGTAACGCACCAGTGGCTGAAGAAAGCGGTACTGCTCTCTTTCCGTATTAACGATAACCAGGTTATCGACGGCGCGGAAAGTCGCTACTTCGATAAAGTGCCGATGAAATTTGCTGACTATGACGAAGCGCGTTTTCAGAAAGAAGGCTTCCGCGTAGTGCCACCTGCGGCGGTGCGCCAGGGGGCGTTCATTGCCCGTAACACCGTGCTGATGCCGTCTTACGTTAATATCGGCGCCTATGTTGATGAAGGTACGATGGTTGATACCTGGGCGACCGTCGGCTCCTGCGCGCAGATCGGTAAAAACGTTCATCTCTCCGGCGGCGTCGGCATCGGCGGCGTACTGGAGCCGCTGCAGGCGAACCCGACCATCATCGAAGATAACTGCTTTATCGGCGCGCGTTCAGAAGTCGTGGAAGGCGTGATCGTGGAAGAAGGTTCCGTGATTTCGATGGGCGTTTACATCGGCCAGAGCACCCGTATTTATGACCGTGAAACCGGCGAAGTGCATTATGGCCGCGTTCCGGCAGGTTCTGTTGTCGTTTCCGGCAACCTGCCGTCGAAAGATGGCAAATACAGTCTTTACTGCGCGGTGATTGTGAAAAAGGTCGATGCCAAAACGCGCGGCAAGGTCGGCATCAATGAGTTGTTACGTACCATCGACTGACAATGATTTGAAAAAGCGGGCATAGCCCGCTTTTTTTATCGCCTGAAGTGGCGGAAACGGGGCTTTTCGTTAATTATTCATAGGTTATGTTGAGATTAAGGGTACCGCTATGTACGACAATCTGAAAAGTCTGGGCATTACCAATCCTGAAGAAATCGATCGTTACAGCCTGCGGCAAGAAGCCAACAACGATATCCTGAAAATCTATTTCCAGAAGGATAAAGGCGAATTCTTTGCCAAGAGCGTGAAGTTTAAATACCCACGGCAACGTAAAACCGTGGTCGCCGACGGTATTGGGCAGGGTTACAAAGAGGTGCAGGAGATCAGCCCCAACCTGCGCTATGTTATCGACGAGCTGGATCAGATCTGCCAGCGCGATCGCACCGAAGTCGATCTGAAGCGCAAGATCCTTGACGACTTACGCCATCTGGAAAGCGTGGTCGCGAATAAGATCACCGAAATTGAGGCCGATCTGGAAAAATTGACGCGTAAGTAAGCGATTGTTGCCAGATGGCGCCGCCCACGTCCAGCCTACGCCCCCTGTCCTTTGTAGGCCCGATCAGTGCTGCGCCATCAGGCAAAAATTACCGTTGTTCATCAAGTTGTAGCGCCACATACAATAACAATCTGTCGTCAAAATTCCCCAGATCCAGCCCGGTCAGCTCTGAAATACGGTTCAGTCGGTACTCCAGCGTATTACGATGAATAAACAGCGCCTTTGACGTTGCCAGCGGCTGCACATTATGACGGAACCACGCCGCCAGCGTTCGGCGCAACAGGCCGTTATTATCCATTGCCTTCAGTCGCGCTAAAGGGCGCGCCAGCTCGTTAGCCTGCCAACCGCCGCGCAGACTGTCGAGCAGCACCGGCAACATTAAATCCTGATAAAAATAACTGCGGCTGTCCGGCATGCGCTGCTTGCCGACCATCATGGTGGTGCGGGCGGTACGGTATGAACGGGCGATACTGCCGGGGCCGGTAAAGTAGTTGCCCAACGCGACGCGAAAACGCAGTTGCCCATTCTCTTTCATCCGCGAAATAAGCTGCTCAACGCGCCTGCGGTGATCTTCTGCATCCCAGCGACCAAACTGATTCAGCGCCGGTTTTAACACCACCATTTCGGTCAGCGAGACAATCGCGATCAGGTTATTGCGCTCGGGGGTGGTCAGCGCATTTTGCAATTGCTGCAGTTCCGCCATGGCGCTGTCGACGCCAAGCTGTCCGCTGTCGACTTCCACCACCGCCACCACGCGCGGCTGATTGAGATCGATGCCCAGACGCTGCGCCCACTCGGTCAGCGCCGGGGTGTTTTCTTCCGCCTGAATCAGGTTCATCACCAGTTCTTCACGCAGGCGGCTGTCCTGCGCCAGCAGGTGCATCAGACGTGACTGCTCCAGCATCATTTCTGCCGTCATGCATACCAGCTCGCCATATTTGCGCAGGTGCTCCGGCTCGCCGGTCAGACCGATCACGCCAACGATCTCCCCTTCCAGACGCAACGGCAGGTTGATCCCCTGACGCACACCGTGTAAGTGCCGCGCCACCGCGTCGTCAATATCAACCACGCGTCCCTGAGAGAGCACCAGCAGCGCGCCTTCGTGCAATTCACCAATACGCTCACGATCGCCGCTGCCGATAATCCGCCCGCGGGCATCCATTACGTTGATATTGGTATCAATGATGCGCATCGTCCGCGCCACGATATCCTGCGCCATTTTGGTATCAAGATGCCAGCCAGCCATAAACCCTCCTGTGAGCAGAGCTCAAGCATAAGGAAGATGACTAATCGCAGCATTGTGCAAATGCACAAAGCGAAGCAAAGAAGTATGGAGTTGTGGGGGGTATCACAAAAAGAGCCCCCTTCCCTGTTCGGGAAGGGGGTGAGGAGATTACTGCATCAGCAAATAGATGGAGCTATCGCCACGCTGAATATTCAGCGCGAGGACAGACGGCTTGCTGTCGAGGATCTTGCGCAGCTCAGCGATGTTTTTCACCGCCTGCTGGTTAGCGCCGACAATCACGTCACCTTTCTTCAGACCAATCTGCGCCGCTGGAGAATTCGCTTTCACGTTATTCACCACCACGCCTTGATCCTTGCCTTTGTTGCTCATTTCAGCGCCCTCAATGCCGCTGAAAATAGAGCTGGAATCCACCTGATTCTGGCTGCTCTGCTGCAGTTCCAGATTCACGGTCACCGGCTTGCCGTCACGCAACAGTCCGAGGGTGAGCTTGCTGCCGACCGGCATGGTGCCGACCTGCGCGCGCAGCGCGGCAAAGCTGCTGATGGGCTTGCCGTTCAGGGAGGTAATAACATCCCCGGCTTTAATGCCCGCTTTCGCCGCCGAAGAGTTTGGCATCACCTGGCTGACGAACGCGCCGCGCTGTGCGTCGACTTTCATTGCCTTCGCCAGCTCAGAGTTCAGTTCGGTACCCATAATGCCCAGCTCGCCGCGTTTCACCTGACCGAATTCCACCATCTGGGATGTGAGGTTTTTCACCATGTTGCTTGGGATGGCGAAGCCGATACCAATGTTGCCGCCGTCCGGCGCAAGGATAGCGGTGTTAATACCGATCAGTTCACCATTAAGGTTAACCAGCGCGCCACCAGAGTTACCGCGGTTGATCGCCGCGTCGGTCTGGATAAAGTTTTCATAGTTTTGCGCGTTCAGACCGCTACGGCCCAGCGCCGAGACGATACCGGAAGTGACGGTTTCGCCCAGACCAAACGGGTTACCGATGGCCACCGTGTAGTCGCCGACACGCAGCGCGTCGGAGTCAGCCAGTTTAATCGCCGTCAGGTTTTTCGGATCCTGGATTTGGATCAGCGCGATGTCAGAGCGCGGATCTTTGCCGACAATTTTGGCGTCGAATTTACGGCCATCGCTCAGCTGTACTTTGATTACCGTGGCGTTGTCCACCACGTGGTTGTTGGTGACGACATAGCCTTTCGCGGCATCAATGATGACGCCAGAACCCAGCGCCATGAATTTTTGTTGCTGGCCGCCGTTACCCCCAGGGCCTCCCTGACAGAACGGGGAACTCTGGAACGGAGAACCCTCCTGGCAGAACGGGGAGTCATCACCAAAGAACTGCTGGAAATTACGCGGCATACGCGGCGTATTTACGGTTGTGCTACCTTCAACGTTAATGCTGACCACCGATGGCATCACTTTTTCGAGCATCGGCGCCAGACTTGGCATCTGCTGAGCGGTCGTTGCTGAGGCGGTTTCAGCAGCCGTGGCAGAAAGCGGAGATAACGCCAAACCTAAACTCAGAGCCAGTGCACTCATTGCTAATGTGGTTTTTTTCATGTGTATCAATCTCGATTAACATATAACGCAAAATTGCTGTGTACGTCAGATTCATTTTATAGCGCTAAGTTCCGGACAAAAGTTTATGGAAAAAGTAAAAATTTATTGTCCGTCTTTACAAAAGTTGCTTTATTGCTCGACCGCCATGAGCCGTCGATATTCATCCCACGCGTAGAGGTCTGTCATGCCGCTGATATAATCCTGGATCAGACGGCAACGGTAATAATATTCCAGCACCGGATACTCGGGGGAATCTGACGCTAATTTACTGACGGCTTCAATGTACGCCAGTCGATGACGAGTGGAGAGTTTCTGAAATAATCTGGATTCTATCGGAAAGCGTATCAGCCGCTCTTTTTCCACCAGCTCGCTGAAGTCTGCTAATGGAAGACTTAATAAAGGCCGGTAAATGTCTAATAAACCACTGATAACGCGATACCCCTGCAGCTCGAGCTGTTCCACGTCGGGGTGGCTAAACACATGTTTTATGGCGACATTTTTATAGAGCTTAAGCAAACGGCTAACGCTGCTGCCATCTTCCAGTAACGCCTGATTAAAGGTGCCCTCAAAGATCTGCTCAAGATTATCAATAAAACGCTGCGCGGCATAAGGCACCAGCTTATTTAGCGTGTTCACCCGCAAATACATAAAGAATTGATCTTCCGTACTCCGACTCAGCGTATTTGCGCGGGATTTCTCCCACGCATTTTCCACCACCTGCGCAAACAGAGAGCCTTTTTCGTGCTCGCCCCAGGCCTCGTGCAAATGGTGATACAACTGCTCTACGCTGAAAATTCTTTTCTCTACGGCGTCCTCAAGATCGGCCACGCAATAAGAAATATCGTCAGCGGCTTCCATGATCCAGGTTAATGGAAAGCGACTGTAAAGCGCGAGATCAAGTTCCTGACGTAACCTTGCAATATAGGACTCTTCAGAAAGATAGTAGCCCGGTTTTTTCATTAAATAATGATGCGTCGTAGGCGTTTCCCCCCGCCACCATGCCGGACGGGTATATTTTAAAATCCCGCCCACCTGCGCCCAGGTCAGGTTCATGCGCATTAAGGTATGCACCAGACGTATCCCCTGCGCATTGCCTTCGAAATGGCATAAATCCTGGCGGACTTTGCGCCGGATGTCATTCAGGGACTCCTCCCCTTCGCTCAGGCGCAGCGCGGCGACAATACAGCGGTCCTCCGTCAGCGGCTGGCTTTCGGCATCTGCCGGATGCAGACGCTGGCGAAACCAGTCGTTGATTGCCGCTTCGCCAAAATGACCGAACGGCGGATTCCCAATGTCGTGCATCAGGCAGGACATTTCGACAATGCTTTCGAAGGGACCGGTCAGTTCGTCCAGCCCGTAATGCGCCAGCAGTTGCAGTTCCTTAAGACGGCTCAGCACTTCTTTGGCGATATAGCGTCCCACCTGCTGCACTTCCAGCGAATGGGTAAGACGGGTGCGCACCGCCGCGTTGCGCTCCAGCGGAAACACCTGCGTCTTTTGCTGCAAACGGCGGATCGCCGGAGAGTTAATAATGCGCCCACGGTCACTCTCAAAGATGCGCAGGATCTCATGCTCAGTCTTCACCCCCTGAGGTGAGCGGTAACGACGATGCCAGTTTATTTTTTTGCGGAAATCAATCTGAGCCATCTCCTCCCCCATGAACATGCACTTCCCGTTAAGCGCATGATAGACTATGCCTTTAAATCTCACCTGGCGCGAGTAAATCTATGAAAATCGGCATCATTGGTGCAATGGAAGAAGAAGTTACGCTGCTGCGTGACAAAATCGAAAACCGTCAAACGTTCAGCCTGGGCGGTTGTGAAATCTACACCGGTCAGTTAAACGGCACCGACGTTGCGCTGCTGAAATCCGGCATTGGTAAAGTGGCTGCAGCGCTGGGCGCGACGCTGCTTCTTGAACACTGCAAGCCGGACGTGATTATTAATACCGGTTCCGCAGGCGGTCTGGCGCCAACGTTAAAAGTGGGCGATATCGTGGTGTCTGATGAAGCACGCTATCATGACGCCGATGTTACCGCCTTCGGCTATGAATTCGGTCAGCTTCCGGGCTGTCCGGCAGGGTTTAAAGCCGACGAAACGCTGATCGCGGCGGCGGAATCCTGCATTGCGGCGTTAAACCTGAACGCGGTTCGCGGGCTGATTGTCAGCGGCGACGCCTTCATTAACGGCTCCGTAGGGCTGGCGAAAATCCGCCATAACTTCCCGCAGGCGGTTGCTGTTGAAATGGAAGCTACCGCGATCGCGCACGTCTGCCATAACTTTAAAGTTCCGTTTGTGGTGGTTCGCGCTATTTCTGACGTCGCAGACCAGCAGTCGCACCTGAGCTTTGACGAGTTCCTGGCCGTCGCGGCCAAACAGTCCAGCCTGATGGTCGAAACGCTGGTGCAGAAACTGGCGCATGGTTAACGCATTCTTCAGGGCGTTTGTCGCCCTGCTGATTCTGCTGCCGGTGTGGCTGTCAGCCGCACCGCGCGTGATTTCCCTTTCTCCCGCCAATACCGAACTCGCCTTTGCCGCAGGCATCACCCCCGTCGGCGTCAGCAGCTATTCCGACTATCCGCCAGCAGCAAAGAATATTGAACAAGTGTCCACCTGGCAGGGCATGAATCTGGAACGCATTGTGGCGCTGAAACCCGATCTGGTTATCGCGTGGCGCGGCGGCAATGCGGAACGACAGGTTAATCAGCTCACCTCGTTAGGGATCCAGGTGATGTGGGTGGATGCCGTCACCATCGAACAAATTGCCGACACGCTGAAAAAATTAGCCGCCTGGAGCCCGGAGCCGGAAAAAGCGCAACGCGCCTCACAAAGTCTGCTGGACGACTATCATCAACTAAAATCGGCGAACGCGGCGAAAGCCAAAAAACGCGTCTTTCTCCAGTTTGGCATCAATCCGCCGTTTACCAGCGCAAAAGGATCGATTCAAAACCAGGTGCTGGAGCTGTGTGGCGGAGAAAATATCTTTGCCAATAGCCGGGTTCCCTGGCCGCAGGTAAGCCGAGAACAGGTGCTGGCGCGCGCTCCGCAGGCGATCGTGGTGGCAGGCGATGCGGATGAAACCCGCAAAATTCAGCGATACTGGGGCGATCAGCTCACTATTCCGGTTATTCCTTTAACCAGTGACTGGTTTGAACGCGCCAGCCCGCGTATTATCCTCGCCGCAAAACAACTCTGTAGTGCGCTTTCACAGGTGAAGTAAAACCCGTCACAGCACGGCTGGTCTTGAGGATAACGTGATGCTCGTCTATTGGCTGGATATTGTCGGTACCGCGGTATTTGCTATCTCTGGCGTATTGCTGGCTGGAAAATTGCGCATGGACCCGTTCGGCGTACTGGTTCTGGGCGTCGTGACAGCCGTCGGCGGTGGAACGATCCGTGATATGGCGCTGGATAACGGGCCGGTGTTTTGGGTGAAAGATCCAACCGATCTGGTGGTAGCGATGGTCACCAGTATGCTGACGATATTGTTGGTGCGCCAGCCCAGGCGCTTGCCCAAATGGATGCTGCCGGTACTCGACGCCGTCGGTCTGGCGGTATTCGTCGGGATTGGCGTCAATAAAGCGTTTATTGCCGGCACCGGTCCGTTGGTCGCAATCTGTATGGGCGTGATCACCGGCGTCGGCGGCGGGATTATCCGCGACGTGCTGGCGCGTGAAATCCCGATGATTTTGCGGACTGAGATTTACGCCACAGCCTGCATTATTGGCGGAATTGTTCACGCCACCGCGTTTTATACTTTTGCGATCCCGCTGGAAACGGCAAGTATGATGGGGATGATCGTGACATTATTCATTCGCCTGGCGGCGATCCGCTGGCATCTGAAGCTGCCGACGTTTGCATTAGATGAGAATGGGCGTTAAGGCATCGGGGCGAGAAGCGCAGGCCGGATAAAACGTTAGCCGCCATCCGGGACATCGCCCGGCGGCGTTACGCTTACCGGGCCTGTAGAACGGTTAACCGGCGGGACAACCGGCAACTGATCAAATACTGAACGAAGAACCACACCCGCAGGTGCTTTTCGCATTCGGGTTGGTTACGACGAAGCGTGACCCTTCCAGACCTTCAGTGTAATCCACGGAGCCGCCAACCAGATATTGCAGGCTCATCGGATCAACCACCAGACCCACCCCCTGTTTCTCGATGGTCATATCACCTTCGTTGACCTGATCGTCAAAGGTAAAACCATACTGGAAGCCGCTGCAACCACCACCGGTAATATACACGCGCAGCTTCAGATTCGGGTTATCTTCGTCAGCGATCAGGCTTTTCACTTTATTGGCTGCTGCTTCAGTAAATTGCAGTGGCAGCGCTACGTCATCACTCATATTTTTGCTCCAAACGACATCGGCAATTGGGCAAATTCTGACCCAATACGAAAATCATTATCTAATACCCTGGTATTTCATTCAAGTATTCTCGCCAGCGGCCGCCGTCTGGCTTTTTGCCGCCTGTTCCGCTTCCTGCTTCGCCAGGGTGCGGGCAAGAATGGTGGAGTATAGCGGTTTTCCGCCGAGGAATTGCGCCAATAGTGTTGCGCCGAGACAGGTAATAATCATTGGCAAAATGAGCTGATAATTGTCGGTCATTTCCAGCACCAGCACGATGCCGGTCAGCGGCGCGCGTACCGACGCCGCCATCAGCGCCCCCATGCCGGCGATAGCAAAAGTGCCAGCTTCCAGCTGATAGTGCGGAAAGAAGGCCGCCGCCGCCATGCCGAACGCGGTTCCCAGCAGCGTGCCGAGCGCCAGCATCGGGGCGAAGATTCCACCCGGCGCGCCGGAGGAGAAACAAAGCAGCGTAGTGATTACCCTGGCGACAAAGATAAACAACAGCAACCCGACGCTAAAATTGCCCGCCGCAGCGATGGGGATCAGATTAAACCCGCCGCCTGCCGCTTCGGGTTCAATCAACCCGAGAATACCGCACAGTCCGCCAATCGCGCCGCCCATCAGCACCCATTTGGTGATATTGCCGCCGTGAAAGCGCTGGAACATATCCTGCGTACGCAGCACCAATCTATTAAACAGCGGCCCCACGCAGCCAAAAATCATACCGAGGATCAGATAGAGCCACAGCGTATTCACCGGCGCGTTAGACAGTTTACCGACCTCGATAATCGGTGCTTCGCCATTGACCACGCGAAAGACAATGCTCGACATAATCACGCCCGTGAACACAGCCTTAATGGAAATCAGGTTATAGCGAAACTGCGGACGCATCTCTTCGATGATAAACAAAATGCCCGCCAGCGGCGCATTAAACGCCGCGGAAAGACCGGCTGCCGCCCCGGTAGCCAGCAGCGTATGGCGAGCTTCGGCGCTGCGCATACGAAAAATATCCAGCACCATCCGGCCAATGTTGCCGCCGATCTGGACCGTTGGCCCTTCGCGCCCCAGCACCATACCGGCCCCCAGCGTCCCCATCCCGCCGATAAATTTCACTGGCAGCACGCGCCACCAGCGCACCGGACGCAGCTCTTCCAGCGCGCCTTCGATCTCCGGGATCCCGGAACCACCGGCTTCCGGCGCGAATTTGCGCACCAGAAAATAGCCCACCATGGCGAGCAGAGCGGAAAGCACAAATGCCAACGGCCAGACGAGAAACGCGTGATCGGCAACGCTGACCAGCGTGCTGATACGCATGTTCTGCACCCAGGTCACCGCTTTTTCGAACGCCACGCCGACCAGGCCGGTCACGGTGCCAACCACCGCCGCCATCAATAAGATTGCCAGTGGCGTTTTGTCCCGCTCAAGCAATCGACGGATTTGATCCCGGCGCCGCAAGCGCACGATTTGCTGTGCTTCAAAAGAGGGAGTTTCTGTCTTCATCAAATGATCATTAATTGGTAATACAAATGCAGAGGCGGCATTGTACTCGCCTCTCGCCGGAAAATCCCCTGCAAATCGTGATGTTTCAAATGCGCAAAACTTTCATAACCTTCTCTGAATAATTAGAATAGCGGGCATTCACTTTTTCTACGAACCAGGAATCCATCCATGAGTAAGTCTGAAAACCTCTATAGCGCGGCGCGTGAGCTCATCCCCGGCGGCGTTAACTCTCCTGTTCGCGCCTTTACTGGCGTGGGTGGCACTCCGCTGTTTATCGAAAAAGCTGACGGCGCGTATCTGTACGATGTCGATGGTAAAGCCTATATCGATTACGTCGGCTCCTGGGGACCGATGGTGCTGGGACACAACCACCCGGCCATCCGTAATGCGGTGATCGAAGCCGCTGGGCGTGGTTTAAGCTTCGGCGCGCCAACCGAAATGGAAGTGAAAATGGCGGCGCTGGTGACGGAGCTGGTGCCGACGATGGACATGGTGCGCATGGTAAACTCCGGTACCGAAGCGACCATGAGCGCCATTCGTCTGGCGCGCGGTTTTACCGGGCGCGATAAAATCATTAAATTCGAAGGCTGCTACCACGGCCACGCCGACTGTCTGCTGGTGAAAGCCGGCTCCGGCGCGCTGACGCTGGGTCAGCCAAACTCGCCTGGCGTGCCGGCGGATTTCGCCAAACACACGCTAACCTGCACCTATAACGATCTGGATTCCGTCCGCGCCGCGTTTGAGCAGTTCCCGCAGGAGATCGCCTGCATCATCGTTGAGCCGGTCGCGGGCAACATGAACTGCATCCCGCCGCTGCCGGACTTCCTGCCGGGTCTGCGCGCCCTGTGCGATGAATTTGGCGCATTGCTGATCATTGATGAAGTCATGACCGGCTTCCGCGTCGCGCTGGCGGGCGCGCAGGACTATTACGGCGTAACGCCGGATCTGACCTGTCTGGGCAAAATCATTGGCGGCGGTATGCCAGTGGGCGCCTTCGGCGGCCGTCGCGAAGTGATGGATGCGCTGGCGCCAACCGGTCCGGTGTATCAGGCAGGGACGCTGTCCGGAAACCCAATTGCGATGGCGGCAGGGTTTGCCTGTCTGAACGAAGTGGCCCAGCCGGGGGTCCATGATACGCTGGACGAACTGACGACCCGTCTCGCCGAAGGTCTGCTGGCAGCCGCACAGGAAACGGGTATTCCACTGGTAGTAAACCATGTCGGCGGCATGTTCGGCCTATTCTTTACCGATGCGAAAACTGTCACCTGCTATCAGGACGTGATGGCATGCGACGTAGAACGCTTTAAGCGTTTCTTCCACCTGATGCTGGAAGAAGGCGTGTACCTGGCGCCGTCGGCGTTTGAGGCGGGCTTTATGTCGATCGCACACAGCATGGACGACATCAACAACACTATCGACGCCGCGCGTCGGGTGTTTGCAAAGCTGTAATAACGAGAAGGTTATCCATCGCAGGCCGGGTGAAGCGAAACCGCTACCCGGCCTTTTTATTGTCTGAAGGCGACGCCAGACGTTTTATCTGGCCGACAACGCAGACTGCCGTCTTATCGACTCTGCTTACGCAGCAGATAAATAAAGTATGGCGCGCCAATAAAGGTGGACAGTATTCCGGCCGGGATCTGATACGGGAACATCAGCATTCTGCCGCACCAGTCAGCAAACACCAGCAGTAATCCCCCCGCCAGGGCCGACATCACCATATGCGGCAGGGTGCGGCGAAAGCCCAGCATTCGCGCGATATGCGGCGCCATCAGCCCGACAAAACTTAACGGGCCGATGGTCATCGTCGCCGTGGCCGTCAGGCATGCCGCCAGCAGCAGCAGCGCAATACGCGACGGCGTCAGCGCCATCCCCACCGCCCGCGCGGTATCGCCACCCAAGGGTAAAATCGTCAACCAGCGACGGCACAGCGGCGCGATCGCCAGCAGAATCACCATCACCACGCCAGTTCGCAGCACCTGCTCTTCCGACGCGTTATAGGTTGACCCTGAAATCCAGGTCAGCACTTCCGCCATGCGCGGATCGCCGCTGGCCTGTAGCATCATCAGCAGCATCGTAAACGCCGTGCTGAGCGCCATCCCCGCCAGCAGCATCCGGTGAGGTGAAAAACCCCCGCGCCCGGCGGCAATCATAATGATCAACAGCGTCCCCGCTGCACCGAGACTCCCGGCGGGCAGCAGCCAGCCAAACGCGTTGCCTGGCACCAGAAACAGCATCAGGACGACGCCAAACGCCGCACCGGAGCTGATCCCAAGCACTTCCGGACTCGCCATTGGGTTACCGGTCAGACGCTGGATAATACACCCCGCCACCGCCAGCATGACGCCGGCGATAAGCGCCGCCAGAATACGCGGCCAGCGCCACGGCATCAGTTCATCCAGCAGCGCCCCGCTCGCCCAACTCCAGCCATGGGCGTCGCGACCCAGCGAAAGCGCCACACACGCGCCAAGCAACAGAATGACCAGGCCCGCCAGCGCATAACCCGCCACGTGCTGGCGCTCTGCGGCCACGCGATTGCTGACGTTCATATCCGGCGCGCTCATACTGCGTAAACGCGGCAGCAGCCACAGCAGCAGCGGCGCGCCAATCAACGCCGTCACCGAACCGGTAGAGACCTCCATCCACACGCGGCTCAGCCAGATAATCACCTGATCGGAAAGCCAGAGGATCAGCGCGCCGATCAGCGGCGCGAGAATCAGGCGCGGCAGCAGGCGTCGCGCGCCGAGCATTTTCGCCAGTAGCGGCGCAAACAGGCCAATAAAGCCGATGATCCCGACCGCGTTGACCAACAACGCGCTAAGCACTATCGCCAGCGTCAGAGCCGCCAGACGCGCCAGCGACAGCGCCAGGCCCAGATTACGCGCCACGCCGTCATCCAGCCCCATCAGCGTCAGCGGACGCAGCAGCAACAGCGTAAGCATCACGCCACCGAGCAGTTGCGGCCAAAGGCGCTGCACGCCGCTCCAGTCAGTCTGGGTCAACGTACCGGTGCTCCAGAGGAACATGCTTTGCAACTGATCGTGATGGAATAACACTAACAGCTGGTTAATCGCCCCGCAGTAGAGGCTTACCACCAGACCCGCGAGGATCAGCGTGACGGGTGAAAGGCGCTTGCCCCACGCGACGCCAAATACCAGCGCGCCAACGATACACGCCCCGGTGAGCGCGGCAAACTGCGCCGCCATCGCTCCCGGAATCGCCCATAGCGTCGTTACCGTAATCCCCAACTGAGCGCCCGTCGCCACGCCGAGCGTGGTCGGTTCCGCCAGGGGGTTACGCAGCACCTGCTGGAACAACACGCCCACCAGACCCAGTCCGGCCCCCACCAGCAGAGAAATCACCAGCCGCGGCAGCAGGCTGTAGTGAAACATCATCTGTTCGATAACGTTGATATCCGGCGCCCACAACGCCTGCTGCCACTGGCTACGCGGCAGCGCGAGGGAAAGGTTTCCCCAGGTTAAGCCCGCCGCGATAACACACAGCAGAACCAGCAAAAAAGCCGGGAAGAACGCGATACGTTTACTCACGCTTTGCCTCCCAGCGCGTTATCGAGAATGCGTACAAAGTGCATTGTCGATAACGTTGCGCCATAAAACCACACTGCCGGCACGCGCTGGAAGCGCCCTTCGCGTACAAACGGCATCGCCCGCCATAGCGGCGTACGCATCAGCGTAGCCATCTCTTTAGTGTTGCCATGATCAAAACAGAGCACATCGGCATCTTTGTACGCGGCAAGGCGATCGATCCCCACCGCCGTGCTGCCCCAGAAGTTGGTTTCCCCCTGCCAGGCGTTGCGGATCCCGTACTCATCCAGCACCTCCTGGAACAAACAGTTCGGACCAAAGACCAGCATATGACGGGCATCAAGCAGGGTAATCAGCAGCAACGGACGCGTGCCTCGTTGAACGAAGCGCGGCTTTTTACTTTCGATAAACCGATCGAATTCACTGAGATGCCGGGCTGCCGCCGCGTCCAGATTCAGCAGTTGCGCCATCTCATTCAGCGACTTACGGGCCACCGCCAGGGGCTTATTGCCGTCGCTAAAGTTAAAGCCGCGCCCGGGCGCGATGCGCGCCAGCTTCTCCGGGGACGGACCATAACCTGTCGACCAGAACATGTACGAAGGCTTCATTTCGGTCAGCAGTTCGAGATTAGGTTCGGTACGCAAACCAATATCGATGACCGACGCCGGGAGCGGCGGCTCGTTCACCCATAGCCGGTAGTTAGGAATATCTGCAACGCCATATGGCGTGATACCGAGCGCCAACAGTAGCTCGACCGGCAGCCATTCCAGCGCCACAATGCGATGCGGATCAACAGATGCCGCACGCGCCTGGCTCATCTGCCAGATGAGCGGAGAGAGCGCCATCGCCGTTAATAAACGACGACGCGTTAATTGGTGTAATCCGTTCATTAATAAACAAAACTCACGGGAGCAGCACCGGTCGGATGCGGCAGAATACCCATCGGGATACCGTATATTTGCTCCAGCGTCTCGCTGCGCATCAGTCCGGCAGGTGTGCCCTGGGCTATCATTTCACCGCCGCGTAGCGCAACCAGGTAGTCGCAATAGCGCGCGGCCATGTTGATATCATGCAACACGGCAATGACCGTCAGACCACGCTGCTGGCTTAAGCGGTGCACCAGCGCCAGCACATCCACCTGATGGGCAATATCCAGCGCCGAAGTCGGCTCATCGAGCAGCAGGCAGCGGCTGTCCTGCGCCACCAGCATCGCAATCCACGCGCGCTGACGTTCGCCGCCGGAGAGGCTGTCCACCAGACGATGCGCCAGCGGTTTTAAGCCCACCAGCGTAATGGCTTCCTCCACTTTTTCTCTGTCCGCTACGCCAAAACGCCCCAACGCCCCGTGCCACGGATAACGCCCAATCGCCACCAGTTCGCGGACGGTCATGCCCTCCGCCTGCGGCAACTGCTGTGGCAGATAAGCCACCTTTCGGGCGAAAGCTTTGCTGCTCCAGCTGTCCAACGGCTGATCGTCAAGGAGGATCTCCCCTTCGGACGGCGGCTGATGGCGACCCAGCATTTTCAGCAAGGTGGATTTACCGGAGCCGTTGTGACCGATCAGCCCCGTCACTTTCCCCACCGGGAAGGTTAACGACAGAGGATGCAGAAGCGTGCGCCCGGGAACGCGAAAGGCGACATCACGCAGTGCAAAAGTGGTATCGGGAAGAGGGGTGTGTTCCTGCATAGCGGCCAACTTGTAAAACGGGCACGCAAAGCGTGCCCAAAAGAGAAATTAGAAACGGAAGGTTGCAGTTGCAACGACCTGACGTTCCGCGCCCCAGAAGCAGCCATAAGTGTTAAAGCAGCTGGCGACATATTCGCGATCAAACAGGTTGTTCACATGCAGGGCGACATTCGACCCCGCCATGCCCACGCGTGCCAGGTCGTAACGGACCAGCGCATCCACCAGGGTATAGCTGCCGACTTTAAAGGAGTTCGCCGGATCGCCGTAGCTGGAGCTGGTATAGCGAACGCCAGTGCCCAGCGTCAGGCCGGAGAGCGGGCCGTCAAAGACCGTGTAGTCGCCCCACAGGGAAGCCATGTGTTTTGGCACCTGTGCCGGGGTGTTGCCTTTGTAGTTGGTGTCGGTGGTATATTCCGCATCAGTATAAGTATAAGAGCCTACCACGTTAACGCTGGCCGACAGCGCTGCTTTCGCTTCAATTTCCACGCCACGCGAGCGAATTTCACCGCCTTCAACCGAGAAGAATGAACCGTTCGGGTCAGCCATCAGGTTGTTGGTTTTGGTCAACTGGTAAACGGCGCCGGTGATAACGATCGGACGATCGTTCGGCACATACTTCACGCCCGCTTCGTACTGCTTACCTTTTGACGGCGCGAAGATGTTGCCATTTTGTCCAACCTGTGAAGCCGGTTCAAATGACTCGCTGTAGCTGAAGTATGGGGTTACGCCGTTATCAAACAGGTAGTTAACGCCGCCGCGCCAGGTGAACTGGTTATCATCACGCGAGTCCTGGACGCCCGTTTCACGGTTCAGGGAGTCCTGCTTCGCCCAGTCATAGCGACCGCCGAGGGTCACCAGCACTTTATCCCACTGCATCTGATCCTGCACGTACAGGCCGGTCTGCTTCTGTTTGTTCAGCACGCGGTAGGCGCCTGACGGGCCAGGATGCGCACCGAAGTCGAAGTCACCGCGGTCAAGGTTATAGATATCAGATGGCGTTACGGAACCGGCATAGCCAAACCAGGAATCGATATCGTTACGCATACGCATAAAGTCAACGCCGGTCAGCAGCGTGTGATCGACAGAGGCGGTGGTAAACTGACTCTGCAGTTGGGTATCCACCGCAAAGTTCTCCAGCTTCTCATTGTCGATAACATACTGACGGGTCAGGGTGTGGCCCCATTGCGACTGAGGAACGCTGGCGCACGGGCTGGAAGTCGGGTTGCTTGAATAGAGCGGATCCGAGCACATGCCGTAACCGTAGACGCTGTTCTGCTCAACTTTGTTCTGCGCGTAACGCAGGTTCTGACGTACGGTAAAGGTATCGTTGAATTCGTGGTCGAAGCTGTAGCCCACCATCTTCTCGTTACGGGAATAGGTGTTGTTGTTCGCCCCTTCGTTGAAGTCGGTCGGCAGACGCTTACCGTTCGGCAGCGTGGATACCGTCCCCTCTTTCGGCAACCAGCCGTAATAACCGGTTTCCGGCTCGTTCTGGAAATACGAGAGGAAGGTGAAGTTGGTTTTATCATCCGGACGCCAGCTGAATGACGGCGCGATGGCGTAACGTTGTTCTTCCGCGCCCTGCTGCTGGGCATTCGCCGAGCGCGCCAGACCGGTTAAACGGTAAGAGTAAACGCCGTCATCATCCAGCGCGTCGCTGAAGTCGAAGCCGGTCTGGAACAGGCTGTCGGTGCCCATTTTAAACTGCACTTCTTTCAGCGGTTCGGTGGTGGGACGCTTACTGACCATATTCAGCAGGCCGCCCGGGTTGCTCTTACCGTACAGGACGGAAACAGGACCGCGCATCACTTCTGCGCGTTCCAGCATGTAAGGGTCGATCACCGCGTCGTTATAGAAGTTACCCTGCATCTTCAGACCGTTCAGATAGTTATTCTGGCTTTGGCCGTCAGCAGCGAAACCGCGGATGATCAGATAATCATAGGTATTGGACGCGCCGCGAGTGCCGACAGCAACGCCTGGCGTATAGCTCAGCGCCTCTTTCACTGATTTAGGCTGATGCAGCGCCATCTCTTCCGCAGTGACCACTGAAATGGACTGCGGTACTTTCTGGATCGGGGTATCGGTTTTGGTCGCCGTGGCAGACTGTCGCGCCGCGATGGTCGCCGCCGGACCCCAGGCGCTTTCCTGCGGAGCAGGCGCAGCAGTTACGGTAATGGTTTCTTCTTTCGGTTGAACCGCCGCCTGTGCATAGACAGACATGCCGCTAACCGCTGTGGCTACTACAACTGCGATTTTACGCAGAGAGTATGTTGGCTGAGCAGTTTTATAACGCGCCATTGGTATATCTCTGATGGAAAGTGAATGATAACGTAAACGAGAATTATTATTATGATGGCAGAATAATATTCGAAACGCTGGCGAGATAGCAAGCAATACGCGTCCCTGGCAAAACTAAGGGGTTAAGAATTATCCAGATGAAAAGAAAGGGTTAAAACAAGCGCCCTGAGGTTAACAAAATGCTCAGGGCTCAGAGAGAACAAAAACCGAGGTTTACCGATAATAAACTTCAAAGGTCGCTACAGCATCGACCTGTCCGCCCTTTATCGTACCGGTTTTGATATATCGGGCTTTAAGCGGAATGGTCACTGACTGGTCCTGAACCGTGTTACCTGTTGCGGTGTAGTCCTGATCAAACTGAAGCACCGTATCATTGCTGTCAAGAATCTGGATGCCAATGCCCTCAGCCGCATTTTCGCCTGTCGCAATAGAAAGCACATCCCCATCCTGCACGCCCGTTGAGCCTGACGTTGTGAAGCGATAATCAACCTTAATGCCCGCATCACACCGCTCAAGCTGAATTTTAAAACTGTCGTCAGAAACCACTTTCGAGAGATTGTTCGTAAAGTCGTGCGCCGTAATCGCCGCTAACGGTACCGTGATATTGTTTTCCATCAGCTGACAGGTGTTGGATTTAATATCGATTGTGGTTGCATTAAAGCGTAACTGACCGATGACTTTATCGTCGTATTTCCAGTCCGCGATCAGTTTACTGGTGTCGAGCACACCCGATGAAACAGGTCCGGTAACCACGAGCTGAACGGCAGCATGGAGAGTAATGGGATAGGCAGCATCTATTTTTTTTACCATGGCGCTTCCCATGTGCCAGGGGGTGATCAGGTTTTCTGCGCCTAACGTTTCATTTGCGAAATTAGCCCATGCAGCGCGAAAGCCAATTCCTGGAATGCCCGTTGCGTAAACCCCCTCAAGGGAACCCGTTGTAACCAGATCGGCGTCACTAAGTCCGCCGGTATATCCTTGATGAATATTGCCGTCAGCATCGCAGGCAACCGTTATTTGCGCACTGGTCAGTTCCTCCGAATAAAGAATTTGACCTACAGCGGCATCTTTACTGACGACCAGTGGCGGCAAGGTAAAGGTAACCTGCGCTGCATCAGGTCCCCCTTTAGTAATGACACAGCTTGCCGTGGCGTAAAAACTCAGGCCATTGCCAGTAAGCACCAGCAGTGCAATGGCAAGACCCCGTAAAATCCTCTCGCGTATTCTGTTCATCTTTTTACCTGCTCTGTAGGCATGCGACGGACGCCGTATAGATTCTGGCCTCCAGGGTTTCCGGCACAGTGACGCTTCCTTCACATTGCGTATCCGGCGTTTTTCCCCACTGGACGGTAAACCGCTGTGTCCCGTTTAAGCCTGTGACATACGCTTCGCCGTCATCACCGACAAGGGCTGTCGTCCCCTCCAGACTCAGCACCGCGCCGAAAGGCACTTTCCCCTGACCCAGGTTGAGCGTGAGCAGCGCGCGTTTTCCTTTACGCGCAGTGAAATCCGCCGCCACCGCTGCGCCTTTTGTCGGCGTGACATCAACCGAAGCATCCTGAATATCAATGTCATCGTGGCCAAGCGTGTTTACCGTTACGGTATTTCGTCGATAGTTGGTCAGCGTAGGGACAATCGCATTTCCCCAAAAATCGGTATAGATCCCCTGAGAATTCTGCACTTTCACATTGTCGCCATGATCAATATGAACGACTGCAAACGCATCCTGCAGCGACTGTCCGAGCGTGATGCCATTAGGATGGGCCACCACGGAGCCTTGTACGCCATAGCTCCACTGTTTCGTCTCTTTTTGATAGCTATAGCTGGTGTTGAACTCGCCATAGGAGGCGCGATAGCGAGAGGATAAATAGGCGCCATAACCTTTATCATGGTTAGCATAGGTTTGCTGCACGTTATAACTTAAGTTATTGTCTTGTAATAAGGTTCCACTGACGCCCACCTGATGAGAGGTTTCTCCGTGCCGGGTGCTGCTCAGATTGTATGTCGCCCAGGAATTAGCCATCCAGCGCGACAGCGGAACGGTAAAGCTCAATGACACTTGCTGATCGTTATCCGATGAGGGCGTCTTCGTCAGGCTGTAGTTCAGTGACCAATTGATCCCCTCCCAACTGCTGCTGTAGCCCATACTGATGCTACGTTCATGCCCGTCCATATCCCAGTAGTCTTGCTGGTAAGCATTGGCGTAGATCGATCCCCAATCGTTGAGCGACTGGGAGAGATTTAACTGCAAGCGGCTACGGCGATTATTGGTACTGCGATAGCTGTAAATATCATCTTCATCGTAGTCTTCGTTACGCTGATCAAGCGCTTCCTGAAACGTGTAAAAACCCGATGTGGAATAGCGATAGCTGGCCAGGGTTAACGTGGTGTCGGTTACGGGAAAATCTTTGGCGTACTGGGCGCGCCAGGATTGCCCTTTCGCGTCATTGCGATCGTGATTAAACGCGGTTTTCGCCGTAGTAAAATCAAGAGAGAAGGAGCCGTATCCCTGGAGATCGGCGCCGACACCAAGCAGAGCCGCATGGTACATCGACGCGCCAAGTCCTCCACCGTAAACGGTGATGCCATACGGTAACCCGTAGATCAGCGTTGCCTGACCAAAACCGGGCTCTTCACCGTTATCGACATCACGGTACTTCCCGGCGGCAACGCTGTATTTCACCGCGCCGTCTCGTAACATGACGGGAACCGACGAACTCACCTGGATGAAACTGCGTTCCGTACCATCCGATTCCTGTACAGTCACCTCCAGGTCCGCGCCAGCCGTCACTTGCGAAAGGTCGTGAATTTCAAACGGCCCGGGGGAGACATTGGTCTGATAAATGGTGTACCCGTTTTGCTTAACCGTCACTTTTGCGTCGCTATTCGCAATGCCGCGAACCACCGGGGCAAATCCTTGCAAACTGCCTGGCAGCATACTTGTGTCCGTTTCCAGCTTCACGCCAGTCATCTGTACGCTGTCAAACAGCTCGCCATTTGTGTACGTTTGCCCTACCTCAAGCTGGCTTCTTAGCCACTTGATATCGCGTTCCAGCGTAGTGCTAAGCGACTGCCATCCCTCTTCGTCACCCCAGTTACTGCTGTTCCGCAAGCGCCATGCGCCAAGATTGATACCCGAGTTCAAACTTGCCCAGTTAGAGATATTGGTCGTGCTATTTGAATGCTGACGAGAGCCGGAAAAATAATAGCTCGTCCACACAGCGGGCATTCCGTCATCCCAGGTTCTCGGGTTGCTGTCCCCTGCCAGGAGAAGATCCCGGTAAATTTGCGGAATGCGCAACTGCAGCACATGTGTATCCTGATTAAAGTCATAACTCGCGTCAGGAATATATTGACTGATATCATCGACAAGCGCGTCATCGTCCAGGTGATTAAAGCTGGAAAGCGTGTCTACCTTGACGCCCAATTCCCGGAGTTCACCTTTGGTCAACTCCGGAAGCAGTTTCTTTTTATCTTTGGAAAGCGTGTAATTAAGATTGCGAGCGTCGAGGCGCTGTTGGTCCCACACTATCGTTGTCAAATATTGGCCTGGCGATAAACCATTATTTTTCAGATAGGCTTCCAGCGCGCCTGTATTCTCGAGCGGCGTATCCGTTTCAAGCACGCTGAGATTAAAATAATCTTCTGCAAGAACAGGGAAATTTAACGCCAGTATCGATAATGTGCATGTATTTAACGTAAATGCCCGAAGTTTTCGATATATAGCCATTATGACGCTCTCTAAATACAAGGTTCCCGAAAAAAATCATAAAGGCCGCTTTTGCACTTCCGTTTCAGATCCAAAGTCATTCATTGCAGACCACGCAACGTCCCCTTTTGCGCCCGCAGGTATCTCGAAAGATTGCTCGCTAAAGGGGGCCAACATCATGCTGAGCGCACTTGGCATATTTGAATTTCCTACCGGTTTAGCGTCACGCCCACCCACGGTTAGCTGTCCGAAAGTGATGAAAAAGGGAGAAGGATTTTTGACTGCCATACGATTACCGGTTCGCTTAAACTCTAAGGATTTCCAGGCATCTCTTGCATCGCTATCGCTTAACCCCGCAGGGCGATAAAAAAGCTTCAGTTTCGTCTTTATGGCAAATTGCAGCATATTTTTATCGCGCATATTTTCCGGGATCGCAGAAACAGACTTCACATTTGTCATAAAAATGGACTCGCGATCCTGAGGCAGCGCGTTTTCATGTCCCGTATAAACAATATGCAGTAGGGTTTGTCGGTTTTCATCAATCTTATAAATAGGGGGCGTAATAACAAAGGGCGCTTTGCTATCGTCGAGGTTGCTCACCCAACTTTGTACGAGATAACGTTTATCGGTATCTTTATTTTTTAACGCTATCTGGACTTCCGCCTGCTTAGCGGGGTAGATAATGCGCGTTCCGCCCAACACGATACCTGCCATTGCGGAATGCGATAACATGAAGAAAATAAAAGCGTATATATAGCGAAAGTTATTCATACTCTTTTTCAGTCCGTTGAAAAAACTGGCCCGCCCCGGGCCAGCAAAACTATCCTTAACGATAGAGCAAGGTATAGGTTGTTTCAGCAGAGTAATCACCCACCGTTGGCGCTGTGCTTCCTACCTGAATGACTTCAGCGGTATAGTTAAAAGCAACGTTCGCGCTATTGGCCTTATCCAGTGATGTGTCGGGTTCTGAACCATCAAATTTCACATAACTACTGCTTCCCTCAGGCAACAAGCGAACCCCTAAGTTTTTAGCTTTACCAGTAGTTGTTAATACTTCATCGGAATAACCGTCGATGCGGGTGCCTTCGAATTTAACGTTCAGTTTGCCGACAGAAGCATCACATTCCGTCAGGGCGATTTCGACTTTTTGCGTGTCGCCCACCTTTTTATCGGCGCCAAAAGCAGTCGCGGACAAATCATTAAATGTCACCGTTCCGTTAGTTGCCGTCCCATTGATATTAACGACACAACTATCATTAAGGATTTTGCCGCTAAACGTTATCGTTCCTGTATCAACAGCCATGGCTGGTGCAGAGAGCGCCGCGGTTAAACTGATTGCCAGCAGTGATAACACTGATTTTTTGCACATATAGCATTCCTTACTTATGCTCAATAATTGATAAAATGAATAAATACTGGAGAAAATAACAGATAAGGCGGACGTTACGGAGAACTCCATTACGCCTTCAATATTTACATTTACAGTTTCAATATTGAAAACAGCACATATCCTTTGCCTGAAAACCTCTCCTAAAAATATTATTATATTAAACCGCGGGAATGAACACCCTACGGAATGAGGAAAACGACAAGATTATACGCAAACGCCTGTATTATCTAGGAAATAAAAAACCTGATTTTTATTTAAAACGAAATTAAGTTAAATTAAAATTCATGAAATGAATATAACTAATATTATATTTGACATTAGCTAACCATTGACGCCGTTTGCTTTTATAAAAGAAAAAGCCAGATGTTATTCTGGCTTTTTCTCATGACATCAACGGGCACAGCGTCGCGTTAGTTACCGCCAAACATATCTTTGATCCAACCAGCCACGCCGTCGCTGTCTTTCTTCTCTTCCTGTGGCGCCTGCTGCTGTTGCGGCTGCGGCTGCGGCTGAGAAGATTGATCGAACGGGTTACCTGACGGTTGCTGCTGTTGCAGCATTTCACCCTGCTGGCAAAGCGCGTCAGGATCGGTTGTCCACACCGGCAATGTACGCATCCCGCCGCTGCAAACAAAGTTGCCGTCATAGTCCACGCCCATATCAACGATATCTTCCGGCGGCGTTAAGATCAGCGGCGTCGGCGTCTGATTCGCCAGATAGCGCTGGTAAATCGACATCGCCCCGCTCGCGCCATAGAGCTTCGTCGGCTGGTTGTTATCACGGCCGACCCAGGTAATCGTCACCTGACTACCGTCGATCCCGGCAAACCAGGTGTCCACGTTGTTATTGGTGGTCCCGGTTTTGCCCGCCAGATGCAGACCCGGATACTTCGCGCCAAGCTGGCGACCGGTACCGCGCTGGACAACCTGCTGCATCGTCCACAGCGTCATGTACGCCGCTTGCGCCGGAACGGCGCGCTCCGCCTGCGGGAAGCTTTGATACAGCACGGTGCCATCTTCCGCAATCACCGAACGCAACGCGGAGAGCGGCGCACGGTTACCGCCGCTGGCGATTGTTTGGAACGCTTGCGCCACTTCGACAGGCGTCAGGTTAAGCGCCCCCAACAGCATGGCCGGAACCGGATGCAATTGATCTTTTGGTACGCCCAGTTTTGCCCAAGTGTCAGTCACCGCAGGCAGGCCCAGCGCCATCCCCAGATTCACCGTCGGCACGTTCATCGAACGCGTCAGGGCATCGACCAGCATTACTTTTCCGCTTTCGCTATAGCGACGGTCATCGTTCTGCGGCGACCAGACCTGGCCGTTTGGCTGACGCAGCGCAATCGGCGCATCAGCGATCCACGTATTCAGGCGATAAATCTTTGGCTGGCTCAGGGCGGTCAGATAAGTAGCCGGTTTTGCCAGAGAACCAATCGAACGGCGCGCCTGCATCGCACGGTTATAGCCCGCAAACTGCGGTTCGGCGCCGCCGACCATCGCGCGTACTTCGCCGCTGAAGCGGTCCACCACCACGATCGCGGTTTCGAGATCGCTCAGCTTACGCTGCTTTTTCAGCAGCGGAATGCCTTCCACCGCCGCTTTCTCGGCGGCATCCTGCGCCACGGAATCGAAGGTGGTGAAAATCTTCACGCCGGAGAGATCTTTCACCTTATCGCCGAGCTTCGCCTGCAGTTCCTGACGCACCATCTGCATGAATGCCGGCTGCGGCGAGATCACCCCACCACGCGGCTGCACGCCCAGCGGACGCGCGCTCAGCATATCGTACAGTTCCTGATCGATGATCTGCTGCTGTTGCAGCAGGCGCAGCACAAGGTTACGACGCTCCAGCGCCAGCGTCGGGTTACGCCATGGGTTATAAATGGACGCCCCTTTCACCATTCCGACCAGCAACGCCTGCTGATCAAGGCTTAACTCTTCCACCGGGCGGCCAAAGTAGTACAGACTCGCCAGCGGGAAGCCGCGGATTTCGTTATCGCCGCTCTGTCCGAGATACACCTCGTTCATATACAGCTCAAGGATGCGGTCTTTGCTGTAGCGGGCATCCATCAGCAGCGCCATATAGGCTTCGTTGGCCTTACGCCAGTACGAACGCTCGCTGGTCAGGAACAGGTTTTTCACTAACTGTTGCGTCAGCGTACTTGCCCCCTGCACCGTCCGTCCGGCGGTCAGGTTCGCCAGAACCGCGCGGCCAATAGAGTACAGACTGACGCCGTCATGCTCGTAAAAGTGACGGTCTTCGGTCGCCAGCAGCGTATCCACCAGCAGATCCGGGAAGCCGCTGCGCGGCACAAACAGACGCTGCTCGCCGTTTGGCGAAGAGAGCATGGTGATCAGACGCGGATCGAGACGGAAAAACCCGAACTGGCGGTTATTATCCATGTTCACGATCGTATTCAGATGGCCGCCATCAAAGGTCAAGCGCGCGCGCACCTGCCCCTCTTTGCTGTCCGGGAAATCAAACGGACGGCGGATCATTTCAATGCTGTTGGCCTGCACGGTAAACTCGCCGGGACGCGTCATCTTCGTCACCTGGCGATACTGCGTCGCTTCCAGCAGTCGCACCATTTCGTTCTTGCTGACCGGCATTTCCGGCTCGAGATTCAC
Organism: Citrobacter sp. R4; assembly: GCF_026719175.1. Classification (NCBI taxonomy): domain Bacteria; kingdom Pseudomonadati; phylum Pseudomonadota; class Gammaproteobacteria; order Enterobacterales; family Enterobacteriaceae; genus Citrobacter; species Citrobacter sp. R4. The sequence continues at coordinate 62,132 of NZ_JAPPSU010000006.1, forward strand.
CATCCGGCCATAAACGGCCGCGGGCAATTGCCAGACTTTGCCATCAATACGACTGCGGATTTTTTGATCCAGATAAACGCCGTAAATGGCGAACAGCACCAGAAAAACAATCGCTATTTTCAGCAGCAGCCACAACCAGCCGCGCTTACCACGAGGCTTACGCCCTTTGCCCTTACCTTTACGCGGCATCGGTTCTTCATCCTCATAGTCATCATCATAATCGTCGTCGTACTCATCATCTCTGAGTTGGCGACGGCTCACCTTTTGTTTCACCGGACGCGAGGGTTTCCCTTTGCGTCCAATCGGCTCGCGGTCATTCCCGGCCATGTTTTTTCTCCGCAACGTTCAGGCGCAAAGGCCCGATTTTCAGTTCTTCTGTCACCCGACAGAAGAAGAAATCTCTCAATTTATCGCTCGCTGTTTTACCAGATAACGCTTTGCTTACCGGCTTACAGAGGACATTCGTCCCACTATGAATACTTTTTGGTACGCCGCGTGGGCGCGGTATTCGCCGGGTCGTCAGGCCAGACATGTTTGGGGTAGCGTCCTTTCATCTCTTTTTGTACCTCGCGGTACGCCCCCTGCCAGAACGCGCTTAAATCACGGGTAATCTGTAAGGGCCGCTGGGCGGGCGATAAGAGTTCCAGTACCAACGGCACGCGCCCTTCGGCGATGGTCGGCGTACTGGCCTCGCCAAACATTTCCTGCATTCGGACCGCCAACGCGGGCGGGTTATCCTCATGATAACGAATGGCTATCCGACTTCCTGTCGGCACAGTGTAATGTGTGGGCAGCGAACTCACCAGACGTTGCTGCAGAGGATAGTCGAGCAGTCCCAGCAAAGCCTGATGAATATTCAGCGATTTCAGATTTTTTAACGAATGCACACCGGCCATATGCGGCAGCAACCAGCGCTCAAGATTCGCCAGTAGCGTCTGATCGTCCACCGCAGGCCAGTCATATTCCGGCAGCCACTTCGCCGCACACTGCAAACGCAGACGCAACTGCACCGCTTCCGGCGTCCAGTTGAGCACATCCAGCCCCCTGTCGCGGATCCCGTTCAGCATCGCCAGATGCAGCTCGTTTTCCGAGGGTTTCGCCAACGGCTGCACTTTCACCGTCAGTTGTCCGATGCGCATCCTGCGCCACGCTTTGAGCGTCCCCTGCGCCTCATCCCATTCAATCGTGTCCGACTGCTGCAACAGTTCCGGACATTGCCGGACAAGCGCGTCGATGTCCAACGGCAACGCCAGCAGGATCCGCGCGTCCGGCGACGCACTGCCCTGCAGCAAGAGCGGGGCGATCAGCCATTCATGACGTCCCAGCGCATCATCGGCGTCCAGCACTGCGCCCATGCCGTTTGCCAGTTGATAACGTCCGTCCAGGCCGCGCCGTCGCGCCACGCGATCGGCAAAGGCGTACGCCAGCAATGGCGCGATCCGCGAGACGTCCGCGACGCCGCTGCGGCTATTCAGGCGTTTCAACAGTTGCTGGCTGCGCTGCTGCCAGGCGGGCTGATGGCGTGAAAACGCTACGCCAAGATCGGTATTTCCCCCGCGCGGCGGCTCTTCGAGGATCGCCGCAAGCTGGGCGGCGGTCGCGGCGGCGTCGGGATCGGAAGCGCTCACTAACATGGCAGCCAGCCGCGGGTCGTTGCCCAACGCCGCCATCTTTTGCCCTCTTGCGCTCAGGCGTTCGCCATCCAACGCGCCCAGCATCTGTAACAGCCGTTTCGCCGCCTGTAAGTGTATCGCGGGCGGCAGATCCAGCCAGGTTAACTGTGCGGGATCGCTGCATCCCCATTGCAACAGCTCCATCAGCAGGCCGGAGAGATCGCTATGCAGGATTTCGGGATCCCCTTGCGCAGCGGCGCGTTCCGCCTGTTCTTTGGCGATCAGATGCAGGCAAATGCCCGGCGCCAGACGTCCGGCGCGACCGGCACGCTGGGTCATTGACGCCTGACTGACGCGCTGCGTAATCAGCCGGGTCAGCCCGGTACGCGCGTCAAATCTGGCGACACGCTCCTGGGCGCAATCGACCACCAGTCGGATGCCTTCGATGGTCAGACTGGTTTCGGCGATATTGGTCGCCAGCACTACTTTACGCATTCCCGGCGGCGCAGGCAGGATCGCCGTACGCTGGGCATTCAGCGACAGCGCGCCATACAGCGGACAGAGAAGGACATCGCTGCCGACACGCGCGCTCAGATGTTCCTGTACGCGCTGGATCTCGCCGACGCCGGGTAAAAACAATAGCAGCGATCCCGGTTCCTGGCGCAGCAGTTCGGCGGTGGCGACGGCAACGGCCTCATCAAAACGCAGTTGCGCCGCCAGGGGTTGATAGCGGCGCTCAACGGGGTAAGCGCGCCCTTCGGACACCACCACCGGCGCATCCGGCAGACGCTGCCGCAGGCGATCGTTATCCAGCGTGGCGGACATGATCAGCAGCGTCAGGTCGTCGCGCAGCCCCTGCTGCACATCAAGCAACAGCGCCAGCGCCAGATCCGCCTGCAGACTGCGCTCGTGGAATTCATCAAGGATCACCAGGCTGACGCCGCTTAGCTCCGGGTCACGCTGTATCATTCGCGTCAGCACCCCTTCGGTGACCACCTCCAGCCGCGTGGTTGGCCCCACGCAGGATTGCGCGCGCATCCGGTATCCCACCGTTTCGCCGGGCTTTTCGTTCAACAGCTCCGCCAGCCGCTGCGCCACGTTACGCGCCGCCAGACGACGCGGCTCAAGCAGGATAATCCGCCCGTTAAAGCGTTGATGGGAAAGAAACTGCAGCGGCAGCCAGGTGGATTTACCGGCGCCGGTCGGCGCGCTCAGCAGAACCTGCGGCGCAGAATCCAGTGCGGCAAGCAGTTCAGGCAGTACGGCGGCAACAGGCAATGACGTCACAAATGACTCCAGAGGGTTAACATTCTTCGCGCTGCATTGTAGCATCGCGTTAATTCATAACCGAGTACCGAAGATGTCTGAGCCGAAACGGCTGTTCTTTGCCATTGAGCTGCCCGCCGACGCGCGCGCGCAAATTGTTCACTGGCGCGCGGCGCACTTCGCACCCGAGGCGGGGCGACCCGTAGCGGCCGACAACCTGCACTTAACGCTGGCGTTTTTAGGCGACGTTAGCGCCGACAAACAACAGGCGTTAGCTACGCTGGCCGGACGCATTCGCCAGCCTGCTTTCACGCTGACGCTGGACGATGCGGGGCAATGGCTGCGCTCCCGGGTGGTCTGGCTCGGCACGCGCCAGTCGCCGCGGGGTTTACTGCAACTGGCCAATATGCTGCGCGCCCAGGCCGCGCGCAGCGGCTGCTACCAAAGCCCGCAGCCGTTTCATCCGCACGTAACTTTGCTGCGCAACGCCAGCCATGCGGTCGCCATTCCCGCGCCCGGTTTTTGTTGGTCGTTTCCGGTAACTGAGTTTACGCTTTACGCCTCCTCGTTCACCCGGGGACGAACCCGATACACGCCGTTGCAGCGCTGGACACTCAGCGAATAATTTAAGGACACGCGTGATGCAGTTTTCTCCCCCCCTCCAGCGCGCCACGCTGGTTAAGCGTTATAAACGTTTTTTAGCCGATGTGATCACACCCGACGGAACCGAACTCACGTTACACTGCCCAAATACTGGCGCAATGACCGGTTGCGCAGAGCCCGGGGACACCGTCTGGTATTCGACGTCAGAAAATACTAAACGCAAATATCCGCATACCTGGGAATTAACTGAAACCCAAAATGGCGCGCTTATTTGTGTTAACACATTATGGGCGAACAGGCTGACGAAAGAGGCTCTGGAACAAGGCAGGGTTTCAGAACTTTCAGGATACAGTACCCTGAAAAGCGAAGTAAAATACGGCGCCGAACGAAGCCGCATCGATTTTATGTTACAGGCAGATTTCCGGCCTGACTGCTATATTGAAGTGAAATCGGTAACGCTGGCGGAAAAGGATTTCGGTTTTTTTCCCGATGCCATCACTGAACGAGGTCAGAAACATCTTCGGGAATTGATGAGCGTAGCGGCTGAAGGCAAACGCGCCGTGATTTTTTTCGCCGTTCTGCATTCCGCCATTACACGGTTTTCACCTGCGCGCCATATTGACGCGAAATACGCGCAACTATTGATTGAGGCACAGCGTAAGGGGGTAGAAATTCTGGTTTATAAAGCGGAACTTTCTGCCGGGAGTATGACTCTTAAAGAGCCATTACCCATTACTTTTTAGTGATGTAAAATTTTGGTTATTTAGTATTCTGGTCGCGTGCGCAAATACGCTTTTCCTCACAGGGTTGTCAAGTGTTACGTTTAGTTAATTGCTATCCGGAAAAGCATCTGCTATTTATAGCGACCTGATTTTTCCCCCGAACATGGGGATCGATAGTGCGTGTTAAGGAGAAGCAACATGCAAGAAGGGCAAAACCGTAAAACATCGTCCCTGAGTATTCTCGCCATCGCTGGGGTGGAGCCGTACCAGGAGAAACCGGGCGAAGAGTATATGAACGAAGCCCAGCTGTCGCACTTCAGGCGTATTCTTGAAGCATGGCGTAATCAACTTAGGGATGAAGTCGATCGCACCGTTACTCATATGCAGGACGAAGCTGCCAACTTCCCTGACCCGGTAGACCGTGCCGCGCAGGAAGAAGAGTTCAGCCTTGAGCTGCGTAACCGTGACCGTGAGCGCAAACTGATCAAAAAGATCGAGAAAACGCTGAAGAAGGTTGAAGATGAAGATTTCGGCTACTGCGAATCCTGCGGTGTGGAAATCGGTATTCGTCGCCTGGAAGCGCGTCCGACAGCCGATCTCTGCATCGACTGCAAAACGCTGGCTGAAATTCGCGAAAAACAGATGGCGGGTTAATCCCCACCGTTTGATCACGTTTACACCAGGCGGGGACTTCCCCGCCTTTTCATTTGTCCGTAACGATGACTGACTCACACTATATTGGCCGCTTCGCCCCTTCCCCTTCCGGCGCACTGCATTTTGGCTCCCTGATTGCCGCGCTCGGCAGTTATTTACAGGCGCGCGCCCAAAACGGCATCTGGCGCGTACGCATCGAAGATATCGATCCTCCTCGTGAAGTTCCCGGTGCCGCTGACACCATTCTGCGCCAGCTGGAACATTACGGTCTGCTCTGGGATGGCGAAATACTCTGGCAATCCCGTCGCCATGAGGCGTATCGCGAGGCGCTCGCCTGGCTGCGCGATCACGGGTTGAGCTATTACTGCACCTGCCCCCGCGCGCGCATTCAACGCATCGGCGGTATTTATGACGGCCACTGCCGCGACAAGCATAACGGGCCGGATCAGGCAGCGGTACGCATCAGGCAACGTCATCCGGTCACCCGCTTTCACGATCGCCTGCGCGGTGATATTCAGGCCGACGAACGGCTGGCGCAGGAAGATTTTATTATTCATCGCCGGGATGGGTTGTTTGCCTATAACCTGGCGGTGGTAGTGGACGACCATTTCCAGGGCGTCACGGAAATCGTGCGCGGCGCCGATCTCATCGAACCAACGGTTCGACAAATTTCGCTCTACCAGTTGTTCGGCTGGACAGTGCCCGACTATATTCATTTGCCGCTGGCGCTGAATGCGCAGGGCGCAAAACTGTCTAAACAAAATCATGCGCCTGCTTTGCCGCAGGGCGACCCGCGTCCTGTCCTCATTGACGCGCTGCGCTTCCTCGGACAGCGTATTGCGCCAGACTGGCAGGCCATGCCAGTGGAGGCGATTCTTCAGTTCGCCACAGAGAACTGGCGCCTGGCAGACGTGCCGGAATCGGCATCTGTAAATCCGCCATTCTCAAACGCGTCGTGCTGAGCTATGATTAGCCGCTATTTTTGCTCGTTGTCTTTCGCATTTTCATAATCCGAAAGCCCGCGGGTAAATTGATTTGATTGATGATTGACACTACCGAGGTGCACTATTTTTACCCGAGTCGCTAATTTTTGCCGCAAGGTGCTAAGCCGCGAGGAGAGCGAGGCAGACACTGCCGTCGCCCGTCCACATATGACGGTCATCCCACGCGAGCAGCACGCTATTTCCCGCAAAGATATCAGTGAAAATGCCCTGAAGGTAATGTACAGGCTCAACAAAGCGGGATATGAAGCCTGGCTGGTTGGCGGCGGCGTCCGCGACCTGTTGCTGGGCAAAAAACCCAAAGATTTCGACGTGACCACCAACGCGACGCCGGATCAGGTACGCAAACTGTTCCGCAACTGTCGCCTGGTCGGTCGCCGATTCCGTCTGGCGCACGTGATGTTTGGTCCGGAAATTATTGAAGTCGCCACCTTCCGCGGTCACCACGAAGGCAGCGAGAGCGATCGCACGACCTCCCAACGTGGGCAAAACGGTATGCTGCTGCGTGACAATATTTTCGGCTCCATTGAAGAGGACGCCCAGCGCCGCGACTTTACCATTAACAGCCTGTATTACAGCGTCGCTGACTTTACTGTCCGTGATTACGTGGGCGGTATGAAGGATTTACAGGACGGCGTCATCCGTCTGATCGGCAATCCGGAAACCCGCTACCGTGAAGATCCGGTGCGGATGCTGCGCGCGGTGCGTTTCGCCGCCAAGCTGGACATGCGCATCAGCCCGGAAACCGCAGAGCCGATCCCGCGTCTGGCGACGCTGCTGAACGACATTCCGCCAGCCCGTCTGTTTGAAGAGTCGCTGAAGCTGCTCCAGGCAGGCTACGGCTACGAGACCTATCTTAAGCTGCGCGAATACAGCCTGTTCCAGCCGCTGTTCCCGACCATTACCCGCTATTTCACCGAAAACGGCGACAGCCCAATGGAGCGCATCATCGCCCAGGTGCTGAAGAACACCGATAACCGTATTCACAACGACATGCGGGTGAACCCGGCGTTCCTGTTTGCCGCCATGTTCTGGTACCCGTTACTGGAGATGGCGCAGAAAATCGCCCAGGAAAGCGGCCTGGCCTACTACGACGCATTCGCTCTGGCAATGAATGACGTGCTGGATGAGGCCTGCCGTTCGCTGGCGATTCCAAAACGCCTGACCTCGCTGACCCGTGATATCTGGCAGCTTCAGCTACGGATGTCCCGCCGTCAGGGAAAACGCGCGTGGAAGCTCATGGAACATCCGAAATTCCGCGCGGCTTACGATCTGCTGGCGCTGCGCGCCGAAGCGGAAAAAAGCGCCGAGCTGCAACGCCTGGCACAATGGTGGGGCGAATTCCAGGTCTCTGCGCCGCCAGAGCAGAAGGGCATGCTCAGCGAACTGGATGAAGACCCGATGCCACGCCGCCGCAATCGTCGCCCGCGCAAACGCGCCCCGCGTCGCGAGGGTACCGCGTGACCCTCGCTTATATCGCGCTTGGCAGCAACCTGGCCTCCCCCCTGGAACAGGTTAATGCTGCCATAAAATCGATTGGCGACATTCCGCAGAGCCGGATTGTCGCCGTCTCCTCTTTTTACCGCACTGCGCCCTTAGGTCCCCAGGATCAGCCGGATTACCTGAACGCGGCGGTCGCGCTGGACACCGACCTTGCGCCGGAGACTCTGCTCGATCATACCCAACGGATTGAACTGCAGCAGGGGCGCGTACGCAAAGCCGAGCGCTGGGGTCCGCGCACGTTGGATCTCGACATTATGCTGTTTGGCGATCGTGTCATTCAGACCGAGCGCCTGACTGTTCCCCATTACGATATGCACAACCGCGGCTTTATGCTTTGGCCGCTGTTTGAGATTGCGCCCGATCTGCGGTTTCCGGATGGAAAATCGTTACAACAACGCCTCGCCGAACTCGGCGAAGAAAAACCCGACCGCGGGTAAATCCCCCTCCCCTTTAGCGTTTACTGCTTTCACGCCAATCGATTGCTTAAAACAATTGCCCCCCTGAATGTGACTGTTAGAATGCCGATAAATATGACGTTCACCATCAGGAAATGTTATGAAACCAACCACTATCTCACTGTTGCAAAAGTGCAAACAGGAGAAAAAACGCTTCGCCACTATTACGGCTTACGACTACAGCTTCGCTAAGTTATTTGCCGACGAAGGCATCAACGTGATGCTGGTGGGCGACTCGCTGGGGATGACCGTTCAGGGCCATGACTCCACCCTTCCTGTTACCGTTGCGGATATCGCCTATCACACGTGCGCGGTACGTCGCGGCGCACCGAACTGCCTGCTGCTTTCTGACCTGCCGTTTATGGCGTACGCGACGCCGGAGCAGGCCTTTGAAAACGCGGCGGCGGTGATGCGCGCCGGGGCGAACATGGTCAAGATTGAAGGCGGCGCATGGCTGGCGGATACCGTAAAAATGCTCACCGAGCGTGCCGTTCCGGTCTGCGGTCACCTGGGGCTGACGCCGCAATCGGTCAATATTTTCGGCGGTTACAAGGTTCAGGGGCGTGGTGACGCCGGGCAAGCGCTGCTTGATGACGCGCTGGCGCTGGAAGCCGCGGGCGCACAGTTGTTGGTGCTCGAATGCGTGCCGGTTGAACTGGCAAAACGCATCACTGACGCGCTCACCATTCCGGTGATCGGCATTGGCGCGGGCAACGTGACTGACGGTCAGATTCTGGTGATGCATGACGCTTTCGGCATCACCGGCGGTCATATTCCGAAATTTGCCAAAAATTTCCTTACCGAAGCAGGCGACATGCGCGCCGCGGTGCGGCAGTATATTGCCGAGGTGGAGTCCGGCGTCTATCCGGGCGAAGAACACAGTTTCCATTAAGGAGTTTTGTTGTGTTGATAATTGAAACCCTGCCGCTGCTGCGCCAGCATATCCGCAGAGCCCGCCAGGAAGGAAAACGCATTGCGCTGGTTCCAACCATGGGCAACCTGCACGACGGTCATATGAAGCTGGTTGATGAAGCGAAAGCCCGCGCCGATATCGTGGTGGTCAGCATCTTCGTTAATCCGATGCAGTTCGACCGCCCGGACGATCTGGTGCGTTATCCGCGCACGCTGCAGGAGGACTATGAGAAGCTGAACAAACGTAAAGTCGATTTTGTTTTCGCGCCGGCAGCCGATCAAATCTACCCGCAGGGCACCGAAGGCCAGACGTATGTTGATGTTCCAGGTCTTTCCACCATGCTGGAGGGCGCCAGCCGCCCGGGCCATTTCCGCGGCGTTTCCACCATCGTCAGCAAGCTGTTTAACCTCGTTCAGCCGGATATCGCCTGTTTCGGTGAAAAAGATTTTCAGCAACTGGCGCTGATCCGCAAAATGGTGGCCGATATGGGCTACGACATTGAAATCGTCGGCGTACCGATTATTCGCGCCAAAGACGGTTTAGCCCTCAGTTCACGCAATGGTTATTTGACCGCGGAGCAGCGCAAAATCGCCCCGGGTTTATACAAGGTCATGTGTGAGATTGGTGAAAAACTGCAGGCCGGCGAGCGCGAACTGGATGAAATGATCGCCCTTGCGGAAAAAGCCCTGAATGAGAAAGGCTTCCGCGCCGATGATATTCAGATCCGCGACGCCGACACCCTGCTTGCGCTGACGGAAACCAGCCAGCGGGCGGTCATTCTGGTGGCCGCGTGGCTGGGACAGGCGCGCCTGATTGACAACCAGACGGTAACATTAACCCAGTAGACAGGGGTTAAAAATCGGGCAATACTGCCTGAGAAAATTCTCAAGGCAGGGCGCGCCCTGCCGGGTTAACGACAGTACATACTCATCAATCTTCTCAGGCGTCCTGTACAGGGACAGCCTGAATGATGACGAATATTTTAAGGTAGACGTTATGATTCGCACTATGCTGCAGGGCAAACTCCACCGCGTGAAAGTGACTCAGGCGGACCTGCACTATGAAGGTTCCTGCGCCATCGATCAGGATTTCCTTGATGCCGCCGGGATCCTCGAAAATGAAGCTATCGATATCTGGAATGTATCGAATGGCAAACGCTTTTCCACCTATGCAATTGCCGCCGAGCGCGGTTCGCGCATTATCTCCGTCAACGGCGCGGCGGCGCATTGCGCCAGCGTGGGGGATATTGTGATCATCGCCAGCTTCGTCACCATGTCCGACGAAGAAGCGCGCCGCTGGCGGCCAAATGTCGCCTACTTTGAAGGCGACAATGAAATGAAACGCACCGCAAAAGCCATTCCGGTTCAGGTTGCCTGATATCTACCCCTGCGGCTGATTGCTGATCAGCCGCGACATCGTCTCCAGCGAGTCCGTTCTCAGGATGTACAGGCGCTTCAGCAATAACGGATTATCTCCCGGCTTAACCTTCCCTTTTACCGTCGTCACCGCCAGATGAAATCCGGCGTCTTTCGCGGCCTTAACCGCCGTCGCGTTATAACCGCCAAACGGATACGAAAGGTAACGCACCTGCGGCGTAAACTGCGCCAGCGCCCGGCGTGACCGTTTGAAATCAAACAGAATATTATGGTGGCTGCGGCTTAACAGAATGGGATGACGATAGCCATCAACCCGATGCAAAAAGTGGGTATGCGACTGAAGGTCAAAAACATCACGGATGTGGTTAAGCTCGGAAACACTCATAAACTGTAGCGAACGTGGATCCCACTTCTGCGGTCGACCTTTTATGCGCGAGGTGATAATGAACGCGGTGGCCTTCATGCCGTACTGCTTCAACACCGGATACGCATAGCGGCTGACGGACTTGAGACCGTCATCAAAGGTAATGACCACCGCCTTCCCGGGCAGGTTCATTTTATTGCGCACATACCCTTCAAGCTGCGCCATCGTCAGCGTGGCGTAACCCTGGTCCCGCAGCCAGGTCATCTGGTTACTGAATGCCCGCACGCTGGTGGTTGTCGAAGTATGACGAAAGCGGGTGTTTTCTTCATCACGCAGAATGTGGTGGTAAGTGAGCACCGGCAGCCCCTTGTCCTCCTGGGCATCCAGCGCGCTTATCCAGGCCAGCCGCTCGCCAATGCGGATTTGATACCAGGTCTGGTTAAGCCGATCCTTCAGCTTACTGATGACGGGATAACGTACGTTTTCCGCCAGCACGCCAAACGGCGCGCTGCCCACATTCGGGGCGTTGTAAACGGGCGTCGCTTTCCAGGTCACCAGGTTTTGGTTACTGAGTGGCTTATTGAGATCGCCTAAGCTGTCTTCAACCCGCTGCTTGCCCTGTACCGGCGCCAGGTGCCCTTTATCGATAAAGCCGGTTCCGAAGCCAAATGAAAATTCATAATAGTCAGCCGCCACGGGGATGACCGCAAGGATTTGCCCGGCGCGAATGTTCCCCACCGTTATCATTTTGTCGCCAATCTGCGCCCAGATCGCCGCATCTTCGGTGGTTTGCATATAACGGGCAGGCAACGCCGCGCTGACGACTGTAGAGACACACAGCAGCAGAAAGAGAAGGTATTTTTTCATGACACGAACCGGGAAAGAGACAACGCGAGGATTGTATCAATTCATCTCAGTGATCAAAATGACCCAGCGCCTGTCCCGTCAGGCGCTAGCAGTCATACAGATCGTGCAACAGCACAAACGGTGGATTCTTTTGCTGCTGATGCCAGAGACTGGTTACCTCCGGCGCGCCACGCGACACAATATGATGGCGAAACGCCTCGCTGCTCATCGTTGCGCGGAAGGGGAGCATCTGCTCCAGCAAGGGAAAATGGATGCCAGAAATGACTTCACAACGGGGATGTTTGTGGCTCATCAGTGACGCCACCCGATACGGCGCAGCACCAGACGTATCGGTTAAAAAGATGACGCCGTCGCCGGTATCCGTTTCGTGCAGCGCATCGCACAACATCCTGCTCAGCATGTTGGCGCTCAGACCGCGCCAGAAATTCACCGCCCGGCATTGCGCCAGTGGGCCATATTTCGTTTCCAGACGCTCCAGCAGTTCCTCTGCTTTATCGTCATGACAGGTAATCACCCAGCCTAACATTGTTTGCCTCCTTAGCAGGCAAGTAGTTTATCAGGGTGATAAATAGAGAATGATGACAGCGGTCAAATGTTATCCCCTCCCCGAACGGAGAGGGGAATGAGGCCATTAGCTACGCAGGCCGCGACCGCGCTGGATCAGCGTCCAGCAAAGCAGATAAAACGCGACGATAAACACCACCAGCACACCGAACGTGGTCACCAGCGGCACATCGTGAATGCCGAGGAAACCGTAGCGGAAGCCGCTGATCATGTAGACGATAGGGTTCAGATGCGACAGCCCCTGCCAGAACGGCGGCAGCAGCGTCAGGGAGTAGAACACCCCGCCCAGATAGGTCAGCGGCGTCAGCACGAAGGTTGGGATCAGGCTGATATCGTCGAAGGTTTTTGCAAACACGGCGTTAAGCAGACCCGCCAGCGAAAACAGTACTGCGGTCAGCACCAGCGTCAGCGCGACAAACACCCACGAATGCACCTGAAATGGCACGAAGAACAGCGAAATCGCCGTCACCAGAATACCCACGCATAAACCACGCGCCACGCCGCCGCCGACAAACCCGGCGATGATGACATGGGTAGGCACCGGCGCCACTAGCAGTTCTTCGATGTTGCGCTGAAACTTGGCGCTGAAGAACGAAGAGGCAACGTTCGCGTAGGCGTTGGTAATGACCGCCATCATGATCAGGCCCGGCACGATAAACTGCATGTAGCTGAAGCCATGCATTTCGCCGATTCGCGAACCGATCAGGTTACCAAAAATAATAAAATACAGCGTCATGGTGATAACGGGCGGCACCAGCGTCTGCACCCAGATGCGCATGAAGCGATGAATTTCTTTCGCCCAGATACTTTTCAGCGCGACCCAGTAAAGCTGCATCATGCGCGATCTCCTTGTTTTTCATGAACCAGTGACACAAACAGCTCCTCAAGGCGGTTCGCTTTGTTACGCATGCTCAATACCTGAATGCCCTGCTCGCTGAGCTGGCTGAACACGCTGTTGATCCCCTGTTCGCGCAGGACTTCCACTTCCAGCGTGGAGGTATCCACCAGCCGGTACTGATAGCCGTTCAGCTTTGGCAGCGGGCTTTTCGGCGCCAGGTCGAGAATGAAGGTTTCGGATTTCAACTTCGACAACAGAGTCTTCATTGAGGTGTTTTCCACCAGCTCGCCATGCTGAATAATACCGATGTTGCGGCACAGCATTTCCGCTTCTTCCAGATAGTGGGTGGTGAGAATGATCGTGGTGCCTTTGTCGTTTAAATCCTTCAAAAAACCCCACATTGAGCGGCGAAGCTCAATATCCACCCCGGCGGTTGGCTCATCAAGAATCAACAGTTTCGGCTCATGCATCAGGGCGCGGGCGATCATCAGGCGACGCTTCATCCCGCCGGATAACATCCGCGCGCGTTCGTTACGCTTCTCCCATAAATCGAGCTGTTTCAGATACTTTTCGCTGCGCTCGACCGCTTCTTTACGTTCGACGCCGTAGTACCCCGCCTGATTCACGACAATTTGCTGCACCGTCTCAAAAGGGTTGAAGTTAAACTCCTGCGGCACCAGTCCCAGCTGGCGTTTGGCGTTGACAATATCTTTTTCAAGATCGTAGCCAAACACGCTAACGCGCCCGGACGTTTTGTTAACAAGCGAACTGATGATGCCGATGGTGGTCGACTTTCCTGCCCCGTTTGGTCCCAGAAGCGCATAAAAATCACCCGCTTCGACCTGCAAATCGATACCGCGCAGCGCCTGAACGCCCCCCGGATACGTTTTTTTAAGTTGTTGAAGTTCCAGTGCAATGGTCATAAATTTTTACTTACCTTACGTTCTTACACTTTATATGTGGTTTAAATAATCGCGGAGTTGCCCTATATTAGCCCAACGCACTTATTTGGTTACAGGTCGTTAACCTCCATGAAAGACATAGATACACTCATCAGCAACAATGCACTATGGTCAAAAATGCTGGTGGAAGAGGATCCCGGATTTTTTGAGAAACTGGCGCAAGCGCAGAAACCGCGCTTTCTATGGATTGGATGTTCCGACAGTCGCGTTCCCGCAGAACGTTTAACCGGACTCGAGCCGGGCGAATTATTTGTTCACCGTAATGTGGCCAACCTGGTCATCCACACCGATCTCAACTGCCTCTCTGTGGTGCAGTATGCCGTCGATGTGCTGGAAGTTGAACACATTATTATCTGCGGCCACTACGGATGTGGCGGCGTGCAGGCGGCGGTTGAAAACCCGGAACTGGGTTTAATCAACAACTGGCTGCTGCACATCCGCGATATCTGGTTCAAACATAGCTCATTGCTCGGTGAAATGCCGCAGGAGCGTCGGATGGACACCTTGTGTGAGCTGAACGTAATGGAACAGGTGTACAACCTGGGCCATTCCACCATCATGCAGTCGGCGTGGAAGCGCGGTCAGAAAGTAACGATTCACGGCTGGGCGTACGGTATTCACGACGGGTTGCTGCGCGATCTGGAAGTGACGGCCACCAACCGCGAGTCGCTGGAACAGCGGTATCGTCAGGGCGTGTCTAACCTCAGTAAGAAACACATCAATCACCGCTAATTGACCATGCCGGGCGGCAACGCCATCCGGCATGTCTTCGCTTACTCGTCCAGCAGAACCACTTTACCGACATATGGCAGATGGCGATAACGCTGCGCGTAATCAATGCCGTAGCCCACCACGAACTCATCCGGAATCGAAAAACCGATAAATTCCACCGGCACGTTCACTTCACGACGGGAGGGTTTATCCAGCAGAGTGCAGATCGCCAGCGATTTCGGTTCGCGCAGCCCCAGGATCTCACGCACTTTCGACAGCGTATTCCCGGAATCAATAATATCTTCCACAATCAGCACGTCTTTGCCGCGAATATCTTCGTCCAGGTCTTTGAGGATTTTCACGTCTCGGGTAGTAGACATGCCGCTACCGTAGCTGGAGGCGGTCATAAAATCGACTTCATGAGATACCTGCACTTCACGGCACAGGTCCGCCATAAACATGAATGACCCCCGCAGCAGACCCACCAGCACCATTTCACTGCCGCTGTCTTTATAACGTTCAGTAATCTGACGACCCAGTTCGGCAATACGCGCTTTGATCTCCGCTTCAGGGATCATGACTTCTACAGTATGTTTCATATCTCTAACCATATGATTTAAAAACAAATCACTCAATGCCTGCTCCAGATGAACCGGCATCGAAATGCAAGGCACGCAGTATACCAGTAAAAGTATTTATTCGCGGCATCTGTTGATAAAGCTCATTTTGTGATGACGATCACACATGTTAAATCCTATAATTAATTGCTATTAAAAATTTAACAAATTGAGATGGTGTCTTTTTATGGCTGAAAACAATGCACGTTCGCCACGGCTTCTCGTGACGCTAACGGCCCTCTTTGCCGCGCTCTGCGGGCTGTATTTACTGATCGGCGGCGGCTGGCTGGTCGCTATCGGCGGCTCCTGGTACTACCCGATCGCCGGTCTGGCGATGCTGGGCGTCGCCTGGCTGCTCTGGCGCAGCAAGCGCTCCGCGCTGTGGCTGTATGCCTCTCTGCTGCTCGCCACTCTGATCTGGGGCGTATGGGAAGTCGGCTTCGACTTCTGGGCGCTGACGCCGCGCAGCGACATTCTTGTCTTCTTCGGCATCTGGCTGATTTTACCTTTTGTCTGGCGTCGCCTGATAATTCCTTCCGGCGGCGCGGTCGCCGCCCTGCTGGTCGCCCTGCTGATCAGCGGCGGGATCCTGACCTGGGCGGGTTTCAACGATCCGCAGGAAATTGACGGCACGCTCAGCGCCGAGTCGACGCCAGCCGAACCTATCTCGCCGGTGGCTGACGGTGACTGGCCTGCCTACGGGCGCAACCAGGAAGGCCAGCGCTATTCACCGCTGAAGCAGATTAACGCCGATAACGTTCACAAGCTGAAGGAAGCGTGGGTGTTTCGTACCGGCGACCTGAAGCAGCCGGACGATCCGGGCGAACTGACTAACGAAGTCACGCCTATCAAAGTGGGTGACACGCTGTATCTGTGCACCGCCCACCAGCGACTGTTCGCGCTGGATGCGGCGACGGGGAAAGAGAAATGGCATTACGACCCGGAACTGAAACCGAACGAGTCTTTCCAGCACGTCACCTGCCGCGGCGTCTCCTACCATGAAGCGAAGGCCGACACAGCCTCTCCGGAAGTGATTGCCGACTGTCCGCGCCGCATCATCCTGCCGGTAAACGATGGACGTCTGATTGCGCTGAACGCGGAAAACGGCAAGCTGTGCGAAACCTTTGCCAACAAAGGCGTGCTGAACCTGCAAACCAATATGCCGGATCAAACGCCGGGTCTGTACGAACCGACCTCGCCGCCAATCATTACCGATAAAACGATTGTGATTGCCGGGTCGGTCACCGATAACTTCTCCACCCGCGAAACGTCCGGAGTGATCCGCGGTTTCGACGTTAACAACGGTAAACTGCTGTGGGCGTTCGATCCAGGTGCGAAAGATCCAAATGCCATTCCTTCGGATGAGCACACCTTCACCTTTAACTCACCGAACTCGTGGGCGCCTGCGGCCTATGATGCGAAGCTGGACCTGGTTTATCTGCCGATGGGCGTCTCCACGCCGGATATCTGGGGCGGCCACCGTACGCCGGAGCAGGAACGCTACGCCAGCTCCGTTCTGGCGCTGAATGCCACTACCGGTAAGCTCGCGTGGAGCTATCAGACCGTTCACCACGATCTGTGGGATATGGACCTGCCCGCTCAACCGACGCTGGCGGATATTACCGTCAACGGCCAGACCGTGCCTGTTGTCTACGCCCCGGCGAAAACCGGCAACATTTTTGTCCTTGACCGTCGTAACGGCAAGCTGGTCGTCCCGGCGCCGGAAACCCCGGTACCGCAGGGCGCCGCAAAAGGCGACTACGTCACCAAAACCCAGCCGTTCTCCGAGCTGAGCTTCCGTCCGACGAAAGATTTGACCGGTGCGGATATGTGGGGCGCCACCATGTTCGACCAGTTGGTGTGCCGCGTGATGTTCCACCAGTTGCGCTATGAAGGTATCTTCACCCCGCCATCTGAGCAGGGTACGCTGGTGTTCCCGGGTAACCTCGGGATGTTCGAATGGGGCGGTATCTCCGTCGATCCCAACCGTCAGGTGGCGATTGCCAACCCGATGGCGCTGCCGTTCGTTTCGAAGCTGATCCCGCGTGGTCCGGGTAACCCGATGGAGCAGCCGAAAGACGCCAAAGGCACCGGCACCGAGTCGGGTATTCAGCCGCAGTACGGTGTGCCCTATGGCGTGACGCTGAATCCGTTCCTGTCACCGTTTGGTCTGCCGTGTAAGCAACCGGCCTGGGGGTATATCTCAGCGCTGGATCTGAAAACCAACGAAATCGTCTGGAAGAAACGCATTGGTACGCCGCAGGACAGTATGCCGTTCCCGATGCCGGTTCCGGTTCCCTTTAATATGGGAATGCCGATGCTCGGCGGCCCCATCTCAACCGCCGGTAACGTGCTGTTTATTGCCGCCACTGCCGATAACTACCTGCGTGCTTATAACATGAGCAACGGGGAAAAACTGTGGCAGGGTCGTCTGCCCGCAGGGGGCCAGGCGACGCCGATGACCTATGAGGTCAACGGTAAGCAATACGTGGTGATTTCCGCCGGGGGTCACGGTTCGTTTGGTACGAAGATGGGCGACTATATTGTCGCGTATGCCCTACCGGACGGCGAGAAGTAACGCTTATGCCCGGGTAAGGCCGGGCATACCGCCGGGGGCGCAATCACAGCCGCCCCCGGCATTTTTATACGGTAAATCCTAACATCATCCCCGTATCTTCATGTTCCAGCAGATGACAATGCGCCATATAAGCATGTTCTTTTGGCGCGTCGTGATCGAACTTCACTAACACTTCACTCACCCCGCCTTCAACCCGAACCGTGTCCTTCCATCCGCGGCGATGCGCCACTGGCGGCTGTCCATTTTCTGACAGAATACGGAACTGCGTACCGTGAATATGGAACGGATGCAGCATCATGTCGCCAACGCCAGAAATCACCCAACGCTCATGTTGTCCTTTGCTGGCGGCAAACATCGGTTTGTTCATGTCAAAGGCGACGCCGTTGATCATATTGGCATTGTGGAAGTCAACATGCCCGCCGTGGTTCATCTTCTCCATACCGCCGTGCTGCATATGGCCCTTATGCCCCTGCATCTGGCCATGATTCATACCCGACATCGCCTGCGGACCATACTTTTTCATCAGCAATTGCATGCCCATCATGTCAAGCATCGGGTCCATAGATAGCTGCAATTTACGTACGGTCAACCCGTCAAGCGACGGCAGGGCTGGCAATGTCGCGAGCGTGTCCGGCAGCGTCCCGGAGGCGTTTACCGCCACTGGCTGAATGCGCATCACCGGGTGCGGCTTATCAAACGGCGCGACCGCCATCCCCATCTGGCTGACGGGCAGGGTCACAAGGTCGAACGGCTTACCGTCGCTCACGTCCACCAGCACCTCAAAGCGTTCGCCCATCAACATCGGCAGTTCAGCCACTTTTACCGGTTCAGGCAACAGGCCGCCATCGCTGGCAATGACATAGAATGGACGCTTATCGCTGGTCGCAAAATTAAGCGAACGGGCGTTACAACCGTTGAGCAGACGCAGACGCAGCCAGCCGCGCGGCGCAGCATGTTGTGGGTAAAGCGCCCCATTGGTCAGCAGCGTATCGCCAAACCATCCGACGGCGGCAGTCATGACGTCCAGTTGATAGTCTATCTGCCCGGCGTCGGTAAAGCGCTTGTCCTGAACAATGACCGGCACATCGTCAATGCCCCACTGTTTCGGCAACAGCAGTGTGTGGATCTCGTCGTCTTCAATCATCACCAGACCGGCCAGCCCCATCGCCACCTGACGCCCGGTTTTGCCATGCTGATGGGGATGAAACCAGCAGGTCGCCGCGCGCTGTTCGGGCGTAAAGGTCACGGTGCGTTTTCCCCCGGCGGGAATAATGCCCTGCGGGCCGCCATCCACGTCGCCGGGCACTTCCAGCCCATGCCAGTGCACCGTGGTCTCTTCCGCCAGTTGGTTATGAATATCCACCGTCACCGTTTTACCGCGCTGTAATTTCAGGGCCGGACCAAGCACGTTGCCGTTATAACCCCAGGTCGTCGCCGTCTTCCCGGCAAACGTTGACTGCCCTGCCTGAATCGTCAACGAGAGACGATGACGGGCATCGGGAGTCAGAAGATTCGGAATGGGAAGCGCAGGGCGCTCAGCGGCAAAAACAGCGCGGCTCCACAGCGGCAAAGCCGACGCCACCCCAAGCGCCACAGAATATTTTAAGAAATCACGACGTTGCATAATCACTTCCTTATTTTGCAGCAGGCGAAAACAGCCCAATCCTTGAGCATAGACCCTCCCCTTACGGGAAGGTCAAGTTTATGACATCACGCTGAACAATAATAAAAGTCGTCGCCTTGCCAACAGTGTGCTAACGTTTAGTTTCCGTGATGCCGTGGTAGAAGCAATGAAGACGTTTTTCAGAACCGTGCTGTTCAGCAGTCTGATGGCTGTTTGCGCGAACAGTTATGCGCTCAGTGAATCTGAAGCCGAAGATATGGCCGATTTAACAGCCGTTTTTGTTTTTCTGAAAAATGACTGCGGCTACCAAAATTTACCCAACGGGCAAATTCGGCGCGCGCTGGTCTTTTTTGCTCAGCAAAACCAGTGGGACCTCAGTAATTACGACTCCTTCGATATGAAATCGCTCGGCGAAGACAGCTATCGCGATCTGAGCGGTATCGGTATTCCCGTCGCTAAAAAATGCAAAGCGCTGGCGCGCGACTCGCTGAGCCTGCTCGCCTACGTCAAATAAAATCATGCTACCCTGTTGTTGACATCATGACCGTGCATCCGCGGTCATAGTTAGCTATTATGTTGCGCCCTTTTTAACGGGTGTTAACAATGGAGGTATCAACCTTTGGCCGACAAACAGCAGTGGCATGAAACGCTACACGACCAGTTTGGACAGTACTTTGCCGTCGATAACGTGCTTTATCACGAGAAGACCGAACATCAGGATCTGATCATCTTCGAAAACGCCGCCTTTGGCCGCGTCATGGCGCTGGATGGGGTGGTGCAAACTACCGAGCGCGATGAGTTCATTTATCATGAAATGATGACACACGTTCCGCTACTGGCCCACGGCCACGCGAAGCACGTGCTGATTATTGGCGGCGGCGACGGTGCGATGCTGCGTGAAGTCACCCGCCACAAAAACGTTGAAACCATCACCATGGTGGAGATCGATGCGGGCGTGGTCTCTTTCTGCCGACAGTATCTGCCTGCGCACAACGCTGGCAGCTATGACGATCCGCGTTTTACCCTGGTGATCGACGACGGCGTTAATTTCGTCAACCAGACGCAGCAAACCTTTGATGTGATCATCTCCGATTGCACCGATCCGATCGGCCCCGGCGAGAGCCTGTTCACCTCGGCGTTCTACGAAGGCTGCAAACGCTGCCTGACCCCCGGCGGGATCTTTGTCGCCCAGAACGGCGTATGTTTCCTGCAACAGGACGAAGCTGTCGACAGCCACCGCAAGCTCAGCCATTACTTCGCCGACGTCGGGTTTTATCAGGCAGCCATTCCCACCTATTATGGCGGCATCATGACCTTCGCCTGGGCGTCCGATAACGACGCGCTACGTAGCCTGTCGACCGAAATCATCCAGGCGCGTTTCCACAGCTCAGGTCTGAAGTGCCGCTATTACAACCCGGCTATCCATACAGCAGCCTTTGCCTTACCCCAGTATCTGCTAGACGCACTGACCGCCTCGTCGTCCTAAGGAGAAGATAAGAAATTGAAAAAACTGAAACTGCATGGCTTTAACAACCTGACCAAAAGTCTGAGTTTTTGTATTTATGATATCTGCTACGCCAAAACCGCCGAAGAGCGCGACGGCTACATCGCCTATATCGATGAACTGTATAACGCCAATCGTCTGACCGAAATCCTGTCAGAAACCTGCTCCATCATTGGCGCCAATATTCTGAACATCGCCCGTCAGGACTACGAACCGCAGGGCGCCAGCGTCACCATTCTGGTGAGCGAAGAACCCGTCGATCCGCGGCTTATCGATAACACCGAGCATCCAGGTCCCCTACCGGAAGCAGTGGTCGCCCATCTCGATAAAAGTCACATCTGCGTGCATACCTACCCGGAAAGCCATCCGGAAGGCGGTTTGTGCACCTTCCGCGCGGATATCGAAGTGTCAACCTGCGGCGTGATTTCCCCGCTTAAAGCGCTAAATTACCTGATCCACCAGCTTGAGTCCGATATCGTGACCATCGACTACCGCGTTCGCGGCTTTACCCGCGACATTAACGGCATGAAGCACTTCATCGACCATGAGATCAACTCCATTCAGAACTTTATGTCTGAAGACATGAAGTCGCTGTATGACATGGTGGACGTCAATGTGTACCAGGAAAATATTTTCCATACCAAAATGCTGCTTAAAGAGTTCGATCTTAAGCACTATATGTTCCATACCCGACCGGAAGATCTGACCGAAGCCGAGCGCAAAGACATTACCGCAGCGCTCTGGAAAGAGATGCGTGAGATTTACTACGGGCGCAATATCCCGGCGGTGTAACGTTTACCAACGTGCCGGATGGCGTCATCCGGCAAATCGGTTCTGCGTTTCGCCCGAAGTGTTTCACCCAATATGGACATGGCCGTGGTCGGCCCCGCCAGGGACGATGGGCGCTATCTGACAGTGATATGGAAGCGCAGGCGGCAAGATTAGGCCCCGGTCTGGCCTATGTCCCCGAGGAGTAAGTTCGAGAAGATTTAGCCCACGGCAGGCTTATCCGGACGCTACAGAACCACCGTTTGGGCCTGGAAGGGGCGTTTTTGTATTATCCGCGTCGCAACGTGTCGCCCGCCCTGAGAGCGGTGATCGCTCCCTTTAAAATTCAGGCTGTACCAGCGTAAGAGCCACGGAGTGGGCTTTCAGTTCAGCCTGGACAGGGAAGGGCAGATTCACATCGGTCACCACATCGGTAAAACGGCTCAGCGGCGCTACGTTGAACAGCGAATGCGCGCCATATTTGCTGCTGTCGGCCAGCAGAACCTTGCGTTGGGCGTTAGCGATAATCTCCTGCTTCAGCCCTGCTTTGTCTTCCGTCGGCGTCGTGACGCCCTTTTCCATACTCCAGGTGTTACAGCTCATGAAGGCGATATCGGGATAGACGCTACGCAACATTTTGCGACCAAACTCGCCGATGCAGGACTGACTGCTGTCATCAATGCGGCCACCCACAATGGTGACTTCAATCTGGCGAAACTCGGACAAAAACAGGGCGATATGCAGATCGACGGTGATCACCCTGAGCGGCAGATGAGTCAGGCATTTTGCCAACTCCAGCATGGTGGTGCCGGCGTCCAACACCACTGCGTCGCCCGCCTGTACCATTGAGGCGGCAAAACGCGCGATCGCCCGCTTTTCAGCAGGCGATCGTAATTGCTTTTCATTGGTTGTGGGTTGCGCCGGTTCAAAACGCCGCAGAGCAACACCGCCGTGGCTGCGGCTGATCACGCCCTGTTCATCCAGCTTGATCAGATCGCGTCGGATCGTCGCGGGCGATGCTTCTACCGCATCTACCAGCTGTTCCACGGTCACCAGCGTATGATTTTTCAAATACGCCACAATCTTATCCAGACGGTGTTGTCCTTTCATAACAGGAAATTACGCCAGTTGCATTGCCAGTTTAATCGATACGGCCATGCTCTCAGATTTTGCTTTTCCCGTCCAGGCGATATCAAACGCCGTCCCGTGATCGGCAGAGGTACGAATAAACGGCAGACCGGCGGTGATGTTCACGCCATCATAGAAACCGAGCAGTTTGAGCGGAATATGCCCCTGATCGTGGTACATCGCCACCACCATGTCATATTGGCCTTCGTACGCCTGTAAAAACACGGTGTCCGGCGGACATGGGCCGTAAACGTCTGTTCCCTTCGCCTTCATGTTTTCAATGGCTGGCGACACGATGCGAATTTCTTCATCGCCAAACAGACCGTTTTCACCTGCATGGGGATTGACCCCGGCAACGGCGATGCGCGGTTGGGCGAAACCAACACGCTTCAGGAAGCGATCCGCGATGCCGATGACCGTCTCCACGCGTTGTCCGTTGAGGGTGTCGAGAAACTTGCGTAACGCAATATGGGTCGAAACGTGAATCACTTTCAGCTTGTCGGTGTAAAGCACCATCGCATAGTCACGGCTTTCGGTCAGCGTCGCCAACAGTTCGGTATGTCCCGGGTAATGATGCCCCGCCAGATGCAGCGCTTCTTTATTCAGCGGCGCGGTGGCGATGGCGTGTACATCGCCTTTCAGTGCCAGCTCTGTCGCACGTTTTACGCAACGGTAGGCCAGATCGCCCGCCTCGGCCTGCACTTTACCTGGCTCCAGCGCCTCCGGCTGCGCCAGCGGCTCGTCGATGACGTGAATCACGCCCGGCGTAAATCGCGCCTGCGTGACACCGTCAATCGCGCGAAAAGTCACCCCTTCCGCCAGCCCTTTGGCCTGCAAACGTTTGAGGGTTTGCAGGCATCCCACCACCACCAGCGGCGCGCCGTTAAGTTCATCTTCACAAAGCGCTTTGACAATGATTTCCGGACCGATACCCGCCGGATCGCCCATCGTAATCGCAATTGTTTTAGTTACCACTGTACATCTCCTCAATAAAATAAAGCGCATCACAAAGGGTGCTGTCTGAACCGAATCCGCCTGCTTTCGTGATCACCGGAAGGTCGTCGATTTCGCTGTTCACAAACGTCCCGCAGGGAATGCAGGGCGCGACCTCGCTCTGGATGCGATAGCCTTCCGCGCCAAGCGCGCTGGCAACCGCAGTGGCGATATCTCCTCCGGTCAGGAACAGCCCGCCAATACGCGCCTGTTCGATAATGCGCAGCGTAATGGTCCCGAGGCGTTGGCTGAGCATCTCACCAAGCTGCTGGCGGCTCACGCCTGCTTCAGTACACAGCGCGTCGATCATCTGCCGATCGTCCGCGCTCCGGCTGGTGCGGAGAATCGTGTGCTGCTGGCGGCCGAGCAGCGCGCAGGCCTGCTCCACCACCGCGGCGATTTCCTGTTCGGCCTGCGCCGAAATCAGCCGTGAGGCATCAATGTCCACCACGCTGGCGCGCGCCTGGCAGAGCGCTTTTTCAACCTGCCGCCGCGTGGCTTCGCTCATCGACCCCGCCACCACCAGCACCGGAAGTTCCTGCTTCTCCTGCATGAACATTCTGACCGGTAGCGCGTTCGCCAGTCCGGCAGCGCCGACCAGCAGCGGCAGCGTAGCCTGTTCACAAATAGCCTGGGCAATCAGCGACAGATCGCGATCTTCTACCGCATCGACCACCACCATACATTCCCCCTCGGCGGCAAAAGCCCTCAGCAACGCGCTGACCTGTCCGCGTCGCACGTCATCGAGCGACACGTCATGTACCGGGATATCGCTTTGTAGCGCAATCAGCTCCGCAATGCGCGAGGAGAGAATCGGCGTTTTCGGATCGCTGGCAAATTCGGTTTCCAGTAGCGGCGTACCGTTGACCAGGCATAATCCGTCACGGGTGGTGCGCCCGGCAGCGGGGATCGCCGCCGCGATCACCGCCAGCGTCCGGTTGGCGGCTCGCATCGCCGCCGTCACTTCCGCGCCAACGTTGCCGCGAAAGGTGGAATCAATTTTCTTGTATACCAGCGGGAGCGTCTCACCTTCGCACCAGGGCGCTAACGCCTGCGCTACCGCTTTCGCCGCCTGCTCTGCGGGTATCGCGCGGCTTTCGGTGTTGATAACCAGCACATCGGCACGACGCGAGGGCTTTTGCTCCGGCGTCAGCATCACCTCAGTGCGCGCCCCTTTCTTCGCCAACTGCACGCCGGTATCGTTAGAGCCCGTAAAGTCGTCGGCGATAACGATCATCTTCATGCTTTTTTCTCCTCAGCGACCTGACGCGCCTGCTTTTTGGCGACCCACGAAGTCAGGACAGGCGTCAGAATCGCGGTTGTGATCACCGATGCGGCAATCAGCGGGGCGGCAGCGGCAGCTACTTCCGCCAGCGACGGGTCTGCCTGGGCAATCGCCAGTGGCGTCGCCACCGCGTTCCCGGCGGTGCTGGAGGCCGCCGCGCCGGCAATGCCGGTTCCCCCCACCAGACGGTCGGCGCGAATGTTAAAGAAACCGCCGACGAAGGTGGTCAGTACGCCAAGCAGAATGCCTGCCAGACCGCCCTGCAGCAGCATTTCAAGGTTGATCCCCGCACCCAGCGCAAACGCGAAGAATGGGATCAACAGTGGCCCCCCTTTGGTCAGGAAGTCGCGCATGTTGGGATCAAGGTTACCGAGGATCATCCCCACCACCAGCGGAACCAGCACCGCGACCAGCGCCATGATCGGTATGTTCGCCATACCCGCCGCGCCCAGCGCGATCATCGTAAAGAACGGCCCGTCATTCAGAGACAGAATGGAAATAGCGCCGACATCACGCTCGTTGCCAAACTCCCCCACCAGCGCCGCGTAAAGCCCGCCGTTTGAGTTACTCATCGCCGCAATGATCGCCACGCCGCTTAAGCCGAAGATCCCTTCCGCACCAAACAGATGCTCAATGCCCAGGCCAATCGCAATGGCGACCAGCAGTTTGGTCAGGGTTATCGTACCGCCCTGCAACAGCGCCTGAGGTGCGGCTTTCACGCTAATCCCCGCCCCCATACAGAGCAGGAAGGCGCCAATCAGCGGCGCCGCGCCGTTTTTGAACAGCGCGGTGGTGAACCCGCCAATCTCCAGCGCCTGTGGGGCAAAGGTATTGATAATGGCGCCGATCACCAGTGGCACAACCATCATGCCGCCGGGTACGCGTTCTATTGCCTTTTTGATGTTCATGGTCTTCCCGCCTGTTGTTATGTTGTGATTAAATAAAATCACAAAGATTATATTTAATCAAATCTAAAGCACAAACGCGCCAGATCACAGATTCAAAATGATTAATAAAAATCAATAAGGACTATTACGGCTAAAAAAAAGCCGGACACTGGCGTCCGGCCTTGTGGATGATTGAATTCACTCAGGATTGCGCTAAAAAATCCCGATAAGCCCGCACCACCTGTAGAAAATCTTCCACGCCACACAGCGACAGGCTCTCTTCATCGTAGTAGTTCATGCCTTCTTCCATCTCATCGCCCGTAAACTCCAGTTGGTTCGCGCGGATCATCACCTCCTCGCCGTCCATCCAGAGCGTGTATTCATGACCCGCCCGCTGCCAGGAACGTTCACTGCCTTTTACCGCGCGTGCGGCCTGTTCCACTTCATCGAGCAACGCCAGGTTATCCTTCACTTCTTCATTAAACCAGTGCCCGACCACTTCGTGGCCCATCGACATACGCACTTTTACCCCACCGGTAACATCGCGCAGAAATTCGTAATCCATAAGGTGTTCCTCTGCAAAGCCCTTGAGCTAATTATCGCAGCAGAGAGGAAGAAAAAAAGCGTGAGAGGCGGGAGGAATGAAAATAAAAAACCCACCGCCGTTGCGATGGGTTGTCTCAGCCGGTGGGCCTGATAAGCGCAGCCCGTCAGATTAACCCGTACCGGATGGCGGCGTAACGCCTGTCCGGCACGGGAAAACCATCAAAACTACACTGCCGTCTGGAAGATCACCCCGTCAGCTTTCTCGGTGTACTGAGACAACTGGTCGAAGTTCAGGTAGCGGTAAGTATCGACAGCGGTTTTATCCACCTGCGCCACATAGGTTTGATACTCTTCCGGCGTCGGCAGTTTACCGATCAGCGCCGCAACCGCCGCCAGCTCCGCAGAAGCCAGGAAGACGTTCGCCCCGGTCCCCAGACGGTTCGGGAAGTTACGGGTAGAGGTGGAGACCACCGTCGCGCCGTCAGCCACGCGCGCCTGGTTACCCATGCACAGCGAACAGCCCGGAATTTCGATACGCGCGCCGCTCTTACCGAAGACGCTGTAATAGCCCTCTTCCGTGAGCTGCGCGGCATCCATGCGGGTTGGCGGCGCGACCCACAGACGGGTCGGCAACTGGCCTTTGTGCGCATCCAGCAGCTTACCGGCCGCACGGAAGTGACCGATGTTGGTCATACAGGAACCGATAAACACTTCATCGATCTTCTCGCCCTGTACGTCGGAAAGCAGACGCGCATCGTCCGGATCGTTTGGCGCACACAGGATCGGCTCTTTGATATCCGCCAGATCGATGTCGATTACCGCCGCGTACTCTGCGTCAGCATCGGCTTCCAGCAACTGCGGATCCGCCAGCCATTTTTCCATGCCCTGAATACGGCGTTCCAAAGTGCGACGATCGCCGTAGCCTTCCGCAATCATCCACTTCAGCAGGACGATGTTGGAGTTCAGATACTCAATGATCGGCTCTTTGTTCAGCTTGATGGTGCAACCGGCAGCAGAACGCTCGGCAGAGGCGTCGGTCAGCTCGAACGCCTGCTCGACTTTCAGATCCGGCAGACCTTCGATTTCGAGGATGCGGCCAGAGAAGATGTTTTTCTTACCTTTCTTCTCGACGGTCAGCAGGCCCTGCTTGATAGCATACAGCGGGATGGCGTGAACCAGATCGCGCAGGGTGATGCCCGGCTGCATTTTGCCCTTAAAGCGCACCAGCACGGACTCAGGCATGTCGAGAGGCATCACGCCGGTCGCCGCGGCAAACGCCACCAGGCCGGAGCCCGCCGGGAAGGAGATGCCGATCGGGAAACGGGTATGGGAGTCACCGCCGGTACCCACGGTATCCGGCAACAGCATACGGTTGAGCCAGGAGTGGATCACGCCATCGCCCGGACGCAGCGACACGCCGCCACGGTTCATGATGAAGTCCGGCAGCGTGTGGTGCGTGGTGACGTCGACCGGCTTCGGATACGCCGCAGTGTGGCAGAAGGACTGCATGACCAGATCAGAGGAGAAGCCCAGGCACGCCAGGTCTTTCAGTTCATCACGGGTCATTGGGCCGGTGGTGTCCTGAGAACCAACGGAAGTCATCTTCGGCTCGCAGTACGCGCCAGGACGGACACCGGTTACGCCGCAGGCGCGGCCAACCATTTTCTGCGCCAGCGAGAAGCCGCGGCTGCTTTCCGCTACATCTTTCGCCTGACGGAACACGTCTGAATGCGGCAGGCCCAGCGCTTCGCGCGCTTTGGTGGTCAGGCCACGACCGATGATCAGCGGGATACGGCCGCCGGCGCGCACTTCGTCGATCAGCACGTCCGTTTTTAACTCAAACGTGGCCAGCAGTTCATTGGTTTCATGGTTACGCACTTCCCCTTTGTACGGGTAAACGTCAATCACGTCGCCCATGTTCAGGTTGCTCACATCCACTTCAATTGGCAGCGCGCCCGCGTCTTCCATGGTGTTAAAGAAGATAGGAGCAATTTTACCGCCGAGGCACAGGCCGCCGCCGCGCTTGTTCGGCACGTGCGGAATGTCATCGCCCATGAACCACAACACCGAGTTGGTGGCGGATTTACGGGAAGAGCCGGTCCCCACGACGTCGCCGACGTAGGCCAACGGGAAGCCTTTTTGCTGCAGGGCTTCGATTTGTTTGATCGGACCGACCACGCCAGGCTGATCCGGTTCGATACCTTCACGGGCGTTTTTCAGCATCGCTAACGCATGCAACGGGATATCCGGGCGGGACCAGGCGTCCGGCGCCGGGGACAGATCGTCGGTGTTAGTTTCACCGGTGACTTTAAACACGGTAACGGTCATTTTTTCGGCCAGCGGCGGACGGTTCAGGAACCATTCGGCATCCGCCCACGACTGCATCACCTGTTTTGCAAATGCGTTACCCGCTTTGGCTTTTTCTTCCACATCGTAGAAGTTATCGAACATCAGCAGGGTATGGGACAGCGCTTTGGCGGCAATCGGCGCCAGCGTGTCGTTGTCGAGCGCGTCGATCAGCGGATGGATGTTGTAACCACCCTGCATGGTGCCAAGCAGTTCGATGGCTTTTTCTGGCGTAACCAGCGGGGAGGTCGTTTCGCCTTTGGCGACGGCAGCGAGAAAACCCGCTTTAACGTAGGCGGCTTCATCGACGCCAGGGGGAACACGGTTGATTAACAGGTCTAACAGGAATTCTTCTTCACCCGCAGGCGGGTTTTTCAGCAGCTCGACGAGCGCGGCCATTTGGGTTGCATCTAAGGGTTTGGGCACAATCCCCTCGGCGGCACGTTCAGCTACGTGCTTACGGTATTCTTCTAGCACGACGGTTCTCCTCGCTCTCATTGTCATAGTGCGGCGCTTTTATCGATGGGCGATTTTCTTCACGCTCCTGTGAGACAGCAGTTAGTAGGGTAAATGCCCGGTACCGCAACGGGCAGAATAACAGGATTTTAGTGGGGTGTTAATCTGTTTACAAAAAAGCAACATAAAAAAGTGGCTGAATCGTTAAGGATGGTCTAATGCGCTTTTCGGTATCCCTTAAAGGGCAGGAAGCACTGTTACGAATGGATACATTATTTTCGATTTTAATAATCACTCTACTGTAACGATCCCAAGATTAGTCAAAAATTAAACTATCGTCTCTTTATACTCCCGCAACACTGCACCTGCGGGTGGCAGCAATTCGACCATAGCGATTTCTTCAGGAATCGGGAGTAAGAAAATGACGTTGCCCTTCAAACCCCACGTGCTGGCGCTGGTCTGTAGCGCTGGGTTATTCGCCGCATCCGGCGTGATGTATGTAAAAAGCCGGACGCCAGAAGCCCCCACTCAGCCGGTTCCTGTCACCGCGCCTGCTCCTGCTCCCGCCGCGCCGGTGGCGAAACCCACATTTACCACCGCGCAAATCGATCAATGGGTCGCCCCCGTGGCGCTGTATCCCGATCCGCTGCTGTCCCAGGTGTTAATGGCCGCCACCTACCCGGCAAACGTGGTGCAGGCGGTACAATGGTCGCGTGATAATCCCACGTTGCAGGGCGATGCTGCGATTCAGGCCGTTTCCGGACAACCCTGGGACCCGAGCGTGAAATCACTGGTGGCGTTTCCGCAACTGATGGCGTTGATGGGAGAAAACCCGGAATGGGTGCAAAATCTGGGCGACGCCTTTCTGGCGCAACCGCAGGATGTGATGGATGCGGTACAGCGATTGCGTCAACTGGCGCAGCAGACGGGTTCACTGAAATCCACGCCGCAGCAAACCGTCACCAGTACGCCAAAGAAAAACGTCGCCACGCAGGCCTCGTCAACGTCCCATACCACGAACGTGCAGTCGACCACGCCGACGGTCATTAAAATTGAACCGGCAGACCCGCAGGTCGTCTACGTACCCAACTACAACCCCACAACGGTGTACGGCGCCTGGCCAAATACGGCTTATCCGCCCGTCTACCTGCCGCCGCCTCCGGGAGAGCAGTTCGCCAGCAGCTTTGTACGAGGCTTCGGTTACAGCCTCGGCGTTGCCACCACTTACGCGCTGTTCAGCAATATTGACTGGGACGACGACGATGACCACCACCATGATGACGATCATCACCATCATGATGATGGTGACTCTCATCATGACGGTTATCAGCATAACGGCGATAACATCAACATTAACGTTAACAACTTCAACCGTATCACCGGGCAGAACCTGAAAGAACAGAATCTGACCTGGCGCCATAATCCGGCATACCGTGACGGCGTTCCCTACCGCAACAGCGCCACCGCACAGCGTTTTCATCAGACCAGCGTCAGCGGTGGGTTAAGCGCAACGCCGCAGCCCGCTCCAGCCAGCCGTGACAGCCAGCGCCAGGCGGCAATGGCGCAGTTGCAACAGCGTCAGACATCTTCACGTGATGTCCAGCGTAACGCCGCCTCGCAGCAGTTAAACCAGATTGCCCAGCGCAATAATTACCGCGGCTACGATACGGATCGCGCCAGCGCCCATCACCAGACGGTACATAAACCGACAGTTGGGCAGCAGCAACAGCACCGTGAAGCGCGTAAAACGAAGGTACAGCAGCACCCGATTTCAGAACAGCAGAGGGACAACGCACGTCAGCGAATCGCCTCCGCCACGCCTGAGCAGCGCCAGACGTTCCGGCAACATCATGCCAATGTGTTTAGCGGCAACGACAGCCGTTCGCCAGACTGGCAATCGCAGTAGCGACGCGGTCAGGAAAGCCGTCGTATCAGCCACTTAAGCGATGAGCAGCGCGCCACCGCGCGTGAACATATATCTGAGCATCATGAATTTCGTCGTCGTTGATCGGAGCCGATAATGAAAAATATCCTGTTTAGCGCCCTTCTGTTCTCCCTGCCGCTGATGGGCTATGCGCAGCAGAACTTCGCCTCGCCGGACGAGGCGGCCAACGCCTTCGCCTCCGCAATCGCCAGTAAAAACGACACGCAGCTCACCGCGCTTTTAGGGGATAACTGGCGGCAATTTCTCCCGCCGGAGGGCGCCGACCCGGAAGCGGTCGCGCGTTTTAACCGCGACTGGAAAATCAGCCATCAGGTGGTGCAAAACGACAACGTTGCGCATCTGAACGTGGGGAAAGAAGGCTGGCAGCTTCCTGTTCCTGTCGTGAGGTCCGCAGCGGGATGGCATTTCGATATGGCCGCCGCGCAGGAGGAGATCCTCACCCGCGCCATTGGCCGTAATGAGCTATCGGCTATTCAGGCCATGCGCGCCTACGTGGATGCCCAGTATGATTACTGGCAGCGCAAGCAGATGTTCGCGACCAGACTGATCAGCAGCGAAGGTCAGCAGGATGGGCTTTACTGGCCAACGCGGCCAGGCGAAAGGCCCAGCCCGTTAGGCCCGGCGTTCAGTTCCGATCGTCACGCCGAGGGTTACCATGGTTATCGGTTCCGCGTAATTGCCAACGACAACGACAAAGGTTTTGCCCTTCTGGCCTGGCCCGTCTCGTGGGGAGAGACAGGGGTCACGAGCTTTATGGTGAATCAGGATGATCGGGTGTATCAGGCTGATTTAGGCAAAGAGACGGAGAAGCGCGTTACGGCAATAAATCAATACAGTGAAGATGAACCGTGGAAGCCTGTTGACTAGCAGACACAAAAAAGCGGCTTACAAGCCGCTTTTTATTTGCCCGACGGCACGTTGCTTATCGGGCTTACAATCGAACCGGGAAGATTATTTCTTCTTCGCTTTCGGGTTCGGCAGGTCGGTGATGCTGCCTTCGAACACCTCAGCCGCCAGCCCCACGGATTCGTGCAGCGTCGGGTGAGCATGGATGGTCAACGCGATGTCTTCCGCGTCGCAACCCATTTCGATCGCCAGACCGATTTCACCCAGCAGCTCGCCGCCGTTAGTACCGACAATCGCACCACCAATGACACGATGAGATTCTTTGTCGAAAATCAGCTTGGTCATGCCGTCCGCGCAGTCGGAAGCGATAGCACGGCCAGAAGCAGCCCACGGGAAGGTGGCGGTTTCGTAGCTGATGCCTTTCTCTTTCGCTTCTTTCTCGGTCAGACCGACCCATGCCACTTCTGGTTCAGTGTAGGCGATGGACGGAATTACTTTCGGGTCGAAGTAGTGTTTCTTGCCGGCGATAACTTCAGCGGCAACATGGCCTTCATGGACGCCTTTATGCGCCAGCATCGGCTGACCGACAATATCGCCGATAGCGAAGATGTGCGGCACGTTGGTGCGCAACTGTTTGTCAACGCGGATAAAGCCACGGTCGTCCACTTCCACGCCCGCTTTACCGGCGTCGAGGTTTTTACCGTTCGGCACACGGCCAATCGCTACCAGCACCGCGTCGTAACGCTGGGCTTCAGCAGGCGCTTTTTTGCCTTCCATGGAAACGTAGATACCGTCTTCTTTCGCTTCAACGGCAGTCACTTTGGTTTCCAGCATCAGGTTGAATTTCTTGCTGATGCGCTTGGTGAAGACTTTAACGATATCTTTGTCAGCCGCCGGGATCACCTGGTCGAACATTTCAACCACGTCAATCTCTGAACCCAGCGCATGGTACACGGTTCCCATTTCCAGGCCGATGATACCGCCGCCCATAACCAGCAGGCGCTTAGGAACGGTTTTCAGTTCCAGAGCGTCAGTGGAATCCCAGACGCGTGGATCTTCATGCGGAATAAACGGCAGTTGGATCGGACGGGAACCCGCCGCGATGATCGCGTTGTCGAAGTTGATTACGGTTTTGCCGTTTTCACCTTCCACTTCCAGGGTGTTCGCCCCGGTAAATTTACCCAGACCGTTTACCACTTTCACTTTACGGCCTTTGGCCATACCTGCCAGACCACCGGTCAGTTGTGTGATAACTTTCTCTTTCCAGGTACGAATCTTGTCGATATCGGTTTTCGGCTCACCGAAGACGATACCGTGTTCAGCCAGCGCTTTGGCTTCTTCGATCACTTTCGCAACGTGCAGCAGCGCTTTAGAAGGGATACAGCCGACGTTCAGACAGACACCACCGAGGGTGTTGTAACGTTCTACGATTACGGTTTCCAGACCTAAATCAGCGCAACGGAAGGCTGCAGAGTAACCTGCCGGGCCTGCCCCAAGTACCACGACCTGAGTTTTGATTTCAGTACTCATCATGACCTCTTAATTGATTTCCGGCGATCCCTGGTCTTGTCGCCCATCGTCCACCGGGTCGTTCTATCCGCCCGTATTTTACAAAATTGTTAACAATTTTGAAACAACAAAACGGCAACGATTTATCTTTAGCACCAATAACCCCAATGACAACATGAGATTACCAGAAAAAAGCCGGCCGTCGGGCCGGCTTTTTTGCTTACATCACCAGACGGCGAATGTCAGACAGCATATTGTTAATGATGGTAATGAAACGCGCACCATCAGCACCGTCAATCACACGGTGGTCGAAGGAGAGAGAGATCGGCATCATCAGACGCGGCACAAACTCTTTACCGTTCCACACCGGCTCCATCGCAGACTTGGAAACGCCAAGGATAGCGACTTCCGGCGCGTTGACGATCGGCGCGAAATGGGTGGTGCCCAGGCCGCCGATGCTGGAGATGGTGAAGCAACCGCCCTGCATTTCGCCCGCAGTCAGTTTGCCGTCACGCGCTTTCTTCGAGATCGTGGTCAGTTCACGGGAAAGCTCAGTCACGCTCTTCTTGTTCACGTCTTTAAAGACCGGAACCACCAGACCGTTCGGGGTATCAACCGCAACACCGATGTTGATGTATTTCTTCAGCGTCAGGCGCTGACCGTCTTCAGACAGTGAGCTGTTGAAGCGTGGCATCTGCTCAAGCGCAGCAGCAACGGCTTTCATGATGAACACAACCGGCGTGTATTTGACGTCCAGTTTGCGTTTTTCAGCTTCAGCGTTTTGCTGTTTACGGAACGCTTCCAGATCGGTGATATCGGTCTTGTCGAAGTGCGTAACGTGCGGGATCATCACCCAGTTACGGCTCAGGTTCGCACCAGAGATTTTCTGGATACGGCCCAGTTCCACTTCTTCAATTTCACCGAACTTGCTGAAGTCCACTTTCGGCCATGGCAGCATGCCCGGGATACCGCCGCCAGCGGCTGCAGCAGGTGCAGCTTCAGCGCGTTTCACCGCGTCTTTCACGTAAGCCTGAACGTCTTCGCGCAGGATACGACCTTTACGGCCTGTACCCTTCACTTTCGCCAGATTCACGCCGAATTCGCGCGCCAGGCGGCGAATCAGCGGGGTGGCATGGACGTAAGCGTCGTTCTCAGCGAACTCGGATTTGCCTTCCGCTTTTGCCGCAGGCGCCGCAGCAGGGGCTTCAGCTTTCGCCGCCGGCGCTGCCGCTTCCTGCTTAGCCGGAGCCGCAGCAGGCGCCGCGCCTTCCACTTCGAAGACCATAATCAGAGAACCGGTTTTGACTTTGTCGCCGGTGCTGATTTTGATTTCTTTAACGGTACCCGCGAACGGCGCCGGTACTTCCATCGAAGCCTTGTCACCTTCTACGGTGATCAGGGACTGCTCGGCTTCAACCTTGTCGCCGACCTTGACCATCACTTCGGTCACTTCAACTTCGTCACCGCCGATGTCCGGTACGTTAACGTCTTTCGCGCCGCCAGCCGCAGCCGGCGCAGCAGCCGGAGCCGCTTCCGCTTTTGCTGGCGCCGCAGCGCCTTCAGCACCCGCCACCTCGAAGACCATGATCAGAGAGCCAGTGGACACTTTGTCACCGGTGTTGATCTTGATCTCTTTCACGGTACCTGCGAACGGCGCCGGTACCTCCATCGAAGCTTTGTCGCCTTCAACGGTGATCAGAGACTGTTCCGCCGCAACGGTGTCGCCCACTTTGACCATGATTTCGGTGACTTCAACTTCATCACCGCCGATGTCCGGCACGTGAACGTCTTTCGCAGCCGCTGCAGCAGGCGCCGCCGGGGCCGCTTCTTTCTTCTCTTCTGCCGGAGCAGGCGCAGCGTCAGCTGCACCGTCGGCGGAATCGAAAATCATGATCAGTTTGCCGGTCTCGGTTTTGTCGCCAACGGAGACTTTGATCTCTTTGACGATGCCAGCCTGCGGAGACGGAACTTCCATAGAGGCTTTGTCGCCTTCTACGGTGATCAGCGACTGTTCAGCTTCAACTTTGTCGCCAACCTTGACCAGGATCTCGGTGATTTCAACTTCATCTGCCCCGATGTCCGGTACTTTGATTTCGATAGCCATTATTCTTTTACCTCTTACGCCAGACGCGGGTTAACTTTTTCTGCATCGATGTTGAATTTGGTAATTGCATCCGCAACCACTTTCTTATCGATTTCGCCACGTTTAGCCAGTTCGCCCAGTGCCGCTACCACCACGTAGGACGCATCCACTTCGAAGTGATGACGCAGGTTTTCACGGCTGTCAGAGCGACCGAAACCGTCGGTACCCAGTACGCGGTAATCATCTGCCGGTACATAAGTACGAACCTGTTCAGCAAACAGTTTCATATAGTCAGTTGATGCGACAGCCGGTGCGTCGTTCATCACCTGAGCGATGTACGGTACGCGCGGGGTTTCCAGCGGGTGCAGCATGTTCCAGCGCTCACAATCCTGGCCGTCACGCGCCAGTTCGGTGAAGGAGGTCACGCTGTATACATCAGAACCCACGCCGTAATCTTTCGCCAGGATCTCTGCCGCTTCACGGACGTGACGCAGGATAGAACCCGAGCCTAAGAGCTGAACTTTACCTTTGCTACCTTCGAGGGTGTCGAGTTTATAGATACCTTTGCGGATACCTTCCTCAGCGCCTTCCGGCATAGCCGGCATGTGGTAGTTTTCGTTCAGCGTGGTGATGTAATAGTAAACGTTCTCTTGTTTTTCACCGTACATGCGCTCCAGACCGTCATGCATGATGACCGCCACTTCGTATGCGTAAGCCGGATCGTAAGAGATACAGTTCGGGATAGTCAGAGACTGAATATGGCTGTGACCATCTTCATGCTGCAAACCTTCGCCGTTCAGGGTCGTACGACCGGAAGTACCGCCAATCAGGAAGCCGCGCGCCTGCTGGTCGCCCGCTGCCCAGCACAGGTCGCCGATACGCTGGAACCCGAACATGGAGTAATAGATGTAGAACGGGATCATCGGCAGATCGTTAGTGCTGTAAGAGGTCGCAGCCGCCAGCCAGGAAGAACCTGCGCCCAGCTCGTTGATACCTTCCTGCAGGATCTGACCTTTCTCGTCTTCTTTGTAGTACGCAACCTGCTCACGGTCCTGCGGGGTGTACTGCTGGCCGTTCGGGCTGTAAATACCGATCTGACGGAACAGACCTTCCATACCAAAGGTACGCGCTTCGTCGGCGATGATCGGAACCAGACGATCTTTGATCGACTTGTTCTTCAGCATCACGTTCAGGGCGCGAACGAAAGCGATAGTGGTGGAGATCTCTTTGTTCTGCTCTTCCAGCAGCGCGCCAAAATCTTCCAGGGTCGGCAGCTCCAGCTTCTCGGTGAAGTTCGGCTGGCGGCTCGGCAGGTAGCCGTGCAGCGCCTGACGACGTTCGTGCAGGTACTTGTGCTCTTCAGAACCTTCCGGGAAGGTGATGTACGGCAGTTTTTCAATGTCAGCATCGGATACCGGCACGTTGAAACGATCGCGGACGTAGCGAACGCCGTCCATGTTCATTTTCTTCACCTGGTGGGCGATGTTTTTACCTTCGGCAGAGTCGCCCATGCCGTAACCTTTAATGGTATGGGCGAGGATGACAGTCGCTTTGCCTTTGGTTTCCTGCGCTTTTTTCAGTGCAGCGTAGACTTTCTTCGGATCGTGGCCGCCACGGTTCAGGGCCCAGATCTGCTCATCAGTCCAGTCTGCCACCAGCGCGGCGGTTTCCGGATACTTGCCGAAGAAGTGCTCACGCACGTACGCGCCGTCTTTTGATTTGAAGGTCTGGTAGTCGCCGTCAACGGTTTCGTTCATCAGTTGGATCAGCTTACCGCTGGTATCTTTACGCAGCAGCTCATCCCAACGACCGCCCCACATGACTTTAATCACGTTCCAGCCCGCGCCGTCGAAGATGCCTTCCAGTTCGTTAACGATTTTGCCGTTACCGGTGACCGGGCCGTCCAGGCGCTGCAGGTTACAGTTGATGATGAAGACCAGGTTGTCCAGTTTTTCGCGGGTCGCGATGGTGATAGCGCCTTTGGATTCCGGCTCGTCCATTTCACCGTCGCCCAGGAAGGCGTAAACGGTCTGTTTGGAGGTGTCTTTCAGGCCACGGTGTTCCAGATATTTCAGGAATTTAGCCTGGTAAATAGCGCCGATTGGACCCAGCCCCATAGAAACGGTCGGGAACTGCCAGAATTCCGGCATCAGTTTCGGGTGCGGGTAAGAAGACAGGCCGTTGCCATGCACTTCCTGACGGAAGTTATCCATCTGCTCTTCGGTCAGACGGCCTTCCAGGAATGCGCGTGCGTAAACGCCCGGCGAGATGTGGCCCTGGAAATACACCAGGTCGCCGCCATCCTGCTCGTTGCGGGCGCGGAAGAAGTGGTTGAAGCAAACGTCATATACGGTTGCGGAAGACTGGAAGGATGCCATGTGGCCGCCCAGCTCGAGGTCTTTTTTAGACGCACGCAGTACCGTCATGATGGCGTTCCAGCGGATAGCAGAACGAATACGACGCTCCAGCTCCAGATTGCCCGGGTATTCCGGTTCATCTTCAACGGCAATAGTGTTGATGTAATTGCTTGCCCCTGCACCTGCCGCCACTTTCACGCCGCCTTTGCGGGCTTCGGAAAGCAGTTGGTCGATCAGATACTGAGCGCGCTCAACACCTTCTTCACGGATGACCGATTCGATCGCCTGTAGCCAGTCGCGAGTTTCGATCGGATCCACGTCATTTGGGAAACGTTCTGACATGGGTTATTCCTTATCTATCTAATACGTTGAGTTATCTGGAACCTGTCCCATTAAACTTTCGTCAGAAAGCTTAATAAGACAGGTTCTGCGTTTAGTTGCCGCGCACATTTTTGCGCTTTATTAACAACATCTTCTGGTAAACGAACTGCCAGAAAAAACTAATTCTTGCGCTGTTCCAGACGGCGTAAGGCGCGTTCACGACGACTTTCCTCACGGCTTCTGTCCAGCAATATCTCTTCGATAAACGCCAGGTGGCGATGCGATGCTTCGCGCGCCTCCTCGGGGTTACCGGCCATGATCGCTTCGAAAATACGGGTGCGGTGACTGCTCACCAGCGGAAGCATCTCGCGACGCGAATAGAGTAATTCGAAGTTTTGCCGGACATTCTGGGCCAACATCGGCTCCATACACCTTAGCAGATGGAGCAAAACCACATTGTGTGCCGCTTCGGTGACAGCAATTTGATATTGCAGAACCGCATCGGACTCAGCGTCCAGGTCACCCGACTCCTGCGCCAGCTCAATCGCATGGTGCAGTTCGCGAATCCGCGTTTTGTCTTCGTCCGTGCTGCGCAGCGCCGCGTAATAGGCCGCAATGCCTTCCAGCGCGTGGCGCGTCTCGAGCAGGTCAAACTGGGATTCAGGATGATCGGAGAGCAATTCTACCAGTGGGTCGCTGAAGCTCTGCCACAGGCTGCTCTGAACAAAAGTGCCGCCGCCCTGGCGACGAAGCAACAGGCCCTTCGCTTCGAGACGTTGGATCGCCTCACGCAGGGAGGGACGGGAGACGTCGAACTGTTTCGCCAGTTCGCGTTCCGGTGGGAGTTTTTCGCCGGGGCGCAAGGTGCCCTCAAGAATCAAAAACTCCAGCTGTTGCTCAATCACATCGGATAATTTTGGTTGGCGGATTTTGCTGTAGGCCATGATGTCCTGTCTTAAGCCATTTGCCCGGAGTCAATTGGTCTTACCAATTTCATGTCTGTGACGCTAAAGTAACAAAGTATTCACCTTCTGTCCATACAGGTTTTGATTGAAATCAGGAAACCACGCACATTTTAACAACATTACAGAAATAACGTTTCAAACATGTAACTATGCACAAATGTTAAATTTACCGACCCCGCGCCAGTTTTAACCTTATTGAAACGAAATAAAATCCAAATTGAACCGATTCACTCGCATATTCATGCAAATAAAATAAATAATTACGCAATTTGTTGGGCTGAGATATGGCGTGTGAGATTAACGAAGGGCTGTTACATCTGCTTTCTTTTTATGCAACTCGTCATCAACCATTCATAAAGCAGGTGCATTCGCCTGCGCATACCATTATTCTTATCCAGACAAAAGAGTTCCGGCGACATTTCATTAAACACAACTGTAAATAAAAAAATACAACAAACGGAATTGTTAACTTACACACGCATCCTGCGTCGTTACTACATAAACGCTCATCACAGAAAGAGCGCACCACACACGAGGTTTCATGATGGACAGTCAGCAGCACGGCGAGCAGCTTAAGCGCGGGCTAAAAAACCGCCATATCCAGCTAATCGCGCTGGGCGGCGCAATCGGGACAGGCCTGTTCCTGGGAAGCGCCTCCGTTATCCAGTCAGCCGGTCCCGGTATCATTCTGGGTTATGCGATCGCAGGGTTTATCGCTTTTCTGATCATGCGTCAGTTAGGGGAAATGGTTGTGGAGGAGCCGGTTGCCGGTTCGTTCAGCCACTTTGCCTATAAGTACTGGGGCAGTTTTGCCGGTTTTGCCTCCGGCTGGAATTACTGGGTGTTGTATGTGCTGGTCGCGATGGCGGAACTGACCGCCGTCGGTAAATACATCCAGTTCTGGTATCCGGAGATCCCGACCTGGGTCTCGGCGGCGGCCTTCTTTGTGCTGATCAACGCGATCAACCTGACCAACGTGAAAGTGTTCGGTGAAATGGAGTTCTGGTTCGCCATTATTAAAGTGATCGCCGTGGTGGCGATGATTCTGTTCGGCGGCTGGCTGCTGTTCAGCGGCAACGGCGGCCCGCAGGCTACCGTGCGCAACCTGTGGGAACAGGGCGGCTTCCTGCCGCATGGCTGGACCGGGCTGGTCATGATGATGGCGATCATTATGTTCTCCTTTGGAGGGCTTGAGCTGGTGGGGATCACCGCGGCGGAAGCCGATAACCCGGAGCAAAGCATTCCGAAAGCGACCAACCAGGTTATCTACCGTATTCTGATCTTCTATGTTGGCTCACTGGCAGTGCTGCTTTCCCTGCTGCCGTGGACGCGCGTAACCGCCGACACCAGCCCATTTGTCCTTATCTTCCACGAGCTGGGCGACACCTTTGTGGCGAATGCGCTGAACATCGTGGTGCTGACCGCGGCGCTGTCGGTGTATAACAGTTGCGTCTACTGCAACAGCCGAATGTTGTTTGGCCTTGCGCAGCAGGGAAACGCGCCAAAAGCGCTGCTTTCCGTCGACAAACGCGGCGTGCCGGTCAATACCATTCTGGTTTCTGCGCTGGTCACCGCACTGTGCGTACTCATTAACTATATGGCGCCGGAGTCGGCGTTTGGCCTGCTGATGGCGCTGGTGGTTTCCGCACTGGTCATTAACTGGGCGATGATTAGTCTGGCGCACATCAAGTTCCGTCGCGCGAAACAGCAACAGGGCGTTAAAACGCGCTTCCCGGCTCTGCTATATCCGCTCGGAAACTGGGTCTGCCTGCTGTTTATGGCTGCGGTACTGGTAATTATGTTAATCACGCCGGGAATGGCGATCTCAGTCTATTTGATCCCCGTATGGCTGCTGGTCCTGGGCGTCGGTTATCTGTGCAAGCAGAAAACGGCGAAGACCGCCAAAGCGCATTAATTCTCTTCCCCTCGCCCGCCCGCCGGGTGAGGGGTGTTATCTGCTTCACACTTTCCTGCCAATAGCTATTTCGTCCATATCAGCGGCGCTATCCTGCAACGCAATTATTCACTCGCAGACGAATAATTCATTCCATCACCTGATGGGGAGACGTCTCAATGGAAAAGGGTAAACTTTCGGTACGAGAGAAGATTGGTTATGGCATGGGCGACGCCGGATGTAACATCATTTTTGGCGCCATCATGTTGTTTGTTAACTATTTTTATACGGATATTTTTGGGCTGGAACCCGCATTGGTGGGCGTACTGTTACTGTCTGTGCGCGTCATTGACGCGGTCACCGACCCGGTGATGGGCGCCATCGCCGATCGCACCCAAAGTCAATATGGTCGTTTCCGCCCCTGGCTGCTGTGGATCGCTTTCCCCTATGCGCTGTTCAGTATCCTGATGTTCACCACCCCAGACTGGACGTATAACAGCAAGGTTATCTATGCGTTTGTCACCTATTTCCTGCTGTCGATCACTTATACCGCTATCAATATCCCCTATTGCTCGTTAGGCGGCGTGATCACCAACGATCCTAAAGAACGCGTGGCCTGCCAGTCTTATCGCTTTGTGTTAGTCGGTATCGCGACGTTGCTGCTGTCGCTTACGCTGCTGCCAATGGTCGACTGGTTTGGTGGCGGCGACAAAGCCA
This sequence comes from Citrobacter sp. R4, assembly GCF_026719175.1. Classification (NCBI taxonomy): domain Bacteria; kingdom Pseudomonadati; phylum Pseudomonadota; class Gammaproteobacteria; order Enterobacterales; family Enterobacteriaceae; genus Citrobacter; species Citrobacter sp. R4. The sequence goes on from NZ_JAPPSU010000006.1 coordinate 103,913, forward strand.
AAGGCTACCAGATGGCGATGACCGTGCTGGCGATTATCGGCATGTGTATGTTCCTGTTCTGCTTTGCCACCGTTCGCGAACGCGTCCGCCCTGCCGTTCCCACCCACGATGACATGAAAAACGATTTTAAAGACGTGTGGAAAAACGATCAGTGGGTGCGCATTTTGTTGCTGACGCTGTGCAATGTCTGCCCGGGCTTCATTCGGATGGCGGCGACCATGTATTACGTGACCTGGGTGATGGGACAAAGCACCCACTTCGCCACGCTGTTTATCAGCCTGGGCGTGGTTGGCATGATGATCGGCAGTATGCTGGCGAAAGTGCTGACCGACCGCTGGTGCAAGCTGAAAGTGTTCTTCTGGACCAACATCGCGCTGGCCCTCTTCTCTTGCGCGTTTTACTTCTTCGACCCGAAAGCCACCGCGTTGATTGTCGTGCTCTATTTCCTGCTGAATATTCTGCATCAGATCCCGTCGCCGCTGCACTGGTCGCTGATGGCGGACGTTGACGACTACGGCGAATGGAAAACCGGCAAACGTATCACCGGCATCAGCTTCTCCGGTAATCTCTTCTTCCTGAAACTGGGCCTGGCGATCGCCGGGGCGATGGTAGGCTTTCTGCTCTCCTGGTACGGCTATGACGCTGGCGCGAAAACCCAGAGCGACACGGCAATCAACGGCATCGTACTGCTGTTTACGGTGATCCCGGGCGTCGGTTATCTCATTACCGCAGGCGTGGTACGTCTGCTGAAAGTCGACCGTGAACTGATGAAACACATACAGGACGATCTGGAAAAGCGCCGCACCAATTACCGCGAGCTTAACGAATATCAGGAACTGAAAGCCGCTGAAAGCGTAAGGAAAGCCTAATGCAAGACTGGCCAAACCCCTTTATTGAGCAACGCGCCGATCCGTTTATTCTGCGAGACGGCTGCGACTACTACTTTATTGCCTCGGTGCCGGAATATGATCGGCTGGAAATCCGACGGGCGAACACCCTGGAGGGCCTGCGCAGCGCGGAACCGGTTATCGTCTGGCGTAAACCGGAAACCGGCCCGATGTGCGAGCTGATCTGGGCGCCGGAAATTCACCGCATCAACGGTAAGTGGTATATCTATTTCGCCGCTGCCCATACCCAGGCGCTCGACAAACTGGGGATGTTCCAGCATCGGATGTACGCGCTGGAATGTGCGGATGCCGACCCGCTCACTGGCGTCTGGTACGAAAAAGGCCAGATCAAAACGCCGTTTGACACGTTCGCGCTCGATGCCACTACCTTTCATCATCAGGGAAAACAGTGGTATCTGTGGGCGCAAAAATCCCCGCATATCGCCGGTAACTCCAACATCTATCTTGCCGAAATGGAAAACCCGTGGACCATTAAAGGCGAACCTGTGATGCTCAGCAAACCGGAATATGACTGGGAATGTCGGGGATTTTGGGTCAATGAAGGCCCGGCGGCGCTCACTCATGGCGATAAACTGTTTGTCAGCTACTCCGCCAGCGCGACGGATGAAAACTACTGCATGGGGCTTCTGTGGATTGATATGAATGCCGATCCGCGAAAACCGGCAAACTGGCGCAAATCGCCGCGTCCGGTCTTTACCACCAGCCACGAAAACCGTCAGTACGGCCCGGGCCATAATAGCTTTACGCAAACACCGGAAGGAGAAGATGTGCTGGTGTATCACGCACGCAACTACACCGAAATTGAAGGGGACCCGCTCTACGATCCCAACCGTCACACCCGCCTGAAGCGCGTTCGTTGGGATGAAAACGGGATGCCTGATTTTGGCGTGCCGCCAGCGGATACGATTTGAATACGTAGCCCGGTAGCGCAACGCTTACCGGGCGCCCCCTGCCGGATAAGCGCTGTACGCCGGCCACTCAATCCGCTACACCAGCGCCCCGTAAATGGTCAGGAAAGCGATCGCCACTACCACCACCAGCGACGTTTTCTTGGCCATCGATACCGCCGCTTTCGGCGTCTCGACCTTATCGGTATGCGGTTCCCGCGCCAACGAGAACTGCGCCAGTCGGGTTAACACCTGGTACTGCGCGGTATGCATGTCGGCCAGCGAGGCAAACCACGCAGGAAGCGCTTTCTCTCCGTGCCCGATCAAGGCGTAAACCACGCCTGCCAGACGCACCGGGATCCAGTCCAGCACGTGAAGAATGGCGTCAATACCCGACTGCAAACGCTCATGCGGCGTCAGGTAACGCGCCAGCCACGACTGCCATGAGCGCAGAAAAGCATAGCCCACCAGCAGCACCGGCCCCCACTGACCGCCGACGATCAGCCAAAACAGAGGCGCAAGATAGAAACGGAAGTTAATCCACAGTAGCGCGTTTTGCAGTTCACGTAAAAACTCGCGCTCATCGCAATCCGGCGGGACGCCGTGGATCAGGGTGAGCTCACTGGCCATTGCTTTACGGGCGTGGGCGTCATCGCGCGAAGCCGCCTGGAGATAGGCGTGGTAATGCATCCGCACTTTCCCGGCGCCAATGCACAACAGCCCCAGCAGGATCCACGCCAAAATCGTCGGCACATTGAACAACAGCCCCTGAAGCGCGCGTAAAAGCAGGAATGCGACCGCCATCGCAATAAACGTCATCCCCAGCGTACGCGCCATCGAAAAACGCGTAATGCGCCGAAATAACGCTTCCAGGCGGTGATCGAGCTGCCAGTGCTCTCCCAGTTTGAACAGGCGCTCAACAAACAGCACCAGTAGAGTCGTAAACAGCGTCATGTCATCTCCTTATCTGACGAGGGGGTGACCAGAGCGCGAAACCTCGCCCAGTCAAAAGCGGGGCCGGGATCGGTCTTGCGATCAGGCGCAATATCACAATGTCCGGTTATGTTATCGGCAATCGCCGGGTAATACGTTATCAGCGTGCGCGTAATGGCCGCCAGCTGTTGGTACTGCGCATCGGTGTAGGCCAGCGTATCGGTGCCTTCCAGCTCAATGCCAATCGAAAAATCATTGCACCGCTCGCGACCCCGGTAACGGGAAACGCCAGCGTGCCACGCGCGTTTATCGAAAGGAACATACTGAACGATTTCACCGTCACGGCGAATCAGACAATGTGCGGAAACACGAAGATGCGCGATTTCCGCAAAAAAGGGGTGAGCGGTGGGATCAATTGTTCCAGTGAATAGCGCATCGATCCACGGGCCGCCAAATTCGCCGGGCGGCAGGCTGATATTGTGCACCACCAGCAGAGAAGGATGGTCGTCATCCGGGCGGCAATCATAATGAGGAGAAGGGACGCGCCGCGCCTCTGCCAGCCAGCCCTTGTCTAACAACATGCAGGATCTCCTTTTGAGTGGTGCTTATAGCCGCTTCAGAGTAGCATGTTTCTACCTTATGATTCGTTAGCAATTTGGAGTTTTATCATGCCGCCTCGCCGTTATAACCCTGACTACCGACGTGACGCGCTGTTGGAACGCATTAATCTGGATATCCCTGCCACTGTCGCCCAGGCGCTGCGCGAAGATTTAGGTGGCGAAGTGGATGCCGGCAACGACATTACGGCACAACTTTTGCCGGAAAATACCCGCTCTCACGCGACCGTTATCACGCGTGAAAATGGCGTTTTTTGTGGCAAACGCTGGGTGGAAGAAGTGTTTATTCAGCTGGCTGGCGATGATGTCACGGTTACCTGGCACGTCGATGACGGCGACAGCATCCTCGCGAATCAACCGCTGTTCGAGCTGGACGGTCCTTCCCGGGTATTGCTCACGGGTGAGCGTACCGCGCTGAACTTCGTACAAACCCTTTCCGGCGTCGCGAGCGAAGTGCGTAAATATGTCGAACTGCTGGCGGGGACCAAAACTCAACTGCTAGACACACGTAAAACGCTGCCGGGACTGCGCACCGCATTGAAATACGCCGTACTGTGCGGCGGCGGAGCCAATCACCGCCTGGGCCTTTCCGATGCCTTTTTAATCAAAGAAAACCACATTATTGCTTCCGGATCCGTTCGTCAGGCGGTGGAAAAAGCCTTCTGGCTGCACCCGGATGTGCCGGTGGAAGTCGAAGTTGAAAACCTTGATGAGCTGGATGAAGCGCTGAAAGCGGGCGCAGACATCATCATGCTGGATAATTTTGAAACCGAGCAGATGCGTGAAGCGGTTAAACGCGCCCACGGGCAAGCGCGACTGGAAGTTTCCGGCAACGTGACGGACAAAACGCTGCGCGAATTTGCGCAAACCGGTGTCGATTTCATTTCCGTCGGCGCGCTCACTAAGCACGTGCGCGCGCTGGACCTTTCGATGCGTTTCCGTTAACCCTCTTTGCCCGGTGACGCTGTCGCTCACCGGGCCTGTCTGGCGCTTTTCTCGAGCCGCCTCGTAAATCCCTTGTCCTGTGATGAAACGCTGACAACTTCCTCTGAACCCTGATTCCCGTTTCTCTTTTTGATGCTCGCGTGTCTTTATCCCGTTTGCCAAAGTGACCGCCACTGACTCAAGGAGCGAACAATGGATAAACAACGTGGATTTACCCTGATCGAACTGATGGTGGTCATCGGCATTATCGCCATTCTCAGCGCCATCGGCATTCCGGCGTACCAAAACTATCTGCGCAAGGCCGCGCTAACGGACATGCTGCAAACATTTATTCCTTACCGCACTGCAGTCGAACTGTGCGCGCTTGAACATGGCGGCATCGTCACCTGCGATGGCGGAAGCAACGGCATCCCCTCACCCACTACAACGCGCTATGTCTCAGGAATGAGCGTGGCGAAGGGCGTGGTATCACTCAGTGGTCAGGAGAGCCTGAACGGTCTGAGCGTCACGATGACGCCGAACTGGGATAACGCAAACGGCATTACGGGCTGGACGCGTAACTGCACTATTCAGAATGACGGTGCGTTACAGCAGGCTTGTGAAGATGTTTTTCGTTTTGACGGCAACTAAGGAGCAGCGATGAATACCACTCAACTTACCGCCCTTTGTCAGCGTCATAACGGCATCTTACTTGATGCAGACAGTGACGTGGTACACGTCGCCGTCGTGGACGCGCCGTCTCATGAACTGCTCGACGCTTTGCATTTTGCGACGACAAAACGCATTGAGATCGCCTGCTGGACACGCCAGCAAATGGAAGGGCATTTGCATCATCCGCCACAAACGCTGCCTGCGGTCGTACCGGAAGCCAGCCTCAGCGCGGCAGCATTGCTGGATAAAACCCTTCAGGCGGCGATGACTAAACGCGCATCCGACATCCACATTGAGCCTGCGGAACACCATTTCCGCATTCGACTGCGTGTTGACGGGGTGTTATACAACCTGCCCACTGTCGCCAAAGAAACGGGATTAGCCCTGACGGCCCGCCTGAAGGTGTTAGGTCAACTGGATATTGCTGAACACCGCCTGCCGCAGGATGGGCAGTTCACCGTCGGGCTGGCCGGTTCCACCGTCTCGTTTCGTATCGCCACGTTACCCTGTCGTCATGGCGAAAAGGTTGTTTTGCGTTTGTTGCACCAGGTTAGTCAGGCGCTGGATGTCACCGCCCTGGGGATGCATGACTCGCAGCTTTCGGCGTTCATTCATGCCTTGCAACAACCCCAGGGGCTGGTGCTGGTGACCGGACCGACGGGCAGCGGAAAGACGGTGACACTGTACAGCGCTCTCCAGATGCGAAACGCCACGGAGGTGAATCTGTGCAGCGTTGAAGATCCAGTGGAAATCCCGCTGGACGGCATCAACCAGACGCAGATCCATCCGCGTGCGGGGCTCACCTTTCAGGGCGTCTTACGGGCGCTGTTACGCCAGGATCCCGACGTCATTATGGTCGGAGAGATCCGCGACGGCGAAACAGCCGAAATCGCCATTAAAGCCGCGCAAACGGGTCATCTGGTGCTTTCCACGCTGCACACCAACTCCAGCTGCGAGGCACTGATCCGCTTGCAGCAAATGGGAGTGGCGCGCTGGATGCTCTCCTCCGCCTTAAATCTTGTGGCGGCGCAACGGCTGGTCAGAAAGCTCTGCCCTCACTGTCGACGGCTGACTGACGACCCGATCCGTTTGCCGCAGACATTATGCCCAACCGCGTTGCCGCGCTGGCAGGCGGTAGGCTGCGAGCACTGCTATCACGGCTTTTATGGGCGTACGGCGCTGTTTGAAGTCCTCCCCGTTACCGCTGAACTACGCCAGCACATCGCCAGTGGCGCGCCCGTTGAAGCACTGGAAGGTTATGCCCGACAAGCCGGTATGCTCACGCTTTTTGAAAGCGGCTGCCGCGCCGTCGACCAGGGGTTAACGACCTTTGAAGAGCTGGTACGCATTCTGGGGATGCCCAATGAGCAGTAAAACGCTTTGGCGATGGCAAGGTATTGACAGCGATGGCTTACCTGGCGAGGGCGCATTATGGGCCGAAAGCCAGGCTTTACTGGTACTGGCGCTCGAACAGCGCAAGATAACGCCACTGCGCGTGAAGCCGCTGCGCGTTAACCGCGCGCTGTGGCGCGCCGGGAGATGTTCTGAAGTGATTCATCAACTCGCCACGCTGCTGAAGGCGGGCCTGACGCTCTCCGACGGGCTGGCGCTTCTCGCCGGACAACAACCTGGAAAACAGTGGCAAGCGCTGTTGCAGAGCCTGGCGCACGAACTGGAGCAGGGTACGCCCCTCTCCAGCGCGCTGGCGCAATGGCCAGATGTTTTTCCTCCGCTGTATCAGGCGATGATTCGCACCGGTGAACTGACCGGAAAGCTCGACGAATGCTGCTTCGAACTGGCCCGGCAGCAAAACGCCCACAAACAGTTAAGCGATAAGATCAAGAAAGCGTTGCGTTATCCCTTTATCATTCTGGCGATGGCTTTCTTTGTGGTGCTGGCCATGTTGCACTTTGTCTTACCCGAGTTTGCCGCCATTTACCGGACCTTCAACACGCCCCTACCGGCGCTGACGCAGGGAATCATCACGTTCGCTGACTGGAGTGCAAACCAGGGCTGGTTGATTTTACTGCTGGGCGGCGGAGTCATTGCGGCAAACAGCGCGGTGAAGCACCGTTCCTCATGGCTGATAACGCGCCAGCGCTGGCTGCTGCGCATACCGGTAATGGGTCGCCTGCTCAGGGGGCAAAAACTCACGCAGATTTTTACCATTCTCGCGTTAACACAACGCGCAGGGATCGCATTTTTACCGGCGCTGGAGAGCGTACGGGAAAGCCTGCAATGTCCCTACTGGTCCCAGCGACTGGCGCAAGTCCAACGTGATATCAGTCACGGTCTCCCGGTCTGGCAGGCATTTCAAAATGCGCAAGTCTTCAGCCCGCTGTGCCTGCAACTGATTAGAACAGGCGAAGTTTCCGGTTCACTGGACACGATGCTGCATAATCTTGCCCGGCATCATAGTGAGAACACGCTGGCGCTGGCAGACAGTCTCGCCGCATTGCTGGAACCTGCTTTGCTGGTCATTACAGGGTTAATTATTGGCACGCTGGTGGTTGCCATGTATCTGCCGATATTCCATCTGGGGGATGCGATGAGCACAGTAGGCTGAAGCGATTGGAGAGCGGGAACAGAACTCAAAGCCGGATTAGGCATGTATGCCTAATCCGGCAAACGGAAAGGATTACAGGCTGTTGAAAATGCGGTTTTCCTGTTCCTGTACGCGGATAAAGGTCGTGCGTTTGGTCAGTTCTTTAAGACGCGATGCGCCAACGTAAGTGCAGGCAGAACGCAGGCCGCCGAGGATATCACGGGCTGTGTTTTCCACCGGGCCACGTAAAGGAAGCTTAACGGTTTTGCCTTCCGCTGCACGGTACTGTGCAACGCCGCCAACGTGACGGGTCATGGCCGATTCGGAACTCATCCCGTAAAACAGCATGAACTTCTCGCCATTTTCTTCAACGATCTTGCCGCCGCTCTCTTCATGCCCTGCCAGCATACCGCCGAGCATCACGAAGTCAGCGCCGCCACCAAAGGCTTTAGCTACATCACCTGGCATAGTGCAACCGCCGTCACTGACAATCATTCCGCCCAGACCGTGCGCCGCATCAGCGCATTCGATCACCGCAGAAAGCTGCGGATAACCAACACCGGTTTTGACGCGCGTGGTGCAGACAGACCCCGGCCCGATCCCGACTTTGACGATATCGGCGCCGGAGAGGATCAGTTCTTCGCACATCTCGCCCGTCACAACGTTACCGGCGCAGATCGTTTTCGTCGGCCAGGCTTCACGCGCTTTTGACACGAACTGAACGAAGTGCTCAGAGTAACCATTAGCCACATCAATGCAGACAAAGTTCAGCGCCGGGCTTAATGCCAGAATCTGTTTGGTTTTCTCAAAGTCCGCGTCAGAAGTACCGGTAGAGACCATCACGTGTTTCAGCACGTTGGCAGGCGCTTCACCGATAAACGCGGACCACTCTTCAACGGAGTAATGCTTATGGACGGCGGTCAGAATATCGAATGAGGCAAGCGCGGTCGCCATCTCGAACGTCCCGACGGTATCCATATTGGCGGCAATGACAGGTACGCCAGACCAGGTCTGACCTGAGTGTTTGAAGGTAAACTGACGTTCCAGCTCAACATCGGAACGGCTTTTAAGAGTAGAACGCTTAGGGCGGATAAGAACGTCTTTAAAACCTAACTTCAGATCTTCTTCAATACGCATGTGCGGATTCCTGGGGTTAAGGGCTATAAGTATGAGAGCGCAACTCCAGTGACGCTATCATACGCACTAATCAGTGCCGCGCAAGACTGCGAAATTCTCTTTTTTTACGCTACAATCCCATAAATTTACCTGGTGAAAGGCGGGACAGCTTTAGCGCCATTTCACTCTGATGCGATCAATATTCAACCAATTGATTATTAAAATAAATGACCGGGAACTGAGCTTATGAGGTATACAGTGGCCTTAACGGGCGGCATTGGCAGCGGCAAGAGTACCGTCGCCAACGCGTTCGCTGACCTCGGAATTCAGATTGTTGATGCAGATATGATTGCCCGCCAGGTCGTCGAGCCTGGCCAGCCCGCGCTGGCCGCTATTGCCGACCACTTCGGTCAGGCGTTACTCGACGCAGACGGTAGGCTACAGCGTCGTCTGCTACGCGAGCGGATCTTCGCCAATCCGCACGAGAAAGTCTGGCTAAATGCCCTGCTGCACCCGCTTATTCAGCAGGAGACGCAGCGCCAGTTTCAGCAGGCGACATCCCCTTATGTACTTTGGGTTGTTCCTCTGCTGGTTGAAAATGGCCTGACGACCAAAGCGAACCGCGTTCTCGTGGTCGACGTGACGCCCGAGACGCAGCTTTTACGCACCATGCAGCGCGACGATGTTACCCGCGCACATGCCGAACAGATCCTCGCCGCCCAGGCAACACGTGAAGCGCGCCTTGCCGCGGCAGACGATGTTATTGATAATAACGGCGCACCAGAGTCCATCAGGTCGGATGTCGCCCGCCTGCACGCGCTGTATTTACAGCTTGCGTCGCAGTTTGTCTCACAGGAAAAACCGTAATGCACACCCACGTCCTTTTTGAACACCCGCTCAATGAAAAAATGCGTACATGGCTGCGCATTGAGTTTTTAATTCAACAACTTTCGGTTAATCTCCCCATCGCCACCCATGCGGACGCACTGCATTTTTTTCGCAATGTCGGGGACTTGCTGGACGTGTTCGAACGCGGGGAAGTGCGTACAGAATTGCTGAAAGAGCTTGAACGCCAGCAGCGTAAACTTCAGGCATGGATAGAAGTACCCGGCGTCGATCAAAGCCGTATTGAAGCACTGCGCCAGCAGCTAAAAACGACGGGAACTGTTTTGATTTCCGCGCCGCGTATCGGGCAGTTTTTACGCGAAGATCGGTTAATTGCGCTGGTTCGCCAGCGCCTGAGCATTCCTGGCGGCTGCTGCAGTTTTGATTTACCCACGCTGCACATGTGGCTGCATTTGCCACAGGCTCAGCGTGACGCACAAGTGGATGCCTGGCTTGCCAGCCTGAATCCGCTAAACCAGGCGCTGACGCTGATCCTCGATCTCATTCGCAACTCCGCGCCGTTCCGCAAACAGACCAGCCTGAACGGTTTTTATCAGGATAACGGCGAAGATGCTGATTTATTGCGTCTCAATTTGCCGTTCGAATCTCTGCTTTATCCGCAAATTTCCGGTCACAAGAGCCGTTTTGCCATTCGTTTTATGCCGCTTGATAGCGAACACGGCGTGGTACCTGAGCGCCTCGATTTTGAGCTGGCCTGCTGTTAAGGAGTAAAAATGTCAGAAACGATCACCGTCAACTGCCCTACCTGCGGTAAAACGGTCGTCTGGGGCGAGATTAGCCCGTTTCGCCCGTTCTGTAGTAAACGCTGTCAGTTAATCGATCTGGGAGAATGGGCCGCCGAGGAAAAACGCATTCCGAGCAGCGGCGATTTGTCAGACAGCGACGACTGGAGCGAAGAAAAACAGTAACCGTTGCCTGGAGGTCGGATGGCGCAATTCAGTGTGCTTATCCGGCCTACAAAAGTGTTTAACTCTGAAAAGCGTGTTTTAGCTTCGCAATGACCGGTTCGTTAGCGGGTGGAAAATCATCTTCCCTGAGCGCTTCAATAGCAACCCACTTTCCTGGTTGACCTTCCTTGCCCCACGGCTCTCCCTGCCAGGCTTCCACCAGCCAGAACCACAGGGTGACATGCCGGTCCGGAAATTGATATTCCAGCTTTTCAAACAGCGTGACGGTCGTCGGGGTAATCCCCACCTCTTCCTGTAACTCCCGGCTCAGGGCTTGCTCCGGCGTTTCACCCGATTCAAACTTTCCTCCGGGAAATTCCAGCTTATTCGCCATATGCGCATCAGCGGCGCGCTGGGTGATAAAAATTTCATTTTGCGGATTACGGATAATCCCGACCGCGATGTGCAGTGTTTTCATCTTGTCGCATCCATAAAAAAGGCGCAGTCTCCCGCGCCTTTTTGTTGGTCACTTACCGTTGACCGGATAAACGTAGCGTTACCCGGCAATGATGCCTGGGCTCAGCTCAGGCGGCCATGGCACTGTTTGTATTTCTTGCCGGAACCGCACGGGCACGGATCGTTACGGCCAACTTTGCGTTCGCCGGTTTGCGCTGCCAGATCAGCCGCCGCCGCGCTATCGTCGTCCTGATGGCTCAGCTGTTGCATCTGTGCCAGACGTTCCGCTTCTTCGCGACGCTGCTGCTCCATCGCTTCCACTTCTTCCGGCATACGTACCTGGACCTTACTCAGCGTGCTGATCACTTCATACTTCAGCGATTCCAGCATCGCGGCGAACATCGCAAAGGACTCACGCTTATATTCCTGCTTCGGATCTTTCTGCGCATAGCCGCGCAGGTGGATACCCTGACGCAGATAGTCCATCGCCGCCAGGTGTTCTTTCCACAGGGAGTCGAGCGTCTGCAACATCACGCCTTTTTCGAAGTGACGCATCATCTCAGCGCCGACCACTTCTTCTTTACGCTGATACACCTCGATAGCCTGCGCAAGAATACGCTCGCGCAGGGTCTCTTCGTGCAGTTCCGGCTCTTTATCCAGCCACTCCGCGATCGGCATGTCCAGGTCGAAGTCATTTTTCAGACGTTCCTGCAGGCCAGGGATATCCCACATTTCTTCCAGCGACTGCGGCGGAATGTAAGCATCGATGGTTGCTTTAAACACATCCTCGCGAATGCTGTTAATGGTTTCGCTCACATCAGAGACATCCAGCAGTTCGTTACGCTGGGTGTAGATCGCGCGACGCTGATCGTTGGCGACGTCATCGTATTCCAGTAACTGTTTACGAATGTCGAAGTTACGGCTTTCCACTTTGCGCTGGGCGTTAGCAATAGCTTTGGTTACCCACGGATGCTCGATGGCTTCACCCGGTTTCATGCCGAGCTTACGCATCATGCCGGACACGCGGTCAGAGGCGAAGATACGCATCAGCGCATCTTCCATTGACAGGTAGAAACGGGAAGAACCCGCATCCCCCTGACGGCCCGAACGACCGCGCAGCTGGTTATCGATACGACGGGATTCGTGACGCTCTGTACCAATAATATGCAGACCGCCCGCAGCCAGTACGGCATCATGACGCACCTGCCAGTCTGCTTTGATCTGCGCAATTTGTTCTGGCGTCGGATTTTCCAGCGCGGCGACTTCCGCCTGCCAGCTACCGCCCAGCATGATATCCGTACCACGACCCGCCATGTTGGTCGCGATGGTCACGGCTGCCGGATACCCCGCCTGGGCAACGATAGCCGCTTCGTTGGCGTGGAACTTGGCGTTCAGGACGTTATGTTTGATGCCCGCTTTCGTCAGTTCATTAGACACCACTTCCGATTTCTCAATCGAGATGGTTCCCACCAACACCGGCTGGCCTTTTGCGGTACGCTCTTTAATATCTTCAATGATGGCCTGAATTTTTTCCGCTTCGGTCATGTAGACCAGATCCGGCATATCTTTACGGATCATCGGACGGTTGGTCGGCACCACCACGGTGTCCAGCTTGTAAATGGAGCTGAATTCGAACGCTTCGGTATCTGCCGTACCGGTCATACCGGCCAGTTTTTCATACAGACGGAAGTAGTTCTGGAAGGTAATCGAAGCCAGCGTCTGGTTCTCGTTCTGGATGTCCACGCCTTCTTTGGCTTCAACCGCCTGGTGCAGACCATCAGACCAGCGACGCCCCTGCATAGTACGCCCGGTGTGTTCGTCAACGATAATGACTTCACCGTCTTTAACGATGTAATCAACGTCGCGGGTAAACAGCGCGTGCGCGCGCAGCGCGGCGGTAACGTGATGCATCAGCATGATGTTGCCCGGAGAGTACAGCGACTCGCCTTCATCCATAATGCCTTCTTTTACCAGCAGTTCTTCAATCAGCACCAGACCGCGTTCGGTCAGGTTAACCTGGCGCGCTTTTTCATCCACCGAGAAGTGTCCCTCACCCTGGAAGGTGTCGGAATCCTCTTTTTCCTGACGAATCAGGTGTGGGATGATTTTGTTCACTTTCTTGTACATTTCCGAGCTGTCTTCAGCCGGACCGGAAATGATCAGCGGAGTACGCGCTTCGTCGATCAGGATGGAGTCAACCTCATCCACCAGCGCATAGTGCAGTTTGCGTTGGACGCGTTCTTCAGGGCTGAACGCCATGTTGTCACGCAGGTAGTCAAAACCGTATTCGTTATTGGTGCCGTAGGTGATGTCAGCGGCGTAGGCTTCGCGCTTGGCGGGCGCAGGCATACCCGGCAGGTTAATGCCGACGGTCATGCCGAGGAATTCAAACAGCGGACGGTTGTTTTCGGCGTCACGCTGCGCCAGATAATCGTTCACTGTCACCACGTGTACGCCCTTTCCGCTCAGCGCGTTCAGGTAGGCGGGCAGCGTCGCGGTCAGGGTTTTACCCTCGCCGGTACGCATTTCTGCGATGCAGCGATCGTTCAGAACCATACCACCGAGCAACTGCACGTCGAAGTGACGCATACCGAATACGCGCTTGCTCGCTTCACGCACCACGGCGAACGCTTCCGGGATCAAGCTTTCCACGCTAGCGCCTTTCTCGAGACGCGCACGGAACTCTCCGGTCTTGGCTTTCAGCTCTTCGTCGGTGAGTTTTTCCATTTCCGGTTCCATGGCGTTGATCACGCCGACCACTTTACGCATACGACGCAGCGTGCGATCGTTACGGCTACCGAATACTTTAGTTAACAATTTGATTAGCATATTAAAATCTCAAACGCCCCGCACAGCGGAGTCATAATTATCAGAGGAAGGTTTTCTGTTTTTAGCTGAGGCGTTGAGGACCGGCACGAATACCCTGCGCCTGGCTTATCCAGGCAGGAACGGTAAAGACGGCCAGCGGCATGAAATGGGCGTACGCGACGCGCTGCGGAGTCGCAGCGGGCGTGCCTTCCTGAGTCAGCAGCGCGCTGAGCGTGTTCAGTAAGGCTAAATGATGTGCCTGAAGCGGCGACGGCTCTTCGACCACGGGCAATGCCTGCGGCGCCATGGCGAAGGAAAGATGGCGGATAACGGTGCGGATGGCGTGCTGATGCCAGTAATCGACAGTAAAATTAGGCCGACGGTTGGAGGCTTCCAGCAAAGCAAGCTGGCTGAAATTAACGCTGACCTGTTGATCGTGGCGACTGGCCGCCGCTTTAGCTGGCGTGTTGGGTTCCGCGGCATTGCTGAGCGCAGGCAGGCCAAGACTCGCCGCGACCATCCCTAATAAGAGATGCGGCCAGAAATAGCGTCTACCTAACTGTCGCCAACGCGTCAGTATTCCACTCACGTTAAAGCCATCCCATAAATGTTATTCAAACGTTTTTTGCGCACAAATCTTATCATTAATGCTCAGGTACTACAGCAGTATTGATGAGAAGATACGGTTAAAAACGCTTAAGAAACCAGCGTTCGCACAGCATTTTAGTGCAGAATGGGTTTTGACATTGAAGAAAGTCTGTTACCCATACCGGCCCGCTAAACGAGCAAAAAAAAACGACTGGCTTACCTGGCCGGAGAGAGTGCCAGATTTACCAGTCGAATTTATGCGACAACGCGTGTCGTTATGCCAGTACGGTCGATGGTGCTTTGAAAGCCAACGGCAGTTCTGCGTCGTCTTCGAAGGTCACATATTCCCAGGCTTCCTGTTTTGCCAGAACAGCCTGCAACAATTTGTTATTCAATGCATGACCGGACTTATACGCGGTAAATGCACCAATAATGTTGTGACCACACATGAACAAGTCACCAATCGCGTCAAGCATTTTATGACGAACGAATTCGTCTTCAAAACGCAGGCCGTCTTCGTTCAGTACGCGATAATCGTCAACAACGATGGCACAATCGAAGCTGCCGCCCAGGCACAGGCCGCGGGACTGCAGATATTCGATATCACGCATGAAGCCGAAAGTACGCGCGCGGCTGATCTGACGCATAAACGCGTCAGCAGAGAAGTTCATCGCATAGCGCTGCGTGCTGGAGTCGATCGCCGGATGGTTAAAGTCGATGGTGAAATCCAACGTAAAACCATTGTATGGCTTGAACTCAGCCCACTTGTCGCCATCTTCGACGCGAACGGTCTCTTTGATGCGAACAAATTTCTTCGCGCTTTTCAGTTCTTCGATACCGGCGTCAAGGAGCAGGTAGACGAACGGCGCAGCGCTGCCATCCATGATCGGGATTTCCGGAGCATCGACTTCAATAACGATGTTATCGATACCTAAACCCGCCAGCGCCGCATTCAGGTGCTCAACGGTTGAAATCCGTACATCATGCTCGTTGACCAGACACGTACAGAGCATGGTATCACGCACAGATTTGGCATCGGCCGGAAAATCTACCGGTGGATTCAAGTCGGTGCGACGATAGATGACCCCGGTGTTGGCCGGCGCAGGGCGTAAGGTCAGGGTGACTTTCTTGCCGGTATGTAAACCGACGCCAGTCGCCTGAACGATACGTTTAAGTGTCCTTTGTTTGATCATCGTATAATCTCGCCAAATTACCTATCCAACCGAAGTGTACTATACATTCGGTGGGCCAGTTTAGCACAAAGAGCCGCGAATCCCAACTTCCAGCTAATTCTTAATCAGCTTGCTTACGCAGGAAGGCAGGAATATCCAGATAATCCGGCTCTTTCGCGGTCTGCGGCGTATTGTCGTTTACCACTTTTGCGGCTGGCTTCTGCTCCTGGGTCAGCGGCGCCATGCCGTGCTGCTGGTAACGATCCAGTACCGGTTGCTGTACCTGTTTGTTGGTCACCAGCGTGATTTCCGGACGTTTGTCCATACCAATTCCGGTCGCCACGACGGTAACGCGCAGTTCGTCGTTCATATCCGGGTCCAGAGAAGTACCGATAACCACGGTCGCGTTATCCGAAGCAAACGCACGGATGGTGTTCCCCACGGTTTCAAACTCATCCAGACGCAGGTCGAAGCCCGCGGTGATGTTAACCAGCACGCCGCGCGCGCCAGACAGATCGATATCTTCCAGCAGTGGAGAAGAAATCGCCATTTCAGCCGCTTCTTCCGCGCGGTCTTCACCGCTTGCCACGCCGGAGCCCATCATCGCGTAGCCCATTTCGGACATCACCGTGCGCACGTCCGCAAAGTCGACGTTCATCAGACCCGGACGGGTGATCAGCTCTGCGATACCCTGCACCGCGCCTTTCAGCACGTCGTTCGCCGCGCCAAACGCGTCAAGCAGAGAAATACCGCGACCCAGCACTTTCAGCAGCTTGTCGTTCGGAATGGTGATCAGCGAGTCCACATGCTTGGACAGCTCAGTGATCCCCTGCTCCGCAAAGGCCATGCGCTTTTTGCCTTCAAAGTTGAAAGGCTTGGTCACCACGGCAACGGTCAGAATGCCTAAATCTTTTGCGACTTCAGCAACCACTGGCGCGGCGCCGGTACCGGTACCGCCGCCCATGCCCGCGGCGATAAACACCATGTCTGCGCCATCCAGCGCGGCACGCAAGGCTTCACGGTCTTCATCCGCAGCGTTGCGCCCCACTTCCGGGTTTGCGCCGGCGCCCAGACCTTTGGTAATTCCGCTACCAATCTGAATGGTCTGGCCAACCGCAGTTTTACGTAACGCTTGCGCGTCAGTGTTCACTGCGAAGAATTCGACACCTTCAATGCGCTCGCGCACCATGTGCTCAACGGCATTACCACCGCCGCCACCGACGCCGATGACTTTAATCACCGCGTCGTTGGTTAATTCCATTGGTTCAAACATAATCTCTCTCTCCGTTGTGCCTGTCGCCTGAGACCGTAATTTTCGCCGGTCTCATAAAAAAATTAAAACTCTTTACGCAGCCAGCTGTTGATACGCTTGATCCACGAGCCGACCGAAGCTGTTACGCGTTTTTCTACTTCAGCTTCACCATTTAAGTGGGACTCTTTCCCGTAGTGAAGCAGCCCCACCGCCGTCGAGTAATACGGCTCCTGAGCGTAATCCGTCAGACCAGTAATATTCAGCGGCGCACCGATACGCACCTGCGTATGGAACACGCGCTGGGCGCAGGCAGCAAGACCTTCGATCTGCGCTGCGCCACCGGTTAACACAATCCCCGCCGCAAGATGATGTTTCACCCCCTGCTGGCGAAGCTGTTCCTGTAATTGCAATATTTCTTCGTTGACCAGGTTGAGCAGCTCGGTGTAGCGCGGCTCAATAACCTCCGCCAGCGTTTGTCGCTGCAGACTGCGCGGCGGACGACCGCCCACGCTCGGCACTTCAACGCTTTCGTCTTTACCGACGATGGAACCCAACGCGCAGCCATGGCGAACTTTGATCGCTTCGGCGTCGCTTGGCGGCGTACCGAAAGCGTAGGCAATGTCGCTGGTGACCACGTTACCTGCATAAGGTATCACCTTGGTATGGCGCAACGCCCCGCCAGTATAAACGGCGATATCCATTGTACCACCCCCGATATCCACGACGCAGACGCCCAGTTCACGTTCATCTTCCGTCAATACGGAATAGCTGGCCGCCAGGCCGGCAAATATCAGTTGGTCAACTTTCAGGCCACAACGTTCAACGGCTTTCACAATGTTTTTTGCCATATCGTTGTGGCAGGTGATCAAATGCACTTTCGCCTGCATTCGCACCCCGGAAAGACCGACAGGATTTTTGATGCCTTCCTGATAGTCAATCGCATATTCCTGCGGAATCACGTGCAGCACACGGTGCTCATCGCGTACGCGCACCGACTTCGCGGTATGCACGACGTTTTCCACGTCTTCCTGCGTCACTTCTTCTTCGGAAATCGGCACCATGCCGATTTCATTCTGACAGCTAATGTGCTTGCCGGAAAGCGCCAGATACACAGAGGAAATCTGACAATCCGCCATCAGTTCTGCCTGGTCGATAGCGCGCTGTACGCACTTCACTACCGACTCAAGGTCATTAACCCCGCCTTTATCCATACCGCGCGACGGGCAACTGCCCACGCCAATGATATTGACCATACCGTCGGGCAGAACTTCCCCTACTAAAGCGGCAACCTTCGCGGTGCCAATCTCCAGTCCAACTACCAGTTTTCTGTCCGTCGCCTTGATCATTGTTGTTCTGCCTGTGCCTGATTCTGTTGCTGAGTAGATTCCTCAGGCGGTAAGGGCGCCCACCCTACTGCCGCACCTGAGTCATAACGCAAATCAACGTAGCTAATCCGTTTGCCATCGGTTTGCGCCTGCTGCTGTAAAACCGGATAGAGTTCTACAAAGCGAGCCAAACGTTTCATCGTGTCGCCCCTGCCAAGGTTGAGCTTAATATCGTTATTCAGCGTCAACTGCCAGGAACGACGTGCGGTCATCGCCGCTTCCTTCAGAGTAAATCTGTCCTTCGCCAGTATCTGTCCCATCTCGCGATAGCCCTGCAACACTTCACTTGCGCTGCCTTCCGGGCCATACAGCATCGGCAGGACCTGTTTGCTGGTACGTTCTGACGGCACGCTGAAAGCATTTCCTTCGGCGTCCACCATATGCTGATCATTCCAACGCGCTATCGGCACATATTCAACCAGATGAATCTTCAATTCATCGGGCCATTGCTTTCTGACGCTGGCCTGCTTGATCCACGGCAGGCGTTCAATCTGGTTCTGAATGATATTAACATCCTGCGTCATGAAGGTGCCGGGCGCGCCCAGCGCCAGAATTGACTGCCGGATATCATCATTTTTCGTGTAGTGCCGCTCGCCGGTCAACACCAGTTTTGACAGCGGTAAACGCTGCGCGTCTTCCATCCAGCCCAACACCACCCAGCCGCTGACAAACACGGTACACAGCACCGTCAGCAGAAATAAAATTCCTGCAAGACGCGTTCCATTATTGCGACGTGATGAAGACACCTCTTCGTCACTGTTTCGCGTGTTCAGCGCCGCCTGCGACATATCAGTCCGCCAACTCCAGAATACGTACCACTAACTGCGAGAAGCTCATCCCGGCCTGTCGCGCCGCCATCGGCACCAGACTGTGGCTGGTCATACCCGGTGAGGTATTCGCTTCCAGCAGATAAAACTGCCCATCGCTATCCAGCATGGCGTCAATACGCCCCCAACCTTCGCAACCTAACGTTGACCATGCTTTTTGCACTAAAGCGCGCAAATGGGTCTCCTGATCGGATTCCAGACCCGCCGGGCAGAAATATTGTGTCTCATCAGACAGATACTTCGCCTCATAATCATAGAAGGTTCCAGCGGGTTGGATACGTATCGACGGTAAAATTTCTTCACCCAGTATCGCAACGGTAAATTCCGGTCCGCTAAGCCATTTTTCAATCAATACTTCTTCATCATGCTGAAATGCCAGCGCTAAGGCGCTGTGTAAACCATCATATTCCGAAACCTTCGACATGCCGACGCTGGAACCTTCGCGGCTGGGCTTCACGATCAGCGGTAAACCGAGCGCAGAAATTTCCGTGACGACCGCCTCGCTGAGGCCTTTCTCAAACTGGGCGCGAGTCAGCGCCACCCATGGCGCAACGGGTAACCCCGCGCCCTGCCACAGCAATTTACTGCGCAATTTATCCATGGAGATGGCAGAAGCCATCACGCCGCTACCGGTATACGGCAGGCCGATCAACTCCAACAATCCCTGTAACGTACCGTCTTCGCCCCCACGACCGTGCAGCGCGATAAAGACTTTCTGAAACCCCATCGCTTTCAGTTGCGTCACGTCGGTCTCTTTCGGATCGACAGGATGCGCATCCACGCCGCCTTCACGCAACCCGGCGAGCACCGCCGCGCCGGAATTCAGCGACACGTCACGTTCAGCGGATGTCCCCCCCAGCAGGACCGCGATTTTATCAGCCATGATGCTCGTCCTCCTGAATTTGCGGCTTCAGTTTGATTTCAGCTAAGGAACGCGCGATTTTGCCGATATTTCCCGCACCCTGCACCAGAATTAAATCATTGCCGGTTAAGACCGGCGCCAGCATTTCAGCGACCTGCGCCGGATCGGGAACCAGAATCGGGTCGATCTTACCGCGCCCGCGAATCGTGCGGCACAGCGAACGGCTGTCAGCGCCCGGAATCGGCGTTTCCCCGGCGGCATACACATCCAGCATCAACAGAGCGTCAACCTGAGTCAGCACGTTAGCAAAGTCGTCGTACAGATCGCGGGTACGCGTAAAGCGGTGCGGCTGAAACAGCATCACCAGGTTTTTATCCGGCCAGCCCGCGCGAGCGGCTTTGATAGTCGCGTCCACTTCCGTCGGGTGATGACCGTAATCATCCACCAACATCGCCGTTCCGGCCTTGCCATTTACTGGCTCAAGCGGGAATTCCCCGAGGAAGTCGAAGCGGCGACCGGTGCCCTGGAAACTTTCCAGCGCACGTAAAATAGCGTCGTCGGCAATGCCCTCTTCCGTCGCCACCGCCACGGCAGCCGCGGCGTTCAACGCATTATGACGCCCCGGTGCGTTCAGGGTTACACGCAGCTCAGGCATCCCCTGACGCAGCAACGTAAAATGCCCCTGCGGACCGATCTGCTGATAATCTTCCACGCGAACGTCAGCATCATCGCTAAAGCCGTAAGTCGTGGTCTGACGCCCGACGCGCGGCAACAGCTCGCGGATCACCGGGTCGTCAACGCACATCACCGCACGACCATAAAACGGCAGGTTATGCAGGAAATTAATGAACGTCTGCTTTAAATTTTCGAAGTCGCCATGGTAGGTATCCATATGATCGGCTTCGATGTTAGTGACAATCGCCACCATCGGTTGCAGGTGCAGGAACGATGCGTCGCTCTCATCTGCTTCCGCAATCAGATAACGGCTATGCCCGAGACGCGCATGCACGCCCGCCGCTTTCACCAGACCGCCGTTGACAAAGGTGGGGTCCAGGCCCGCTTCCGCGTATATGCTGGAAACCATCGCGGTGGTGGTCGTTTTGCCGTGCGTCCCGGCAATCGCAATACCATGACGAAAACGCATCAGCTCCGCCAGCATCTCCGCGCGGCGGATCACCGGTATGCGCGCTTCATGCGCCGCCACGATCTCCGGGTTATCGGCGGAGATCGCGCTGGAGACCACCACCACGCTGGCGTCGAGCACGTTTTCCGGACGATGGTTAAAGTAAATCGTCGCTCCCAGGTTGGTAAGCTGCTGCGTCACCGGGTTTGGCGCTAAGTCGGAACCACTGATCTGATAACCTTCGTTAGCCAGAACTTCGGCAATACCGCCCATACCGGCACCACCGATGCCGACAAAGTGAATGTGCCGAACGCGACGCATTTCGGGCACGATGGAACGCAGTTTTGCCAGTTGTTGTGTATTCATTCTTTACGCCATTAACTACTTCAAAAAATTCGTGCAGCGCAACACGCGCTGCGAGGGTTAAGCCCGGGCTGCCAGGCTGACTTCTTTCGCCACCCGTTCAGTGGCATCCGGGATGGCCGTCGCGCGCGCGCGTTGCGCCATCTCCAGTAATACGTCCCGATCCCACCCGGACAGGGTGTTCACAACGGCATCCACGGTAAACTGCGGCTGCTCAAGGATTTTAGCGGCGCCCGCTTTTTCCAGCGGTAGCGCATTCCAGTACTGCTGCCGGTCTTTGTGCTGGAACGGCACAAACAGCGCGGGTAAACCGGCTGCGGCGATCTCACTGACCGTCAGGGCGCCTGAACGACATACCACCACATCGGCCCATGCGTAAGCGGCGGCCATATCATCTATAAATTCAGTCACTTTATGCTGCGGTTGCCCGGCGCTGGCGTAAGCCTGTTCGACCGTCTGCTGCCCGCCTTTTCCGCTTTGATGCCAGATGGTCACGGCATTACCGAGTTTCGCGGCAACCTGCGGCAGCGTTTGATTCAGTACGCGCGCCCCCTGGGAACCACCGACCACCAGTATGCGAATCGGGCCAACACGCCCTGGAAGGCGATCCTGCGGCAGCGGTAACGCCAGCACGTCAGTCCGAACCGGGTTCCCTACCACTTCCGCATTCGGGAACGCGCCCGGGAAAGCCTGCATAACCTTGGTGGCAATTTTCGCCAGCCATTTATTGGTTAGCCCGGCAATGCCGTTTTGTTCGTGCAGCACCACCGGAATACCCAATGACCACGCGGCAAGGCCGCCAGGGCCGGAAACATAGCCGCCCATCCCCAGCACGACGTCAGGCTTAAATGACTTCATGATCGCGCGCGCCTGACGCCACGCATTGAAAATACGCAGCGGCGCGGCCAGCAGCGCGTGGACGCCTTTCCCGCGCAGCCCGGAGATGCGGATGAAATCAATGTCAATTCCGTGCTTTGGAACTAAATCCGCTTCCATACGGTCTGCGGTGCCCAGCCAGCGAACATCCCAGCCCTGAGCCATTAAATGGTGCGCGACCGCCAGCCCCGGGAACACATGTCCGCCGGTACCGCCCGCCATCACCATCAACCGCTTCGCCTGACCACTCATCGTAAACCTCGTGTAAACGCCTGGGCTTTTTCCAGACGTGTTTCATAATCAATTCGCAGCAACATCATGATTGCCGTCGACATAATCAAGAGACTTGAGCCACCGTAGCTGATAAGCGGCAGCGTCAGACCTTTGGTTGGCAGCATCCCCGCCGCGGCCCCCACGTTAACCAGCGCCTGGAAACTAAACCAGATCCCGATAGAGCAAGCCAAAAAGCCGGAAAAGCGGTGGTCAATCTGTAACGCCTTACGGCCAATCGACATCGCGCGAAAAGCGACGAAGAATACCATTAAAAGTGCCAGTACCACACCGATATAACCCAGTTCTTCCCCAATAATGGCGAAGATGAAGTCGGTATGCGCTTCCGGCAAATACTCCAGTTTCTGTACTGAGTTACCCAGCCCTTGTCCCCAGACTTCCCCGCGACCGAACGCCATTAGAGACTGCGTGAGCTGATAACCGCTACCGAATGGGTCTTCCCACGGGTTCCAGAACGAAGTCACGCGGCGAATACGATACGGTTCTGCGAGGATCAGCAGCACGACCGCCGAAATCCCCATGCCGATGATGGCGATGAACTGCCACAGCTTCGCCCCGGCCAGAAAAAGCATCGCCAGCGTGGTGACGAACAGCACCACAACGGTGCCGAGGTCAGGCTGCGCCAGCAGCAAAACCGCCAGTACGAGGATCACGCCCATCGGTTTTAAAAAACCGCGCAGGTTGTTCCGCACTTCGTCGACCTTGCGCACCAGATAGTTCGCCAGGTAACAGAACAACGACAGCTTGGTGAATTCCGCCGGCTGAATACGCAGCGGCCCGAGCGCAATCCAGCGCGATGCCCCGTTCACCGAGCTGCCGACCACCAGTACGATCAACAGCATGATGATCGAGGCGATCAGCATCGTGGTGCTGTAGCGCTGCCAGAACTCCATCGGCAGGCGTAGCGTGATCATCGCCAGACAAAATGCCAGTAAAATATAGAGCGCGTCACGTTTGGCAAACAGGAACGGATCGCCCGCCAGACGCTGGCCTACCGGCATAGATGCCGAAGTCACCATCACGAAACCGATCGCCGCCAGGCCAAAAGTCAGCCACAGCAGCATACGGTCGTACATCACCAGGCTGTCGGTGTCTTTATCCCGCGAGCCCATCACCCAGCCTTTCAGCGCCGCAAAGATCCAGCCCAGGATGCCAAATCCCGGCAGGCGCGGCAGTCTCAGGCGAGGGAGAGATAAACGCATCAACCTAACTCCTTCGCCAGACGGGTAAAGACATCACCCCGTTGCTCAAAATTCTTAAACTGGTCGAGGCTGGCGCAGGCCGGAGAGAGCAGAACCATATCACCCGACTTCACGCGCGGCGCCAGCAGGCGCATTGCTTCTTCCAGGGTTTCTGTCTGTTCGGCGATCTCCGGACGCAGCGCGGCAAGCTGCGCCCCATCGCGACCAAAGCAGTACAGCCGCACGTGATCGCCGTCGAGGTAGCGCGCAAGCGACGAAAAATCCGCCGACTTGCCGTCGCCGCCCAGCAGCAGATGCAGTGTGCCATCAACGTGCAGCCCGTTCAGCGCCGCCTCGGTACTGCCCACGTTGGTGGCTTTCGAATCGTTGATCCAGCGCACCCCGTTGTGCTCCAATGCCAGCTGGAAGCGATGCGCCAGGCCGGTAAAGGTGGTCAGGGCTTTCAGGCTGCTGGCGCGCGGTAAACCTGCGGCGTCCGCCAGCGCCAGCGCCGCCAGGGCATTGGTATAATTGTGCTGCCCGCTGAGTTTCATCTCTTTCACGTTCAGCACTTTTTCGCCTTTCACCCGCAGCCAGGTTTCGCCCTGCTGGCGGTTAAGGTGGTAGTCACCCATGTTTACGCCGAAGCTGACGCAACGCGCATCGGCGCCGCGCACCGGCATGGTCAGCGCATCGTCAGCATTGACGACGCACACTTTGGCGTTCTCATAGACGCGCAGTTTCGCCGCGCGGTACTGCTGCAGACCAAACGGGTAGCGATCCATATGATCTTCAGTCACGTTGAGGATCGTCGCCGCCACCGCCTGCAGACTGCAGGTGGTTTCCAGTTGGAAACTGGACAATTCCAGAACGTACAGTTCGCGCTCGGCATCCAGCAGCATCAACGCGGGCAGGCCGATATTGCCGCCGACGCCGACGTTTACGCCTGCCGCTTTCGCCATCTCGCCCACCAGCGTGGTGACCGTACTTTTGCCGTTCGAGCCGGTAATCGCCACAATCGGCGCCTGCGCTTCACGGCAGAACAGTTCAATATCGCCGACAATTTCCACGCCTGCGTCGGCGGCGGCGCTCAGCGCCGGGTGCGCCAGGGCAATACCAGGGCTGGCGACAATCAGATCCGCCGCCAGCAGCCAGTCTTCATTCAGGCTGCCAATGTGGCGCTCAACCGCTTCGGGTAGTTTATCCAGCCCCGGCGGCGTCGCCCGGGTGTCCATCACGCGAGGAGTCACGCCGCGGGCAAGAAAAAAGTCCACGCAAGAGAGTCCGGTAAGCCCCAGACCGATAATGACGACGTTTTTGCCCTGGTAATCAGCCATGATTAACGTACCTTCAGCGTTGCCAGGCCAATCAGCACCAGCATCAGCGAAATAATCCAGAAGCGCACAATCACGCGCGGTTCCGGCCAGCCTTTCAGTTCATAATGGTGATGAATCGGCGCCATGCGGAAAATACGCTGTCCGCGCAGTTTAAAGGAGCCGACCTGCAGGATCACCGACAGGGTTTCCACGACAAACACGCCGCCCATAATCACCAGCAGGAACTCCTGACGCAGCAGCACAGCAATAATCCCCAGCGCGCCGCCCAGCGCCAGCGAACCGACATCGCCCATAAAGACCTGCGCCGGGTAAGTATTGAACCACAGGAAACCTAATCCCGCGCCGACTATCGCCGTACAGACGATCACCAGTTCCCCCGCATGACGCAGATACGGAATATGCAGATAGTTGGCGAAATTCATGTTACCGGTCGCCCACGCCACCAGGGCAAATCCCGCAGCGACGAAGACGGTAGGCATAATGGCTAAGCCATCCAGACCGTCGGTCAGGTTCACCGCATTCCCCGTCCCCACAATCACGAAATACGCCAGCAGGACGTAGAACAGGCCCAACTGCGGCATGACGTCTTTAAAGAACGGCACCACCAGCTCGGTGGCAGGCGTATCTTTTCCGGCGAGATACAGGGCGAATGCCACACCCAGCGCAATCACCGACATCCAGAAATACTTCCAGCGGGCAATCAGCCCTTTGGTGTCTTTACGCACCACTTTGCGGTAGTCGTCAACAAAACCAATAATGCCGTAGCCAATCAACACAACCAGTACACACCAGACGTACGGGTTGGACGGATAAGCCCACAGCAGCACGGAAATCACAATCGCCGTCAGGATCATAATGCCGCCCATCGTCGGCGTCCCACGCTTGCTGAAGTGAGATTCCGGACCGTCGTTACGCACGACCTGACCGAAGGAGAGCTTTTGCAAACGGGCAATCATGCGCGGGCCCATCCATAAAGAGATGAACAGCGCGGTCAGCAGGCTGACGATGGCGCGAAACGTCAGATAGGAAAAGACGTTGAAGCCGGAATAATATTTGACCAAATGTTCGGCCAGCCAAACTAACATGTTCCATTCTCCTGTAATGCGCGTACTACCTCTTCCATGGCGGCACTACGTGAACCCTTCACTAAAATGGTAATGATCTGTTGCTCTGCAATCAGCGCCTTCAGACGGGCGATCAGCGCGGATTTGTCCGCGAAATGCTCGCCTGTGCCGCTGGCCTCGCTGATGGCATGGCTCAGTTTTCCTGTACTCAGTACACTGTCGATCCCCGCCGCGCGCGCGGCAGTGCCGACCTGCACATGGCACGCTTCGCTTTCTGCGCCCAGCTCCGCCATATCGCCCACCACCAGTACGCGGTAGCCCGGCATTTCGGCCAGTACCTGTACGGCGGCGGTCATCGATCCGACGTTAGCGTTGTAGGAATCATCCAGCAGCAGCTTGTTTTCTGCCAACTGAACCGGGAACAAACGTCCCGGCACCGCTTTCAGATCCGCGAGGCCGGATTTGATCGCCTCAAGCGGCGCGCCGACAGCCATCGCCAGCGACGCAGCCGCCAGCGCATTGGCGATGTTGTGACGCCCCGGCAGCGGCAACAGCACATCAATGCCCCCCACCGGCGTCTGGAGGGTGAACTCCGTACCGTGCGAGGTCACATGGATGTTGGTCGCGGTAAAATCGCTGTTGGCGGCATTCGGGGAAAAGCGCCAGACTTTACGGTCGCCAATCACGCTTTGCCAGTTCAGCCAGTCGTTGTTATCGGCGTTCATAATGGCAATGCCGTTTTCCGGCAGGCCGGTATAGATTTCGCCTTTCGCCTTCGCCACGCCCGCCAGAGAGCCGAAGCCCTCAAGATGCGCGGCAGCCAGATTATTGACCAGCGCCGCTTCTGGTCGCGTCAGGCTGACGGTCCACGCAATTTCGCCCTGGTGATTGGCGCCTAATTCAATAACGGCAAAGTCATATTCTTCGGTTAACCGCAGCAGCGTCATCGGTACGCCGATATCATTATTAAGATTGCCTGCGGTGTATAAGGTTTTGCCACACTGACTCAGAATAGCGGCGGTCATCTCTTTGACGGAGGTTTTGCCGGAGGAACCGGTCAGCGCGACTACGCGAGCCGGTACCTGCGCGCGAACCCACGCGGCCAGTTCGCCAAACGCCAGACGGGTGTCCTGAACGACAAGTTGCGGCAAGTCACAGTCCAGCGGACGGCTGACCAGCAGCGCCCCCGCTCCGCCCTCTTTCGCCTGGGCGGCAAAATCATGGGCGTCAAAGCGTTCGCCTTTCAGCGCCACAAACAGGCAGCCCGGCGTCAGTTTGCGCGTATCGGTGGTCACGGCGTCGAGGGTCAGATCGTCCCCTTTCAGTTTGCCGTTAAGGATGCCGGCAAGTTGACTGAGCGTTACGCTAATCATGCGATAACCCCCAGCAGCCGCGCTGCGGTTACGCGGTCAGAATAGTCGAGACGCTGCGTGCCGATGATTTGGTAATCTTCATGACCTTTACCCGCTACCAGCACCACGTCGTTTTCTTTCGCCTGCATAATGGCGTTCGTGACCGCCTCGGCGCGGCCTTCCATCACCCGGGCGTGTCCGGCATCCAGCATTCCCGCCAGAATGTCATCGATAATAGCGCGCGGTTCTTCGGTACGTGGATTGTCGTCGGTAACGACAACCACATCGGCAAACTCTTCCGCGATCGCCCCCATCAGCGGACGCTTACCTTTGTCGCGATCGCCGCCACAGCCAAAGACGCACCAGAGCTGACCGGTACAGTGCAGACGCGCCGCCTGTAACGCTTTTTCCAGCGCATCCGGGGTGTGGGCGTAGTCAACCACCACGGTGGTTTTACCCGGCGCGCTGAACACTTCCATGCGACCGCAAACCGGCTGCAAACGCGCGGCGGTTTTCAGCAGTTCGCTCAGCGGATAGCCCAGCGCCAGCAGCGTCGCCAGCGCCAACAGCAGATTACTGACATTAAAGGCGCCCATCAGACGGCTTTCGATTTCGCCTTCACCCCAGCTTGAAGCAAAGCGAATCGTCGCGCCGCTATCGTGATAGTTCACGTCGACTGCCTTCAGCCAACGGCCATGGCAGTTCGGGTTGATGTGGTCTTCCATCGAGACGGCAACCGCGTCCGGCAGATTTGCCAGCCAGCGGCGACCCACTTCGTCATCCGCGTTGATAATGGCCTGACCATAATGATGCGTGGAGAAAAGCAGCCATTTTGCCGCTTCGTACTGTTCCATGTCACCGTGATAGTCCAGGTGATCGCGGCTGAGATTGGTAAAGACGCTCGCGGCGAATTTCAGCGCCGCCACGCGATGCTGCACCAGACCGTGCGAAGAGACTTCCATTGCGCCAAAGGTGGCGCCTTCATCGACCAGTCCCGCCAGGACATGCTGCACATCTACCGCCGACCCGGTGGTATTTTCAGTCGGGATCACTTTCCCCAACAGGCCATTGCCGACGGTGCCCATCACCGCGCTGGTTTCGCCCAACAGTTGGCTCCACTGCGCCAGCAATTGTGTGGTGGTGGTTTTACCGTTGGTGCCGGTCACGCCAACCAGACGCATGTTTTCAGAGGGTTCGTGATAAAAGCGACCAGCCAGTGCAGATAAACGTTCGTTCAGTTGGCTCAGATAGATGACCGGTACGCCGTGCATTTCACGAACTTCGCCGTCGGTCGCCTCTTCTTTCGCTTCTGCAATAATGGCAGCCACACCTTGCGCTATCGCCTGCGGGATATATCGACGCCCGTCCGCCTGATGACCTTTCACTGCCACAAAGAGATCGCCCGAAGCAGCCACGCGGCTGTCGAGTGTCATCTCTCGCAGTTCTCTCGCAGGTAAACCTGGTACCCACGGAGCAAGAAGGTCGCGCAAATTACGATCTGCCACCTGTTCCCTCGCCTTGATTAATTACGAATTCACTTTTTTCGCCCGTGGCCAGCGCATCCGGCTCGATGTTCATGGTGCGCAGTACGCCGCCCATGATGGCACCAAAGACCGGCGCGGACACGGCGCCGCCGTAGTATTTACCCGCCTGCGGATCGTTGATAACAACAACCAGCGCAAAGCGCGGCTGACTCGCAGGCGCAACGCCCGCGGTATAAGCAATGTATTTGTTGATGTAGCGGCCATCCGGTCCGACTTTTTTCGCCGTCCCGGTTTTAATCGCGATGCGATAACCTTTAATTGCCGCTTTCACGCCGCCACCGCCCGGCAGGGCCACGCTTTCCATCATATGTACGACAGTGCGCACGATGGATTCCGGGAAGATGCGTTCTCCCGGAACAGGGGGATCAACTTTGGTGATCGACAGCGGACGGTAAACCCCGTAGCTGCCGATGGTTGCGTAGACTCGCGCTAACTGTAACGGCGTTACCATTAGCCCGTAGCCGAAAGAGAAGGTGGCCCTCTCTATGTCAGACCACCGTTGTTTTTGAGGATATAAGCCACTGCGTTCTCCGACCAACCCCAAATTGGTCGCTTTTCCCAGCCCAAAACGTGAGTAAGTGTCTACTAACGCTGAGGACGGCATCGCTAACGCCAGCTTAGAAACACCGACGTTACTCGACTTCTGTAGAACCCCGGTCAGGGTCAATTCGCTGTAGCGCGCCACGTCTTTGATTTCGTGACCGTTAATTCGATAGGGAATGGTGTTGAGCACCGTGTTCTCGTTGACGATACCCCGCTGGAGCGCCGTCATGACCACCATCGGTTTGACGGTGGAACCCGGTTCAAAAACGTCGGTAATGGTCCGGTTACGCATCGCGTCTTTCGGCGTACCGCTGAGGTTGTTCGGGTTGTAGGACGGGCTGTTCGCCATCGCCAGGACTTCGCCGGTG
Source organism: Citrobacter sp. R4 (assembly GCF_026719175.1). Lineage (NCBI taxonomy): Bacteria > Pseudomonadati > Pseudomonadota > Gammaproteobacteria > Enterobacterales > Enterobacteriaceae > Citrobacter > Citrobacter sp. R4. The sequence continues at coordinate 133,700 of NZ_JAPPSU010000006.1, forward strand.
TTCACATCCACCAACACCGCGCTGCCGGATTCCGCTTTGTTAAACGCCACCGCGTTGTTCAGCTCGCGATAAACCAGCGCCTGCAGGCGCTCATCAATACTCAGCGCCAGGTTGTGCGCCGCCTGGCTGTCGGTGGAGGAGATATCCTCAATCACGCGGCCATAGCGGTCTTTACGCACCACACGTTCGCCAGGCTGGCCGGTCAGCCATTTGTCGAAGCTTTTTTCGACGCCTTCGATACCCTGGCTGTCAACGTTGGTGAACCCGATGAGGTGAGCGGTCACTTCGCCGGAAGGGTAGTAGCGACGTGATTCTTCACGCAAATGAATGCCCGGTAGCTTCAGCTTTTTGATGTAGTCGGCCATATCCGGGTTGAGCTGACGCGCCAGATAGATAAAGCGCCCTTTCGGGTTGGCGTTAATGCGGGCAGCCAGCTGATCGAGCGGGATATTAAGCGCGGTGGAGAGCGCTTTCCAGCGATCCCCGACGCTGACGCCACCCGCGTCATGCACTTCTTTCGGGTCCGCCCAAATCGCTTTCACCGGCACGCTGACCGCCAGCGGACGCCCGGAGCGGTCAGTGATCATACCGCGGGAAGTGGCGACTTCCTGGACGCGCAGCGAACGCATGTCGCCCTGACGCACCAGCATATCCGGGGCGATAATCTGCAACCAGGCCACGCGGCCCAGCAGAAAACCCAGCGCCAATAAAATGCAGCCGCAAAGCAACGCAAAACGCCAACTGATAAAGTTGGTTTGTTCTTCCTGGCGTTTCGCTTTTATACGCGTCATGCTTCAAGCTGCCTCTGCGTTGGCTGCGCACACGTCTCCCGGTCGCTTACGTGTGTAAGCGCCTGGAGATTCATGTGCTTGCTGCCTTGATGCATCATGAATGCTTTTGCGTAGCGTGTTTCCTGCATTGCTTTCATGCGTCGCGCTGTTCCTTATTTTTGGACTACGATATTTTCTTGTGAGGGATCAACATGCTGCATTTGCAGCTTTTCCGTTGCGATCCGTTCCACCCGGCTATGGTCGCCGAGCGCGTTTTCTTCAAGGATCAGGTTGCGCCATTCAATATCCAGCGCATCACGCTCCAGAACCAGTTGTTCACGCTGCGCGGTCAGTAACCGCGTATGGTGAGCGGTCGTTACCACCGTCACCGCCGTCACAATGATGCAAATGAACAGGCAGAGTGGCAGCTTCCCGAATCGCAAAAGATCGTCACCGATCACGCCAGGCAAGGCATGGCGCTCGTTGCTTCCTATCGATCCCTTCACTTTGCTAAGGGCTTCTGTCACTCTGCTGATCATGCGTTCGTCCTCTCTGCAATGCGCAGAACTGAACTACGGGCACGAGGATTTTCTGCGACCTCTTTTTCACCCGGCATCAACTTGCCTAACGCTCTTAACTCACGGCCGCCCAGTTTACTGAGCTGCGCTTCCGTCATCGGGATCCCGGCGGGCACTTTCGGACCGCGGCTTTGCTCGCGCATAAAGCGTTTCACAATGCGATCTTCCAGCGAGTGGAAGCTGATGACAGAAAGCCGCCCACCCGGGGCCAGCACGCTGAGCGAGCTTTTTAGCGCCTGCTCTATCTCCTCCAGTTCACTGTTTACCCAGATGCGCACCGCCTGGAAGGTACGGGTCGCGGGATGTTTGAATTTGTCCTTCACCGGTGTTGCCGCCGCGACCACCTCCGCCAGCTCTTTGGTACGGGTCATCGGCTGCTCGCGGTTACGTTCAACGATGGCGCGAGCGATGCGCTTCGCAAAACGCTCTTCGCCAAAGGTTTTCAGTACCCAGGCAATATCCGCTTCTTCCGCGGTTTGCAGCCACTCGGCGGCGGACTGGCCGCGCGTCGGGTCCATCCGCATGTCCAGCGGGCCGTCGCGCATAAAGGAAAAGCCACGTTCAGCATCGTCGAGCTGCGGTGAAGAGACGCCAAGATCGAGAAGAATCCCGTCGATCTTGCCGGTAAGATCGCGCTCGCCGACATAGTCAGCCAGCGCCGAAAAAGGTCCATGAATGATGGAGAAGCGCGGATCATTGATGGTTTGCGCAACGGCGATCGCCTGCGGATCGCGATCGATTGCCAGCAAGCGCCCTTCTTCGCCAAGCTGCGAGAGAATGAGGCGCGAGTGGCCACCGCGACCAAATGTCCCATCAATGTAGATGCCATCTGGACGAATGTTCAGGCCGTTGACGGCCTCGTCGAGCAGCACCGTGGTGTGTTTAAAGTTTTCCATCATCTTATAGAGACAAGTCCTGCAGGCGTTCCGACAACGTCCCGGTAGCGCTCTGCTCTGCGTCGATATCTTCCTTGACCTGTTGATACCAGGTCGTTTCATCCCACAGTTCAAATTTGTTGAACTGTCCAACCAGCATCACTTCTTTCGTCAGACCGGCATGTTGCCGGAGAACAGGCGCTATCAGCAGGCGACCGGCGCTGTCCATCTGACATTCGCTGGCATGACCCAACAGCAGGCGCTGCACGCGGCGTTCTACCGGGTTCATGCTCGACAGACGCGATAATTTTTGCTCGATAATTTCCCATTCAGGCAGGGGGTAAAGCAGCAGGCATGGGTGATGGATGTCAATGGTGCAAACCATTTGACCGGTAGCGTTCTCGATCAGTTGATCCCGGTAACGGGTGGGCACGGCTAAGCGCCCTTTACTGTCGAGATTGACTAACGTTGCTCCCCGGAACATGCCAGCTCAACCCCTTATCACCACTTTGCCCCACAAATTCCCACTGAAAGGAGTTTACGGAGCGGAGGAAAAGCTTGTCAAGCGAGTCACAACGCTTACCAGAGTAAAAAACCCAATGTTTACGGCTAATATCAGCGTTGATTAAATTCTGTCCAACGAGCGAAGCAAATTAACGTCATGAATATTTGTAAGAAAAAATCCAAATACCCCTCCTCGTTTTTAAACGAACTTCTCTTCTCCTAAAGAAAATATAAAGTGTCAGTTTGCGACGCGAGCGGCATTTTAGGACATATTGCACTGCGAATACAGTCCCTGTTTAGCGCGGTTAACGCCGCGCGCCATCAAGCCAGCCGAGACTTTCGTAAAGAAGAAAAGGAAAGTGTCTGTTAATTCGGCAATTCGCGACAAACCTGTAACAAAAAAATACAAAACGGGCTGCGGTAAACGCTGTAATTACCCTTCGGGCCCGCACATGCGTTTAAAAAATCGTTTATTTGCCGTCGGGTGAGATAATACTAAGGAATAATCTTAATTCTGCTGGGGGTATTGTCTGGAAGGCATATTTCCCGCAGACCAGATTAACGCGAACGCCACCTGGACTGCGGTAAGGTTATCAGTTGCGGCTGAGAACGCCGCGACGGTACAGGTTACGTTTGATTCGCGTTAAGCCAGGCTTCGGTTTGCGCGGCTCGTCGAGACTCGCCAGCACGATCTCCAGCACGCGTTCCGCCACGTCGCGATGACGCTGCGCTACCGCCAGTACCGGGCACTGCAGGAAATCCAGCAGCTCATTATCGCCAAAGGTTGCAATGGCCAGATCGGAAGGCAGCTTGCCGTCGCGACGCAACGTCACATCCATCACGCCCTGCAGCAGAGCGAAGGACGTGGTGAACAGCGCCTGCGGCATCGGGTGTGTTTCCAGCCATTTTTCAAACAGCTGCGCAGCCGCTTCACGCTCGTAGCTATTGGCGTACAGAAAGTGAACCTCACGCGGATCGTCTTTCCAGGCGCTGCGAAAACCCTGCTCCCGCAGGAAACTCACGGACAGCTCCGGCAACGCGCCGAGATAAAGTACCGTTTCAGCGGGGAATTTACGCAACTCTTGCGCCAGCATTTCCGCATCGTCCTGGTCGGCGCCGACGACACTGGTGAAATGTTCACGATCCAGCGCGCGATCCAACGCCACAATCGGGAAGGAGTCATTCGCCCAGCGTTGATAGAACGGATGCTCCGGCGGCAGCGAGGTGGACACGATGATCGCGTCAACCTGACGCTGCAGGAGATGTTCGATGCAGCGCATTTCATTGTCCGGCTGATCTTCCGAACAAGCAATCAGCAGTTGATAGCCGCGCTGACGCGCCTGGCGCTCAAGATAGTTTGCAATGCGGGTGTAGCTTGTGTTCTCAAGATCGGGGATCACCAGCCCGATTGAGCGCGTGCGTCCAGCGCGCAGCCCGGCAGCCACGGCGTTCGGGTGGTAATTATGCTCGCGTACCACTGCCATGACTTTTTCGACAGTCTTGTCGCTCACGCGGTATTGCTTTGCTTTTCCGTTTATCACGTAGCTTGCAGTCGTTCGCGAGACACCGGCCAGCCGAGCGATTTCATCCAGTTTCACAATTGCCCCTTGCATAAAAAGTACAAACCATAACCATTGTAACGGCATGGATTAGTTTCATTAACATTCAAGCGCAGAATAATGACTGCGGCAACCGCTTTTGTTCCGGGTTTCCGCTGATTTCGCAAAAAAAAGCCCAACTTTAACCGTTGGGCTTGCGGATCAAGAATAAAGGTAGAGCGGTTAAGCGTTAACGTCACGCTTCCACCCAGGCGTTAGCGCATGATTTTATCGCCGCGCGACAACCCCACGACGCCGGAGCGGGCCACCTCGACAATTTTAGCCACTTCGCGCAGCGTCGCCAGAAACGCGTCCAGCTTATCGCTGGTTCCTGCCAGTTGCACTGTGTAAAGGGTTGGCGTGACGTCAATAATCTGTCCGCGGAAGATTTCCGTGTTGCGCTTCACTTCCTCCCGGCCATAGCCGCTGGCCTGAAGCTTCACCAACATAATTTCCCGTTCAACGTGCGCCCCCTGCCCCAGTTCACTCACCCGCAGGACATCGACCAGCTTGTGCAGTTGTTTTTCGATCTGCTCCAGCACTTTTTCATCGCCTACCGTCTGGATGGTCATGCGGGAAAGCGTAGGATCGTCCGTTGGCGCAACGGTCAGGCTTTCAATGTTGTATCCGCGCTGGGCAAAGAGGCCAATAACGCGCGACAGCGCGCCGGACTCGTTTTCCAGCAGTACTGATAATATCCGGCGCATAATCAGGTTCTCTCCGTTTTGCTTAACCACATTTCGTCCATCCCGCCGCCGCGAATCTGCATCGGATAAACATGCTCGCTGCCATCGACGTTAACATCGACAAACACCAGACGGCCGCTTTGCACCTGGGCCAGCGCCTCGCTTAGCGTGTCCTCCAGCTCTTCAGGACGGGAAATCCGAATTCCGACATGCCCGTAGGCTTCCGCCAGACGGACAAAATCGGGTAGCGACTGCATATAAGACTGAGAATGGCGACCGGAGTAAATCATGTCCTGCCACTGTTTCACCATTCCCAGATAGCGGTTATTCAGGTTGAGCACCAGCACCGGAAGTTCATACTGAAGCGCGGTCGACAGTTCCTGGATATTCATCTGGATACTGCCGTCGCCGGTAACGCACACAACCGTTTCGTCCGGCAGCGCCATTTTTACGCCCAGCGCGGCTGGCAGTCCAAAGCCCATCGTGCCGAGGCCGCCAGAGTTGATCCAGCGACGCGGTTTGTCGAAAGGATAATACAGGGCGGCGAACATCTGGTGTTGGCCGACATCAGAAGTAACGAACGCATCGCCACGGGTCAGACGCCAGATAGCCTCAATGACCGCCTGCGGCTTGATGCTTTCGCTGTGGGTATCATATTTCAGGCACTGGCGGGCGCGCCAGCGCTCAATCTGCTGCCACCAGTCACGAATATCATCCAGCGGTTGTTGCGCGGTTTCCTGAGGCAGGAGTTCCAGCATCTGCTCCAGCACCAGACGCGCATCCCCCACGATAGGAATGTCTGCCGTCACCGTCTTGGAGATAGACGTCGGGTCGATATCGATGTGCAATACCGTTGCATTCGGGCAATATTTCGCCAGATTATTGGTGGTGCGATCGTCGAAACGGACGCCAACGGCAAAAATCACATCGGCATTATGCATCGTCATGTTGGCTTCGTAAGTGCCGTGCATGCCGAGCATCCCCAGCGCCTGACGATGGGTCGCCGGGAAAGCGCCCAGCCCCATTAATGAGGAAACGACCGGCAGATTGAGTGTTTCGACAGCCTGACGAAGCGGCGCATAGCAGCCCGCCGTCACCGCCCCGCCGCCGACATACACCACCGGTTTTTTCGCCGCGACGAGCGTTTGCAGCGCGCGTTTGATCTGTCCTTTATGGCCGCCGGTGGTGGGGTTATAAGAACGCATACTGACCGAATCAGGCCAGCTATACGGCAGTTTATTTGCCGGATTAAGAATGTCTTTGGGTAGGTCGACCACCACTGGCCCTGGTCGGCCGCTTGCTGCCAGCCAGAAGGCTTTTTTCAGCACCTGAGGGATATCTTCTGTCTGCTTAACCAAAAAGCTGTGCTTCACTACCGGGCGGGAGATCCCCACCATGTCGCACTCCTGGAAGGCGTCGTAGCCGATTAGCGAGGTCGCCACCTGGCCGGAAAGAATGACCAACGGAATGGAATCCATATAGGCCGTGGCGATGCCGGTAATGGCATTGGTGGCGCCCGGACCTGAGGTCACCAGTACGACTCCCACTTCTCCCGTCGCCCGCGCCAGACCATCAGCCATATGCACGGCAGCCTGTTCATGGCGGACCAGCACGTGATCGATGCCGCCAACCGTATGCAATGCATCATAAATATCGAGGACTGCGCCCCCGGGATAACCGAATACCTGCTTAACGCCCTGATCGATGAGCGATCGGACGACCATCTCGGCTCCAGACAACATCTCCATGGCCTGCCTCACTGAATGACGAATAACGCGTGTTATTAAGTACAAAACACATTAACCGCTCGTTACTGCGCAGGCAATTCACTATCGGTTTTCTGACAGAAGAGAAATAAGAACAAACGAAAGGAAAGCGCCAAAGAAACGGGAAATTACACCAAATATGATTCTTTCGTTAATGAATAATCGCTTAAACCGGAAGGCTTGCAGAGAATCATCAATTTTTTGATCGATATGCCACCGCGCGCGCCAATCAATTCAGCATATAATTTCACAAAGAATGAAATAAAAAGAATAAACCGGATGTCTACACCCGGTTTATTTTGCCTACGCTTAGCGCTTGCAAACAGACGCCAGCAGTTCTTCCATCCATTGATGGCCCTTGTCCCGGCCTGCCGCTTCATGCCAGGAGAGATAACAGGTTCGACTATTAAGTTTTAACGGCAGCGGTAGCACTTGCAGATCCAGCGATTCAGCAAACTCATCCGCCAGCCAGCGCGGCGCAATCGCCACTAACTGAGTCTGCGAAACCACATTAAGCACGCTAATTAATGCCATTCCCTGATAGGCAATGCAGGATTGTTTATCCGCAGTGTCATACCACGGCTGGCTGAACGAGGCAAAACGGTCCAGAGACACAACGGCATGCTGTTCATTATAAACATCGCTTTCCAGTAATGGACCGCTAATACGCGGGTGCTTACGGCTGGCGACGAGAACTATTTCATCTTTAAACAGAGGGATACTGGTAAATTCAGGGCGACGGAATTCCTCATAACTAATAACGAATTCGGTTTCCTGATAACGTAATTGATGCTCTGTATTTTGATTTAATGAAGATTTGAAAACGACATGAATATTCGGCGCAATCTGCTCAACACGATTATAAATCAGGGAGGTAAGCACATTGTCCAGCGGGCTGCAGACGCAAAGATTAAACACGCGTTCACTGCTGGCCGGTTCGAAACCGGAACCCGGTAATTCATTTTGCACTAATTGCAACGCCTGGCGAACCGCGCCAAAAAGCTGGAAGGCGCGTGCGGTCGGTTGGATCCCACGGCCATAGCGCACAAACAGTTCATCGTTGAACATCACTTTCAGACGCGCAACCGCGTTGCTTACCGCGGGCTGCGACATCCCAAGGGCATGAGCGGCCCGCGTAATATTTTGTTCCTGCATCACCGCATCGAAGACTGTCAACAGATTAAGATCAACCATACGAAGCTGCGGCTTTTCCATCTCTATAAGAGGTGTATGAGGTTTATCATTTTTTACTTCTGGCATACTTAACTCCACTGTCACGCTTACTCCCTTTTCCAGCCGGAATGCAGAGAAATAATCTCAGAAAATATGATTTACCATGCATATAAAATAAGAAAAAGGGTACGGATAAAAATTAGGAAAACATAAAGATGCAAAAACAAAACACGAATAAACAGCGCAGGCGCGATGTGGCATCCTTCACGACACGACGAATCAATAAGTTTTAATGACGCGTGCAATATAAACATAAGCCAGACAAATAAACAATCATGTGTTTTATGAATAATACTTTAAGTATTAATTAAATGTTTATATTACTCTGTCGTTAATTCTTAACATTAGCTTATCAATAAACGGTTTTCAGTAAATGTTAATTTATTCATTGTCGTTATAACAGCCTAAAAATCATAGAGATAACCAATCTTTTTCGGACGGTGCACATCCCGTATTTCTCTCACTAATTGAAAAAAAATATGCTTAAGTATGACAAAAGATGAAAATTATGTACGCGCGCTACGCGTTTATTCCGGAAGAGGGGCAAAAGTTCAGCACAATTAGCTAAAGCAACGGGTGAGATTTCTCCTCGCCGTGGCGGCCTTTTTGGCAAACGGGGTTGACATCAGCAGCGGTATCCAGTACCACTAAAAGCATATCGCATTCGCCTGGAGTTAAACTTAATGATACATATCGCCCGCTTTAACGGTCTACTACTACTAAACGCATTTTCGTTGCGCGGTAGACTGGTGAGCGGCATTCAGCATTAAGTCAGCATCCAGTTAGATAAAAAACCCGCGCCGTTGCGCGGGTTTTTTTATGCTCGAAGCAAGGCGCCCTCAGGACCAAGGACCTAAACCATGAGCCAGCAAGTCATTATTTTCGATACCACTTTACGCGACGGAGAACAGGCGTTACAGGCAAGCCTGAGTGTGAAAGAAAAACTGCAGATCGCGCTGGCCCTCGAGCGCATGGGCGTAGACGTAATGGAAGTTGGCTTTCCGGTTTCCTCACCGGGCGACTTTGAGTCTGTGCAAACCATCGCCCGCCAGGTGAAGAACAGTCGGGTTTGCGCCTTAGCCCGCTGTGTGGAAAAGGACATCGACGTTGCGGCAGAGTCGCTGAAAGTGGCCGATGCCTTCCGGATTCATACCTTTATCGCCACCTCGCCAATGCATATCGCCACCAAGCTGCGTAGTACGCTGGATGAGGTGATCGAACGCGCGGTGTACATGGTGAAACGCGCACGAAATTACACTGACGACGTTGAGTTCTCCTGTGAAGACGCGGGCCGTACGCCTGTCGCCGATCTGGCGCGGGTGGTGGAAGCCGCCATCAACGCAGGCGCCAGAACCATCAATATTCCCGACACCGTGGGCTACACCATGCCCTTCGAGTTTGCCAACATTATTTCCGGTCTGTATGAACGCGTGCCCAATATCGATAAAGCCATTATCTCCGTCCATACACACGACGATTTAGGTTTAGGGGTTGGCAACGCGCTGGCCGCCGTGCATGCGGGCGCTCGCCAGGTGGAAGGCGCAATGAACGGCATTGGTGAACGCGCCGGCAACTGCTCTTTGGAAGAAGTGATCATGGCGATCAAAGTGCGCAAGGATATTCTGAACGTCCACACCCGCATTAATCATCAGGAGATCTGGCGCACCAGCCAGTTGGTCAGTCAAATCTGCAATATGCCCATCCCGGCGAACAAAGCGATTGTCGGTAGCGGCGCCTTCGCCCACTCCTCCGGTATTCACCAGGACGGCGTACTGAAAAATCGTGAAAACTACGAAATCATGACGCCGGAATCGATCGGCCTGAATCAGGTGCAGTTGAACCTGACGTCCCGTTCCGGACGCGCGGCGGTAAAACACCGCATGGATGAGATGGGATATAAAGAAAGCGAGTACAGCCTGGACGATCTGTACGACGCGTTCCTGAAACTGGCGGATAAAAAAGGCCAGGTATTCGATTACGACCTGGAAGCGCTGGCATTCATCAATAAACAGCAGGAAGAACCTGAACATTTCCGTCTGGACTACTTCAGCGTGCAGTCTGGCTCAAACGATATCGCGACCGCCTCGGTGAAACTGGCTTGCGGTAATACTGTAAAAGCTGAAGCGGCAAACGGTAACGGCCCGGTCGACGCTATTTACCAGGCGATCAACCGTATTACCGATTACCACATTGAACTGGTGAAATACGGCCTGTCCGCTAAAGGTCACGGTAAAGACGCGCTGGGCCAGGTGGATATCGTCGCTCACTATAACGGTCGCCGCTTCCATGGCGTCGGTCTGGCGACAGACATCGTTGAATCCTCCGCCAAGGCGATGGTGCACGTACTGAATAACATCTGGCGCGCCGCTGAAGTCGAAAAAGAATTGCAACGCAAAGCTCAGAACAACGAGAACAACAAGGAAACCGTGTGATGTCGAAGAATTACCATATTGCTGTTTTGCCGGGTGACGGAATTGGCCCGGAAGTGATGGCGCAAGCCCTGAAAGTCCTGGAAGCGGTTCGCGGCCGGTTTGATATGCGTATTACCACCAGCCACTACGATGTCGGCGGAGCCGCCATCGATAATCACGGTCAACCGCTGCCGAAAGCGACCGTAGAAGGCTGCGAGCAGGCCGACGCCGTGTTGTTCGGCTCCGTGGGTGGCCCAAAATGGGAACATTTGCCGCCAGATCAACAGCCGGAGCGCGGCGCCCTGCTGCCGTTGCGTAAACACTTCAAATTATTCAGCAATCTGCGTCCGGCGAAACTGTATCAGGGGCTGGAAGCGTTCTGCCCTCTGCGCGCCGACATCGCGGCAAATGGCTTCGACATCCTTTGCGTACGCGAACTGACTGGCGGCATTTACTTCGGCCAGCCGAAAGGCCGCGAAGGTAGCGGTCAGCATGAAAAAGCGTTCGATACCGAGGTGTATCACCGTTTTGAAATTGAGCGTATTGCGCGCATCGCCTTTGAATCCGCCCGCAAGCGCCGCCGTAAGGTAACGTCTGTTGACAAAGCCAACGTCCTGCAAACGTCTATTCTGTGGCGCGAAATCGTCAACGACGTCGCTAAAGCGTATCCGGACGTTGAGTTGGCGCACATGTATATTGATAACGCCACCATGCAGTTGATTAAAGACCCGTCTCAGTTCGACGTATTGCTGTGTTCCAACCTGTTTGGCGACATCCTGTCTGACGAGTGCGCAATGATCACCGGCTCCATGGGGATGTTGCCGTCCGCCAGCCTGAACGAGCAGGGCTTTGGTCTGTATGAGCCAGCAGGCGGCTCCGCGCCGGATATCGCCGGAAAAAATATCGCGAACCCTATCGCGCAGATTTTGTCGCTGGCGCTGCTGCTGCGCTACAGCCTGGATGCGGATGAGGCGGCAACCGCCATTGAACGCGCTATCAACCGCGCATTAGAAGAAGGCATCCGCACCGGCGATTTAGCCCGTGGCGCCGCTGCCGTTGGTACCGATGAGATGGGCGACATCATTGCACGCTATGTCGCGGAAGGGGTGTAATCATGGCTAAAACGTTATACGAAAAATTATTTGATGCGCACGTGGTGTACGAGGCGCAAAACGAAACCCCGCTGTTATACATCGACCGCCATCTGGTGCATGAAGTAACCTCCCCGCAGGCGTTCGATGGCCTGCGCGCGCATGGTCGTCCGGTTCGTCAACCGGGTAAAACCTTCGCGACGATGGACCATAACGTCTCGACGCAGACGAAAGACATCAACGCCTCCGGTGAAATGGCCCGTATCCAGATGCAGGAGCTGATCAAAAACTGCAACGAGTTCGGCGTTGAGCTGTACGATCTGAATCACCCGTATCAGGGCATCGTTCATGTGATGGGGCCGGAACAGGGTGTTACCTTACCGGGCATGACCATCGTCTGCGGCGACTCCCATACCGCCACGCACGGCGCGTTTGGCGCGCTGGCGTTCGGCATCGGCACCTCGGAAGTTGAACACGTACTGGCGACGCAGACCCTGAAGCAGGGTCGCGCGAAAACCATGAAGATTGAGGTCAAGGGCCGCGCGGCGCCGGGTATCACGGCGAAAGACATCGTGCTGGCGATTATCGGTAAAACTGGCAGCGCTGGCGGCACCGGCCACGTCGTGGAGTTCTGCGGCGACGCGATCCGCGCCCTGAGCATGGAAGGCCGTATGACCTTGTGCAACATGGCGATTGAGATGGGCGCGAAAGCGGGTTTGGTCGCCCCGGATGAAACCACCTTCAACTATGTGAAAGGCCGTTTGCACGCCCCGAAAGGCAAGGATTTTGATGATGCGGTTGCGTACTGGAAAACGCTGCAAACCGATCCGGACGCCCGCTTCGATACAGTTATCACCTTACAGGCTGAAGAGATTGCGCCACAGGTCACCTGGGGCACCAATCCGGGCCAGGTAATTTCGGTAACCGACATGATCCCCGATCCGGCTTCTTTCGCCGATCCGGTTGAGCGGGCAAGCGCAGAAAAGGCGTTGGCCTATATGGGGCTGAAGCCTGGCGTGCCGTTAACGGAAGTGGCGATCGATAAAGTATTTATCGGCTCCTGTACCAATTCACGTATTGAAGATTTACGCGCCGCCGCGGAAGTGGCGAAAGGACGGAAAGTGGCGCCAGGCGTTCAGGCGCTGGTGGTGCCAGGCTCCGGTCCGGTAAAAGCGCAGGCGGAAGCGGAAGGTCTGGATAAGATCTTCATTGAAGCGGGCTTTGAGTGGCGTTTACCGGGCTGCTCAATGTGTCTGGCGATGAACAATGACCGTCTGAATCCGGGCGAGCGCTGCGCCTCAACCAGCAACCGTAACTTTGAAGGCCGTCAGGGCCGCGGCGGACGTACCCATCTGGTCAGCCCGGCAATGGCCGCCGCTGCCGCCGTCACCGGCCATTTCGCCGACATTCGCAGCATTAAATAAGGAGACCACCATGGCAGAGAAATTTACCCAACATACCGGCCTGGTTGTCCCCCTGGATGCCGCCAACGTCGATACCGACGCCATCATTCCTAAACAGTTCTTACAGAAGGTTACCCGCACCGGTTTTGGCGCGCACCTGTTTAACGACTGGCGCTTTCTGGATGACAAAGGCGAGCAGCCGAATCCGGCGTTTGTGCTCAACTTCCCGGAATATCAGGGCGCGTCTATTCTGCTGGCGCGGGAAAACTTCGGCTGCGGTTCATCCCGTGAACACGCCCCCTGGGCGCTGACCGACTATGGCTTCAAAGTGGTGATCGCACCGAGCTTCGCCGATATCTTTTACGGCAACAGCTTTAACAACCAGCTGCTGCCGGTGAAGCTGAGCGATGAAGAGGTCGATGAGCTGTTCACACTGGTGCAGGCGAATCCGGGGATTTATTTTGAGGTGGATCTGGAAGCGCAGGTCGTTAAGGCGGGCGAAAAGCGCTACAGCTTTACTCTTGATGCCTTCCGCCGTCACTGCATGCTGAACGGTCTGGACAGCATCGGTCTGACGTTACAGCACGAGACGGCTATCGCCGCTTACGAAGACAAGCAGCCCGCGTTTATGCGCTGATTGTCCTCCTGCGATGCGCTTTTAATTCACAGCGGCTTCGCGCTATCCGGCCCACAAACGCCCTTCCTGTGGGCCGGATACTCTCTCCTCAGACATCCTTCACCTGGCTGGTCATATACAGCGTTACCACAGAGATCGCCGCAATCACCCAGTAAACGGCATAATGCCCGACGCTCTGCGCCACCGCCCCCTGAATCACTCCCGCGAGGATCACGCCGGTTGAGATGCTGTTGGTGAAGAGCGTCGTCGCCGACCCCGCCCTGCCCGGCATCAGATCCTGAAACCAGAGCATCCCAATTCCGGCGACGATCCCGATGAACACCGCGTTGAACACCTGGAGAATCAATAGCGCCGCGTGGCTGTGAAAGACAATCAGACCGAGATAAAACAGCACGCCCGCCGCTACTGCAGTCACCATCATCCGGCGCTTGCCAAAGCGTTTGACATAAAAACCTGCGAGGATCATCGCCGGAATTTCCAGCCCTGCCGCGGTCCCCATCAGGATCCCGGCAAGCTTATCCGGCAACCCCAGCTCAGCGCTGATCCATAGCGGCATATCAATGATGTACATGGTGTTGCAGGTCCACATTAGCGTGGAGGCGATAAACAGCATGCGAACGTTGTTGTCCTGCCAGCCGCTAACCCGGGTGACAGGTACATCGGCCGGTTGTTCAACCCGCGCCACCGATGGCAGCATAAAGGCGATCAGGACAAAGCTCAGCGCAAAAATTCCGGCAGCAATAGAAAACATCACCGTAAAGCCATAGTTAAGCGCCAGCATAAACGCCAGCGGCGGGCCGATCACCCAGGCCAGGGAAAGCTGCGCACGCATCACCGAACTGAACATCACCACTTCCCGCGCCGAGCTGTCGGCGTATTCCCGCGCCAACGCAAACAGCTGCGGCATCGCGGTATTCGCCAGCGACGCCAACAATACGCCGCAGGTGATCAGCGTCAGGTAATGACGGTTAAAAGCAAACAACAGGGCGTTGCCAATGGCCATCAGGCAACAAAACAGAATCAGTCTGCGCCGGTCGCCCTGGCTGTCGGAGCGCTTTGCCAGCGCGAGACTGACGCCAATCCCGGCGATGGCGTTGACGGTGTAAAACAGCCCCACCCAGAACGGCTGCGCCCCCACTTCTCGGCTCAGGAAAAGGCTCAACGTCGGCGCCTGTAGCGCGCCCGCGATGCCCATCATAAAGGCGACCAGCATAAATGCCGCATAAACACCGTTGAGACGTCGTCCCATCGTCATGATCCAGAGCATAAACCTTTCCTTAGCGCGCAGCGGAAACGAAAAAAGCCAGCAGATAATACCTGCTGGCGGGGTGAATAACACCAATACTCAGTCACACATGATGTCTGCCAATCCGGGATCGCGATGTCACTCCCACTGCATCAGTTCTTCCAGCATCTTTAAGCGCTGCGGTGCGCTCAGGCAAGCCAACCAGGACAACTTTTCTGTCGCGGAAAAATACTTCAGATAGAACTGGCGCATTGTTGACCCCTTCATCGTGCTTCATCGGGATTCATTATTGGCCTAATATAGGGATAATAAAATTGCTGAGTTTTTCGCTGGAGTTCCCCTTTTATGTCTTCTGGTCGTCTGCAACAACAATTTATCCGTTTGTGGCAATGCTGCGACGGCAAAACCCAGGACACCACGCTCAACGAGCTGGCGGAACTGCTGAACTGCTCGCGTCGCCATATGCGCACTCTGCTGAACACGATGCAGGCGCGCGGCTGGCTGACGTGGGAAGCGGAAGTGGGCCGTGGCAAACGCTCTCGTCTGACGTTCCTCTACACCGGACTTGCGCTCCAGCAGCAGCGCGCGGAAGATCTGCTGGAACAGGATCGGATCGATCAACTGGTGCAACTGGTGGGCGACAAAACCGCCGTTCGCCAGATGCTGGTGTCACATCTTGGACGCAGCTTCCGCCAGGGGCGTCACATCCTGCGCGTCCTGTATTATCGTCCTTTGCAAAACCTGCTGCCGGGTACGGCGCTGCGGCGCTCAGAAACGCATATCGCCCGTCAAATCTTTAGCGCCTTAACCCGGGTAAATGAGGAAAATGGGGAACTGGAAGCCGATATTGCGCATCACTGGCAGCAAATTTCCCCGTTACACTGGCGTTTTTTTCTGCGTCCGGGCATTCATTTTCACCACGGTCGCGAACTGGAAATGGACGACGTGATCGCTTCGCTCACACGAATTAACACCTTGCCACTGTACTCGCACATTTCCCGCATCAATTCCCCAACGCCATGGACGCTGGATATTCACCTGTCGCAGCCTGACCGCTGGCTCCCCTTACTGCTGGCGCAGGTGCCCGCGATGATCCTGCCGCGCGAATGGGAAACGCTGAACCATTTCGCCAGTCATCCTATTGGCACCGGCCCCTATGCGGTAATGCGCAACACGCGTAATCAGTTAAAAATTCATGCTTTTGATGATTTCTTTGGCTATCGGGCGCTAATCGATGAAGTTAACGTCTGGGTGCTGCCGGATATTGGCGATGAACCGACCGGCGCGCTGACGCTGGAAGGCCCCACTAACGATGAAAAGGCCATTGAAAGCCGGCTGGAAGAAGGCTGCTATTACCTGCTGTTTGACGCCCGCACCCACCGTGGAGCAAATCAGGAGGTCCGGGAGTGGGTCAGTCGCGTCCTGTCGCCGAGTAATCTGCTCTACTATGCCGACGAGCACTATCAGCGCCACTGGTTTCCCGCTTATGGCCTGCTACCTCGCTGGCATCATGCCCGTCCGGGCCACGGCGAAAAACCTGCCGGGCTGGAATCCCTCACCCTGACCTATTACCACGATCATATCGAACACCGGGTCATTGCGCAGATCATGAGCCAACTGCTGGCGGAACATCAGGTAAAGCTGAATATACAGGAGATCGACTACGATCAGTGGCACGCCGGAGACATTGAAAGCGATATCTGGCTGAACAGCGCCAACTTCACCCTTCCACTCGACTTTTCGCTGTTCGCGTATCTCTGTGAAGTTCCGCTGTTGCAGCACTGCATTCCGCTGGACTGGGAGGCGGACGCCGCCCGTTGGCGCACCGGTGAGATGAACCTGGCGGCCTGGTGTCAGCAACTGTTAGCCAGTAAAGCGATCGTCCCGTTGATTCACCACTGGCTGATCATCCAGGGACAGCGCAGCATGCGCGGTTTACGTATGAACACACTTGGCTGGTTCGACTTTAAATCGGCATGGTTTGCGCCACCAGACCCGTGATTGCTGCATAGCAACAAAATCATTACACTAACGGCGTTCTCAACGGGGTGCTGAAAAACATACACAACGTCATTCAGGATGAGGTGTACAGGCTGAGAAAATACCCGTCGAACCTGATCCGGATAACGCCGGCGAAGGGATTTGAGGCTACCGCTCAAAATCCTTTGCCACCCATCTAATGAGGTGCAAAGTGCTTAAAAAATGTCTTCCTCTGCTGCTCCTGTGCGCAGCGCCCGTGTTCGCCAAACCTGTGCTTACCGTTTATACCTATGATTCGTTTGCCGCCGACTGGGGTCCCGGCCCGGCGGTCAAAAAAGCGTTCGAGGCTCACTGTGATTGCGAACTGAAATACGTGGCGCTGGAAGATGGCGTATCGCTGCTCAATCGCCTGCGTATGGAAGGGAAAAACAGCAAAGCCGACGTGGTGTTGGGGCTGGACAACAACCTGCTGGAAGCCGCCACGCAGACCGGGCTGTTCGCTAAAACACCGATCCATACCGATGCCGTAAACGTCCCTTTCACCTGGAATAACGACACGTTTATTCCTTACGATTACGGTTGGTTTGCCTTCATCTATAACAAAACAACGCTAAAAAATCCGCCAAAAAGTTTGAAAGAGTTGGTAGAAAGTCCGGAAAAATGGCGTGTGATCTACGAAGATCCCCGCACCAGTACGCCGGGTCTTGGCCTGCTGCTGTGGATGCAAAAAGTGTATGGCGATAAAGCGCCGGAAGCCTGGCAAAAGCTGGCGGCGAAAACGGTCACCGTCACCAAAGGCTGGAGCGAAGCGTACGGTCTGTTCCTGAAGGGAGAAAGCGATTTGGTGCTGAGCTATACCACCTCTCCCGCGTATCACCTCATCGAAGAGAAAAAGGATAACTACGCGGCGGCAAATTTCAGCGAAGGGCATTACGTGCAGGTGGAAGTGGCGGCGCGCACCGTCGCCAGCAAGCAGCCTGAGCTGGCGACGACGTTCCTGCGCTTCATTCTCACGCCCGCCTTCCAGAGCGCCATCCCGACCGGCAACTGGATGTATCCGGTTACCACCACCCCACTGCCCGCCGGGTTTGAGACGTTAACCAAACCAACCACCACGCTGGAATTCACGCCAGCTGAAGTGGCAAACCACCGTCAGGCCTGGATTAGCGAATGGCAACGCGCCGTCAGCCGCTAATTCCCGGCTGGCTGCTGCCCGGTCTTAGCGCCGCCACGCTGATGGTGGCGGTCGCGCTGGCCGCATTTCTGGCGCTGTGGCTTAACGCGCCGCAGGGGGAATGGTCCTCGCTCTGGCAGGACAGTTATCTGTGGCACGTGGTGCGCTTTTCCTTCTGGCAGGCGTTTTTGTCAGCTGTGCTGTCGGTCTTCCCGGCGATATGGCTTGCCCGCGCGCTCTACCGGCGTCGTTTTCCCGGCCGTTTGGCGCTGCTGCGCCTGTGCGCGATGACCCTGATCCTCCCGGTGCTGGTGGCGGTATTTGGTATCCTTAGCGTCTATGGACGACAGGGTTGGCTGGCTTCGCTCTGGCAGACGTTCGGGCTGGAATGGACCTTCTCTCCTTACGGTTTGCAAGGTATCCTGCTGGCCCACGTTTTTTTCAATATGCCTATGGCAAGCCGACTTCTGCTGCAGTCGCTGGAAAATATTCCCGGCGAACAGCGTCAGCTCGCCGCCCAACTTGGTCTTCGCGGCTGGCATTTTTTTCGTTTCGTCGAGTGGCCGTGGTTGCGCCGTCAAATCCCGCCCGTCGCCGCCCTTATCTTTATGCTCTGTTTCGCCAGCTTTGCCACCGTGCTATCGCTCGGCGGCGGGCCACAGGCGACCACTATCGAGCTGGCGATTTATCAGGCGCTGAGCTATGACTACGATCCGGCGCGCGCGGCGATGCTGGCGTTGATCCAGATGGTGTGCTGCCTGGCGTTGGTGCTACTGAGCCAGCGCTTAAGTAAAGCCATCGTTCCCGGAACCACGCTGGTGCAGGGGTGGCGCGATCCGGACGACCGCCTGCACAGTCGGATTAGCGATACGCTGCTTATTCTCCTCGCGTTACTGTTGTTACTGCCGCCGCTGCTGGCGGTTATTGTTGATGGCCTCAACCGCCATCTGTGGGACGTACTGGCGCAACCGATCCTGTGGCAGGCAATGTGGACCTCGCTGCGCATCGCCCTGGCGGCAGGCCTGCTGTGCGTGATCCTCACCATGATGCTCCTGTGGAGTAGCCGCGAACTGCGGGCCCGTCAGCATGTGCTGGCAGGGCAAACGCTGGAACTGAGCGGAATGCTGATCCTCGCCATGCCCGGCATTGTGCTGGCGACCGGTTTCTTTTTGCTGCTCAATAACAGCATTGGTCTGCCGGCGTCGGCGGACGGCATCGTGATCTTCACCAATGCGCTGATGGCGATCCCTTATGCGTTAAAGGTGCTGGAAAACCCCATGCGTGACGCCGCCTCCCGCTACTCAATGCTGTGCCAGTCGCTGGGGATTGAAGGCTGGCGGCGGCTCAAGGTCGTGGAGTTACGCGCTCTGAAACGCCCGCTTGCCCAGGCGCTGGCTTTCGCCTGTGTGCTTTCCATCGGTGATTTTGGCGTGGTGGCGCTGTTCGGTAATGACGATTTTCGGACGCTGCCGTTTTATCTGTACCAACAAATCGGCTCGTACCGCAGTCAGGACGGCGCCGTGACCGCACTGTTACTGCTGTTGCTGTGCTTTATGCTTTTTACCGCTATCGAGAAATTACCAGGACGACATGCTAAAACTGACTGATATAACCTGGCTTTATCATCATTTGCCGATGCGCTTTACGCTTTCCGTGGCCCGGGGCGAGCAGGTAGCCGTTCTGGGGCCTAGCGGGGCGGGGAAAAGTACGCTGCTGAACCTGATCGCCGGTTTTCTTACTCCTGCCAGCGGCACGTTGATGATTGAGGGCGACGATCATACCGCTACTCCCCCTTCTCGTCGTCCGGTGTCGATGCTATTTCAGGAAAATAACCTGTTCAGCCATTTGAACGTGCAGCAAAACATTGGGCTGGGGCTGGATCCGGGGTTGAAGCTCAGCGCCCTACAGCGCGAGAAACTGATGCATATCGCGCGGCAAATGGGCATCGACAACCTGATGCGCCGCCTGCCCGGCGAACTGTCCGGCGGTCAACGTCAGCGCGTTGCGCTGGCGCGCTGTCTGGTACGCGATCAGCCCGTGTTGCTCCTTGATGAGCCGTTTTCCGCTCTCGACCCCGCCCTGCGTCAGGAGATGCTGGCGTTAGTCAGCGATGTCTGTCACAACCGACAGTTAACGCTGCTGATGGTTTCACACAGTGTGGAGGACGCCGCCCGCATCGCCCCCCGCTCCGTTGTCGTGGCCGATGGGCGAATCGCCTGGCAAGGCAAAACCGATGAACTGGTCAGTGGGAAAGCCAGCGCCTCGGCATTGCTGGGAATTAAAGGGTGATGGTTGTCATGGACGCTTCGCTTTCCCGGCCTACAGTGAAACACATTTGTAGGCCAGATAACGCGCAGCCATCCTTCAGCCAGAATCAGACGCCGACCACCTTCAGCAGGATATCCACGTAGACTGGCATTAGCGGATGACGAATCAGCATCACCAGCGCAACAATCCCCAGCGCCAGCACGCCAGGCGCGAGCCACAGCAAACGCGCTTTCGGGAGAAATACAGTTAACCGGTCGGTTGCCGCCTTTCCACTTCGCCACAGGCGCCAACACAGCCAGCCGCCAACCCATAACAGGAGCGCCGTTGCCAGCAGTAGCCATTTAAACTCGCCGCTCTGCATTCCCGCAGGAATATCGATCGCCGCACCCGCCAGTATCCCCGGCAGAAAGTAAAACGGCGGCCAGAGCAGACAGCCGATGATATTGGGGGTGATAAATTTCGAGACCGGCAGATCCAGCATTCCTGCCACCATCGGCACCAGCGGACGCGTCGGCCCGACAAACCGTCCGACCAGGATCGTAAACATACTATGTTGATGCAGCGCATGTTCGGTTTTATCCAGCAGCGCCTTGTTTTTCTTAAGGAATGACCAGCGATGCAGCGGCTTTTTAAAGCGCCATCCCAGCCAGAATGAGATCCAGTCGCCGAGCAGACAACCCACAATCCCCGCCAGCCACGCGTGCCAGAAATTAAGCTCGCCGCTACCGATTAGCGCGCCCAGTCCGGCCATCAGTACGGTGCCGGGTAAAATCAGACCGACCAGCGCCAGCGATTCCAGAAAGGCCACCAACACCACGGCTATCAAAGCGTACATGGCGGACTGCAGAATGAAGTGTTCCAGAAATGCTTGCATAGTTCGTCCGTCAGTTTTACGAAACAGGGATTCTGCAAACCCCTCGCTGCTTCGTCAAGCCATCAATTGTCTGAATAGTTACAGCTTATGACACCTTCACTGACACATCATTCACTTTTTCCTCACATCCCGCGCGGAACTCACTCGGGCTGGCGCCGGTGCATTTTTTAAAGACCCGGGAGAAATAAAGCTGGTCGTCAAAACCTACGTTACGTCCGACGGTGGCTATTGGCATACGCGTAGTGCTGAGCAGCAGTTTCGCCTGGCTGATACGCTGGTCCTCGCGCCAGCTCAGCACGCTGATGCCCAACTGCTGGCGGAACAGATGCGAGAGACGCGACGGCGACAGGCAAACATGCTGGGCAACGCTGGCGATATCAAAATGGCTGTCGGCGAGATGGTCGCTAATATACTGGCAGGCGTCGCGCACGCGGTTGTCCATTGGCGGATGCAGCGAGGCGTTTATCGCCTCCATACGGCGTAACAGGAGCTGTTCCAGCAGGTTAATCGCCAACAGTTCGGAATAGCGTCCTTCCCCCTGCCCGGCGCTGATGATCTGACCGAACAGTTCATTGAAGTGTGGCTGATGGGCTTCGTCAGGGCGGAAAAAACCGGTCTGGGCGAAAATCGGCGGCCAGGCCAGCCATTCTTGCCAGTAGGCGCGCGGACGGAAGTAAACCCACTGGTGATACCACTGGCTGGCATCCGGGTGACGTCCATAGTGATGAATTTCTCCCGGTGGAAACAACAAAATATCGCCGGGGCGGCAAACAAACTGCTTCCCCTGATTATTAATCACGCCCTCTCCACGAATGGTGAGATTGAGAATATAGCCTTTCATCCCCAGCGGGCGATCGATAAAGAAATCGAGATAGCCGTTGGCGTCGATGGGCGTTAACCCCGCCACCAGATGCGCGTTAAACGAGTAGCCGGGCAGGAGGGGATCATTTTGCGGTTCAGCCATAATTTCACGACTCCCGAAGTTCGGTGAGGAAACAAATTGTCCATATTACGTAAAAGGGTGTTATCTGCGTCCTGCTTTGCCCTGGCGTTGTTGCTGGCAGAGCATCAACTCCGCTTTTTCACAGCATTTTGTAACAAAACTGCGCGGTCAGAGCGATAAAATCTGATAACAAAAGTGTCTATAACTACGGCAGAAATGTCCACATTGAATATTTGCACGGCGTCACACTTTGCAATGCTATAGCATTTTTATCCATAAGATTAGCGGATCCTGCCTGACGGTTTTTATCCCCACTCACTACTGTTTCTCCATACCCGTATTTCTGGATGGAGTAAGACGATGGCGATTGCAATAGGCCTCGATTTTGGCAGTGATTCAGTGCGAGCGCTGGCGGTGGATTGCGCCACCGGCAGCGAAGTGGCAACCAGCGTTGAATGGTATCCCCGCTGGCAAGAAGGGCGCTACTGCGATGGCCCGAACAACCGGTTTCGCCATCATCCGCGTGACTACATCGAATCAATGGAAGCAGCGCTAAAAAGCGTTCTCGCTGAACTGAGCGCCGCGCAACGCGCAGAGGTGGTCGGAATTGGCGTCGACAGCACAGGTTCCACCCCTGCCCCGATTGACGCCGACGGTAACGTCCTGGCCCTACGTCCGGAGTTTGCTGAAAACCCAAACGCGATGTTCGTTTTGTGGAAGGACCACACCGCGGTGGAAGAGGCGGAGGCCATTACCCGTCTGTGCCATACGCCGGGCAAAGCGGACTATTCCCGTTATATCGGCGGTATTTATTCCAGCGAATGGTTCTGGGCGAAAATCCTCCACGTCACCCGCGAGGACAGTGCCGTCGCACAGGCCGCCGTGTCGTGGATAGAGCTTTGCGACTGGGTGCCCGCCCTGCTTTCTGGCACTACCCGTCCGCAGGATATCCGCCGCGGGCGCTGTAGCGCCGGACATAAATCGCTGTGGCATGAAAGCTGGGGCGGCCTGCCGCCCGCCAGCTTCTTTGACGAGCTTGATCCCCTCATTAACCAGCATTTGCCCTACCCGTTATTCAGCGAAACCTTCACAGCCGATCTGCCGGTTGGCACGCTGTGCGCGGAATGGGCGCAGCGTCTCGGCCTGCCGCAGAGCGTGGTGATCTCCGGCGGCGCGTTCGATTGCCATATGGGCGCCGTGGGCGCAGGCGCGCAGCCGAACGCGCTGGTAAAAGTGATCGGCACGTCAACCTGCGACATTCTGATTGCCGATAAGCAAAGCGTGGGCGATCGCGCGGTGAAAGGGATCTGTGGTCAGGTTGACGGCAGCGTCGTCCCCAATTTCATCGGGCTCGAAGCCGGACAGTCCGCCTTTGGCGATATCTATGCCTGGTTTGGCCGCATTCTCGGCTGGCCGCTTGAGCAGCTTGCCGCCCAGCATCCTGAGCTAAAAACGCAGATCAAAGCCAGCCAGAAGCAACTGCTGCCCGCGCTCACCGAAGCGTGGGCCAACAATCCTTCGCTCGATCACCTGCCGGTGGTACTCGACTGGTTCAATGGACGCCGTACGCCAAACGCCAATCAGCGTCTGAAAGGGGTCATTAGCGACCTGAATCTGGCGACGGACGCCCCGGCGCTGTTCGGCGGTCTGATTGCCGCCACCGCCTTCGGCGCGCGCGCCATTATGGAGTGCTTCACTGAACAAGGCATTGCGGTGAATAACGTCATGGCGCTGGGCGGTATCGCCCGTAAAAACAAGGTCATTATGCAGGCCTGCTGCGACGTCCTGAATCGCCCGTTGCAGATCGTCGCCTCCGATCAGTGCTGCGCGCTGGGCGCGGCGATCTTTGCCGCCGTGGCGGCAAAGGTGCATGCCGACATCCCTGCCGCTCAACAAAAGATGGCGAGTGCGGTGGAAAACACGCTGCAACCCCGCCCTGAACAGGCGCAGCGCTTCGAACAGCTTTATCGCCGCTACCAGCAGTGGGCGGTGAGCGCCGAGCAACATTATCTTCCGACTGCCGCCCCGGTCATCAACGCACCGGCTCACCAGGCAACCCTGACTCATTAAGGACACGACAATGACAATTTTTGATAACTATGAAGTGTGGTTTGTAATCGGTAGCCAGCACCTTTACGGGCCAGAAACGCTGCGTCAGGTCACTCAGCACGCCGAACACGTCGTTAATGCTTTGAACAGCGAAGCCAAACTGCCGTGCAAACTGGTATTGAAGCCGCTGGGCACCACGCCGGATGAGATCACCGCCATTTGCCGCGATGCAAATTACGACGATCGCTGCGCGGGTTTGGTGGTCTGGCTGCATACGTTCTCTCCTGCGAAAATGTGGATCAATGGACTGACGACCCTTAATAAGCCGCTGCTTCAGTTCCACACTCAGTTCAACGCCGCCCTGCCGTGGGATAGTATTGATATGGACTTTATGAACCTGAACCAGACCGCACACGGCGGTCGCGAGTTCGGTTTCATCGGCGCGCGTATGCGTCAGCAGCATGCCGTAGTCACCGGTCACTGGCAGGATAAGACGGCACAGGATCGTATCGGCTCGTGGATGCGTCACGCGGTCTCAAAACAGGATACGCGTCATCTGAAGGTCTGCCGTTTCGGCGATAACATGCGCGAAGTGGCGGTCACTGACGGCGATAAGGTCGCCGCACAGATCAAGTTCGGCTTCTCGGTGAATACCTGGGCGGTGGGCGATCTGGTGCAGGTGGTTAATTCCATCAGCGACGGCGATATCAACGCGCTGATCGACGAGTATGAAAGCCGCTACACCCTGACGCCTGCAACGCAGATCCACGGCGAAAAACGGCAGAACGTGCTGGAAGCGGCGCGCATCGAGCTGGGAATGAAGCGTTTCCTCGAACAGGGCGGCTTTCACGCGTTTACCACCACTTTTGAAGATTTGCACGGCCTGAAACAGCTCCCGGGACTGGCCGTACAGCGTCTGATGCAGCAGGGCTACGGCTTCGCTGGCGAAGGCGACTGGAAAACCGCCGCTCTGCTTCGCATCATGAAGGTGATGTCAACCGGTCTGCAGGGCGGCACCTCATTTATGGAGGACTACACCTACCACTTCGAGAAAGGCAACGATCTGGTGCTTGGCTCGCACATGCTGGAAGTGTGTCCGACCATCGCGGTGGAAGAAAAACCGATCCTCGACGTGCAGCATCTCGGCATTGGCGGTAAAGACGATCCCGCGCGTCTGATCTTCAACACCCAAACCGGTCCGGCGATTGTCGCCAGCCTGATCGACCTGGGCGATCGCTACCGCCTGCTGGTGAACTGCATCGACACCGTCAAAACGCCGCACTCGCTGCCGAAACTGCCGGTCGCCAATGCGCTGTGGAAAGCGCAGCCGGACCTGCCTACCGCCTCTGAAGCGTGGATCCTGGCGGGCGGCGCCCACCATACCGTCTTCAGCCACGCGCTGGATCTGAACGATATGCGCCAGTTTGCTGAAATGCACGATATCGAAATCGCCGTTATTGATAACGAAACCCGCCTGCCCGCCTTTAAAGACGCGCTGCGCTGGAATGAAGTCTATTACGGATTCAAACGTTAACCAGGTAATTGCCTGATACGCCTCACTTATCCGGCCTGATCAAGGTGTAGGCCGGATAAGGCGTTTACGCCGCCATCAGGCAAGGAGACAAACATGTTAGACGCTCTTAAACGCCAGGTGCTGGAAGCGAATCTGGCTTTGCCGCAGCATAATCTGGTGACGCTCACCTGGGGGAATGTCAGCGCCGTTGACCGCGAGCGCGGCGTGTTCATCATCAAACCGTCCGGCGTTGAATACAACGCGATGACCGCCGGGGATATGGTGGTGGTCAGCCTTGCGACAGGTGAAGTCGTGGAAGGAACGAAAAAACCGTCTTCCGATACCCCCACACACCGCCTGTTGTATCAGGCTTTTCCATCAATTGGCGGTATCGTACACACGCATTCCCGCCACGCAACCATCTGGGCACAGGCCGGACAGCCGATCCCTGCCACCGGTACCACCCACGCCGACTATTTCTACGGTACGATTCCCTGCACGCGTAAAATGACCGATGCGGAAATTAACGGCGAGTATGAATGGGAAACCGGCAATGTGATCGTGGAAACCTTCGAAAAACAGGGCATTGATGCCGCCCAGATGCCGGGCGTACTGGTACATTCTCACGGCCCCTTCGCCTGGGGTAAGAATGCTGAAGATGCGGTGCATAACGCCATAGTGCTGGAAGAGGTCGCCTACATGGGGATTTTCTGTCGCCAGCTTGCCCCGCAGCTACCCGATATGCAACAAACCCTGCTTGATAAACATTATCTGCGCAAGCATGGCGCAAAAGCCTATTACGGCCAGTAACACGCCGTTGCGCGTCCGGACAGAGACGCGCAACTTATTTATTCGGGAAGATATTCGGCGAATCGACTTTTGAATAAACAATTATTCGCGCTGATATATTCTATCGCATTATCAAAATAACCGCGTATTTCCTCCCCTTCCAGAGAATGAAAAAAGACGTAATCAACGATCGTTGACTGCCACCGTTGCCCGTGTAAAAAATAATTAATCACCGTATCGCGATGGCCATTTCGACGATCGTGACCTTGCCAATGGAAAAACGCATTTCCATCTTCAATAGTTTCAGTGCGCCAAATCTGCCCGGTCCATGTTTTATACTCAATATATTTACTGACGGTGTTCACCGACGGCCTTGAAACCAGCGTATTTACAAAAACATAGTTATGATAATTATTCTGATGTATTCGAGTAAATTCATTCATATACCCACTCCATGAAAAAGAAAACGCCCGTTCCCTAAGCTGAACAATAATCATCCGCTTAAAACAAAATGATAACAGAGAGATATTCCCGACGAAATCGAACCGCATCCTTTTTATTCAGAAATAGATAAATTTAAATATATATTATATTTTATCGATAAGTTACCCAAATATATATTATATTCAGTCAAAGCAATCGGGCGTTTCAAAAGAAAGTTTTACACTTACGTTTAATGAAAACAAATAAAAATTGCTAAATTTTGCTATTCCGAGAAACAAGTAACAAAATCAAACAGGCACTAATCCGAATTATATATAATGTCCTCATTCAGACTTTATAAAGGTTGCATTCGTCAATTACTGTACAAAATAACAGTATTTATTTTCAAACCAGGTTATACTGAAGACACATAAGCGAACAGGTATACAGCGTGGCGCAGGCAGGTTTTATTTTAACCCGACACTGGCGGGATACGTCGCAGGGAACAGAGGTCTCATTCTGGCTGGCTACAGACAGCGGACCTTTGCAGGTGACGCTTGCCCCTCAGGAATCCGTCGCCTTTTTCCCAGAACAGCAGACGCCACGGGTAAAATCACTTCTGGCCGCCGAAAACGGCTATCGCCTGGCGCCGCTTCGTCTCAGAGATTTTCATCGCCAACCGGTGTCTGGGCTTTATTGCCGTTCGCACCGACAGCTAATGCGTCTGGAAAAGCTGCTGCGGGAAAATGGCGTCACGGTGTACGAAGGCGATGTGCGTCCGCCAGAGCGTTACCTGATGGAACGGTTTATCACCTCCCCGGTGTGGGTAGAAGGCGAAGCGCGTCACGGCGCAATCGTCAATGCGCGGCTCAAGCCGCATCCTGACTATCGTCCGCCGCTGAAATGGCTCTCACTGGATATCGAAACCACCCGCCACGGCGAACTGTATTGTATTGGCCTGGAAGGCTGCGGCCAGCGCACCGTGTATATGCTTGGCCCGGCGAACGGCGACGCTTCCACGCTCGACTTCCAGCTTGAGTACGTCGCCAGCCGCCCACAGCTTCTGGAAAAGTTGAATGAATGGATTGCCCGCTATGACCCGGACGTCATCATCGGCTGGAATGTCGTGCAGTTCGATCTGCGCATGCTGCAAAAGCACGCCGAGCGCTACCGCGTTCCGCTGCGCTTTGGCCGCGACAACAGCGAACTGGAATGGCGCGAGCACGGGTTTAAAAATGGCGTATTCTTCGCTCAGGCCAGAGGTCGACTCATTATCGATGGCATAGAAGCGCTGAAGTCAGCCTTCTGGAACTTCTCGTCATTTTCCCTTGAGGCCGTCTCGCAGGAATTACTCGGCGAAGGCAAGTCGATTGATAACCCGTGGGATCGTATGGATGAAATCGACCGCCGGTTCGCTGAAGACAAACCCGCGCTCGCCACTTACAACCTGAAAGACTGCGAGCTGGTCACCCGGATCTTCCATAAAACCGAGATTATGCCGTTTCTGTTGGAACGCGCCACGGTCAATGGTTTACCTGCCGATCGCCACGGCGGTTCGGTCGCTGCCTTTGGACACCTCTATTTCCCGCGAATGCATCGGGCAGGTTATGTTGCGCCCAATCTCGGCGAGGTTCCCCCGCACGCCAGTCCAGGCGGCTACGTGATGGATTCACGCCCCGGGTTGTACGACTCTGTGCTGGTGCTGGATTACAAAAGCCTGTATCCGTCAATTATCCGCACCTTTTTGATCGACCCGGTGGGTCTGGTCGAAGGGATGGCGCACCCGGATCCCGCGCACAGCACCGAAGGTTTCCTTGATGCCTGGTTTTCACGGGAAAAACACTGTCTGCCAGAAATCGTGACCACGATCTGGCAAGGTCGCGACGAAGCCAAACGTCAGGGGAATAAACCGCTTTCCCAGGCGCTCAAAATCATTATGAATGCCTTTTACGGCGTACTCGGCACCACCGCCTGTCGATTCTTCGATCCCCGGCTGGCCTCGTCAATTACCATGCGTGGCCATGCGATCATGCGCCAGACCAAAACGCTGATTGAAGCGCAAGGTTATGATGTGATCTATGGCGACACAGACTCCACGTTTGTCTGGCTGAAACGCACCCACAGTGAAGCAGACGCGGCGGAAATTGGCCGCTCGCTGGTTGATCACGTCAACGCCTGGTGGAAGCAGGAACTGCAGCGGCAAAACCTCAACAGCGCGCTTGAGCTGGAGTACGAGACGCATTTTTGCCGCTTTTTGATGCCGACCATTCGCGGTGCGGATACCGGCAGTAAAAAGCGCTATGCCGGGCTTATCCAGGAAGGCGATGCGCAACGGATGGTCTTTAAAGGGCTGGAGACCGTGCGTACCGACTGGACGCCGCTCGCGCAGCAGTTCCAGCAGGATCTGTACCTGCGAATTTTCCGTCATGAACCCTATCAGGACTACGTGCGGGAAACGATCGCTAAACTGATGGCCGGTGAGCTTGACGATCGGCTGGTTTACCGCAAGCGGCTGCGTCGTCCGCTGAGCGAATACCAGCGCAACGTTCCGCCCCATGTCCGCGCGGCGCGGCTGGCGGATGAAGAAAACCTGAAGCGGGGTCGTCCAGCGCAATACCAGAACCGTGGCACCATAAAGTACGTCTGGACGATTAACGGCCCGGAGCCGCACGATTACCAACGTTCGCCGCTGGATTACGAGCATTACCTGACGCGCCAGCTGCAGCCCGTCGCTGAAGGTATCCTGCCTTTCATCGACGATAATTTTGCTACACTACTGACAGGACAATTAGGGTTATTTTGACGCGTGACGAATCCGCCGCCATCCATTACCATAGCGCCCTTTCCATTCCTGGACCCAAATAATCTTGCTGCCCACTTAGCGACTATCCCGGTAGGCGCCAGGCATGGCGGCAGGATCGTTATACTCACCATAATTCGAGTGACGGGCTGGCGAC
Organism: Citrobacter sp. R4; assembly: GCF_026719175.1. NCBI lineage: Bacteria > Pseudomonadati > Pseudomonadota > Gammaproteobacteria > Enterobacterales > Enterobacteriaceae > Citrobacter > Citrobacter sp. R4. The sequence goes on from NZ_JAPPSU010000006.1 coordinate 163,468, forward strand.
GACGCAGCAAATCCGCAGACGCTTCCTGAGGGTAAGTGACGGGAGTGAGCGAGTCGCGCCAACGCATCTGCAGCCTGAAGTATGTCGAGTATTGCCTGCAATTAAAGATATAGAGCCGAACAAAATATGCCTTTTACACTTGGTCAACGCTGGATCAGCGATACAGAAAGCGAACTGGGACTTGGAACCGTTGTCGCCATGGATGCGCGTACCGTCACCCTGCTTTTCCCTTCTACCGGCGAAAACCGTTTGTATGCGCGCAGTGACTCCCCTGTAACCCGCGTGATGTTCAACCCTGGCGATACCATTACCAGCCACGAAGGCTGGCAGCTGCAAATCGATGAAGTAAAAGAAGAAAACGGTTTGCTCGTCTACATTGGCACCCGTCTGGACACCGAAGAAAGCGGCGTAATGCTGCGCGAAGTCCTGCTGGACAGCAAACTGGTGTTCAGTAAACCCCAGGATCGCCTGTTTGCCGGACAAATCGATCGCATGGACCGCTTTGCGCTGCGCTACCGCGCGCGTAAATTTCAGAGCGAGCAGTACCGCATGCCGTGGAGCGGCCTGCGCGGCCAGCGTACCAGCCTGATTCCACACCAGCTAAACATCGCCCATGACGTGGGTCGCCGCCATGCGCCACGCGTTCTGCTGGCGGATGAAGTCGGTTTAGGCAAAACCATTGAAGCCGGCATGATCCTTCATCAACAACTGCTGTCCGGCGCGGCGGAGCGCGTACTTATTATCGTTCCCGAAACCTTACAGCATCAGTGGCTGGTTGAAATGCTGCGCCGTTTCAACCTGCGCTTCGCCCTGTTCGATGATGAGCGTTACGCCGAAGCGCAGCACGACGCTTACAACCCGTTTGAAACGGAACAGTTAGTGATCTGCTCGCTTGATTTCGCCCGCCGTAACAAACAGCGCCTGGAGCATCTGTGCGACGCCGAATGGGATCTCATGGTCGTTGACGAAGCGCACCATCTGGTCTGGAGCGAAGACGCGCCAAGCCGCGAGTATCTGGCGATTGAGCAACTGGCAGAACGCGTGCCTGGCGTTCTGCTGCTGACCGCCACCCCGGAGCAACTGGGGATGGAAAGCCACTTTGCCCGTTTACGTTTACTCGATCCGAGCCGCTTCCACGACTTCGCCCAATTTGTCGAAGAACAGAAGAACTACCGCCCGGTCGCCGACGCCGTCGCCATGCTGCTGGCAGGTAATAAACTCAGCAATGACGAACTGAATATGTTGGGCGAGCTTATCGGCGAGCAGGATATTGAGCCGCTGCTGCAAACGGCAAACAGCGACCGCGACGGCGCGCAAAGTGCCCGACAGGAACTGGTCTCCATGCTGATGGACCGCCACGGCACCAGCCGCGTCCTGTTCCGTAACACCCGTAACGGCGTGAAAGGTTTTCCGAAACGCGAGCTGCATACCATTAAGTTGCCGCTGCCGACGCAGTATCAGACGGCGATTAAAGTGTCCGGCATCATGGGCGCCCGCAAAAACGCGGAAGACAGAGCGCGCGACATGCTGTATCCGGAACAAATTTATCAGGAGTTTGAAGGCGATACCGGCACCTGGTGGAACTTCGACCCGCGCGTTGAATGGCTGATGGGCTATCTGACCAGCCATCGCTCGCAAAAAGTACTGGTCATCTGCGCCAAAGCGACCACCGCTCTGCAACTGGAACAGGTGCTGCGTGAACGCGAAGGCATCCGCGCCGCCGTGTTCCACGAAGGCATGTCGATTATTGAACGCGACCGCGCCGCCGCCTGGTTTGGCGAAGAAGACAGCGGCGCCCAGGTGCTGCTGTGCTCTGAAATCGGTTCTGAAGGTCGTAACTTCCAGTTTGCCAGCAACCTGGTGATGTTTGATCTACCGTTTAACCCGGACCTGCTGGAGCAGCGTATTGGTCGTCTCGACCGTATTGGTCAGGCCCACGATATTCAGATCCACGTGCCTTTCCTGGAAAAAACCGCCCAGTCGGTGCTGGTACGCTGGTATCACGAAGGACTGGACGCGTTTGAACATACCTGCCCGACCGGCCGCGCCATTTACGATGCGGTCTACAACAACCTGATTGGTTACCTGGCGGCGCCGGAAGAGACGGACGGATTCGACGATCTGATCAAAACCTGCCGTGAGCAGCATGAGGCGCTAAAAGCACAGCTGGAACAGGGGCGCGACCGCCTGCTGGAGATCCATTCCAACGGTGGCGAGAAAGCGCAGCAACTTGCTGAAAGCATTGAAGAGCAGGATGACGACACCAGTCTGATCGCCTTTGCCATGAACCTGTTTGATATCGTCGGCATTAACCAGGACGATCGCGGCGAAAACCTGATTGTGTTGACGCCGTCCGACCATATGCTGGTGCCGGACTTCCCGGGCCTGCCGGAAGATGGCTGCACCATCACCTTTGAACGTGATGTGGCGCTGTCGCGGGAAGACGCGCAGTTTATTACCTGGGAGCATCCGCTTATTCGTAACGGCCTGGATCTGATCCTCTCCGGCGATACCGGCAGCAGCACCATTTCGCTGCTGAAGAACAAGGCGCTGCCGGTCGGCACGCTGTTGCTGGAACTGGTATACGTCGTCGAGGCGCAGGCACCGAAGCAGCTTCAGCTTAACCGCTTCCTGCCGCCGACGCCGGTGCGCCTGTTGCTGGATAAAAACGGTAATAACCTGGCCGCGCAGGTGGAGTTCGAAACCTTTAACCGTCAGCTGAGCGCCGTTAACCGTCACACCGGCAGCAAACTGGTTAATGCGGTGCAGCAGGATGTGCATGCGATTCTGCAACAGGGCGAAGCGCAGGTTGAGAAATCTGCCCGTGCGCTGATTGACGCCGCGCGTCATGAAGCTGATGAAAAACTGTCGGCAGAGCTTTCGCGTCTGGAAGCGCTGCGCGCCGTCAATCCAAACATCCGCGACGATGAGCTGGCGGCGATTGAGAGCAACCGTCAGCAGGTGCTGGAAAGCCTGAACCAGGCCGGATGGCGACTTGATGCGTTACGTCTGATTGTCGTTACGCATCAGTAACGGAGCTGAAGATGGGAATGGAGAACTACAATCCGCCGCAGGATCCCTGGCTGGTGATTCTGTACCAGGATGAACACATTATGGTGGTCAACAAGCCGAGCGGCTTGTTGTCCGTGCCGGGGCGTCTTGACGAGCATAAAGACAGCATCATGACGCGCATCCAGCGCGACTATCCACAGGCAGAGTCGGTGCACCGACTGGATATGGCCACCAGCGGCGTGATTGTCGTTGCGTTAACCAAAGCGGCGGAACGTGAACTGAAGCGCCAGTTTCGCGAGCGCGAGCCAAAAAAACAGTACGTCGCGCGGGTGTGGGGACATCCTCAGCCCGCCGAGGGGCTGATTGATCTACCGCTTATTTGCGACTGGCCAAACCGGCCAAAGCAGAAGGTCTGCTACGAGACCGGTAAAGCGGCGCAGACCGGGTATGAAGTGGTGGACTATGCGGCGGATAACAGCGCCCGCGTGGTGCTCAAACCCATCACCGGACGCTCGCATCAGCTTCGTGTCCATATGCTGGCGCTCGGTCATCCGATCCTCGGCGATCGCTTTTACGCCACCCCGGAAGCGCTGGCAATGGCGCCGCGACTGCTGTTGCACGCCGAAACGCTCACCATTACCCATCCCGCTTACGGCAACAGCATGACGTTTAAAGCGCCTGCCGATTTTTAACTTTGTTTACCGGATGGCGCTGCGCCATCCGGTAAACGACTCACTTAAATCCTTTCTGGTCTTTGATTAATTCATATGCTTTCTGAATTTCCTGCGCTTTCTGCTTCGCCATCTCCATCATTTCTGGCGGTAACCCTTTAGCGACCAGTTTGTCCGGGTGATGTTCGCTCATGAGCTTACGGTAGGCGCGTTTGATGGTGGTTGCATCATCAGAGGGCTTCACCCCCAGCACGTTACAGGCGTCCTCCAGCGTCGGACCGCGCTGCGTCTGCTGCCAGCCACCGCCGGATTGCTGCTGGTAACCACCGCCAAACTGCGCGCCGCCCTGCATCATACGCAGGAATTGCTCAAACTGAACGCGGGAAATGCCCAGCTCTTCGGCAATCACATACAGCACTTCGCGTTCGTTCGGGTGCAGCGAGCCGTCGGCAAATGCCGCCTGGATTTGAATCTCCAGAAACATACGAATCAGGTCGAAACGACCAAAACAGACGCTACGAAACTGACGCATTTTTTCACGCAGTGGGTAATTGTCTGATTTTCCGACGCGGAACGCGTTTTGCGCCGCAGATCGCGATTCGCCATGTAAATTCATTCGATCCATAAGCACATTTGCCACATGGATATCCGCTTCGGTCACCCGTCCTTTTGATTTCGTTAAGTGCCCCATCACCTCAAAGGTAGTGGCAAAAAACAGCGCCTGACGTTCACGCTGGTTGGCAAACCACGCCATTTTTCGGCTGCGGGCTTTGTCAAACATATGGCCGATTAACAGCCCGAGAACCACGCCCCAGAAGCCGCCGCCCATCATCAGAGCCACGGCCACGCCAATAATTTTTCCCCAGTACTGCATAAACTCCCCAATTTGTCTCACGCCTGGTGAGGTTATGTCCCGCAAAATAAGTCGCTTTTTACCGTTTCACGGCAACGGTCAATTGTGGGACATCGCCTATAATTTGCATTATCATACCTGTCATTCACAGCCGTGACTAACACCACAGACGCTATCCCGGCAGGATTAACACTAGCACTACGAACATGAGTAAGTTAGGCTGTGGCGGTTTGTCACGCGCGACGCTACTGATGATGGAACAATAAAATACAACGTATGAAAAAACGTATTCCCACCCTCCTGGCCACCATGATTGCCACCGCCCTGTACAGTCAGCAGGGTCTGGCAGCCAGCCTCGCCTCACAATGTATGTTGGGCGTGCCAAGCTATGACCGTCCTCTGGTACAGGGCGAGACGAATGAACTCCCTGTCACCATTAATGCCGATCATGCGAAAGGAAATTATCCCGATGACGCGGTGTTTAGCGGCAATGTGGACATCATGCAGGGCAACAGCCGTCTGCAGGCCGATGAGGTGCAGTTGCATCAGAAAGCCGCGCCAGGCCAGCCAGAGCCAGTACGCACCGTCGATGCGCTCGGTAACGTCCATTACGACGACAACCAGGTGATCCTCAAAGGGCCGAAGGGCTGGGCAAACCTGAACACAAAAGATACCAACGTCTGGGAAGGTGATTACCAGATGGTGGGCCGTCAGGGCCGCGGTAAAGCCGACCTGATGAAACAGCGCGGTGAAAACCGCTATACCATCCTTGAGAACGGCAGCTTCACCTCCTGTCTGCCGGGTTCTGATACCTGGAGCGTGGTCGGTAGCGAAGTGATCCACGACCGTGAAGAACAGGTTGCGGAAATCTGGAACGCCCGCTTTAAAGTGGGTCCGGTTCCGATTTTTTACAGCCCGTACCTGCAATTGCCGGTGGGGGATAAGCGTCGCTCAGGTTTCCTGATCCCGAACGCGAAGTACACGTCGAAAAACTATTTCGAGTTCTATCTTCCTTATTACTGGAACATCGCGCCGAATATGGACGCGACCATCACGCCGCACTACATGCACCGTCGCGGCGGGATAATGTGGGAGAACGAATTCCGCTATCTGACGCAAGCGGGCGCTGGCCTGATGGAGTTCGACTATCTGAACTCTGACCGCGTCTATGACGATGAGCATCCCAAAGACGATAACTCGCGCCGCTGGCTGTTTTACTGGCAGCACTCCGGGGTGATGGATCAGGTGTGGCGCTTCAATGTCGACTACACCAAAGTCAGCGACTCCAGCTACTTTAACGATTTCGACAATAAGTACGGTTCCAGTACCGACGGTTACGCCACGCAGAAATTCAGCGTCGGTTACGCGGTAGAAAACTTCGACGCCACCGTGTCGACCAAGCAGTTCCAGGTCTTTAGCGATCAAAATAACAGTAGTTACTCCGCAGAGCCTCAGCTGGACGTTAACTACTATAAGAATGACGTCGGTCCGTTTGACACCCGTATCTACGGCCAGGCTGTGCATTTTGTCAACACCAAAGACAACATGCCGGAAGCGACGCGTTTGCACCTGGAGCCAACCATCAATCTGCCGCTGTCAAACAAGTGGGGAAGCCTCAACACCGAAGCGAAATTGATGGCGACGCACTACCAGCAAAAGAACCTCGAGAATTATCCGCAATATGATGATTCGGTGAACCGCGTTATGCCGCAGTTCAAGGTTGACGGCAAAATGGTATTCGAACGTGATATGAACATGCTCGCGCCGGGATACACCCAGACGCTGGAGCCGCGCGCGCAGTACCTGTACGTGCCGTATCGCGATCAGAGCAAAATTTACAACTACGACTCCTCTTTGCTGCAGTCTGACTATACCGGTCTGTTCCGCGATCGCACCTATGGCGGCCTGGACCGTATCGCCTCGGCGAATCAGGTCACGACCGGCGTCACATCCCGCGTATATGATGACGCGGCGGTTGAACGTTTTAACGTTTCTGTTGGTCAAATCTACTATTTCACCGAGTCTCGCACCGGCGATGACAACATTAAGTGGGAGAATGATGACCAAAAAGGCTCTCTGGTATGGGCAGGCGACACATACTGGCGTATTTCTGAGCGCTGGGGACTGCGTGGCGGTATTCAGTACGATACCCGTCTGGACAGCGTCGCGACCAGCAGTTCCAGTATCGAATACCGTCGCGACGAAGACCGCCTGGTACAGTTGAACTACCGTTACGCCAGCCCGGAGTATATCCAGGCTACGCTGCCGAGTTACTACTCGACGGCTGAGCAGTACAAAAACGGTATCAACCAGGTGGGCGCTGTCGCCAGTTGGCCGATCGCCGACCGCTGGTCTGTCGTTGGCGCTTACTACTACGATACCAACGTGAATAAACCTGCCGACCAGATGTTGGGTCTGCAATACAACTCCTGCTGTTACGCGATCCGCGTCGGTTACGAGCGTAAGCTGAACGGCTGGGAAAACGAAAAAGAACACGCGGTATATGACAATATTATTGGATTCAACATCGAACTTCGCGGTCTGAGCTCCAACTACGGTCTCGGCACGAAAGAGATGCTGCGCTCCAACATATTGCCGTATCAAAGCACTCTGTAATAGATTGATTTACCACGTAATCCGCAGTGCGGTTAATTGAAATGGAAAAAGTATGAAGAACTGGAAAACGCTGCTTCTCGGTATCGCCATGATCGCGAATACCAGTTTCGCTGCCCCGCAGGTGGTCGATAAAGTCGCAGCCGTTGTAAATAACGGTGTGGTGCTGGAAAGCGACGTTGATGGCTTAATGCAGTCTGTCAAACTGAACGCGAGTCAGGCCGCTCAACAGCTTCCGGACGACGCCACGCTGCGTCACCAGATCCTGGAACGTCTGATTATGGACCAAATCGTCCTGCAGATGGGTCAGAAGATGGGCGTAAAAATCTCTGATGAGCAGCTTGATCAGGCGATTGCCAATATCGCCAAACAGAACAACATGACGCTGGATCAAATGCGTAGCCGCCTGGCCTACGACGGGTTGAACTATTCGACCTACCGTAACCAGATCCGTAAAGAGATGATCATTTCTGAAGTGCGCAACAACGAAGTGCGCCGTCGTGTCACTATTCTGCCGCAGGAAGTCGAGGCGCTGGCGCAGCAGGTGGGCAACCAGAACGATGCCAACACCGAGCTGAACCTCAGCCACATCCTGATCCCGCTGCCGGAAAATCCGACCTCTGACCAGGTGAATGAAGCGGAAGCGCAGGCGCGCTCGATTGTCGATCAGGCGCGTAACGGCAATGACTTCGGCAAACTGGCGATTACCTACTCTGCTGACCAGCAGGCGCTGAAAGGCGGCCAGATGGGCTGGGGTCGTATTCAGGAACTGCCAGGCATTTTCGCTCAGGCGCTGAGCACTGCGAAGAAAGGCGACGTGGTTGGCCCGATTCGCTCCGGGGTAGGTTTCCACATCCTGAAAGTGAACGATATGCGTGGTCAGAACCAGAGCATTTCTGTGACCGAAGTTCATGCCCGTCACATTCTGCTGAAGCCGTCGCCAATCATGACCGATCAGCAGGCTCGCCAGAAACTTGAGCAGATTGCGGCAGACATTAAGAGCGGGAAAACCACCTTTGCCGCCGCAGCGAAAGAGTTCTCCCAGGATCCGGGTTCCGCCAACCAGGGCGGCGATTTGGGCTGGGCTGCGGCAGATATTTTCGATCCGGCCTTCCGCGATGCGTTAACCCGTCTGAACAAAGGCCAGATGAGCACGCCGGTACACTCTTCCTTCGGCTGGCATCTGATCGAACTGCTGGACACGCGTAACGTCGATAAAACCGACGCCGCGCAAAAAGATCGCGCTTACCGCATGCTGATGAACCGTAAGTTCTCGGAAGAAGCGGCAACCTGGATGCAGGAACAGCGCGCCAGCGCCTACGTTAAAATCCTGAGCAATTAATGACGGTTGCTCAACGCGTTGTCATTACTCCCGGCGAACCCGCCGGGATCGGCCCGGATCTGGTGGTTCAACTGGCGCAACGCGACTGGCCGGTTGAACTGGTCGTTTGCGCCGACGCCGCGATGTTAACAGACCGGGCAAACCAGCTCGGTCTACCGCTTTCCCTCCTCCCTTATTCTCCCGATACGCCAGCCAAAGCTCAGACCGCCGGTACGCTGACATTGCTGCCGGTGGCGTTGCGCGCGTCGGTCATCGCAGGACAGCTCACCGTGGAAAACGGTGAATATGTCGTGCAGACGTTGGCGCGCGCCTGTGACGGCTGCCTGGAGGGAGAATTCGCCGCGCTGATTACCGGCCCGGTGCACAAGGGCGTTATTAACGATGCGGGCATCCCGTTTACCGGGCACACCGAGTTTTTTGAAGCACGTTCGCAGACACAAAAAGTCGTGATGATGCTGGCCACTGAAGCGCTGCGCGTCGCGCTGGCAACCACGCATTTGCCGCTTCGCGACGTCGCCGATGCCATTACGCCTGCGCTGCTTCATGAAGTGATTGGCATTTTGCATCACGATTTACGCACCAAATTCGGTGTCGCTGAGCCGCGGATCCTGGTCTGTGGCCTGAATCCACATGCCGGTGAAGGCGGCCACATGGGAACCGAAGAGATCGACACGATCGTTCCGGTGCTGGATACGCTGCGCGCGCAGGGGATGAAACTGACCGGCCCGTTGCCCGCAGATACGCTGTTTCAGCCGAAATATCTGCAACATGCGGACGCGGTGCTGGCAATGTACCACGATCAGGGTCTCCCCGTGCTAAAATACCAGGGATTTGGCCGCGGGGTGAATATCACGCTGGGCCTGCCCTTTATCCGTACGTCGGTAGACCACGGCACTGCCCTTGAACTGGCGGGCCGGGGCGACGCTGACGTCGGCAGTTTTATTACGGCGCTTAATCTCGCCATCAAAATGATTGTTAATACCCAATGAATAATCGAGTCCATCAGGGCCACTTAGCCCGTAAACGCTTCGGGCAAAACTTTCTCAACGATCAGTTTGTGATCGACAGCATTGTTTCCGCCATCAACCCGCAAAAGGGTCAGGCGATGGTTGAAATCGGCCCCGGTCTGGCCGCGCTGACGGAGCCGGTTGGCGAACGTCTTGACCAACTGACGGTTATTGAACTTGACCGCGATCTGGCAGCGCGTCTGCAAACCCATCCGTTTCTGGGGCCAAAGCTGACCATTTATCAGCAGGATGCCATGACGATGAACTTCGGCGAACTGGCGGAGAAAATGGGCCAACCGCTGCGCGTGTTCGGCAACCTGCCGTATAACATCTCCACGCCGCTGATGTTCCACCTGTTTAGCTATACTGATGCCATTGCCGATATGCACTTTATGTTGCAGAAGGAAGTGGTCAATCGTCTGGTTGCAGGACCCAACAGTAAAGCGTATGGTCGATTAAGCGTCATGGCGCAGTATTACTGCAACGTGATCCCGGTGCTTGAAGTGCCGCCGTCCGCCTTCACGCCGCCGCCTAAAGTCGATTCCGCCGTGGTGCGCCTGGTGCCGCATGCGACGATGCCGTATCCGGTCAACGATATTCGCGTGTTAAGCCGAATCACCACCGAAGCGTTTAACCAGCGCCGTAAAACGATTCGCAACAGCCTCGGCAATCTGTTCAGCGTCGAGGTTCTGACGGAGCTGGGCGTCGACCCGGCGATGCGAGCGGAAAATATCTCTGTCGCGCAGTATTGCAAGATGGCGAACTATCTGGCCGAAAACGCGCCGTCGAAGGAGAGCTAAGCATGATCAATTCGCCCCGAGTGTGTGTTCAGGTACAAAGCGTCTATATTGAGGCGCAATCTTCACCTGATGATGAACGTTACGTTTTTGCCTATACCGTAACCATCCGCAATCTGGGGCGAGCGCCAGTGCAGCTATTGGGACGCTACTGGTTAATTACCAATGGTCATGGCCGTGAAACCGAAGTCCAGGGAGAAGGCGTGGTGGGCGTTCAGCCGCACATTGATCCTGGCGAAGAATACCAGTACACCAGCGGTGCGGTGATTGAAACGCCGCTGGGCACTATGCAGGGTCATTACGAGATGATTGATGAGAACGGCGTCGCCTTTACCATCGATATTCCTGTTTTCCGACTCGCCGTTCCAACACTCATTCACTAAAACAATAGCTATGGCAACATACCTTATTGGCGACGTTCACGGTTGCTACGATGAACTGATCGCATTGTTAGACCAGGTAAAATTTACCCCCGAATCCGATACCCTCTGGCTTACCGGTGATTTAGTCGCTCGCGGCCCCGGTTCGCTGGACGTGCTGCGCTATGTGAAGTCACTCGGCGACTGCGTGCGCCTGGTGCTGGGCAATCACGACCTTCATCTGTTGGCGGTGTTTGCCGGAATAAGCCGTAACAAACCCAAAGATCGGTTAGGCCCCCTGCTGGAAGCGCCCGACGCTGACGAATTGCTGAACTGGCTGCGCCGCCAGCCGCTGTTACAGATCGACGAAGAGAAAAAGCTGGTAATGGCCCATGCGGGGATTACGCCACAGTGGGATCTGCAGACGGCGAAAGAGTGCGCGCGCGATGTCGAAGCCGTGCTGTCGAGCGACTCTTATCCTTTCTTCCTTGATGCGATGTACGGCGACATGCCGAATAACTGGTCGCCAGCGCTAACAGGACTGGCGCGTCTGCGTTTTATCACTAACGCCTTTACCCGTATGCGGTATTGCTTCCCGAACGGTCAACTGGACATGTACAGCAAAGAGTCACCCGAAGACGCGCCCGCGCCGCTAAAGCCGTGGTTCGCCATTCCCGGTCCGGTAAGTGAGGAATACAGCATCGCCTTTGGGCATTGGGCCTCGCTGGAAGGCAAAGGTACGCCGGAAGGGATTTATGCGCTGGATACCGGCTGCTGCTGGGGCGGAGAGTTGACCTGTCTGCGCTGGGAAGACAAGCGTTATTTTGTCCAGCCGTCGAATCGTCAGATGGATATGGGCGAAGGCGAAGCGGTCAACGCCTGACGGTGCGTGCCGGATGGCGTTGCGCTTATCCGGCCCACACGAGATTGACCGGTCGCAGGCAACCCTCCGGCATAAAGCGGATTAACGACGTTCCAGGATCTCGAAGCAATAGCTGTGAGAGTTCTGTGCATCGGCATCGTGAAATTCGCTGAACACCGATTCCCAGTCATCCGGATCGTAATCCGGGAAGTGCGTGTCCCCTTCCACCTCCGCGTCGATATGCGTCAGGTACAGCTTGTCCGCTTTCGGCAGGAACTGCTCATACACGCGTCCACCGCCAATCACCATAATCTCTGGCGCATCGCCGCAGGCAACCAGCGCTTCATCAACGGATTTTACCCACTGAACGCGGTCGTCTGTGCCCGGCTGGCTGCTGATGACTATATTTTTACGTCCCGGCAGCGGACGTCCGATGGATTCCCAGGTATGGCGTCCCATCACTACAGGCTTATTTAAGGTATTGCGTTTAAACCAGGCGAGATCGGCAGGCAGATTCCACGGCATGGCGTTTTCCATGCCAATAACGCGATCTACCGCTAACGCAGCAATCAGACTGATCATTTATTCATTCCCGGATACAAAAAAATTGTCGCCACTATACGTAAAGAGCAATCTTTCGTCGACTGACGAAAAGAGGAAGAACACGAAAATTTTCCGTTCTGCTGGCGAGTCCACGTCTTGCGGGTGGACTCGCTGCATTACAGTAATTTAAAAACAGCGACTTAGTAGTAAAGTTTGCGGTACATCACACTTTTACCCCGGTTGGCGGTTTAACGTCCGGCTCATCGGCGATGTCGCCGGTGTGCTTGCCTTCCTCCGTTCCCTGCCAGCCGTGACGCTGTACCAACGACAAATGTTCACGGTCCTCGGTGATGATTTCGCTGAGCATCGCGCTGGTACGTTTATACACTGCCGCACGAGAAGTGGTATCGTTTTCGCCCTTCGCCATCTTCTCAACCATTCGAGTGTTATAGCGGCGGAACAGATCGGCGCGCTCGCGTGCCTCGTAGCGTCCCAGCCCGAGATTTTCCAGCGCCAGCCGTCCGGTTTTCAACGCACCTTCAAAGGTTTCACGCTCAGGTTGCTCCACCCCGGCCTGACGCAGACGAATGTAGTGATCGACATCACGCGCGCGGGCGATAATCTGCAAATTCGGGAAATGCGCTTTGACCATTTCCGTCAGCGCCAGGCTGGTTTGCGGATCGTCAATGGCGTTGATTAGCACTTCCGCTTTCGCCGCCCCGGCGGATTCCAGCAGATCCATTCGCGTTGCGTCGCCGTAAAACACCTTCATGCCGAATTTGCGTAGCGTTTCAATATGATCCGGGTCATGGTCGAGGACCACCATTTTTACCCCGCTGGAGAGCAGCAAACGGCCGGTAATCTGCCCGAAGCGCCCAAAGCCGGCAATAATCACCCGCGGCTGTTCCTCATCAATTTCATCCGCTTCGCGTTCTTCCCCGGCGGCATTTTTCTCCAGACGGGTAAGGATGACGAGGAAGATCGGCGTCGCGGCCATAGAGAGCGCCACCGCCAGCGTCAGCGCTTTCGCCCATTCCGGATCCAACACGCCCGCCATCTGCGCCGCGCCAAACACCACAAACGCGAACTCGCTGCCCTGTCCCAGCAGCACCGCGAACCAGCGACGCTGTTTATGCGGCACCTTCAGCGGGCGGGCAATCAGCCATAACATGCCGGTCTTAATAACCAGAAAGCCCACCAGCAGAATGATAATGCGCAAAGGATTATCAATAAGCGTGCCGAAGTCTATCGACATGCCGACGCCGATAAAGAACAGCCCAAGCAGCAGGCCTTTAAACGGTTCAATATCGCTTTCCAGAGCGTGACGATACTCCGAGCTTGCCAGCAGTACACCTGCCAGAAACGCGCCCATCGCCATTGACAGCCCCACTTCTTCCAGCAACAGACCGAAGCCGAACACCAGAAACAACGCCACGGCGCTGAACACTTCGCGCAAACCAGAACGCGCGACAAAGCGCAACGCCGGACGCGTGACATAGCGCCCGAGCAAAATCACCAGCGCCAGCGCGCCGACCACCTTCAGCGCTGACAGCGCAAACGCGCCCAGCGTTGTTGACGCGCCGCTGGCTGCCAGCAGGGGGATCATCGCCACCAGCGGTATAGCCGCAATATCCTGAAACAGCAGCACCGCAAAGGCGCTGCGCCCCATCTGCGAGACGGTAAGATTTCGCTCATTCATTGCCTGCATCGCTATCGCCGTGGAGGAGAGCGCCAAGGTCAGGCCGATCAGCTCCGCCACCTGCCAACGCAGGCCGAGGAACATACAGAACAGGCCGATCAGCCCACCGCACACGACCATCTGTAGCGCGCCGCCGCCAAACACCGAGGCACGGAGCTTCCAGAGACGCTGGGGATCCAGCTCAAGGCCAATGACAAACAGCATCAGCACCACGCCGATTTCCGCAAAGTGCAGTATCGACTCTGCGTCAGTGACCAACCGAAGCCCCAGGGACCAATGATGCACCCGGCAATCAGATAGCCGAGCACCGACCCCAGACCGAGCCGCACAGCAATCGGGACAATCAGTGCCGCGGAACCGAGATAAATCAGCGCCTGTATCAGCGTATGGCTATCCATTGTGCGCCTCCTGCCACTCCAGCAAACGTTGTTTATAACGCCGTGCCTGCGCTTGCAGGGTTTCATCATCGCAGATAAACGTGCAGTGCATCGCAAACGGCGGGAGCCAGTTGAGACCACAATAAAGCGCCGTCGCCTGGAGAGGTTGTGAAAGCACCGCAAATCCCGGATGCGAGCCGATCTCGAAATGATTCTCGCCCCCGCCGGTCGTAACCGCCCACATCAACTGTTTCCCCTGCAACGCCGTGCCGCCGTGACCGTAGGCCCAGCCGTGAGAGAGCACCTTATCCATCCACAGTTTGAGCAAAGGCGGCACGCTGTACCACTGCATCGGATGCTGCCAGATAATCAGATCGGCACGGGAAAGCGCCTCCTGTTCAGCGGCGATGTCGATATTGAAGTCGGGATAAAGTTGATACAGCGAACGTACTTCAACCCCTTCCAGGGTCCTTGCCTGTTCAAGCATCCGTCTATTCGCATGCGAATGCTGCGGATAAGGATGCGCGTAAATAATGAGGATCATGTTTAGCCTGTTTTTTTAGTGCTCTGTTTTGTAACAGAGTGTAGTCACTAATCGAACAGGCTAATAGTGAATATAATTGAGCAGCCTAATGGATAAAACTGAATTAGTTATCCAGCTCGCTCATGTTTTTCACCTGGTCACGGTTAATTTGTTCCGTCTGACCGGTTTCGGCGTTTTTGTAAGATACCAGCCCGGTGTCGTCATCCACCTGTGGTTTGCCGTCGGTGACAATGGTTCTGCCGTCGGTGGTGCGTACCGCCTGGTTTGAGGAACAGCCCACGACGGTGAAGACGGTTGCTGCGGCCAAAATAGACGCGATCAGTCGATGCTTTTGCATGGTGTTCTCCCTGCTTTTCAGTCATTTTCTGTTACTTACCCGTTAACTGTAGCCTAAGGGGTTGACGCTGAACGCAAATGCAGAACACTCTGAATGGCGTCGTTAGCGCAGCGGCGACCTGCGGAGGGTCATGGTGCTGGTTTCAGCCAACGTCAGGCCACGGGTTTCAGGGGCGAAGGCAATGGAGATTAACAGCCCAACCAGCGAAATTCCGGCGCCCATCAACATGACGTGACTGATGCCGTACTTCGTAATGAAAATCGGCAGCGCCCAGGTCGAAAGAACGGTGCCAATACGGCTCAACGACATGATGACGCCGACCGCCGAGGCGCGAATATCGGTAGGAAACAGCTCATTCGGATATAACCACTGAAGGTTTCCCGGCCCGCCGGAAAAAAAGGCGTAAACCGCAAACGCCGTGACCACCAGCCCAATCCCCATTTCCGGTATCAGCCCCAACACCGCTAACGCCAGCGTCATCATTACAAAACTGCCGATCAGCAGGGGTCGTCGACCCGCGCTGTTGAGCCAGAACATGGGAGGAATGCAGCCCAGCATAAAGAACAGACTGATGACCACGTTGCCCAGCGCGGCGCTTTTCCCGGCCCCCAGTCCCAACAACCCCACAATCTGCGGACCAAAGGTGTAAATGGCAAACATCGGGATCACCTGACAGGTCCAGATAGCCGCGACAAACAGCACAAACGGGAAGTGACGACGATTAAAAAGCTGTAAAAAGCGCGTTTCCTGCGGCGGTTCTTCTTCAAACGCTACCGGCTCGCCAAACAGCTTAATCATCATCGCTTCACACTCTTTCACCCGCCCCTTGCGCAGTAACCAGCGCGGCGACTCAGGCAGATCGAAGCGTCCGACCAGGATCAAAATACAGGGTATGGCCGCGCTACCCAGCATCCAGCGCCAGCCGCCCTCCACGTCATACAGCCAGTAACCAACCAGATCGGCACAGGTCGCGCCGACATACCACATGGCGGCAATAAAACTGATGGAGAACGCCCGCTGACGAGTGTTGGAAAACTCGGTAATCATGGAGGTGGCAATCGGATAATCCGCGCCGATCACCACACCGATCAACACCCGCATCACCAGCAGTTCCGCTGGGGTGGAAACAAACATGGTCGCCAGCGATATCCCCCCAATCGCGATGATATCGATAAGGAACATTTTTCGGCGCCCGACCTTGTCAGAGATATAGCCAAACAGCGAGGTTCCGACGAACAGCCCGGCCAGGGTGCCAGCGCCGAGCAGCCCCAGCCACCCGGCGTCGAGTTTGAGCGCTGGCGTAAGTTGCTCAAGCGCAACGCCAATTATCACCAGCACATACCCGTCGAGGAAGGGACCTCCGCTTCCCCACAGCATGATCCTGCGGTGAATGGATGAAAATTTTATGTCCTCAAAATTCCGTGGCTGTTGCATGAGCATATCCTGTGTAAACATCCTGCCTGATGACCCTTCGCATCGCCATCCGGCGCCCGGTTTAGCCGTAGCGAAATTCCACACCAAAGGTGCCGCGCGGGTATTCCCATTTCTCCAGCGCCGTCCCCAGCCCGAGGATGCGGCAGGTACCGCATTCCAGGCATCCCGCATAGTCAAAACGCACGCTGCCGTCATCCTGTTTTTTGTACAGCCCGGCAGGGCACGCCTTGACCAGTACATCCAGCACCTGCTGATTCGCATCGCTTTTCACGATGATGTGCGGATGCTCCTCATCGACATTGAATTTATTGACGCCCAGTTTGACGTCCACATTGACGGGAGAAGTCATAATGCGGTCACTCCTTTCAGACCATCTTTCATCAGATTGATGAAGCCTACGTTTTTCGCGTGACGCAGGATTTTCTTACGCAGCGGCACCGGCGCGCTGCCGTCGACGGTGAACAGGTCGCGGGCGATCCCCACCGCCATTTCCGGGTAGCGGGTAAACATCCGGGGATTATCCAGCAGCGCGGGCAAACGCTGATACATCCGCATATCCCGTAGCGGGCCGTCTTCAAGGTACTGGCGATACGTTGCCAGCCCCTGACGGCTAAAATCATTGCGCAGCCTCGCCGAGAGCACCGCTTTTGCCGCCGCTTCGCCAGCGGCAACGGCTAAATCCATACCGCGAATGGTGAATCCCAGGTTCAGGCACATTCCTGCGGCATCGCCGGCAATCAGCACACCGTCGCCTACCAGTTCAGGCTGCATGTTCATCCCGGCTTCCGGTACGACATGCGCCGCATATTCAACCAGCTTGCCGCCGGCTATCAGCGGCGCGACGGCCGGATGCTGTTTAAAATCTTCCAGCATTTGCGGAACCGATTTTTTCGCCTCCTGTAAATGATGAAGGCCACATACCAGCCCCAGCGAAAGCGTACTTTCATTGGTATAGAGGAAGCCCCCGCCCATCAGGCCATCGGTAGGCGAACCGGCGAACAGGCAGGCCGCGCCTTCGTTGCCCTGGAGCTGAAAACGATCCTCAATAACCGCTTTCGGCAGTTCGATCAGCTCTTTCACCCCCACCGCGACGTGCGCAGCGTCGACCCGTTTCGCCATACCCAGCTTTTCCGCGAGCAGGGAGTTCACCCCGTCGGCGAGGATCACCACATTTCCTTCAATGATCTCGCCGTCGGCTTCAACGCCCACCACTTTGCCATCGCGCTGTACCACGTTATCCACGCGGATCCCGGCAATCAGCTGTGCGCCCGCCGCTTCGGCCTGATCCATCAGCCAGCCGTCAAACCGGCTGCGCAGCACCGAATAAGAAACCTCTGCTGGCGAAGCGCTTTCCGCGTTGAGATAGTCCACCGTCATCGCACCGCGATCGGTCATAAAGGACAATTTTTCGTGAGTGATGACGCGCTCAACGGGAGCCTGCTGCGCAAACCCCGGGATAATGCGCTCGAGACTGTGCGCGTAAATGCGCCCGCCGGTGACATTCTTCGCGCCCGCCGAATTCCCACGTTCGATAACCAGCACTTGCGCCCCTTCCCGGGCAAGCACCAATGCCGCAACGGACCCGGCGAGCCCTGCCCCTACGATAATGGCGTCAAAGATATCTTCAGACATACATCCTCCCTGCTGGTGTGGATTAGCGCGCCAGAGCGGCGGTCAGCGCAGGAAGGATCTTCAGCGCATCGCCGACAATGCCGTAGTCCGCGTACTGAAAGATCGGCGCATTTTTGTCTTTGTTAATGGCAAAGATGGTCTGCGCGCCGTTCGCCCCAACCATGTGCTGGATCTGCCCGGAGATCCCCACCGCCAGATACAGCTCGGGTTTCAGCATCAGATTAGAGATCCCGACATAGCGCTCATGCGCCATCCACTTCTCGTTTTCCGCAACCGGACGAGAGCAGGCCAGTTCGGCGCCGATGGCCTGACATAGCGCTTGTGCCAGCGCGATATTCTCCTGGCTGCCGATGCCGCGCCCCACGCTGACCACCAGCCGCGCTTTGTCGAGGTCGACGCGCTGGCTCTGACGCGCCTCGGTGGCGGTACGGGTTACGCTTGTCTCCGGCGCCTGCCATGCCACAACATGCGTCTCGCCGCTGCGTGACGCGTCCGGCTGCGGCGCGTCAAACGTCCCGCTATTGAGCGTGATCACCGCGAAAGGCGATGTCACGGTCTCGTTCCCTATCGCCAGGCCGCCATACACCATATGTTTGACCTGTGCATGACCGTCCTGGCAGAGTACGTCGCTGGCGTCGTTTGAGACCGCCGCGGCGAGACGATGGCCCAGCTTAGCCGCCAGTAGCTTGCCGCGACGGGTATTGGGCAGCAAAACCAGTCCGGCGTCGCCCTGCTGACGGATGGTCTGCGCAATGACGTCCGCATAATCCTCCACCATGCGGTCGTCCGGTTTCCCCTGCAACAGCCACACGCGCTCCGCACCGCACTGCAACGCCGTTGTCTCCTCGTCGGCGTGCTGCACAAACGCATTCACTTGTTCACCTAAAATCCGCGCGCCGCCGATCAGTTCCGGCAGGCGTGAAGCCATATCGCTGAAAACCCAGACGCTGGAAAACTTGCTCATAACATCCCCTTTTAATTAATCATCTTGCGCAAACTGTCGGCAAATGCGGCGATCTGCTCTTCACCATCGCCTTCAATCACTTTGCGCAGGCGTTCTCGTTGCTTCGGCGCGGCTACTGTTTGTGAGGAACGCGCTTCCCCTGCGTTAAACCCAATATCCGCCGCAGACCAGACCTGAACCGGTTTTTTCGCCGCGCCCAGAATGGCCTTCATAGACGGGATTTGCGGAGAGTTAATGTCAGTGGATACCGCCACCACGGCAGGTAGCGGGATGCAGAGGGTTTCGATTTCGTCTTCCAGCTCACGCTCAACGGTCAGCGTGCTGTCGCTCAGCGAGAGGATCTTGCTGACGCCGTTAACCGCCGGAATGTTGAGGATTTCGCCGACCAACAGACCAACCTGCTGCGCGTACAGATCGGACGATCCGTCGCCGCAAATCAGCAGATCGAACCCCCGTTTTTGCGCTGCGGCCGCCAGAGCGCTGGCCGTCTGCTGCGGGAGCGCCTGTTCAAACGGGTCGTCAATGACCACTACCAGCTCATCCGGACCGCGCGACAGCACGTCTTTGCGTCCCTTCGCATTGGTTAGCGCTTTGCCGCCCACGCTCAGGGCGATAACCTGCGCGTCGCTGACCTGCTGTTTAAGCTGGCAGGCGGCTTCAATCGCATTCAAATCGTACTGGCTGATTTTGCTTTCGGCTTTGCTGATATCCAGGGAACCGTCAGCATTATTAATCGAAATATCCTGTTCATCAGGTACGCTTTTATAGCAAGTCAATATTTTCATTGCATCTCCAGAAGTCATGAATATCGGCGGTGTTAATTACAGATAGCACGCACGTTAATTCCGAAATAAAACCTTAATCACCATTATTGAAAATGTCACACACTGATGATTTCAACTTTCAATATTGTTAACCGCTTCACCAATATTGAACACAAGCGAATACAACAGCTAATTTTCAATATTGTTTTACGGATCACCAATATTGAACGCCGACGGGTATAAAAAGCGCCAAACACACCATTAACTTATTGATTAAAAATTAAAATATCAATATCAACACCCCAGGGCAGCCCGTCTGAAAAATGTGATAAGGGTAACAGAACACAGCCACGCGAATACCCATTATGAGTTATTCGCTCACGCGCCCCGAGGTTAAATGACCATCAACAACTATGTAATAAAAATAGAACAATTGGGAACGAATAATACATTCATTTTTAAACTGGAATTAGCGCATGAAAAATGAAAAGAGAAAGTCCGGCATTGAGCCAAAGGTTTTCTTTCCACCATTAATCATTGTCGGAATACTTTGCTGGCTAACGGTTCGCGATTTAGACGCAGCGAATATTGTTATTAATGCCGTCTTCAGTTATGTCACCAATATCTGGGGATGGGCCTTCGAATGGTATATGGTCGTCATGCTTATCGGCTGGTTCTGGCTGGTATTTGGCCCCTACGCCAAAAAGAAACTTGGTGATGAGAAACCGGAGTTCAGCACTGCCAGCTGGATCTTTATGATGTTCGCCTCTTGTACCTCTGCCGCTGTGCTGTTCTGGGGTTCAATTGAGATTTACTACTATATCTCGACCCCGCCGTTTGGCTTTGCCGCTCACTCAACCAGCGCGAAAGAACTGGGCCTCGCATACAGCCTGTTCCACTGGGGACCGCTGCCGTGGGCGACCTACAGTTTCCTTTCTGTCGCCTTCGCCTACTTCTTTTTTGTCCGCAAAATGGACGTGATCCGTCCCAGCTCCACGCTGGCGCCGCTGGTGGGGGAAAAACATGCCAAAGGGCTGCTCGGCACCATCATTGATAACTTCTATCTCGTCGCGCTGATTTTCGCGATGGGCACCAGCCTGGGCCTTGCGACGCCGCTGGTCACGGAATGTATGCAATACCTGTTCGGGATCCCGCATACCCTGGAACTGGACGCCATTATTATCACCTGCTGGATCATCCTCAACGCGATTTGCGTGGCCTGCGGCCTGCAAAAAGGGGTGCGTATCGCCAGCGACGTGCGCAGCTATCTGAGCTTCCTGATGCTCGGCTGGGTGTTTATCGTCAGCGGCGCCAGCTTCATCATGAACTACTTCACCGATTCGGTGGGCACGCTGCTAATGTATCTGCCGCGTATGTTGTTCTATACCGATCCTATCGCCAAAGGTGGCTTCCCTCAGGGCTGGACCGTTTTTTACTGGGCGTGGTGGGTGATTTACGCCATTCAGATGAGCATCTTCCTGGCGCGCATTTCCCGTGGACGCACCGTGCGCGAACTGTGTTTTGGGATGGTGTTAGGGCTGACCGCCTCCACCTGGATCCTGTGGACCGTGCTGGGCAGCAACACCCTGTTATTGATGGATAAAAACATCATCAACATTCCGCAGTTGATAGAGCAGCACGGCGTGGCGCGCGCCATTATCGAAACCTGGGCCGCGCTGCCGTTCAGTACCGCCACCATGTGGGGATTCTTCATCCTCTGCTTTATTGCCACCGTGACGCTGATTAACGCCTGTTCGTATACCCTGGCGATGTCGACCTGTCGCGAAGTGCGCGACGGCGACGAGCCGCCGCTGCTGGTGCGGATCGGCTGGTCGGTGCTGGTGGGCGTCATCGGTATTGTGTTGCTGGCGCTTGGCGGCCTGAAGCCGATTCAAACCGCCATCATTGCCGGCGGCTGCCCGCTGTTCTTCGTCAACATTATGGTGACCCTCTCCTTTATTAAAGACGCCAAAGCGCACTGGAAAGACAACTCAATTACCCCTAACAGATCAAGAGGTTGAAAGATGGATTTTAACTTGAATGACGAGCAGGAACTGTTTGTCGCCGGTATTCGCGAACTGATGGCCAGTGAGAACTGGGAAGCCTATTTTGCCGAGTGCGACCGTGACAGCGTGTATCCGGAGCGCTTTGTTAAAGCGCTGGCGGAGATGGGTATCGACAGCCTGTTGATCCCGGAAGAACATGGCGGGCTGGAAGCGGGGTTCGTCACCGTTGCCGCTGTCTGGATGGAACTGGGACGTCTCGGCGCGCCTACCTATGTGCTGTACCAGTTGCCGGGCGGTTTTAACACTTTCCTGCGCGAAGGCACGCAGGAGCAGATCGATAAGATCATGGCCTTCCGGGGGACAGGCAAACAGATGTGGAACTCGGCAATCACCGAACCGGGAGCGGGATCGGATGTGGGCAGCCTCAAAACCACCTATACCCGTAAAAATGGTAAGGTTTATCTCAACGGCAGTAAGTGTTTTATCACCAGCAGCGCCTACACGCCCTATATCGTGGTGATGGCCCGGGACGCCGCGTCGCCTGACAAACCCGTTTATACCGAATGGTTTGTCGATATGACGAAACCCGGCATCCAGGTGAATAAACTCGATAAGCTCGGCCTGCGGATGGACAGTTGCTGCGAAATTAACTTCGATGACGTCGAACTGGATGAAAAAGACAGGTTCGGGCGGGAAGGCAACGGTTTTAACCGCGTGAAAGAAGAGTTCGATCATGAACGGTTCCTGGTGGCGCTCACCAACTACGGTACGGCGATGTGCGCCTTTGAAGATGCAGCACGCTACGCTAACCAGCGCGTACAGTTTGGCGAAACCATCGGTCGCTTCCAGCTGATTCAGGAAAAATTTGCTCACATGGCCATCAAGCTCAATTCGATGAAAAACATGCTGCTGGAAGCCGCGTGGAAGGCCGATAACGGCACGATTACTTCGGGAGATGCGGCGATGTGCAAATACTTCTGCGCCAACGCGGCGTTCGAGGTGGTGGACAGCGCAATGCAGGTACTGGGCGGCGTTGGAATTGCCGGTAATCACCGTATCAGCCGCTTCTGGCGAGATCTGCGCGTGGACCGCGTTTCCGGTGGGTCTGACGAAATGCAGATCCTGACCCTCGGTCGCGCGGTGCTGAAGCAATACCGTTAATCATTATCGGGTGTTTTTCCTGGCCGGATAAGGCGTTCACGCTGTTATCCGGCCTACGGGACACCTATAACTGCCAGGAGCATAGGTATGAATCGTCTCCCCATGCCCACCTTTGGCCCGCTTGCCGGGCTGCGGGTGGTTTTTTCCGGCATCGAAATCGCCGGACCGTTCGCCGGACAATTGTTTGCTGAATGGGGCGCGGAGGTTATCTGGATTGAAAACGTGGCCTGGGCCGATACCATTCGCGTCCAGCCTCACTATCCGCAGCTTTCGCGCCGTAATCTCCACGCGCTGTCGCTGAATATTTTCAAAGATGAGGGGCGGGAAGCGTTTCTCAAATTAATG
Organism: Citrobacter sp. R4; assembly: GCF_026719175.1. NCBI lineage: Bacteria > Pseudomonadati > Pseudomonadota > Gammaproteobacteria > Enterobacterales > Enterobacteriaceae > Citrobacter > Citrobacter sp. R4. Next base: position 186,790 of record NZ_JAPPSU010000006.1, read on the forward strand.
GAAACCACCGATATCTTTATTGAAGCCAGCAAAGGCCCGGCATTTGCCCGCCGCGGTATTACCGATGACGTCCTGTGGCGACATAACCCGAAGCTGGTTATCGCCCATTTATCCGGCTTTGGTCAGTACGGCAGCGAAGAGTACACCCACCTGCCAGCCTACAACACCATTGCCCAGGCGTTCAGCGGCTATCTGATCCAGAACGGCGACGTCGACCAGCCGATGCCCGCCTTCCCGTACACCGCCGACTATTTCTCCGGCATGACCGCCACCACCGCGGCGCTGGCGGCGTTGCATAAAGCGCGTGAAACCGGCAAAGGCGAAAGTATTGATGTCGCAATGTACGAAGTCATGCTGCGTATGGGTCAATATTTCATGATGGATTATTTCAACGGCGGCGAGATATGCCCGCGAATGACCAAAGGTAAAGATCCCTACTACGCTGGCTGCGGACTGTATAAGTGCGCCGACGGCTACATCGTGATGGAGCTGGTCGGTATTACGCAAATCGCCGAATGCTTTAAGGATATTGGTCTGGCGCACATTCTGGGCACACCGGAGGTTCCGGAAGGCACACAGTTGATTCACCGGATCGAATGCCCTTACGGACCGCTGGTAGAGGAAAAACTTGATGCCTGGCTGGCGACACGCACCCTCGCCGAGGCTCAGGCACGCTTCGCCGAGCTGAATATCGCCTGCGCCAAAGTGCTGACGATTCCGGAACTGGAAGGTAACCCGCAGTACATTGCCCGGGAATCCATTACCCAATGGCAAACGCTCGATGGCCGCAGTTGCAAAGGGCCAAACGTGATGCCGAAATTCAAAAATAACCCTGGAAAAATCTGGCGCGGCATGCCGTCACACGGCATGGATACCGCCGCCATTCTGCATAACATCGGCTACAGCGACGCTGAAATTCAGTCACTGGTCAGTAAAGGTCTGGCCAAAGTAGAGGATTAACCCGAACGCGCTAACCGGCATTTCCGGTTAGCGCCTGAATAAATGGACAGAGGTGCTATGGATATCGTTGGCGGACAACACTTACGCCAGATGTGGGACGATTTGGCCGAACGGCATGGCAGTAAAACGGCGCTGATTTGTGAATCCAGCGACGGGGAGATACGACAGTACAGCTACGCGTCGCTCAATGAGGAGATCAATCGCACAGCGAATCTGTTCCACGCCTCAGGCATTCGCAAAGGGGATAAGGTTGCCCTGCATCTGGATAACTGCCCGGAATTTATCTTTTGCTGGTTTGGACTGGCAAAAATCGGCGCCATCATGGTGCCGATCAACGCCCGCCTGCTGCGTGACGAAAGCGCGTGGATCCTGCAAAACAGCCAGGCCAGGCAGATCGTCACCAGCCCCGCGTTTTTGCCGATGTACCGCGAGATCCAGCGTGAAGGCGAAACGCAGTTAACCCTTATCTGGGTGGTTGGCGAAAACGTCGGGACCGAACCCGGCGTGAGTCACTTTTCACTGCAAAAAGATCGCCAGCCGGAGGCCTTGCAGGAAACGGTACCGCTGTCTACCGACGACACCGCAGAGATCTTATTTACCTCCGGCACCACGTCACGACCAAAGGGGGTGGTGATCACCCATTACAACCTGCGCTTTGCCGGATACTACTCCTCCTGGCAGTGCGCCCTGCGTGAAGACGATATTTACCTGACGGTGATGCCTGCGTTTCATATCGACTGTCAATGCACCGCCGCCATGGCAGCATTCTCAGCAGGCGCGACGTTTGTGCTGATTGAAAAATACAGCGTCCGCGCCTTCTGGCAGCAGATCCGAAAATACCGCGCGACCGTCACAGAATGCATCCCAATGATGATCCGCACGCTCATGGCGCAACCCGTCACACCGCAGGACAACCAGCATTGTCTGCGGGAAGTCATGTTCTACCTCAACCTTTCGGAACAGGAGAAAGACGCCTTTGTCACCCGTTTCGGCGTGCGCCTGCTGACCTCCTATGGCATGACGGAAACCATCGTCGGCATCATTGGCGACCGCCCCGGCGATAAGCGACGCTGGCCGTCGATAGGCCGTCCGGGATTTTGCTACGAAGCGGAAATTCGCGACGAGCAGAACCGTGCGCTGCCCGCTGGCGAGATTGGCGAAATCTGCATCAAGGGGGTGCCGGGCAAAACACTCTTTAAAGCCTATTACGCCAGGCCCGACGCCACGGCGAAAGCGTTCGACTCCACCGGCTGGTTACACACCGGCGATTCCGGATATCGCGACGAAGACGGCTTTTTCTATTTTGTCGACCGGCGCTGCAACATGATTAAACGCGGCGGTGAAAACGTCTCCTGCGTTGAGCTGGAAAATATCATTTCCGCACATCCTAAAATTCAGGACATCGTGGTGATTGGTATTCAGGATGCGATTCGTGACGAAGCCATTAAAGCCTTCGTCGTACTTAATGAAGGCGAAACGCTGACGGAAGAAGAATTCTTCCATTTCTGCGAACAAAATATGGCGAAATTCAAAGTGCCCTCTTTTATGGAAATAAGAACTGACCTGCCCCGTAACTGTTCAGGAAAAATAATCAAAAAGAATCTGAAATAACCCTGCTGGCGGGAAATGCCCGCCAGTTACTTTATTTTCTGGAGATGAACCATGAGTGAATCTTTACGTTTGACCCGTAACGGACCTGTTCTGGAAATCATTCTGGATCGACCTAAAGCCAATGCGATCGATGCCAAAACCAGCTTTCAGATGGGGGAGGCTTTTCTGCAATTTCGTGACGATCCCGAACTGCGCGTCGCGATCGTCACCGGCGCGGGGGAGAAATTCTTTTCCGCAGGCTGGGACTTAAAAGCCGCCGCAGAAGGTGAAGCGCCGGACGCCGACTTTGGCCCCGGCGGTTTTGCCGGACTAACGGAATGCTTTGATCTCGATAAACCGGTGATTGCCGCCGTGAACGGCTATGCCTTTGGCGGCGGTTTCGAACTGGCGCTGGCGGCGGATTTTATCGTCTGCGCCGAAAACGCCAGCTTTGCGCTGCCGGAAGCGAAACTGGGCATTGTGCCAGACAGCGGCGGCGTGTTGCGTCTGCCAAAACGGTTACCCCCAGCCATCGTGAATGAAATGGTAATGACCGGCAGACGAATGGATGCCGCGGAAGCGCTGCGCTGGGGGATCGTCAACCGCGTGGTCAGCCAGCAGGAATTGATGGACAGCGCGCGCGAACTGGCGCAAGAACTGGTCAACAGCGCGCCGCTGGCCATTGCCGCGCTGAAGGAGATCTCTCGGACCACCAGTGAAATGCCGGTCGAGGAAGGGTATCGTTTTATCCGCAGCGGCGTGCTGAAGCACTATCCGTCGGTCCTGCATTCAGAGGATGCCCTTGAAGGGCCGCAGGCATTTGCGGAAAAACGCGCCCCGGCATGGAAAGGCCGTTAACGCCTGATGGCACAGCATTTATCCGGCCTGCGATGTTCGCCATCCCCAGGCCGGATACGTCGTTTATACCGCCATTCGATACGGCGGATCTCCGCCTTACCGCCGCAAACTCTTTGACAGCATCATCTGCCATTTCTGCTCACGGTTCAGTTCTGACGGTGGAACCGCCGGGATCCGGGGCGCTCTGCTGGCCACCTTTTCCTGCGCGCGCTGTCCCAAACGCGCGTAAAGCTGCGGCGCGATATGGGTTACCCGCACCAGACGCTGGCACTGACAGCCCCGTCCTTCCAGTTGGTTAGGGATGGTCTTAGTCTCACAATGAATTTCCCCCACTTCCGCGAGAATATAAGAGACGGTATTAATTGCTTTGCAATGATCCATATTAAACTGCTTTGCAATCTCTTTTGCGCTGACCCAACGCTTTTCCGCCATGACCCAGTCGGCAATCATCAAATAAAGTGGTTTTTCAACATACTCTTCACACATAAGCACACCATTTCACAAATTAAAAATCGTGTTGCGTCCTGTCCATCATATTCCCGACAAGACCCTATTAAAATTGTGGATATAAGGGATAGTATGCAACTTGCCGGGTCATGAGTGTGATCCAAATCTTGCTTGTTACATTCACATTTCTGCTATTGCAGTATATTTCGCCAGGAAACGACTGATTGCATAAAAAAACGGCTCCGTTTCCGGAACCGTTTTTAAGACCGTGGAACATCAGGGTCGGTTATTTTTTAATTTGCGCGTGCATTTCCTGTACGGAGATCACTTTCTCCGTGGCGTCAGCATTAAGCGCCATCGCGGTGGCGAAACCGCCGTTCAGGGTGGTGTCGTAATGCACCTTGTACTGCAACGCGCTGCGGCGAATGACGCGGGAATCTTCAATCGCGCGACGCCCGGCGGTGGTGTTAATGATGTAGGTGTACTCGCCATTCTTGATACGGTCCTGAATGTGAGGACGGCCTTCATGCACTTTGTTTACCAGACGCGGATTAATACCGGCTTCACCCAGTACGATCGCCGTACCGTGAGTCGCATCCAGCTCAAAGCCCTGCTTCAGCAGCTTCGCGGCAAGGTCTACCACGCGTTCTTTATCGCCTTCGCGAACGGAGAGCAGCGCACGGCCTTGTTTTTTCATCGTGGAGTTACTGCCCAACTGCGCTTTGGCGAACGCTTCCGCAAAGGTGCGCCCCACCCCCATCACTTCTCCGGTAGAGCGCATTTCCGGCCCTAACAGCGGGTCAACGCCAGGGAATTTGTTGAACGGCAGCACCACCTCTTTCACCGAGTAGTAAGGCGGAATAATCTCTTCTGTCACCCCCTGCTCGGCCAGCGATTTGCCCACCATCACGCGCGCCGCCACTTTCGCCAGCGGTACGCCGGTGGCTTTGGAGACGAACGGTACGGTACGCGCGGCACGCGGGTTCACTTCAATCAGATAGACTTCGTTGTCCTTGACCGCAAACTGGACGTTCATCAGACCGCGAACCTGCAATTCGAAGGCCAGCTTCTGCACCTGCTGGCGCATCACGTCCTGAATTTCCTGGCTCAGGGTGTAGGCTGGCAGCGAACAGGCGGAATCGCCGGAGTGAACGCCTGCCTGCTCGATGTGCTCCATGATGCCGCCAATCAGCACCCTTTCACCATCGCAAATCGCATCCACATCCACTTCAACCGCATCGTCGAGGAAGCGGTCAAGCAGCACCGGCGCGTCGTTGGAGACGCTGACCGCGGTCTGGAAGTAACGACGCAGATCCGCTTCGTCATAGACGATTTCCATCGCCCGTCCGCCAAGCACGTAAGAAGGACGCACCACCAGCGGATAGCCGATCTCTTTCGCTTTTTCTACCGCTTGTTCAATGGCGGTGACAGTCGCGTTCGCCGGCTGTTTCAGCTTCAGACGGTCAACCGCATGCTGGAAGCGTTCACGGTCTTCCGCCCGGTCGATGGCGTCCGGGCTGGTGCCGATAACCGGTACGCCCGCGGCTTCCAGCGCGCGCGCCAGCTTCAGCGGAGTCTGGCCGCCGTACTGGACGATAACCCCTTTCGGTTTTTCGATACGCACGATTTCCAGCACGTCTTCCAGGGTAACCGGCTCAAAGTACAGGCGGTCGGAGGTGTCGTAGTCGGTGGAGACCGTTTCCGGGTTACAGTTGACCATGATGGTCTCGTAACCGTCTTCGCGCAGCGCCAGCGAGGCGTGTACGCAGCAGTAGTCGAACTCAATGCCCTGGCCGATACGGTTTGGACCGCCGCCCAGCACCATAATCTTGTCGCGGTCGACGGACGGGTTCGCTTCACATTCGTCTTCATAGGTCGAGTACATGTAGGCGGTGTCGGTGGCGAATTCCGCCGCGCAGGTATCCACGCGCTTGTAGACCGGATGCAGGTCGTACTGGTCGCGCAGCTTGCGGATTTCCGCTTCGCGTACGCCCGCCAGTTTCGCCAGGCGCGCATCAGCGAAGCCTTTACGCTTAAGCACGCGCAGGAAGTCGGCGGTCAGGCCATTGATGCCCAGCTCCGCGACTTTTTCTTCCAGACGGACCAGCTCTTCAATTTGCACCAGGAACCAGCGGTCGATGTTGGTCAGGTTGAAGACGCCGTCTACGGAAAGTCCCGCACGGAACGCGTCAGCGATATACCAGATACGATCCGCGCCAGCGTCTTTCAGCTCGCGGCGAATTTTGGTCAGCGCTTCCGGATCGTCGAGACTGACTTTCGGGTCGAAGCCGGTCGCGCCCACTTCCAGCCCGCGCAGCGCTTTCTGCATCGATTCCTGCTGGGTGCGGCCAATCGCCATCACTTCGCCCACCGACTTCATCTGGGTGGTCAGGCGGTCATTGCTGCCAGCAAATTTTTCAAAGTTAAAGCGTGGGATTTTAGTCACCACGTAGTCGATAGACGGCTCGAACGAGGCCGGGGTACGCCCACCGGTGATGTCGTTCATCAGTTCGTCAAGGGTGTAGCCCACCGCCAGTTTCGCCGCCACTTTCGCAATCGGGAAGCCGGTGGCTTTAGAGGCCAGCGCCGACGAACGTGACACGCGCGGGTTCATCTCAATGACAATCAGGCGACCATTTTTCGGGTTCACCGCGAACTGAACGTTAGAACCGCCGGTTTCAACGCCGATTTCACGCAGCACTGCCATCGAGGCGTTACGCATGATTTGGTATTCTTTGTCGGTCAGCGTCTGGGCAGGCGCAACGGTGATCGAGTCGCCGGTGTGGATACCCATTGCGTCGAAGTTTTCGATGGAGCAGACGATGATGCAGTTGTCGTTTTTATCACGCACCACTTCCATCTCATACTCTTTCCAGCCGATCAGCGATTCATCAATCAGCAGCTCGTTGGTAGGGGAAAGATCCAGACCGCGTGTACAGATTTCTTCAAACTCTTCGCGGTTGTAGGCGATACCGCCGCCGGTGCCGCCCATCGTAAAGGACGGACGGATGATGCACGGATAACCGACGTCGGCGGCCACCGCCAGCGCTTCTTCCATGTTATGGGCGATACCGGAACGCGCGGTGTCGAGACCGATTTTTTTCATCGCGATATCGAAACGGCGACGGTCTTCGGCTTTATCGATCGCGTCGGCGGTGGCGCCAATCATGGTCACGCCGAACTCTTCCAGTACGCCCTGACGCTCCAGCTCCAGCGCGCAGTTCAGCGCCGTCTGGCCGCCCATCGTCGGCAGCACCGCGTCCGGACGCTCTTTTTCGATGATTTTACGCACGACTTCCCAGTGAATCGGCTCGATGTAGGTCGCATCGGCCATTTCCGGGTCGGTCATGATGGTCGCCGGGTTAGAGTTGACCAGGATAACGCGGTAACCCTCTTCACGCAGGGCTTTACACGCCTGCGCGCCGGAGTAGTCAAACTCGCACGCCTGACCGATAACAATCGGACCCGCGCCCAGAATCAGGATACTTTTTATGTCTGTACGTTTTGGCATGGCTCTCTTAACTCCTGATTATTTCGCGGACTGACGGTACTGCTCAATTAACTCGATAAAGTGGTCGAACAACGGCGCGGCGTCATGCGGACCTGGGCTGGCTTCCGGGTGCCCCTGGAAACTAAACGCTGGCTTATCGGTGCGATGAATACCTTGCAGGGTATGGTCGAAAAGGGACTTATGGGTCACGCGCAGGTTCGCCGGCAGCGTGGCTTCATCGACGGCAAAGCCGTGATTCTGCGCCGTAATCATTACGGTATTGTTGTCGATATCTTTTACCGGGTGGTTGCCGCCGTGGTGACCGAATTTCATCTTCACGGTCTTCGCGCCGCTCGCCAGCGCCAGGAGCTGATGACCGAGGCAGATACCGAATACCGGCACATCGGTTTCGAGGAATGTCTGGATTGCGTCGATAGCGTAGTCACACGGCGCCGGGTCGCCAGGGCCATTTGAAAGGAAGATGCCGTCCGGGTTCATTTTCAGAACATCTTCCGCTGAGGTTTTCGCGGGCACCACCGTCAGGCGGCAGCCTCTGTCCACCAGCATGCGCAGGATATTGCGCTTGGCGCCAAAGTCATAGGCGACCACGTGGAACGGCAGTTCGTCTTGTTGTTTTGCTTCCGGCAGGTCATTTGCCAGCGTCCAGCTTCCCTGGGTCCAGCTATACGCTTCCGCCGTGGTCACTTCTTTCGCCAAATCCATCCCGTTCAGGCCCGGGAAGGCTTTCGCTTTTTCCAGCGCCAGCTGCGCATCCGGATTATCGCCCGCGATGATGCAGCCGTTTTGCGCGCCCTTTTCACGTAACAGACGCGTCAGCTTACGAGTATCGATATCAGCAATCGCCACGATGTTATGGCGTTTCAGGTAAGACGAGAGGTCTTCGGTGTTGCGGAAGTTGCTGGCGATCAGCGGCAGGTCACGAATGACGAGGCCTTGCGCATGTACCTGAGAAGATTCTTCATCAGCAGCATTGGTGCCGACATTGCCGATATGGGGATAAGTAAGAGTAACGATTTGGCGGGAATAGGAAGGATCAGTGAGGATTTCTTGATAACCGGTCATTGAAGTATTGAAAACGACTTCCCCAACCGCCGAACCTGTTGCCCCTATGGCCCGACCGTGAAACTGGGTTCCGTCTTCCAGAACCAATAGCGCTGACTTAATCAAAACACCCTCCAGAGAATATTCACTCACTTTATTTGCATACTAATTCATTTATACGCGATGAATCAATGCAAATTTGCTTACCTTGAATTTCTGGCAAACGGCGGCATTCTGGAGATAAGGCAGCTAAAAGTCAACTTAAAGGCAGTATTTTTTATATTCTTTTGCAACCTGGAGGTAAAAAGGACGGATTAACGGGCAAAAAGAGCAACTAACCTGGTTGAGAAAACGCTTGCGCAGCAAGAAGAATATAAAAAATGGCGGTAGCGCTGAAAAAAATGGACCATCTGGTCAAAATTTACATTTCAGCCACAATATTTAATAATAAAAAGTAGAATTTCAGGCATTACAAGAAAACTTTAAAGGTAAGGCGCTAAAATAAAAGGGCAATAAAATATTGCCCTATGTAATCAAGACATTAAGATTACAATAACCACATCACGAAGGGTAATAACACATCATAAACTGTGTAAATTCAGGACATCTCGCATATCAAAAAGGCCGCTTTGCTTTGTACTGACCCAAAGCGCCGATCTTACCGCGCCGTTGGCAAAGGTCATACGGCTGGAGGCCTTATGGGTAATTTCGATACGCTCGCCAATATCGGCAAACATCGCAGTGTGTTCACCAACAATGTCGCCCGCACGCACGGTAGCAAAGCCAATGGTACCCGGCACACGCTCGCCGGTGTAACCTTCACGGCTGTACACGGCGCACGCTTTCAGATCTTTATCCAGCGCATGCGCTATTGCCTCGCCCATCGCCAGCGCGGTGCCGGACGGCGCGTCAACCTTATGGCGATGGTGCGCTTCAATAATTTCGATATCGGTATAATCGCCCATGACTTTTGCCGCCTTCTCCAGCAGCTTCAGCATGACGTTTACCCCAACGCTGAAATTTGCCGCGAAGACAATGCCGATGTCAGCTGCCGCCTCACGAATCGCCTGTTTGCCTGCGTCATCAAAACCGGTGGTGCCAATGACCATGCCTTTGCCGTGTTGACGACAAAATGCCAGATGATTCAACGTGCCTTCCGGGCGCGTAAAGTCGATGAAAACATCAAAATCGTCGGTTACCGCCTCGAGGCTGCATTGTACAGTCACTCCCGTTTTGCCGACGCCCGCCAGCTCACCGGCATCGGCTCCCAGCAATGACGATCCTTCGCGCTCCAGCGCCGCACCAAGCGCAACGCCTTCCATTTCAAGGGCTGCCTGAATCAGCTGGCGACCCATACGGCCCCCCGCGCCCGCTATCGCGACGCGGACCTGTGCATCATGCATAGTTATTCTCTTACGTTAAAATGATGTAAATCGTTTTCAGATTAACCAGCCCGAGACAAAGCCGCCATCTGAAATCGCCGATAATTAGAATTTTATGATAAACAGGAGGGAGTATCAGTAAAAGGCATGATACTCAGCGAAAACCGCATGACTCTCTGATCACCAGCGCGGGCGGCAGAATAATTCGTTTCGGCGGTTCATCGTTCCCCTGGATGCGGCTGTACAACAGCTCACCCGCTTTGCGACCAATCTCTTTTGCCGCAACCGAAACGGTTGTCAACGCGGGCTGCACCAGCGCCGCTTCGGTAATATCGTCAAATCCCACCAGCGCAAAATCGTTCCCCGGTTCCCGTCCCATTTTACGCAGCGCCTGCATAACCCCTAGCGCAACGATATCCTGATAACAGACAGCGGCGGTGATCTGCGGATAGCGGGTAAGTAATGATTCCGCCACTCTGGCGCCGTCGATCTGACTGGCTTCGGCGGCAACGATCCAGTCCGGATTCGGTGAGATCCCCCACTCCATTAGCGTACTGGTGAATCCCCCCATTCGCTGCGCCCGACTGCCAGAGCTTGGGCTACCGCCGATAAAAGCGATATTCTTATGCCCCAACCTGAGTAAATGCGTCGTCGCCATCTGAGTACCGAGGAAGTTATCGGTGCCCACAAAGTCAAAATCAGGATCGCTGAGCGGGCGGACCACCATTATGGCAGGGATATTGCGTCTTTTCAGCGCGGCAAAAAACGAGACTGGCGTTTCCCGTGCTGCGCAAAGCACCATGCCGCAGGCGTTGTTTCGCATCAGGGAATCCACAAATTTTTGCTGCCGCTCGCCGGATTCTTCACTGTTCGCCAGAAACAGCAGCAAGTCATGCCGTTCCATCTCATGGCTCAGCCCGGCGGTCATCTCGCCGTAGAACGGGTTGGTGATGTCATGCAGCAACAACCCTACCTGGTTGCTACTCCGGTTGCGTAGATTCGCGGCCGTTTGATTGTAAACATAGCCAGACTCGTCCAGCGCTTTCAGCACTCGCTCACGCGTGGCCTGCGATATACGCCCCCGGTTGCGCAGTACCATCGAAACGGTCGCCGTCGACACCCCTGCGCGCTTCGCGACCTGCGCTAACGTGACTGTTGTCATGATTTCTCCTTGTGAAACGCCAGTTAATCGAATAACCCCAATCTGGCGCCTCTGGCCTGTGATACTCATCACACGGACGGCGCATGATCCCGGTTTGTTTCTGATTATGGCGGGTTAATCGCGTTAACCACGCTTTGAATTTAAGGTTAATCGATTAATCTTAATCCAGCGATTACGGAGACTCAACATGCAGACTACCTATAATAAATTCCCTGAGGTTGTCGTTCAGGGTTATGACACCCAGGCCTGGCAAGGCTGGGATTCTATTGCTTCTGTGCTCAACACCAGGGTTTCAGGTTTGACAAAACGCGTGCTGGTCGTGGATTGCTATCCGGGCGTGCGCTCAGATGAGCTGGAACAACGGCTTCTGGCCACCTTAAATGCCGCGTTGGTGGTGAACATCGAATCTGCCCGCCTCGGAAAAGAGGCATTACACGATCTTCTGGCCCGCAACCTGACCGATGACCGGGTGTTCGGCGTGCTTTCCTGCCATCAGCTTGTTGAGTTTTTTGATCCTGACAAACTCAATCAGATTCGCCAGCGCATCGCCTCGGTAGCAGAGGGCCTGGTCGTCGTATATGGTCCCGGCGCAGCGCTGGCGCATCCCGGCGATATCCTCGTCTATGCCGATCTCCCTCGCTGGGAAATCCAGCAGCGTATGCGCCATCACGGGCTGAGCAACTGGGGGGCGGACAATCCGGACGAGGATATTCTCCGTCGCTACAAACGCGCTTTTTTCATTGAATGGCGTGTCTTTGACAGACACAAAACGCCACTGCTCAAGCGCGCCGACTTTTTGCTGGATTCCACCGTTGAAAACGCGCCTGCCATGGTCAGCGGCGATGCGCTACGCGCTGGCCTGCAGCAGACCACCACCCAGCCGTTTCGCGTTGTTCCTTTCTTTGACCCCGGCGTCTGGGGCGGTCAGTGGATGAAGCAGCAGTTTGATCTCGATCCTGCGGTACCCAATTACGCGTGGTGTTTTGATTGCGTGCCCGAGGAAAACAGCCTGTTGCTGCGTTTTGGCGCCGTACGGATCGAGATCCCCTCTCAGGATTTAGTTTTGCTTTACCCGCGTCCCCTTCTCGGTGAGAAGGTCCATGCCCGCTTCGGCGCGGAATTTCCGATTCGTTTTGATTTTCTCGACACCATCGACGGGCAGAATCTCAGCTTTCAGGTTCACCCGCTGACGGAATATATCCAGCAGCAGTTCGGGATGCACTATACCCAGGATGAAAGTTATTACATTCTCGCCGCACAGCCCGGCGCGGTGGTGTATCTGGGTACCCAAACGGGCATTGAGCCGCAGGCGATGCTGGACGACCTGCGCGCCGCGGAACGTGGAGAAAAAACGTTCGACGATGCGCGTTTCGTAAATCAGATCCCAGCCCGCCAGCACGATCACTTTCTCATCCCGGCTGGCACCGTTCACTGTTCCGGCGCGGGCACCATGGTGCTGGAAATCAGTGCGACGCCGTATATCTTCACCTTCAAACTGTGGGACTGGGGACGCTTAGGTTTAGACGGTTTGCCCCGGCCTGTGCATCTTGAACACGGCGAGCGCGTTATTGACTGGCAGCGGGATACACAGTGGGTCTACGACAATCTGGTTAACCGCATTGAACCTATTACGCAAGGAGAAGGCTGGAGAGAAGAACGCACCGGCATGCATGAGCGAGAGTTTATCGAAACGCGTCGCCACTGGTTTACCGCGCCGGTAATCCATCACACCCAGGGTGGCGTTAACGTTCTGAATCTGGTGGAAGGGACAGAGGCGATTGTCGACAGCCCCAGCGGTGCGTTCGCCCCTTTTACCGTTCGCTACGCTGAGACATTTATCATTCCGGCGGCCGTAGGCGAATACCGGATTACGCCGTCTGGCAACAGTGTCGACCGGCCATTCGCCACCATCAAAGCCTGGGTAAGAGGATAACCGTATGATCAACATTCTTGTCGCCACTCACGGACCGCTGGCAGAAGCGCTACTCGCCAGTGGCCGTATGGTTTACGGCGAATTACCGCACGTCCACACCGTTACGCTGAGCGACCAGGCCGGGATTGAAGGGTTTAAAGAGAGCTTTGCGAAAGCCCTGGCCGATGCCGGGCAAAACGCGGATGGCGTGCTGGTACTGTGCGATATGCAAAGCGGCACGCCCTAGAATGTCGCCTGCCAGCATGCATTCTCTGCCCGGACCTTACCGCCTGTCGCCGTTGTCGCAGGCGTTAATTTTCCCATGCTGCTGCAAAGCGAAGAGATCTGCCACTTAACGGACGTGCATGCCGCCGCAGCCGAGCTGCTGGCGTTAACCGTACCGACGTTGATTAAAGCCGCCCCGGTTTTAACCGTTCAGTCAGAAGATTTTTAAAGGAAACCACCATGAGTATTTCTTTTGTACGTATTGATGACCGCGTTATCCATGGGCAGCTCGTGACACGTTGGGCCAGAGAGCTGCCCTGTGACGGCATTGTCGCGATCGACGACGCCGTTGCGGCCGATCCTCTGCTCTCATCAGTCATGAAAGGCGCGGTTCAGGACACTAAAGTCTGGTTATTTGATACGGCGACCGCGATTGAGAAGTTGCCAAAGGTTATCGCCAGTGAGAAGCGTTATTTCGTGATTGGCAAATCGCCCGTCACGTTAAAGCGCCTCGAAGAGGCAGGCATCAGCCTGCAGAACAGCAATGGCAAAATCAACGTCGGCCCGATGAGCGCCCGCGCCGGCACCACCACCATCGGCCCTAACCAGTCGGTCAATCCAGACGAAATCGCCGCGTTTGACTGGCTGACACAGCGCGGACATCAGGTGGAGTTCCGCCTGGTGCCGGATGCCGGTTTCTACAGCTGGCAGGACGCACGCCAGAAGCTGAAATAAGGAGGGGACGATGATTTTCGAAGCGACGTTAATCGGTATTCTGTGCTATCTCGGCGCCCTCAGCAGCCCCTGGCTTCTTGGGCTGACGGGTGGCTGGTATCTGATCACCCGACCGCTGATTTCCGGTATGCTGGTGGGGATCATCCTCGGCGATATGAAAACCGGCATCATCATTGGCGTTGCGGTTCAGGCCGTGTACATCGCCATGGTGACGCCCGGCGGCTCCATGCCCGCCGATCTTAACTTTGTGGCTTACCCGGCGATTGCCCTTGGGATCCTGTCCGGAAAAGGCCCTGAAGTGGCGGTCGCGCTGGCGGCAACGATCGGTATCGCCGGAACCATCCTGTTTAATGCGATGATGGTGCTTAACTCTTTCTGGAACCATCGGGCCGACGTGGCGCTGGAGCGCGGCGACGAGCGCGGCATCTACCTGAACAGCGCCATTTGGCCACAGGTGACAAATTTTATTTTACGTTTCGTTCCGACCTTTATTGCCGTTTACTTCGGCGCACAGTACATCAGCGGCTTTATGGACAGCTTACCTGGCGTCGTGCTGTCAACGATGAATGTACTGGGCGGCATTCTGCCCGCCGTGGGGATCGCCATCCTCCTCAAGCAGATCATTAAAAACTACACCATGTTGATCTATTTCCTCGTGGGTTTTGTCTGCATCGTTTTCTTAAAACTGAACATGGTCGCGCTGGTGATCGTCGGTTCGCTGCTGGCGTTGATTCACTATAACTACAAGCCGGAAGCGCCGCAGGCGGCTAATGCGGCGTCCGCCGCGACAGATGATGAGGATGAATTCTGATGGAAGAACGTTCCCTGACCCGTAAAGATCTCCGGCGCTGCTGGCGAGCATGGATGATGCACAACCTCTCCTCAATGAGCTTTGAACGTCTGGAGTCGTTTGGCTTTTGTCTGAGCATGCTGCCGGTCGCGAAAAAGCTCTATCCGGATGCCGCGCAGCGTACCGAAATGCTGCGACGCCACGCCTCGTTCTACAACACCGAACCGCAGATTGGCGCTATCGTAAACGGCATGGCGCTGGGGCTGGAAGAGAAAAAAGCTAACGGCGAACCCATTGACGGCGAGACCATTAACACCCTAAAAGTCGGCCTGATGGGCCCAATTGCCGGTATTGGCGATTCCATGATCCCAGGGATGTTGATCCCCATTCTGTTGAGTATCGGCATGGCGCTCGCCGCAGGGGGAAATATACTGGGGCCGCTTTTTTATACCGTCGCCTGGCTGGCGATCATCATTCCCGGCTCCTGGTTCCTGTTTTTGAAAGGTTACAAAATGGGTTCTGGTTCGGTTGAGATGCTGGTGAGCAGTAAATCTACCCGCCTGCGCGAAGCGTTGTCGTTACTGGGCGTGTTTGTCATGGGCGGCGTTGCGGCAAGCTACGTGAAGTTAGGCACCGGGCTGGAATTTATCACGCAGGATGGCGTAAATATTCACGTTCAACAGATGCTGGATGGCATCTTCCCTCAGCTCCTGCCGCTGGTCGTGGTGCTTGGCACCTGGTATTTGATGGCGAAGCGCGGCGTCTCACCGGTAAAAGCGATGATACTGCTTCTGGTGCTGGCGGCGCTGGGAGTCGCAACAGGCCTGTTTGCGGGTTAAATCCGCGTGATGGCATAAAGAGCGTCAACGCAAAACGAATGGCCGGGGCGATGCCCCGGTTTTTTATGGATGAAACTGCGTCCAAAGCTCGGCGACTTTATCCGGACGGGAAATAAACTGGAAGCGCGCCGGTTCGTCAATAAACTGCTGATAGATTGGCGCGGAGCTAAGCCCAAACTCCGTATAGTGCCGGGGCGTCACGACCTGTAACCGGCCAGCGATATAGCGCGGATTATGCTGCCAGACGACGTTTTTTCCCTGTAGCAGCGGGTACCATGCCAACCCTTTATGTGCCCTGACTGCCTCATATTCAAAGCCATATTCACGGTCACACCAGGCGCCAAAAGTGAGTGGCGTATCAGGATCGGCGGAGATCGTGGCATGACCCCAGCCTGGCGGCACCAGTACTTTCTCGCCCGGTCCGGCGATCACCGCGAAGCAGCGGCCTGGATCGTCATCGACATACTCTTGCATATAAACGATCGCTTTTCCCTGCCAGATCTCATAGAGCTCCGGCGGCGACCAGCCGCTGTGCTGGCTGATCCGATGAACATGCCCCTGACTTCGAATCGGCTCCTCACCCAATCGTCCTGCCGCGTAGGTCACCACGCCAAACAGCAGCATCCGTTTTTTCAGCTCGTCACGATCCTGCATCCGCGCGACATCCATTGCGATAGCGTAAACATCCTCCGGCCCGCAACAGTGCGGGTCGCGCAGAGAGGCTCGAATATGTTCGAGCCGACGAATTTCCGGCATGGGTCCGGTTACTTCCTCGCCATAGCTAAACCCCAGCGGGTGATGATGCACCGCCATATCCAGCCCAAAACGTGATGAAGGTTCAGCCATTCTGCACCGTCCTCGCCAGCGGTTGCTGGTTCTCTTCAAACACCCGGACATTGAAGCCTTTTGCCAGCGCCTGATAATCATGCCCTGCCAGCGTCGGCCATACGGCCAGCGCTGAGAGTACCTCGTCTCCGGTGTTGATCAACCGGTGAGCGGTATAACCTGCGATGATATGGACCGAGCCGGTAAAGACCTTTTCCAGACGTACTTCGCCCTGTTCATTTTGCAGCAGCAACAACCCGACGCCGCGTAGCCCAAAATAGACCTCACCTTGTTCGCGATGGGCATGAAAATGACCGCGGGTCATAAAATATTCGTGACCGACACGACCGGGATAAAGGTGGGTTATCCCGGTATAAAGCTCGCCGTCGGCGGGAGACGTGTTCAGCATCTCAACCTCATACACAATGCGTTCCCCGGCCAGTGACTGGCGGGCACGCTCATCGCTGAATATCCCAGTGAGATCCTGAATGCACGTTGACTTACGCAATAGCGGACCACCGGATAAATCGCCGGTAGTCCATTCCAGCCGCGGCGGCTGGCTAAAAGAAAGGTTCATATGTGTCTCCGGCCCGAGGAGAACAACATCGTCAGAGTAGCAGATTAATCGATTAACTTGCCAGTATGCGGCGAAAAAATGCCGGGTAACAAACCCGGCATTATCACGTCTGTCAGCACGAGAGAGGTTATTTGATTTCCTGCGCGTCGATGCGCAACTCTTTCGGCACCTCGAAGACAATATTCTCTTCGCGGCCTTCAAGCGGGACTGCCTCCCCGCCGCCAAGCTCCTGCAGGCGGGCGATGACGTTTTGCACCAGTATATCCGGCGCCGATGCGCCAGCAGTGACACCCACGCATTCCGCGTCTTTCACCCAGGCTTCCTGGATGTCGGCGGCATCGTCGATCAAAAACGCCATTTTTCCCATCCGCTGCGCCAGTTCAGCCAGTCGGTTGGAGTTAGAGGAGTTTTTCGACCCGACCACCAGCACCACATCCGCCTGCTCCGCCAGGGCGCGCACCGCTTCCTGACGGTTGGTGGTGGCGTAACAAATGTCGTCCTTGCGAGGACCGACGATTTTCGGGAAACGCTGGCGCAGCGCGTCTATCACGTCCGAGGTATCGTCGACGGACAGCGTGGTCTGGGTCATGAAGGAGAGTTTGCCTTCGTTTTTAACGTCAAGCGTCCAGACATCATCCGGCGACTCGACCAGGTACATGCCCCCTTCCGGGTTGCTGTACTGCCCCATCGTCCCTTCCACTTCCGGGTGCCCCGCGTGACCAATCAGGATCGACTCTTCACCGCGGCGGCTGGCGCGCGCCACTTCCATATGAACCTTAGTGACCAGCGGACAGGTGGCGTCAAAAACGGTCAGATCGCGGCTTTTGGCTTCGTTGCGTACCGCCTGAGATACCCCGTGGGCAGAAAAAATCAGAATCGCGCCGTCCGGCACTTCGCTGATCTGTTCAATAAAGATCGCCCCACGTTCACGCAGGCTGTCGACCACGTAGCGGTTATGCACCACTTCGTGACGAACATAAATGGGCGCGCCGTAAATTGCCAACGCGTTTTCAACAATGCTGATAGCGCGGTCTACACCTGCGCAAAAACCGCGCGGGTTGGCCAACAGGATCTGCATTTTACGCCTCCAGTGCCGGTTCGACTTCCAGCACTTCAATATCAAAATGAACGGTATGCCCGGCCAGCGGATGGTTGAAATCCACGGTGATTGAGTCGCCGTTGATCTCGCGGATCACCCCAGGCATTTCACTGCCGTCCATTGCGGTAAAGAGCATGATGGCCCCAATCTCAGGTTCGCCCGCGTCCATAAATTCACGACGAGAGAAATACTGGATCAGGTCAGGGGTCGGTACGCCAAACGCGGCATCCGGCTCCAGAGAAAAGGTGGTTTTATCGCCCGCCTTCAGGCCAAGAAGATGCTGCTCCAGTCCTTCAGACAGAGAGCCGTCACCCAGGCGAAAAAGCGCTGGCTTTCCGTTGTTACGGGTTGACTCAGCGGTGGAGCCATCGTCGAGCTTCAAAGTGAAGTGCACCAGCACCGCACTGTTACTCTGTACTGATTTAGACATGCAGGTTGCTCACTTATTGTCTTTCGCCAGGCCCGGTATGCGAAGCGTCACCGGGCCTGCTTAAACAGGCCTCTACCCAAAGGCCGGATACGGCGTTTATGCCGCCGTTTTTTGTCTGGAAGGTATAAATCCTTCCAGCACGATCAGCGCCGCACCGATACAAATCGCGCTGTCGGCGAGGTTAAACGTGGCGAAATGCCAGTCCCCGACGTAGAAATCGATCATATCGACGACGAAGCCGTGCCACAGGCGATCAAACAAATTACCCAGCGCGCCGCCAATGATTAACGCATAGGCTATGTTATTTAGTTTCTGCGTCGCTTTTGAACGGTACATCATCACCGTCAAAATAAGGCAGATACCTATCGCAATACCGGCAAAGAACCAGCGCTGCCAGCCACCGCTGTCAGCGAGGAAACTGAACGCCGCGCCATAGTTACGCGCATAATGCAGATTAAGCGACGGGAACAGCGCCACCGTATCCCCCAGAGCAAAGTTCTGGAGGATCAGGTATTTGCTGCCCAGATCGATAATCAGCACGACCACCACCAGCCACAGCCAGCGTAGCCCTGTTGAAAAGATCGGTTTACTCATCAGGCGAACTTACGTTTTTCGCCATCACCGGCGACGTTGCTGACACAGCGGCCGCAGATATCTGCATGTTCCGCCACCTTGCCGACATCTGTAGTGTAATGCCAGCAACGCGGGCATTTATCACCTTCGGCTTTACTCAACGCGACTTTCAGTCCTTTAAGCAATTCGCTCTGCTGTGCGTCGGCAGAAGCCTCCGCATAGTCTGCGACTTTCGCGCCCGAGGTCAACAGGACAAATCGTAATTCGTCGCCCAGCGCGGTCAGCATGGCAGCCAGTTCCGGTTCCGCGTACAGGGTCACTGCCGCTTCCAGAGAACCGCCCACTTTCTTGTCCGCGCGCGCCTGCTCGATCACCTTGTTCACTTCGCCACGCACTTTCAGCAGCTCGTCCCAGAAGGCATCGTTCATTGGCTCGGTTTCACCTAAGCCAAACAGACCGTCGTACCATTCGCCGGTAAAGACGTATTTCTCACGCTCGCCCGGCAGGTAGCCCCAGATTTCGTCTGCGGTGAAGGACATGATTGGCGCCATCCAGCGCACCAGCGCTTCTGCGATATGGTACAGCGCGCTCTGGCAGCTGCGACGCGCGACGCTGTCTGCCTTCGCGGTGTACTGGCGGTCTTTGATGATGTCGAGATAGAACGAGCCCATTTCAACGGAGCAGAAACGCATCAGACGCTGCACCACTTCATGGAAGTCATAGTCCTCGTAGGCTTTCAGGATGTCGTCCTGCGCGGTTTTCGCACAGCCGACCGCCCAGCGATCCAACACCACCATCTCTTCCGGTTTCACCATGTCTTTCACCGGATCGAACCCGTTCAGGTTCGCCAGCAGGAAGCGCGCGGTATTACGGATACGACGATAGCTGTCGGCGGCACGTTTCAGGATCTCGTCCGACACCGCCATTTCGCCGGTGTAGTCGGTAGATGCCACCCACAGACGCAGAATGTCTGCGCCCAGTTTGTTCATCACGTCCTGCGGCGACACGGTGTTGCCGATGGACTTGGACATCTTGCGTCCCTGACCGTCAACGGTGAAGCCGTGGGTCAGAACCTGGCGGTAAGGCGCTTTGCCCTTCATGGCGGTGGAGATCATCAGGGATGACATAAACCAGCCGCGGTGTTGGTCAGACCCTTCCAGATACATGTCGGCAGCGTGACCGGCAAACTCAGGGCGCACGTCAACCACAGAGGCGTGAGTAGACCCGGAGTCAAACCACACGTCCAGGGTATCCGGGACCTTCACGTACTGGTCGGCTTCGTCGCCCAGGATCTCTTTCGGGTCGAGATCCCACCACGCCTGGATGCCGTCAACTTCAACGCGTTTGGCAACCTCTTCCATCAGTTCAACGGCGCGAGGATGCAGCTCTTCGGTATCTTTGTGAACGAACAGCGACATGGGTACGCCCCAGGTACGCTGACGTGAGATACACCAGTCTGGACGGTTAGCCACCATGGATTCGATACGCGCCTGGCCCCAGTCCGGGATCCACTGCACGCCTTTGATCTCTTTCAGCGACTGGGCGCGCAGACCTTTCTGATCCATGCTGACGAACCACTGCGGAGTGGCGCGGAAGATGATCGGCGACTTATGACGCCAGCAGCACGGATAGCTGTGCTGCATTTTCGCCACGTGCAGCAGCGCGCCTTTCTCACGCAGTAGCTCAACGATCGTGTCGTTAGCTTTGAAAACGTTAACGCCGTCCAGCCCAGGATAAGTCCCAGCCAGATACGCGCCGTCCGGCCCTACCGGGTTGGCGATTTCCAGACCGTATTTCAGGCTGATGGTATAGTCGTCAGGACCGTGACCACCAGCGGTATGTACGGCGCCGGTACCTGCATCCAGCGTTACGTGATCGCCGAGGATAGCCGGGACGTCAAATCCCATAAACGGGTGAGTGAAACGCAGCAGTTCCAGCTCCGCGCCTTTTACCGTGCCGAGGATGCGGTAGTCCGCCACGCCAATGCGCTGCATTACGCTTTCCACCAGATCTTTCGCCAGGATCAGCGCCTGACCGTCGATCTGCACCAACGCATAGTCGAAATCCGGCGCCAGAGAGATCGCGCGGTTGGCTGGCAGCGTCCACGGCGTCGTGGTCCAGATAACCAACGAGATCGGCCCGCTGACGCCCGGCAGGCCAAACTTCGCCTGCACTGCATCCTGATCAACCGCACGAAACGCCACGTCGATCGAAGGGGACGTTTTGTCGTAATACTCGACTTCCGCTTCCGCCAGCGCGGAACGGCAATCTACGCACCAGTGCACCGGCTTGGCGCCTTTATGCAGGTGGCCGTTGCCGATGATTTTACCCAGCGCGCGAATGATGTTGGCTTCGGTTTTGAAGTCCATCGTCAGATACGGATGCGACCAGTCACCCAGCACGCCCAGGCGAATGAAGTCTTTTCGCTGACCGTCAACCTGCGTAGCGGCATATTCACGGCATTTGGCGCGGAATTCGGCGGCGGTGAATTTCTCACCCGGCTTACCGTATTCTTGCTCCACTTTCAGTTCGATCGGCAGACCGTGGCAGTCCCAGCCCGGAACATAAGGCGAGTCGAATCCCGCGAGTCCTTTGGACTTCACGATAATGTCTTTCAGAATCTTGTTAACCGAGTGACCAATATGAATGCTGCCATTCGCATAGGGAGGGCCATCATGCAGAATGAAGGTTTTTTTGCCTTTTTTGGCCGCACGAATGATGCCGTACAGATCATCATCAGTCCAACGCGCCAGCATTCCCGGTTCGCGCTTGGCGAGATCGCCGCGCATCGGGAACCCTGTTTCCGGCAAATTCAGGGTTGATTTATAGTCACTCATCAGATTCTCGGTTCCGTATTTAATACATAGGCATTTAAGCCGGGTATCGCCCAAAAAACTCGCGGGCCGTTAATTCATCTCGCGCAATCTGCGCTTTCAGTTCATCCAGCGAAGCAAACCGCTGCTCGTTGCGTATTTTTTTACGCAGCACTACATCTATATGGCGACCGTAGAGGTCCATTGCAATATCCAGCAAGTGCACTTCTAACTGTTGGCGCACGCCCGACACCGTTGGCCGGGTTCCGATATTCGCCACGCCGGGCAATGGCTTTTCGCCAAGCCCCCTCACTTCTACCGCATACACCCCTTTCACCGGGGAGACCTGACGGCGCAGCGGGATATTCGCAGTCGGAAAACCAATGGTGCGCCCCAGTTCATCACCGTGGACAACGCGTCCGGAGAGAGTAAACGGGTGCCCCAGTAAACTTTCCGCCAGCGCCAGATTGTCTTCCGCCAGCGCCTGACGCACGGCGGTGCTGCTGATACGCACGCCGCCTTCACAGAAGGTTTGGGTGCTGGTGACATCAAAGCCATACTCCAGGCCAGCCTTCTGTAATAACAAGAAATCGCCCGCCCGGCCAGCGCCAAAGCGGAAATCATCACCCACAGCCAGAAATTGCACCCCGAGGCGTTTGACCAGCAGATCGCTGATAAACGTCTGCGCGGTAAGCGCGGCGAAACGTCGGTCAAAACGCACGCACAGCACGTAATCGACGCCACATTCCGCCAGGTAACGCAGTTTCTCCCGCAGGCGAGTCAGCCGTGCGGGCGCTTTATCCGTCGCGAATAGCTCAAGCGGCTGCGGCTCAAAGATCATCACCATCACCGGTAAGCCACGTTTGCGCCCTTCTTCCTGCAAACCTTGCAGCAGCGCGCGGTGACCACGGTGCACGCCGTCGAAATTACCAATAGTCAACACACACCCGTGCGGGGCCTGACTAAGATTATGTATGCCGCGTATCAGCTTCATGTCTGGCTCAAAACAGTGAAAATCGCCAAAGTATACCTTGTACCGCGGTCAAGGTTAACCGGCGATTGATGCGCCAAAACGAAAAGCAGATGGATTTCATCACTATGAGGCAAACTCAGCGCCTAAACTGACAAAGCAATTCAATTTTTATCGTCGAAAAGCTGTATTCACGCCCCGCAAGCTGGTAGAATCCTGCGCCATCACTACGTAACGAGTGCCGCTAGATTAACGGCGCTTATTTGCACAAATCCATTGACAAAAGAAGGCTAAAAGGGCATATTCCTCGGCCTTTGAATTGTCCATATAGAACACATTTGGGAGTTGGACCTTGGCTAATATCAAATCAGCTAAGAAGCGCGCCGTTCAGTCTGAAAAGGCTCGTAAGCACAACGCAAGCCGTCGCTCTATGATGCGTACTTTCATCAAGAAAGTATACGCAGCTATCGAAGCTGGCGACAAAGCTGCTGCACAGAAAGCATTTAACGAAATGCAACCAATCGTGGACCGTCAGGCTGCTAAAGGTCTGATCCACAAAAACAAAGCTGCACGTCATAAAGCTAACCTGACTGCACAGATCAACAAACTGGCTTAATCGTCCGTTCGTTGTCGCTTTGTGAAAAAACCCGCTAACGCGGGTTTTTTTATGTCTGCGATCGGGCGTTTGACTGTGCCGGATGGCGGCGGCGCGTTATCCGGCCAACGAGGTTTATTTCGCCACAGGCATAAACAACGCCGAATAGTTGCTGTTACAGATGCGCTGCACTGCCGGGTGTTGAATCATGCGCTCGGCAAATATTGCGTGATACTCCTCCATCACGTTCTCCACGCGTCCTATCTCAACGATTGAATCATCTGCATAAAAATCATTTGCATAGAGCGTAGGCGCGACGAAAATCGCGTTGTGCGTGGCACCAAAGGCTTTCATTAACGCCGCGTCGTCGAACTCACCTAAAATCTCGACGTTGAGCCCCTGAGAGTTAAACCAGTTCAGCAATTTGCGTCCCAGCATAGAACGCCGACCAGGCACTAACAGGCGGCGCTCCTCCAGGCAGGCCGGAAATGGCTTTTCCGGCAGCGGATTCGTGCACCAGAAGCTGACGCTGCATTCACCAATTTTTACCGAAAACAGCCCCTCCTGCTGTGTCGAATCGATCGGGCAGTCGGAAATGATCATGTCCAGCTTATGCTGGCTTAATTGTTCCAGCAGCATTTCATGAGTGGACTCAAAGCAGCGCAGATGAATTTGTTCATCTTCCACCACCGCCGCGTCCAGTACGCTGCTGACCAGACGTTTTGACAGCGCATCCGCAACGCCCACATCAAACAGCAGGTTCGACTCTTTGCGGTAGTTAACGATATCCAGCATCTCCTGGCTGAGCGTGAACATTTTATCGGCATAGCGGAATACCAGTTCGCCAAGCTCGCTGGGTTCAAGGCCGCGCCCTTTACGCTTGAACAATTTGCCCTGCAAACGCTCCTCGAGCGCTTTGATCTGTCCGGTAATGGTTTGCGGCGTCAGATACAGCGCTTCCGCCGCGCCAACCACGGATCCCTCTTTATAAACGTGCCAGAAATAATAGAGATGGTTGTAATTGATATGGGACATACTCTCTCCCTGAAAAATGTCACAAAAAGGGGAGCTGACTGCGCTCCCCTGCGAATGCTTACGCTCAGGCCGCCGCGCTTAAACGCGCGCGTAGCCAGCTATAGCCAATTACTGCCGACAGCAGCGAACCAATCAGGATCCCCAGCTTCGCCCAGTTAATCAGTTCCGGATCAACGCTGCCAAACGCCAGGCTGGCGATAAAGATCGACATAGTAAAGCCAATGCCGCACAGAATGCCGACCGCCATGATCTGCGGGAAGGTCGTCCCCTGCGGTAATTGCGCCATTTTCAGACGCAGCGCCAACCAGCAGAACAGACTAATGCCCAGCGGTTTACCTATCAGCAGGCCAGCAATAATGCCCAACGGCAGGATGGAGGTGAGCCCATCGATCGTCACGCCCTGCAGGGAAACACCCGCGTTGGCGAAAGCAAACAGCGGCAGGATCATGTATGCCACCCACGGGTGCAAAACATGCTCCAGACGCTTCGCCGGAGAACGCCCGTGTTTCTCCTTGAGTGGAATAAAGAACCCGACAATCACCCCCGCTAACGTTGCGTGTACGCCAGACTTGAGCACCGCTGTCCAGAGCACGACGCCCACCAGAATATAAACCCCCGTTCGTCTTACCCCACACAGATTCAGCAGCGCCAGTACCGCAATGGCGCATGCCGCCACGCCCAGAGATACCATCGACAGATCGCTGGTATAGAACAGCGCGATAATCACAATCGCGCCCAGGTCATCAATAATCGCCAGCGCCATGAGGAAAATTTTCAACGCCAGCGGTACACGGCTGCCCAGTAACGCCAGTACGCCCAGCGCAAAAGCAATATCCGTCGCCGCCGGGATCGCCCAGCCCTCACGTGTTACCGGGTCGGCATAGTTAAACGCCAGATAGAGCACAGCCGGAACAATCATCCCACCAATAGCGGCAATAACGGGAAACGCCGCCTGACGCAAGCTGGCAAGGGAGCCTTGCATCAGTTCCCGCTTGACTTCCAGACCAATCAACAGAAAAAACACCGCCATCAGGGCATCGTTAATCCATAACAACATGTTTTTGTTGATTTCAAGCGCGCCAACGCGCAGTTGTACAGGAGTGTCAAGAAAAGCGTGGTACCACCCACTGGTGGCGCCGCTATTCGCCATTATCATGGCCAGCGCAGCGGCGATGATCAGTATGATGCCTCCGGAGGCGTCGCTGCTAAAGAATCGATGCAGATGTTTCACTTTTTATTCTCGCTTTCAGGTGAATACTTCGTAATGACCATCTTACTCCGCATGAATCATCGTTAAAATTAGATTATTTATGATGAATGAATCGGTTTTTACGAGTATAGACCAAAACAAAAAAGCCCGAGATCTCTCAATCTCAGGCTTGTTAAGCGAAATAACCGATGTGTCTTAGCGTGTCAGATCGTCGAAGAACTTTTTCACGCCGTCGAAGAAACTCTTGGAACGTGGGCTGTTATTTTCCCCTGTCGGTCCGCCAAAGCTTTCCTGCAGATCTTTCAGCAGTTGCTTTTGCTTTTCGTTCAGGCCTACCGGCGTTTCCACCACCACGCGACATAACAGATCGCCCTGCGCGCCGCCGCGAACGGACTTCACGCCTTTTCCGCGCATACGGAACAGTTTGCCGGTCTGCGTTTCGCCAGGGATTTTCAGCTTCACACGTCCGTCGAGCGTCGGAACTTCAATCTCGCCGCC
The DNA here is from genome assembly GCF_026719175.1 of Citrobacter sp. R4. Classification (NCBI taxonomy): domain Bacteria; kingdom Pseudomonadati; phylum Pseudomonadota; class Gammaproteobacteria; order Enterobacterales; family Enterobacteriaceae; genus Citrobacter; species Citrobacter sp. R4. The sequence goes on from NZ_JAPPSU010000006.1 coordinate 212,867, forward strand.
GAGCGCCGCCATTGCAAAGTTGATCGGTACTTCACAGTACAGGTTATTCCCTTCACGTTCGAAGATCGGGTGCTGTTTCACCTGGACCTGAACATACAGATCGCCTGCCGGAGCGCCGTGCTCCCCTGCTTCGCCCTCGCCGGAAAGACGAATGCGATCGCCGGTATCCACACCTGCCGGGATTTTAACCGACAGCGTTTTGCTTTTCTCAACGCGACCATGACCGTGACATTTGTTGCACGGGTCTTTGATCAACGTACCCCGTCCCTGACAGTGCGGACAGGTTTGCTGAACGGCAAAAAAGCCCTGACGCATCTGCACCTGGCCGGAGCCGTGGCAGGTCGGACATGTCTGCGGCTGAGTGCCCGCTTTTGCCCCGCTACCGTGGCAAACATCACACTCTTCCAGCGTTGGAATACGGATCTCTTTGGTCACGCCACGTACGGCTTCTTCGAGGGTGAGATCCATGTTGTAACGTAAATCGGCCCCACGCGCGGCACGTTGACGACCCCGGCCACCGCCGAAGATATCGCCAAAAACGTCACCAAAAATATCGCTGAAGTCAGCGCCGCCGCCAAAGCCGCCGCCACCGCCCATTCCACCCTGCTCAAACGCAGCATGCCCGTACTGATCGTAAGCGGCGCGTTTTTGCGCATCGGTCAGCACTTCGTAGGCTTCTTTGATCTCTTTGAACTTGGCTTCGGCCTCTTTATCACCTTGGTTACGGTCCGGGTGATATTTCATGGCCAGGCGCTTGTAGGCCTTTTTGATTTCACGCTCTTCCGCTGATTTGGAAACGCCCAAAATCTCGTAATAGTCTTGCTTAGCCATCTCTTTTTATCTGCCCTTAACATGCGTGCACGGGCGGAGAGGAAACCTCTTCGCCCGTGCCAGTAATTACCCGTTCAAAGGGCGATTATTTTTTGTCTTTCACTTCTTCAAACTCAGCGTCGACAACATCGTCATCTTTCGCATTGTTTGCGGAAGCGTCAGCGGAGCCTGCCTGCTGCTGTGCGTGCTGCTGCTGGGCGATCTCCATCAGTTTCTGGGAAACCTGCGCCAGTTCCTGCATCTTCGCTTCGATAGCCCCTTTGTCTTCACCTTTCAGCGCCGTTTCCAGGCCGCTCAGCGCAGACTCAATGGCCGTCTTATCGTCAGCCGGCAGCTGATCGCCTGCTTCTTCTACCTGCTTACGCGTGCTGTGCAGCAGATGGTCGCCCTGGTTGCGGGTCTGAACCAGCTCTTCGAACTTACGGTCAGATTCTGCGTTCGCTTCTGCTTCGCGAACCATTTTCTGAATCTCTTCCTCGTTCAGGCCAGAAGATGCCTTGATGGTGATCTTCTGCTCTTTACCGCTGTTTTTGTCTTTCGCGGAAACGTGCAGGATACCGTCAGCATCGATATCGAAGGTGACTTCGATCTGCGGCATGCCGCGCGGCGCTGGGTTGATACCATCCAGGTTGAACTGACCCAGAGATTTGTTATCAGACGCGCGTTTACGCTCACCCTGCAGCACATGGATGGTTACCGCAGACTGGTTGTCTTCTGCAGTAGAGAACACCTGGCTGTGCTTGGTCGGGATGGTGGTGTTTTTGCTGATCAGCGCAGTCATGACGCCGCCCATCGTTTCGATACCCAGCGACAGCGGGGTAACGTCGAGCAACAGAACGTCTTTCACATCCCCGGTCAATACACCGCCCTGAACGGCAGCACCGATAGCCACGGCTTCGTCCGGGTTAACGTCTTTACGCGGTTCTTTACCAAAGAACTCAGCCACTTTCTTCTGCACCATTGGCATACGGGTCTGACCACCAACGAGAATAACGTCGTTGATATCAGATACGGACAGGCCAGCGTCCTGCAGCGCAACTTTCAGCGGCTCGATAGAACGGTTCACCAGATCTTCGACCAGGCTTTCCAGTTTCGCGCGCGTCACTTTGATGTTCATGTGTTTCGGACCGGTGGCATCTGCGGTGATATACGGCAGGTTCACATCGGTCTGCTGTGCGGAAGAAAGTTCGATTTTCGCTTTTTCCGCCGCTTCTTTCAGGCGCTGCATGGCCAGCGGGTCATTACGCAGGTCAATGCCCTGATCTTTCTTAAATTCTTCAACCAGATAGTTGATCATACGGCTGTCGAAGTCTTCACCACCCAGGTGGGTATCACCGTTGGTTGCCAGAACTTCGAAGGTTTTTTCGCCGTCAACTTCGTCAATTTCGATAATAGAGATATCGAAGGTACCGCCACCGAGGTCGTAGACCGCGATAGTACGGTTGCCAACTTCTTTATCCAGACCGTAAGCCAGTGCCGCTGCGGTCGGTTCGTTGATGATACGTTTGACTTCCAGACCTGCGATACGGCCAGCATCTTTGGTTGCCTGACGCTGAGCATCGTTAAAGTATGCAGGTACGGTAATAACCGCTTCCGTTACCGGCTCACCCAGGTAATCTTCCGCCGTTTTCTTCATTTTTTTCAGCACTTCGGCAGAGATCTGCGGCGGCGCCATTTTCTGGCCTTTCACATCAAGCCACGCGTCGCCGTTATCGGCGCCGATGATTTTGTACGGCATGATAGAAACATCGCGCTGGACTTCTTCGTCCTGGAAGCGGCGGCCAATCAGGCGTTTGATCGCAAACAGGGTGTTTTGCGGGTTTGTCACTGCCTGACGTTTAGCCGGCTGACCAACCAGAGTTTCACCATCCTGGGTATATGCAATGATAGAAGGCGTGGTGCGATCGCCCTCAGCATTCTCCAGCACGCGTGCCTGAGTGCCGTCCATAATCGCTACACAAGAGTTGGTAGTACCCAGGTCGATACCAATAATTTTACCCATCTAAACGTCTCCACTAAAAATTCGGTCAACATGTGGTTGTGAGTCTGTAATAAGGGCGAAACGTGCGGTTTCAACTACCCCTGAATCGTTTTTTTTCAGACTCGCCATTGCGGTTGACTACTAAGTGGGGTCGTAACCCACTTCATCAAGGGGGGAATGAAAAAAATTTTTGCTTTTGATGAGAAAAAAGCCTCCGACGGAGTTGTGATGTCAATCACGTCAAAAATAACGCCGTTTCCCCTGATGAGATCATAGACAGCCACCTCGCCCCTGATTATTATGCCGCGCCCCGAACGCGGAACCGTTTTTCGGGGAAACTATTTCACCATTCAATCAATGATGATTTTTGAGGATTTATGGGCAACACTAAGTTGGCTAACCCGGCACCGCTGGGCCTGATGGGCTTCGGCATGACCACCATTCTGCTTAACCTGCATAACGCGGGTTTCTTCGCCCTTGACGGTATTATTCTCGCGATGGGAATTTTCTACGGCGGCATCGCGCAAATATTTGCCGGTCTGCTCGAATACAAAAAAGGCAACACTTTCGGCTTAACCGCCTTCACCTCTTACGGCGCCTTCTGGCTGACGCTGGTCGCCATTCTGCTGATGCCGAAAATGGGTCTGACCGACGCGCCGAATGCGCAGTTCCTCGGGGTATACCTCGGTCTGTGGGGCGTCTTCACGCTGTTTATGTTCTTCGGTACGCTGAAAGGCGCACGCGCGCTGCAGTTCGTCTTCCTGAGCCTGACCGTTCTGTTCGCCCTGCTGGCTGTCGGCAACATCGGCGGCAGCGAAGCGGTGATCCACATCGCAGGTTGGGTCGGTCTGGTATGCGGCGCCAGCGCAATTTACCTGGCGATGGGTGAAGTGCTGAACGAGCAGTTTGGCCGCACCATTTTGCCAATCGGCGACGCGCATTAATCATTTATCCCCCCGCCTGGGGGGATACTCTCACTGCCGTTGTAGCTCAGCCTGTATGTCCGTGTTGTGATAACACCTATCCTGCCGCAACCAAATTCCCAGTCCTAGCCCTACCAGCGACAGCGCCAGCACATACCATGCCGGGGCCATTGGCGATACGTTCATTAGCAACGTCACCGCAATGGGCGTCAGGCCGCCGAAAATGGCGTAGGAAACATTGTACGAAAACGAAATGCCGGAAAAGCGAACCTCCGCAGGGAACGCGCGTACCATTACGTATGGCACAGCGCCGACCACGCCTACGCACAATCCCACCAGCCCGTATAAAAGAAATAATCGCGCCGGGTGTTCACCCGCCAGGTGATAGAAGAGCCCACTGGAACAGGCCAGCAGAACACTGCCGACAATAAAGGTTTTGCTGGCGCCGACGCGATCGACAAGGTAGCCGGAGAGCAGGCAGCCGACGCAGAGCATGATGGTCGCCACGCTGTTGGCCTGGAGCGTCAGGGCGGGAGCCAGTCCATACTGTTTTTGCAGCCAGACCGGCGACATCAGTATGACCACCACAATACCCGCAGAGAGCAGCCAGGTCAGCAGCATTGAGATGATGACGGCTTTCTGATGCCTGACCACCACCGACTTCACCGGTAACTCCTGCGCCAACGCTTTACGCTGTTGCATTTCCAGAAAGACAGGCGTTTCCTGTAACCAGCGGCGCAGGTACATCGCCACCAGGCCAAATACACCGCCGAGCAGGAAAGGAATGCGCCAGCCATAGTCGTGGACCGCCTGGGAAGAAAAATGGGTATTGACCTGTGTTGCCACCACTGAGCCGAGCAGGATACCCACCGTCAGCCCCGCCGTTAGCGTGCCGCAGGCAATGCCGATACGATGTTCCGGCACATGTTCGGCGACAAACACCCACGCGCCCGGCACTTCACCGCCAATCGCCGCCCCTTGCAGGATGCGCATCAGCAACAATAACAGCGGCGCGGCAATGCCTATCGCGGCATAAGTCGGTAACAGACCTATCGCCAGCGTGGGCACCGCCATCAGCAGGATGCTCAGAGTGAACATTTTCTTGCGCCCGACCAGATCGCCGAAATGCGCCATGATGATGCCGCCTAACGGACGCGCCAGATAGCCTGCGGCAAAAATACCAAAGGTCTGCACCTGACGAAGCCATTCCGGAATGTCTGCCGGGAAAAACAGCTCACCAACAACGGCGGCAAAAAAGACGAAGATAATGAAGTCGTAAAACTCCAGCGCGCCGCCCAGAGCGGCCAGCGTCAGCGTTTTATAGTCCTGACGATTCAAAGATCGGGCATGTTGTGACATAGCAAACCATCATTAAGGCGTGATTGGGCGATCGCGCATCGCCCTTGTAAAGTAAACCTTACTTTAACGTAAATAAATCAACACGCCAGATTTGCCGATGCTTATGTCACAAAAACATATAATTTAGCTATTTGTTTCGCGCCGCGCGCTTTTCGGACGAAATGCTGCTACAACTTCCGCTGCTGTTTCGACGTAAGGCCCGTCAAGCAACTGTATACAATACGGTACACTGGCAAAAATACCCGCGACCACCACGCTGCCATCCGCTGCTTTGACCCCTTCCAGCGTCTCTTTAATCGATTTCGGCTGGCCCGGCAAATTGAGGATCAGCGCCTGTTTGCGGATCACCCCAACCTGGCGCGAGAGAATCGCTGTCGGTACAAAGTGGAGGCTAATCTGCCGCATTTGTTCACCGAAACCGGGCATCTCGCGGTCGGCAATGGCCAGCGTCGCGTCCGGCGTGACGTCGCGACGCGCCGGACCGGTACCGCCGGTAGTCAGCACCAGGTGGCAACTCATTTCGTCGACCAGTTCGCACAGCGTCTGCTCAATAATGGCCTGCTCATCGGGAATTAAACGCGTCTGCACGTCAAACGGCGTTGTCAGCGCTTTGCCCAGCCATTCTTCCAGAGCCGGGATGCCTTTATCCTGATAAACACCGCTGGACGCGCGGTCAGAAATCGACACTAAGCCGATGCGTAAGGTATTCATATTCATTCCATTCAACTGATGCATTTAGGGAATGATACACGCAGAGGGGATTTTCAGACAGAGGACGAGAGAGGTCGCGTGACCGGGGATCCGGTCACGCGGAATGATTACAGCAGATCGCCGATCATTTTTTCCAGTTTTTCCTGGTCAACGGCAAACTTACGGATACCGTCCGCCAGTTTGTCCACCGCCATTGGATCCTGGTTGTGCTGCCACAGGAACTCAGACTCGGTAATACGTTCCGGGCGCGCTTTCACTTCGCCAGAGAAGGACAGTTTACGTTCAACAGCGCCTTCGCTTTCAGCCAGTTCTTTCAGCAGCGCCGGAGCGATCGTCAGGCGATCGCAACCTGCCAGCTCAAGGATTTCGCCGATATTGCGGAAGCTTGCGCCCATTACTACCGTCTCGTAGCCGTGCTGTTTGTAGTATTCGTAGATTTCCGTTACGGAAACCACGCCCGGATCTTCTGCCGGAGCATACTCTTTCTTATCGGTATTGGCTTTGTACCAGTCCAGAATACGACCAACAAACGGGGAGATCAGGTAAACACCCGCTTCAGCACAGGCGCGCGCCTGAGCGAAGGAGAACAGCAGCGTCAGGTTACAGTTGATGCCCTCTTTTTCCAACTGCTCAGCGGCACGGATGCCCTGCCAGGTGGAAGCCAGCTTAATCAGAATGCGATCGTTGCTGATGCCCGCATCGTTATAGAGCTTAATGATGCGTTTTGCCTTAGCGATAGACGCTTCGGTGTCGTAGGACAGACGCGCATCCACTTCCGTGGAGATACGGCCCGGAACCAGTTTGAGGATTTCCAGACCGATGTTGACCGCCAGCTTATCGGTAGCGTCAACAATCTGCTGCGCGCGGTCGCTGCTCTGCTGCTTAGCCCAGGCAACAGCGTCATCAATCAACTTGCGGTATTCCGGGATCTGCGCTGCGTTAAGAATGAGAGAAGGGTTGGTTGTGGCATCCTGCGGCTGATACAGCTTCATTGCCGCGATGTCTCCGGTGTCGGCCACCACGGTGGTGAACTGACGAAGGGAGGTCAATTTGTCCGTCATGATAGTGTTTCTCTTTAAACAGCTTGTTAGGGGGATGTAACCGGTCTGCCCTGATGATAACACGACGCAGTGTCAGCGCAACCGCAGACAATGCGGTTATCCCCGTCGCGCCGCCAGGGTCAATTTTCAGCGCTTGTCTTGATGTCACGCGCGATTCGTGCGCTCAACCTCATGTATGATTGATGCCCGCTACCCGTTGTCCAGCAGCGTATATACTATTCGACAATTGGTAACGCTTACACGGGATTGTTAAAGCGTACCGGCAGCAACAAGAGGGATGTTAATGCCTGACTTCTTTTCATTTATCAACGACGTGCTCTGGGGATCGGTCATGATCTACCTGCTCTTTGGAGCAGGCTGCTGGTTTACCTGGCGCACTGGATTCGTTCAATTTCGCTATATCCGCCAGTTTGGCAGAAGTCTGAAAAACAGCGTGAACCCGCAACCGGGCGGGCTAACCTCATTTCAGGCATTATGCACCAGTCTTGCCGCGCGGATAGGGAGCGGCAACCTGTCCGGCGTCGCGCTGGCGATCACCGCCGGCGGACCGGGCGCGGTTTTCTGGATGTGGGTCGCTGCCGTTATCGGCATGGCCACCTCCTTCGCCGAAAGCGCCCTTGCCCAACTGTATAAAGAGCGCGATCGCCACGGCCAGTTTCGCGGTGGTCCGGCGTGGTATATGGCGCGCGGTTTAGGCATGCGTTGGATGGGCGTGCTGTTCGCCCTCTTTTTACTGATAGCGTATGGGATGATTTTCAATGGCGTGCAGGCAAACGCCGTTTCGCGCGCGCTCCATTTTTCGTTTGATTTCCCGCCCCTGGTCAGCGGCGTGGTCCTCGCCGGCGCCGCGTTGCTGGTTATCGTCAGGGGCATCCGGGGCGTGGCGCGAATGATGCAGTGGTTTGTTCCGATGATGGCGCTGCTATGGGTGGTGACCAGCCTGGTGGTCTGTGCAATCAATATCGACCTGATCCCTGACGTGGTACTGTCCATCGTGCAGAGCGCGTTTGGCTGGCAGGAAGCCGCAGGCGGCGCGGCAGGGTACACGCTGAGCCAGGCCCTTACCAGCGGCTTTCAGCGCAGCATGTTTTCTAATGAAGCCGGAATGGGGTCAACGCCGAATGCCGCCGCCGCGGCAGCCTCCTGGCCGCCGCACCCCGCAGCCCAGGGCATCGTACAGATGATCGGCATTTTTATCGACACGCTGGTGGTCTGCAGCGCCACCGCCATGCTGGTTTTGCTGGCTGGCAACGGCACGACCTATGCGCCGATGGAAGGCATACAGTTGATCCAGAAAGCGATGAGCGCGCTGGTTGGCGAGTGGGGTGGCGATTTTGTCGCCATTGTGGTGACGCTGTTTGCCTTTAGTTCGATCGTGGTGAACACCATTTATGCCGAGAACAATCTGTTCTTTCTGCGAATGGATAACCGGCGGGCCATCTGGACATTGCGGTTTGCTGCCTGTTCTACGGTGATCGCCGGGACGCTGATGAGTTTCCCCGTTTTGTGGCAACTTGCCGACATCATCATGGCCTGCATGGCGATAACCAACCTGACCGCGATTCTGCTGCTGTCGCCGGTGGTGCATACCCTCGCCAGCGATTATTTACGCCAGCGTAAACTGGGCGTGCGTCCCGTCTTCGATCCGCTACGGTACCCGGATATTGAACCGCAGCTGGCGCCGGATGCCTGGGACGATATCCCACGGAACTAATCGCAACTATCGATCAACTCTGTCGCGTTTTTTGCTAAAGTCGCAGAAAATTTCCTGCAAGGACTGGATATGCTGATTCTGATTTCACCTGCAAAAACCCTCGACTATCAAAGCCCGCTGGCGACAACGCGCTTTACGCAACCCGAGCTGCTGGATCACGCCCAGCAGCTTATTCATGAGGCGCGCAAGCTGTCGGCGCCGCAAATCGGCAAGCTGATGGGCATCAGCGATAAACTTGCCGATCTGAATGCCACCCGCTTTCATGACTGGCAGCCCGACTTTACGCCGGAAAACGCCCGCCAGGCTATTCTCGCGTTTAAGGGCGATGTGTATACCGGTTTGCAGGCGGAAACCTTCAGCGACGCGGATTTCGAGTTCGCCCAGCAGCATTTACGTATGCTGTCAGGGTTATACGGCGTCCTGCGCCCATTGGATCTGATGCAGCCGTACCGTCTGGAAATGGGGATTCGTCTGCAAAACGCCAGAGGGAAAGACCTGTATCAGTTTTGGGGCGACGTGATTACCAACAAGCTAAACGACGCGCTGGCGGCGCAGGGAGACCGGGTGATTATCAATCTGGCGTCGGACGAATACTTTAAATCGGTGAAACCGCAGAAATTGAATGCAGAATTAATCAAGCCGGTGTTTCTTGATGAGAAGAACGGCAAGTTTAAGGTGATCAGCTTCTACGCCAAAAAAGCGCGCGGCCTGATGAGCCGGTACATTATTGAAAATCGCCTGACGAAACCGGAACAATTGACCGGTTTTAATCGTGAAGGCTATTTCTTTGATGAAGCCGCATCAGGGGATGGCGAATTGGTGTTTAAGCGCCACGAGCAGTAATGAGCGATGGTCTGATGGCGGCACGCCGCCATCAGACATTGCAGATACAGCCGCGATTATCTCCGGCTCATCATCAGCTTACGCAGAGCGGCGAAATCCGCCGGAAGCGAATGGGAAAGCAGCGGCAGATCGGCCCTTTCCGCCAGCGCTTTCGGCAGATCCAACGTTTCGCCCAGGATCGCTTCCACGCTCTCTTTAAATTTCGCCGGATGCGCCGTACCGAGAAACAGACCGTACTCGCCCGGATTCAGGCGATCGCGCAGGGCGCGGTACGCTACCGCCGCGTGCGGCTCCGAGGTATATCCCTTCGCTTTGAGCTCACGCAGGGTCTCTTTGGTGGTTTCATCATCCACTGCGGCATAGCCCAGCTCATTCAGACGCCAGATCTTACGACGGAACAGCTCCTCAACGCGCGGCCAGTTGTTCGGCTGGCTGACATCCATGGCGTTCGACAGAGTCGCCTGCGTCGCTTTCGGCGCCCATTTGCCCTCCTGCAGGAATCTCGGTACGGTATCATTGACGTTGGTCGCCGCGATAAAGCGCTTCACCGGCAGGCCAAGCGACTTCGCCAACAGGCCCGCCGTCAGATCGCCAAAGTTTCCGCTCGGTACAGAGATGACCAACTGATTGCGCGCGTCTTGCGGCAACTGCGCGACGGCTTCAAAGTAATAACAAATCTGCGCCAGCAGACGGCTGATATTGATCGAGTTCGCCGAGTTCAGCCCCAGCGTGACTTTCAGTTCCTCATCATCGAACGCCTGCTTCACCAGCGCCTGACAAGCATCGAAATCGCCATCAATCGCCACGGTTTCAATGTTGCCGCCGAGGGTGCAGAACAGTTTTTCCTGTAGCGGGCTGATCTTGCCGCGCGGATACAGAATAACGACGCGCACGTTCGGCAGACCGTAAAACGCATGGGCCACGGCAGCGCCAGTATCACCTGATGTCGCCGTCAGAATGGTCACCGGCTTGTCGCCGCTGATTTGGGTCAGCATCTGCGCCATAAACCGGCCGCCGAAATCCTTAAACGCCAACGTTGGGCCGTGGAACAGCTCCAGACAGCCGACGTCGCCTTCAACCTGTGTGACCGGCGCCGGGAAGGCAAACGCGGCGCGCACGCGCTCTTCAAGGATCGCCTGCGGGATCTCATCGCCAATAAAAGCGGAAAGAATCTTCGCGCTCCGGCTGACGAAATCCTGGTTCAGCATGTCATCGACTTCTGTCAGGCTAAATTCCGGCAGGTCGTGCGGAAAAAACAGCCCCTGATTTTTGCCCAGCCCCTGCGTGACGGCCTGCGCGAAGTTAACCTGTTCGTTATGATCTTTAAGATTGTAGAGTTTCATTAATTATCCCAATACCCGTGCGCCTGCCGTGTCCAGCCGGCAAATATGAACAAAGCCTTCCTGATTTTGCAGATAGTTTTTCTCAAGCCAGTCTGCCACCCGCTGTGCGGTATCCGGCTTATCGCACAGCGCGAACAGTGTCGGCCCTGATCCGGAAATCCCGCTCGCCAGCGCGCCGATTTCCGCCACCGCCTGACGCGCCAGGCTGAAGCCAGGCAGCAGACGCTCGCGGTACGGCTCGGCAATCACGTCCTTCATCAGTTTTGCCGCCAGCCCTGGCTGACGGGAATAACAGGCATGAATAAAACCCGCCAGATGCCGCCCGTGGGCGATGCAGTCCTGACGACGATATTGCGCAGGCAAAATCGCGCGCGCTTCCGCCGTAGAGACCTTAATGCCCGGATAAGCCAGCACCCACAGCCATTCATCAAAGCCTGGCACCTGCTGGCTGATAATGCCGTTTTCTTCAATCATCAGCTGCATGCCGCCGAGAAAACACGGCGCCACATTATCGTAATGAATACTGCCTGAGATACGGCCTTCCAGCTCGCCCATGATCGCCAGCAGCCGGGTATCGTTCAGCGGCTTTCCGCAGTGCGCGTTCATCGCCACCAGCGCCGCTACCACAGAACAGGCGCTGGAACCTAAACCGGAGCCAATCGGCATATTCTTTTCCAGGGTCATCGCCACCGGGATCGGTTTACCCAACTCCTGGCAGAAACGCTCCCAGCATTGATACACAATGTTTTCGCGTGGCTCGGTCGGCAGTTTGTCGGCGAAATGGCCGCGATTTTGCAGACTGAAGCTTTCCGCCGCGTCAACCGTTACCACATCGCCTAACAGTGAACCATCAACCGGCGTTACGGCCGCCCCGAGCACATCGAATCCAACGCTCATATTGGCGCTGGAAGCCGGGGCATACACTTTAACCATCTTAGACTCCTAACTTCCATGAGAGGGTGCGCAGCAGGTCGGCAAATACCCCTGCCGCCGTCACGTCGTTACCGGCGCCGTAACCACGCAGCACCAGCGGCAGCGGCTGGTAATAGTGGCTGTAGAAGGCCAGCGCGTTTTCGCCGTTTTTCACTTTATATAACGGATCGTTGCCATCCACTTCAGCAATTTTCACCCGGCACACGCCGTCTTCTTCGATGTTGCCAACATAGCGTAAGACGTTGCCCGCATCACGCGCTTTTGCCACTCGTGCGGCAAAGGCGTCATCCAGTTGCGGCAGGTTCGCCATAAACGCCGCGACATCGCCGGAATCGTCAAATGTTTCCGGAAGGACTGGCTCAATTACGATGTCAGACAGCTCCAGCTCACGCCCGGTTTCACGGGCGAGGATCAGCAGCTTGCGCGCAACGTCCATCCCGGACAGATCGTCACGCGGATCCGGCTCGGTATAGCCCATTTCGCGCGCCATTTTGGTGGCGTCCGAAAGGCTCATCCCTTCGTCCAGCTTACCGAAAATAAACGACAGCGAACCAGACAGGATGCCGGAAAATTTTTGCAGTTCGTCACCCGCGTTGAGCAGGTTTTGCAGGTTCTCGATTACCGGCAAACCCGCGCCGACGTTAGTGTCGTAAAGGAATTTACGCCGTGACTTCGCCGCCGCGAAACGCAACTGGTGGTAATAATCCATCGACGAGGTATTCGCCTTTTTGTTCGGCGTAACGACGTGGAAACCTTCACGCAGGAAGTCTGCATACTGATCCGCCACCGCCTGGCTGGAAGTACAGTCGACAATCACCGGGTTCAGCAGATGGTAGTCTTTCACCAGCCGAATTAAGCGTCCCAGGTTAAACGGCTCTTTCGCTTCCGCCAGCGCCGCCTGCCAGTTTTCCAGGTTCAGACCGTGTACGTTAGTCAACATTGCCCTGGAGTTCGCTACGCCGCAGACGCGCAGATCGATATGCTTGTTCTTAAGCCAGGTTTGCTGTCGCTTAAGCTGCTCCAGCAGTGCGCCGCCGACGCCGCCGACGCCGATGACAAATACTTCAATCACCTGGTCGGTATTGAACAGCATCTGATGGGTCACACGGACGCCCGTAGTGACATCGTCATTGTTCACAACAACCGAAATGGAACGTTCGGAAGACCCTTGAGCGATTGCGACAATATTGATATTGGCGCGAGCCAGCGCGGCGAAGAATTTAGCAGAGATCCCGCGCAGCGTGCGCATGCCATCTCCCACGACCGAAATGATCGCCAGACGTTCTGTGACTGCCAGCGGTTCCAGCAGCCCTTCTTTCAGCTCAAGATAGAACTCGTCCTGCAACGCGCGCTGGGCGCGGGCGCAGTCTGCCTGCGGCACACAGAAGCTGATGCTGTATTCCGATGATGACTGGGTGATCAGCACCACCGAGATCCCGGCGCGTGACATTACCGCGAAAACGCGCGCCGCCATCCCCACCATGCCTTTCATTCCAGGGCCGGAAACGTTGAACATCGCCATATTGTTGAGATTAGAAATACCTTTCACCGGCAGGTCGTCTTCGTCACGGCTTGCGCCAATGAGCGTGCCCGGCGCCTGCGGGTTACCGGTATTTTTAATCAGGAAAGGGATCTGGAACTGTGCGATTGGGGTGATGGTACGGGGGTGAAGGACTTTCGCGCCGAAGTAGGAGAGCTCCATCGCTTCCTGATACGACATCGACTTCAGCAGCCTGGCATCCGGTACCTGGCGCGGATCGCAGGTATACACGCCGTCAACGTCAGTCCAGATCTCGCAGCAGTCGGCGCGTAAGCAGGCGGCCAGTACTGCGGCAGAGTAATCGGAACCATTGCGGCCCAGCACCACCAGCTCCCCTTTCTCGTTCCCGGCGGTGAAACCGGCCATCAGAATCATGTGATCGGCCGGAATGCGTCCGGCGGCAATACGACGCGTCGATTCGGCAATATCAACGGTAGATTCGAGGTAGTGACCGACAGCCAGCAATTTCTCGACGGGATCGATAACGGTCACGTTGTGGCCGCGAGCTTCCAGCAGGCCCGCCATGATGGCAATTGACATTTTTTCGCCACGGCAGATAAGCGCAGCGTTGATGCTGTCCGGGCACTGGCCGAGCAGGCTGATCCCATGCAGTACATGTTTAATCTGGGCAAACTCTTGCTCAACGAACGCTTTCAACTTCGCCACCGGGAAGCCCGGTTGCGCCTCAGCGAGCCCAGTCAGAAGTTCGGCAAAAATACGTTCGGCATCGCTGATATTGGGCAAAGCGTCCTGGCCGCCGATAGTCTTTTCAATCATGGCCACCAGATGGTTCGTTATTTTCGCCGGGGCAGAAAGTACGGTCGCTACCTGCCCCTGCCTGGCATTGCTCTCCAGAATATCGGCAACCCGCAGAAAACGTTCTGCATTTGCCACTGATGTACCGCCGAACTTCAACACTCGCATGGTTGTTACCTCGTTACCTTTGGTCGAAAAAAAAGCCCGCACTGTTCAGGTGCGGGCTTTTTTCTGTGTTTCCTGTACGCGTCAGCCCGCACCGTTACCTGTGGTAATGGTGATGGTGGTGGTAATGGTGGTGCTGATGCGTTTCATAGATGTTGTGTGCTCTGTCATTTTTATCTGTCTGTGCTTGTCTATACCCTGAATACGTCGAGTTGCACGAAGGCGGCAAATGAACAATGTCCGATGAGCCTGGCTAAGCGATTTCGCTGGGCGACCGCTGAGAGCACACCTGCAACGTGAAGTATGACGGGTATATATTGGTTAAAGTATCTGATGACCTAAGTCAATAAATAATTGATTTACTCACCTTACGAAACTTGTTCATGTGCTGCTGCCGTCAGGTTTACTTTTAACCGATAAACCAGGTTAGCCCCTCTTGTTTTTAGCAAAAATAACCACAAGCCAGACAATTAACAAACAATTATTCTGTGATATTTTTTTCGATATCATGCACCAGTCGATGCAGCATGGCGGTGTCTCGCTGACCTAAAAGTCCCAAACGCTGTTGTAACCAGTCGACCAGCTTTTGGTCATCTGCGACATCTAAGGTCATCAGCAATTGCATGAGGCGGGAACGTAACGCCTGTAACTGAAATTCATCAGATACGTCGATATTTTTAGCCGGTTGTTGCATTAAACCTGCTAATTGATAGCAATAAACCATGACGGCCTGCCCAAGATTAAGGGAGGGATAATCCGCCACCATTGGCACGCCGGTCAGCACGTCCGCCAGCGCCAGTTCCTCATTGGTTAAGCCGGAATCTTCACGGCCAAACACCAGCGCAGCATGATTCATCCAGCCTGCTTTTTCGTCCAGCAACGGCACCAGTTCTGCCGGCGTGGCGTAGTAATGGAATTTCGCCCGGCTGCGGGCGGTCGTGGCGATGGTAAAATCGACATCCTGAATCGCGTCAGCAAGCGTGGGAAAAACAGCAATATTATCAATAATATCGCCGGAACCATGCGCGACCCAGCGCGTTGCTGGCTCCAGATGCGCCTGGCTGTCCACAATACGCAACTGGCTGAATCCCATTGTTTTCATCGCGCGTGCCGCCGCGCCGATATTTTCCGCTCTCGCCGGGGCAACAAGGATAATTGTGATACGCATTTAGCTACTCTTTAGATATGCCCGCGCAGAATAACGTGACCAATGTCAACTTATTACGCAGAGCGAATTTACAAAATTTTAACGAAAAAAGCTGAAAAACCGTTTCACCTTCAATAAAAGACGCTAAACTATTTCCTGACTTTACTAACATTTTTTATGTTAACAGAAACAGTATATCCTGCTGTTTATCTAAGACAATTTGATTTAAAATGAAACGCATTCATCGGATTCATTGCGTTAATTAGTTTTCCTGTGCAACTAGTTGGATTATTGCAAATTTGTGATGAACGCTAGCATTTGGATACGATGATTTCATCAAACTGTTAACGTGCTACAATTGAACTTGATATATGTCAACGAAGCGTAGTTTTATTGGGTGTCCGGTACGTCTTAGCCTGTTATGTTGCTGTTAAAATGGTTAGGATGACAGCCGTTTTTGACACTGTCGGGTCCAGAGGGAAAGTACCCACGACCAAGCTAATGATGTTGTTGACGTTGATGGAAAGTGCATCAAGAACGCAATTACGTACTTTAGTCATGTTACGCCGATCATGTTAATTTGCGACATGCATCAGGCAGGTCAGGGACTTTTGTACTTCCTGTTTCGATTTAGTTGGCAATTTAGGTATCAAACATGCAGACCCCGCACATTCTTATCGTTGAAGACGAGTTGGTAACACGCAACACGTTGAAAAGTATTTTCGAAGCGGAAGGCTATGATGTATTCGAAGCGACAGATGGCGCGGAAATGCATCAGATCCTCTCTGAATATGACATCAACCTGGTGATCATGGATATCAACCTGCCAGGGAAAAACGGCCTTCTGCTGGCGCGTGAACTGCGCGAACAGGCGAACGTTGCGCTGATGTTCCTGACGGGCCGCGATAACGAAGTCGACAAAATCCTCGGCCTCGAAATCGGTGCGGACGATTACATCACCAAACCGTTTAACCCGCGCGAACTGACTATCCGTGCCCGTAACCTGCTGTCCCGTACCATGAACCTGGGTACTGTCAGCGAAGAACGTCGTAGCGTTGAAAGCTATAAGTTCAACGGTTGGGAACTGGACATCAACAGCCGTTCTCTGATCGGCCCTGATGGCGAGCAGTACAAACTGCCGCGCAGCGAGTTCCGCGCGATGCTGCACTTCTGTGAGAATCCAGGCAAGATCCAGTCTCGCGCAGAACTGCTGAAAAAAATGACCGGTCGCGAGCTGAAGCCGCATGACCGTACCGTTGACGTGACTATCCGCCGTATTCGTAAGCATTTCGAATCCACGCCGGACACCCCTGAAATCATCGCCACCATTCACGGTGAAGGTTACCGTTTCTGCGGCGATCTGCAGGACTAAACGGGTTACCACCGTCATTGAAAAACGGCGCTTTGTGCGCCGTTTTTTATACCGGGAAGAAAAACTCTTTATTTCCAGAGACGCAATGCGTCGTCCTGATTATCTGGCGTCACCGGCGGCACAGGCTTAGCACGGGAAAACGTATACCAGTCCAGATGGCGTGTCAGGAACATCACCCCGCCCAGCGCCAAAAGCAGTACCGCCGTCCCCAACAGCAGCGCGCTATCCTCGGAGCGCAGCAGCACCCACATCACCCCATCAAGCAACAGTAAAGCCAGCGTGAAAACGATACTGATACGCCAGCCTTTCAACACCGCCTGCAAATAGACGCCATTCATCATCGCCCCGACCAGACTCGCCGCTATCCACGCTGGCGTAAAGCCAATGTGTTCGGACAGCGCCAACAGCAGCAGGTAAAACATGACCAACGAAAGCCCCACCAGCAGATACTGCATGGGATGAAGCCGTTTTCCGGTCAGCGTTTCGAAGACAAAGAACGCCATGAACGTGAGACTGATCAGCAAAAGCGCATATTTTGTCGCTCTGTCCGTTAACTGATATTGATCGGCGGGTGTCGCAACGGCGACGCTGAACGAAGGCAAACGGTACCAACCGTCTTTTTGCGTAGCGACAAACTCTTCGCCGAGATTGTTGGCAAACCAGCTGCTTTGCCACTGGGCCTGAAACCCGGACGGGCTGATTTCACGTTTACCCGGCAGGAAATCACCGAGGAAATTCGGATGCGGCCAGTTGCTGGTGAGCGTCATTTCACTGCTGCGCCCGATGGGCACCACTGAAAAAGAGCCGGTTCCGCTTAAGTTTAGCGACATCGCCAGGTTCAGGTCGCGCGTCGCCCACTGTTCATCCGGCAGGGGAATGTGGATCCCCGCCCCGCTCCCGGTTAACCCCGTCCCCGGCTCGACGGCGAGTGGGATGCCATTGACCGTCGGCGCTTTCACTACGCCAATCCCCCGCGCGTCGCCGACGCCCATCACAATAAACGGTTTCCCCAGCCTAATCGAAGGCTTGTTCAGCGCATTCAGGCGCGCAACGTCAAACTTCGCGTTGATCGCCAGGTCGGTATGCCAGACCTGCCCCTGATAAATGCCTACCTTGCGTGCTTCGACATTCTGATTGCCTTCCACCATCAGCGACTCCGGTAGCCAGAAGTGGATAAAACTGCGGGTGCGCTCTACTTTTTTGTCATCTTCCATCACCGTGTACAGTTCGCTGACGGGTACTGCAATCAATGGCCCCACCACTTTTTGCGGGCCGCTGGTGCTCTGCCGAATGGCATCCTCCACCGTATCGCGGTAATCAGCGCGTTCAACAATAATCTGCCGGACCATCATCAGCGGGATCAGCAGTAACACGATCGCGCCACCTAAGGTGACGACTTTCCAGAACAGGGGGGATTTCAACATAGCGTTCTCCTTTTGCAATACCCGCAAGAGTAAGTCCGCTATGTGGGGAGATGTTGAAGTTATGTGAAGTGACGGTGAAGTGTGAACGAGGCCTCCACACCGCCTTGCGGACGGTTACGCAGTTCAACATTCCCTTTTAACAAACGCGCGACCTCGCTGACGAACGCCAGCCCCAGGCCACTGCTTTTATGCCCGTTTTCGCGCGGCAGCGAATAAAACCGCTCGAAAATACGCGGCAGCGCAAAGTCCGGGATCCCCGTCCCGGTATCGGTAACCGTCAGCGTGACCCGATCAGCCTGCGCCCGCGCGCTCAGGGTAATGGTTCCCCCCTCGGGAGTAAAATCAATGGCGTTATCGAGCAAATTGCCCAGCGCCTGCTCCAGCAAAGCGGGCTCCGCCGCAACGGTCAATGTCGATGGCATTATCTCCAGTGCGATCTTCTTTGTGGCGAGCTGGATGGCGCGCGCCTCGCTGACGTGCGCAAACAGCGCGTCAACCGCCACCGGCGAGAGTGTAATTTCCTGACGGTTCTCCAGCCGCGCCTGGCGCAGCAGCGTTTCAACCAGCACCTGCATCCGCGCATTCTGGCTGAGAATGTTGTCGGTGAAACGCTGCACGATGTCCGGAGGCGGGCCTTCGCGCAGGATTTCCGCCGCGCCGCGGATCGCCGCCAGCGGACTTTTTAGCTCATGGGTTAACGCGTAGACATACTGTTCGATGTAATTCTTCCCTTCCAGCTTCAGACGCATACTCTCCAGCGCCTGCGCCAGCTTGCGCAACTCACTGCTTCCCAACGCCGGCAGCGGCATTGGCTGATTTTCCGTCACCGAATCCGCATAGCGTGTCAGGCGGGCGATCGAGCGGTTAATCCACCAGACCATACCCGCGCCAATCACCAACGCAATACCGAGCAGGATCGCGCTCGCCCAGAGGATCCGCCGTTCACTGCGTTTAATGACCGGCGCCATCGCCGCATTTGGCTTACCCACGCTCAGTACGCCAATGATTTTACCGCCGTCCAGCACCGGCGCCGCGACATACATAACCGAACTTTCCGGGTCCGCGGGATCCTGTGGGGTACTGCGCGCGCCGTATTGTCCGCGCAGGGTTAACCAGACGTCGTTCCAGCGCGAATAGTCCTGCCCAACGGCCTTATTCGCAGAGTCGAACACCACTTTGCCCTGCGCATCGGTCATGTAGACGTGGTACTCGTTACGCACTTTATAGATACCGCTGATATTGGCGCGAAAGGGGCGATCGTGCAGCAGCGTGAACGCCTGCGCCAGTTGGCCGCGCGCCGGATCGCCAGACAGAAGATCGTCGCGCGCCAGCGCCGCCAACAGCGTCGCGGTGTCAATCAACGTTCCCTCGGTTGCGCGTCGGACGCCCGGTTTGATTTCCTGCACGAAAATCGACAGTACAAACCAGGCGGCAACGGCGACAATCAGGAAGTAACCGAGCAGCAGACGCATGCCAATGCGCATCAGAGGCTCCTCAGGCTGTAGCCCATCCCGCGATGCGTATTGATAGGCGAAAGATCCGGATTAATCGCGCGTAATTTAGCGCGCAGCGTTTTGATATGCGTATCGACCGTGCGGTCAAAAGTATCCTGCGCATCGGCCCAAACGATATCCATCAGTTGCTGGCGCGAGTAAACCCGGCCGGGTGACTGTAGCAACGTTTTCAGCAGTAAAAACTCATAGCGCGTGAGCGTCAGCGGCGTGCCAAACCAGGCAATCCCGGCGGCCAGTTCATTCAGTTCAAAATGACCAATAGTGACGACGGGAGATGGCGTGGAGAATTTTTTCACCCGGCGTAGCAGCGTTCGCACCCGGGCGCACACTTCCCGCGGCGAGAAAGGTTTCGCCACATAGTCATCCGCGCCGATTTCCAGGCCTAACAGGCGATCGACTTCATCACTGCGCGCCGTCAGAAAGAGAACCGGTAAGGCCGGATACCGTTCCAGCAGGCGTCGGCACAGTTCAAAGCCGCTGATATCCGGTAGGCCGACATCAAGAATCGCGACATCCGGACAACGCTGCCGCGATTTTTCCAGCGCGGGCAAGCCGCGCTCAAAGGCTTCAACGCGAAAACCTTCCTGCTGGAGCATGTAAATCAGGGTATCCGCAATGCCCTGTTCATCTTCCACCAGCCAGACCGAAACCTGCTGCATAATGCTTCCTTGTTACTGTCGCCACGGCATGATCGGCACCGCGCTAATGGCGTTTTTTGGCGACCCATCGACCACCTTGTCCGAGTAGGCCAGATACGCCAACGCGTTGCGTTTGGCGTCATAAAAGCGCACAACCTGTAAAGACTTGAAGACCAGAGAAGTGCGTTTTTTAAATACCACTTCGCCCTGCGCTTTGCCGTTTTTGATTCTTTCGCCAAGCTCAATCGGCCCCACCTGCTGACAGGATATCGCCGCGTCGGAGGTATCTTCGGCCAGCCCTAACCCGCCTTTAATTCCCCCGGTTTTGGCGCGACTGACGTAGCAGGTCACATTTTTCACGTCGGGATCGTCAAAGGCCTCCACGACAATTTTATGATCCGGGCCAAATATTTTGAATACCGTATCGACAGAACCAATCTGCTCGGCCTGCGCCGTTTGCCCCAACAGCAGCAGAAGTGAGGAAAGTACTAAGCTCTTATATTTCATATTGTTACCATTATTAAACATTACGCTGCGTAATTATTCGGCATTGTAGAATAAACTGTTTGTAGATCACAGGATTACAATAATCCCGCGTTAATAAGTCCGGAAAAAGCATTTATACGCAAAAAAAACACTGAATGCTAAAACAGCAAAAAATGCTATTATCCAGGTACCTGATGTCAGGTGCTCGTAGTTGAAAGGATGAGGAAATTTTATGGATCAGGCCGGCATTATTCGCGACCTTTTAGTCTGGCTGGAAGGTCACCTGGACCAACCTCTGTCGCTTGACAATGTGGCGGCAAAAGCAGGGTATTCCAAGTGGCATCTGCAAAGAATGTTTAAGGACGTCACGGGCCACGCCATTGGCGCGTACATCCGCGCGCGGCGTTTGTCGAAATCCGCTGTGGCCCTTCGCCTGACGGCGCGACCGATCCTGGATATTGCCCTGCAATACCGCTTCGACTCTCAACAAACGTTCACCCGCGCCTTTAAAAAACAGTTTTCCCAGACGCCTGCGCTGTACCGCCGTTCGCCGGAATGGAGCGCGTTCGGTATTCGCCCGCCTTTGCGCCTGGGCGAGTTTGCCCTACCTGAGCATAAATTCGTCACTCTGGAAGACACGCAGCTGGTTGGCGTCACCCAGAGTTATTCCTGCTCGCTTGAGCAAATTTCTGACTTCCGCCATGAAATGCGCGTCCAGTTCTGGCGCGATTTCCTCGGCCACGCCCCAGCGATTCCCCCGGTGCTGTACGGCCTGAACGAAACGCGTCCGAGCCTGGAAAAAGACGACGAGCAGGAGGTGTTTTATACCACCGCGCTCACGCCTGAGCAGGCGAACGGCTACGTACAGTCGGCGCAGCCAGTGCAGTTACACGGCGGCGAGTATGTAATGTTTACCTATGAAGGTCTGGGTACTGGCGTTCAGGAATTTATTCTGACAGTTTACGGCACCTGTATGCCGATGCTGAATCTGACGCGCCGCAAAGGTCAGGATATCGAGCGGTACTACCCGGCCGAAGATGCCAAAGCCGGTGACCGCCCCATCAATCTGCGCTGCGAATTCCTGATTCCGATTCGCCGTTAACGCTGCAGTTCATCCAGCGCAGGGGCGTCCAGATGTGACACGTCCCCTGCCGTTTCCACGACCCAGCCCGGCGCCAGCCACAGGCTTTCCTGATAATCCACCCGCGAAATCGAACAGTTGCGCAGGCGCAGACGACGCTCCGCCCAGGCGGGCAGACCGAGAATGGTGCTCACCAGGCAACCCAGCGCGATACCGTGACTCACCAGCAGTGGACGGCTCCCCTGCGGCAGCTCAAGGCACGATGCGAGCGCGGCATTCACCCGGACGCCCAGTTCCTGCATCGATTCGCCATCCGGGATACGTCCATCCACCGTCCCGTTGACCAACTGGCGACGCCAGTTTTCTTCTTCTTCGGTCAGAGAATCAATATGACGTTTTTCCAGCACGCCCATGTCCAGTTCGCGCAGCCGGGCGTCAAAGCGGATATCGCAGCCACATGCCTGGGCGATAATTTCTGCGGTGCGGCGGGTGCGCCCTAAATCGCTACTGATAATGTGGGTGATGCCGAGGGTTTTCGCGCGCTCACCGACCTGCATAGCCTGCTGTTCACCTTTAGCGGTCAGTGGACTGTCTGACTGGCCTTGAATGCGTCGCTCGGCGTTCCACTGCGTTTCACCGTGGCGAACAAGGTATACCTGTAACATGCTTTTTTTCCGTTATATACTCAAAATAATTTGAGCAGACTGCGATAAATTTTTTAAACCGAGCTTAATTATGCACCATGTCGTCTCAGCAACAACCAATCCTGCCAAAATTCAGGCAATTCTAAAGGCATTTGAGGAGATCTTCGGCGAAGGATCCTGCCATATCGAGTCCGTTGCCGTCGAGAGCGGCGTGCCGGAACAACCCTTCGGAAGTGCTGAAACGCGTGCTGGCGCACGAAATCGAGTAGACAATGCGCGTCACGCGCGGCCAGACGCCGACTTCTGGGTGGCGATTGAAGCGGGTATTGATGACGACGCCACCTTTAGCTGGGTCGTGATTGATAACGGCAGCCAGCGCGGTGAAGCGCGTTCCGCTACGCTGCCCCTGCCAGCCGCGATCCTCGAAAAAGTGCGGCAGGGAGAAGCGCTCGGTCCGGTGATGTCGCTTTATACCGGCATCGATGAAATAGGCCGAAAAGAAGGCGCAATTGGTGTGTTTACCGCCGGCAAACTGACCCGCGCCAGCGTCTATCATCAGGCGGTGATTCTGGCGCTCAGCCCGTTTCACAACGCAGTGTATTGATAGTCTCTGGGCCGGTTCAGGCGTCTTTCAGCAGCACCTGCTCCAGCCACTGACGCAGTTCGACCGGAGCGGATTTCAGGCTGTTTGAGCCGCGGGTGATCGTCGCAATGCCCGCTCCCAGCTCGTTTTTCAGTTCACGCTGGCTCATCTCGCCGCGTAAAAGTTCTTCAATAATTCGCACGCGGGTGCCCAGCGCTTCGCGCTCGTCCGGCGTCAGCATCAGCTGCAGCAGCGGCAGATGCAAATCTTCTGTATAAGACTGGCGGAGCAACTCCACAAAACGAAGCCACTCCTGATGACGTTGTTCGGCCATCGCCGATGAATAAGGGGAATGCTGGGTCATGTTATGCCGCCATTTGTACTCTTACACGAGTACAAATCATAACATAACCCGTCTGATTAATAACGTCTCTGCCACTCAGAATCGCTCATCAGCGTCTCTTTCTGCCCCATGAAATGGCGGTAGTACGCGTCGTAAGCCAGCACGTTCTTCACGTAACCGCGGGTTTCCGAAAACGGAATGCTTTCGACAAACGCCACGGCATCAATACGTCCGGCGCTGTTGCCAAGCCAGGTCCGCACGCGGCCCGGTCCGGCATTGTAAGCTGCCGAAGCGAAGATGCGGTTATTGCCAAACTGCTCGTACACATACTGGAGATAGTGCGTGCCGATATTGATATTGGTTTCCGGTTCGAGCAACTGGCTCTGGCTGTTGTAGCCGGGAATCGAGAACATCTTCACCGTATGCGTCGCCGTGCCCGGCATGATCTGCATCAGACCACTGGCGCCCACCGGCGATTTCACCTTCGGGTTCCAGGCGCTCTCCTGACGCGCTATCGCCATCGCATAGCTCTGCGGGATGTCTTTACCACGGGTATAGCGGGCAAACAGATCGTTGTAAGCCAGCGGGAAACGTTCTTCCAGATGATCCCACAGCTTGCCGGCGATCGTCGCCTGCACGCTCAGATCCCACCAGTGATTGTTGAAGGCGTAGCGTGCCAGCTGCGCCTGTTCGGTTTTGCTCCGACTGGTTACCAGATTCGCCCACTCGCTGCGCGCCGTGTTATCCAGATTCCAGTACATCAGCTCGCGCACCCGCGCCATTTCGGGTCCACGGGTCAGGTCGTTGTCGACATTCGCCGGGGCTTTGTCAATTTTCAGAACATACTCTTCCCCCAGACGTTGGGCGGCCACCATCGGGTAGAAGCCACGCTGCTGCATCAGCGCATGGAGGATCTCTTTGGCTTCAGCTTCACGCCCACGCTCCAGCAGTAAATCCGCCTGCCAGTAGCGCCACTCATCTTTCTCTTTCGCGTCCATCGGCAGCCGCGCAAGCCAGGTATTCAGCCCGCGACGATCGCCGGTTCCCAGCGCCATCCGCACACGCCGCTCCACAAGCGTAGTGGACTGCGAGCGCATGATCGCATCGTCGCGCCATTTTGCCTGCTCGTCAGTGACGTCATTCCCCATCAGTCGCCAGGCGACGATGTCACGCAGTTCCTGGGTTTGTTCTTCATTAAGCTGCTGCGCCTGCGCCAGCGACGGGATCATCAGCCGCGCGTTCTCGGCGTCCTGGCGAGCGACGCTGGCAAAGGCGACGGCAGCCATCTGACGGGTGAAATCCGTCGCGCCGGTGGTACGGGCGAAGGTCAGTACAGTATTGGGATCGTTAGCCAGCGAGATAATGGATGAGGCGATAGTCTGGTAGTCAGCGGGCATCTGCCCCGCCAGTACCGTCACCAGCCCGGTATTGCCCGCTTTCATCGCCAGGCGGATCCGCTCCAGGTAAGCCAGCGGATCCTGGGTTCCCGATGCGCGCCAGACGCTGAACAATTTGTCGCAGGCGTTCGGCTGGCTTTTTCCTGTCAGCCAGAGTTCTTTCGCCCCCTGCCAGGCCTCTTCCGTTTGCCCGGTGCTCCACCTGGCGTAATAGTAATTACACTGAGCTTCAGTGGTTCTCGGTTTATCAGGGCTGAAGGCTAACAGCCCGCGCCAGTCTTCACGTCGCGCCAGTTCATTGACAAAACGCGACTGCAGCGTGCGGGCCGGGGGCAGCGTTGGGTTGGCGCGCACAAAACGGGTCACCGTGATGGTCGGCTGGTTCATGAGATCGTCTGTAATCTGGCGGTATTCCAGGTAGGGGTACAGCGGATAATTCTTCAGGCCCGGCATCATCTGTTCCACCACGTCCATTTGCCGGTTATCCCAGGCCTGCTTAATCTGCGCATAACGGATACGCTGTTCGTCCAGGGAGTCGGCTCGCGCCGCCTGGCTTACCGCAAGCAGGCATACGCTGGCGGCAATAAAACGCCAGGTGAATGATTTGGCTTTGTCCACAAGCTCGTCCTCTGTTTGTCATTATTTCTGTGCAGCATCATGCCGCCTGATGGTTTTATGCTAACCAGTCATTGCCGTTTACGCCACGTCACGAACACTTTTTTACTTTTACTGAGAGTACGATCTGCTGGCTGGGCTTAGGGAGGGAAAAAGGCTACACTTCGCCTTTAACTACGATTACTCATCACGACAGAGAAAGAGGCGAGTCCAAAGTGGCCCAATTCGTTTATACCATGCATCGTGTCGGCAAAGTTGTTCCGCCGAAACGTCACATTCTTAAGAACATCTCTCTGAGCTTCTTCCCCGGAGCAAAAATCGGCGTGCTGGGTCTTAATGGCGCCGGTAAGTCCACTCTGCTACGCATCATGGCGGGCATTGATACCGACATTGAGGGTGAAGCACGCCCGCAGCCGGGCATTAAAATCGGCTATCTACCGCAGGAACCGCAGTTGAATCCTGAGCATACCGTCCGTGAATCCATCGAAGAAGCCGTGGCCGAAGTGGTCGGCGCGCTGAAACGTCTGGACGAAGTGTATGCGCTGTATGCCGATCCGGATGCCGACTTTGACAAACTGGCCGCTGAACAGGGCAAGCTGGAAGAGATTATCCAGGCGCACGACGGGCATAACCTGAACGTCCAACTGGAACGCGCCGCAGACGCCCTGCGCCTGCCGGACTGGGACGCCAAAGTCGCGAACCTTTCCGGTGGTGAACGCCGCCGCGTCGCGCTGTGCCGCCTGCTGCTGGAAAAACCAGACATGCTGCTGCTCGACGAACCGACAAACCACCTGGACGCCGAGTCCGTAGCCTGGCTGGAGCGCTTCCTGCACGACTTTGAAGGCACCGTGGTGGCGATTACCCACGACCGTTACTTCCTTGATAACGTCGCGGGCTGGATCCTTGAGTTGGACCGCGGTGAAGGTATACCGTGGGAAGGCAACTACTCCTCCTGGCTGGAGCAGAAAGATCAGCGTCTGGCGCAGGAAGCCTCTCAGGAAGCGGCCCGTCGCAAGTCAATTGAGAAAGAGCTGGAGTGGGTGCGTCAGGGCGCGAAAGGCCGTCAGTCTAAGGGCAAAGCCCGTCTTGCGCGCTTTGAAGAGCTGAACAATACCGAATACCAGAAACGTAACGAAACCAACGAACTGTTCATTCCACCGGGACCGCGCCTGGGCGATAAGGTCGTGGAAGTGAGCAACCTGCGTAAATCCTACGGCGATCGCGTCCTGATCGACGATCTGAGCTTCTCCGTACCGAAAGGCGCTATTGTCGGGATCATCGGTCCGAACGGCGCGGGGAAATCCACCCTGTTCCGCATGATGTCCGGTCAGGAACAGCCTGACAGCGGCACCATCACGCTGGGTGAAACCGTCAAGCTGGCGTCCGTTGACCAGTTCCGTGACGCAATGGATAACAGCAAAACCGTGTGGGAAGAAGTGTCCGGCGGACTGGATATCATGCGTATCGGCAACACCGAGATGCCAAGCCGCGCCTACGTAGGTCGCTTTAACTTCAAGGGCGTCGATCAGGGCAAACGCGTGGGCGAACTGTCCGGCGGTGAGCGCGGTCGTCTGCACCTGGCGAAGCTGCTGCAGGTTGGCGGCAACATGCTGCTGCTCGATGAACCGACCAACGACCTGGACATCGAAACCCTGCGTGCATTAGAAAACGCCCTGCTGGAGTTCCCGGGCTGCGCCATGGTTATCTCGCACGACCGTTGGTTCCTGGACCGTATCGCGACCCATATTCTGGATTATCAGGACGAAGGGAAAGTGGAGTTCTTCGAAGGGAACTTCACCGAATACGAAGAGTATAAGAAACGCACGCTGGGCGCCGATGCGCTGGAGCCGAAGCGTATCAAGTATAAACGTATTGCGAAGTAATCAGTCAATGTGCCGGATAAGACCCCGCAAGGCCTTATCCGGCTACAGGGATTAGTGCGCTTTCGCCGCCGTTGCCTGCTGTTGTCCTGCCGCAGGTTCCAGTTGGAACACCACATCAACCTGATCGTCAAACTGAATGGTCGCCTGCTCGTAGGTTTCCTGCGCGGAAGCTGGCGCCGCATCGGCTTTCATCATCCGTACCATCGGGCTTGGCTGATAGTTTGATACATGGTAACGCACGCTGTAAACCGGCCCCAGCTTGCTGTTAAAGCCTGCCGCCAGCGCCTGCGCCTGATGGATCGCATCGTCAATCGCCGCTTTACGCGCTTTATCTTTATATGCATTCGGCTGCGCCACGCCTAACGACACGGAGCGAATTTCGTTCAGTCCCGCTTTCAACGCGCCATCCAGCAGCGAGTTAAGTTTGTCTAACTGACGCAAAGTGACTTCCACGGTACGCACCGCGCGGTAGCCTTTCAGAATGCTTTTGCCGTTCTGATAGTCGTAGTCGGGCTGGGTACGCAGATTGGCGGAACTGATGTCTTTTTTCGCAATCTGGTTTTGCTCCAGGAAAGAGAGATACTGCGCAACACGCTCATCGGCCTGCTTCTTCGCCGTCGCCGCGTCTTTCGCCGCCACGTTAACCTCGATGGCCAGAGTGGCGATATCAGGCACTGCATCCACGCTTGCCGTTCCGGAAGTCACGATGTGCGGTCCGTCAGGCAATTCGCTCGCCTGCGCCGACAGTGCACTTAAACCAACTAATGCCGCCAGGGCCATCACTTTGAACTTCACAGTCGTTCCTCCTTGTTACGTAGGTTGCCCTGGGTTTCAGGGCGCATGCAGGCAAGCTTAGCGCGAAACGCCCCAATGTCCATCAGACAACGCTTAGATGAACAAAGCGTGCACGTGTGCGACCCCTTCCTTTGCTAACTGGAAAGCGATAAACCACATTATCAGACCGACCAACGTGTTGATAATTCGCTGCGCTTTCGCCGTACGCAGACGCGGCGCGAGCCACGCCGCCAGCAATGCGAGACCAAAGAACCATAAGAAGGAAGCGCTAACGGTGCCAAGCGCGAACCAACGTTTTGGCTCTACCGCCAGCTGCCCGCCGAGGCTGCCCAACACCACAAAGGTATCCAGATACACATGCGGATTCAGCCAGGTTACCGCCAGCATTGTGGCGATGATTTTCCAGCGCCCCTGTTTCATCACCTCCGCGCTGGCCAGCGCCAGATTGCTGCTCATGGCCGTCCTTAAGGCGCCAAAGCCATACCACAGCAGGAAGGCCACACCGCCCCAGGTCACCAGCGCCAGCAGCCATGGCGACTGCATCAGCAGCGCGCTTCCGCCGAAGATCCCGGCACAAATCAGCAGCAGATCGCTCACCGCGCACAGGAACGCAATCATGATGTGGTACTGGCGGCGAATCCCCTGATTCATGACAAAAGCATTTTGCGGGCCCAGGGGTAAGATCATGGCAGCGCCCAGAGCAAGCCCTTGAAAATAATACGATATCACGTCAAATATTCCTGAAGAAAGTCGCTATGGCGAAACTATAGCGCGGGAAGATTATTAGCGATAATTGAAAATTTTAATCGGGTATAAGAAAGGGTAATAGCAAGAGGGGAAATTGCCAAATGGCGGCTAACGCCGGCACCGGCCTGGAGACTGACAGGCCCGGTAAGCGTTAGCGCCACCGGGCACGTTTTACTCTGCCGTGTGTTCTTTTACACGTTTAAAATTAACGTCCATTTGCGGATACGGGAAGCTGATACCCGCGGCGTCAAACTCGCGCTTAATCCGCTCCAGTACGTCCCAGTAGACATTTTGCAGGTCGCCGCTTTTACTCCACACGCGCACCACAAAATTAATCGAGGACGCGCCCAGTTCGTTCAGTCGCACCGTCATTTCGCGGTCTTTCAGAATGCGCTCATCGGATTCGATAATCCCGGTCAGGATTTTCTTCACCTGATCGATATCCGAATCGTAAGCCACGCCAATAATAAATTCATTCCGGCGGACCGGCTCGCGGGAGAAGTTAATAATATTGCCCGCAATGATTTTGCCGTTCGGGATCACCACGATTTTGCCGTCGATGGTGCGCATAGTGGTAGAGAAAATCTGCACGTTCAGCACTGTCCCCGCCACGCCGCCAAGATCGACATATTCACCCGCACGGAATGGACGGAACATCACCAGCAGCACGCCTGCGGCAAGGTTTGACAACGAGCCCTGCAGCGCCAGACCGACAGCTAAACCGGCGGCGCCGAGAACGGCGATAACCGAGGCGGTTTGTACGCCAACGCGCCCCAGCGCAGCAATCAGCGTGAAGGCGATAATGCCATAACGCACCAGCGCAGAGAGGAAGTCGGCAACGGTGGCGTCAATATGGCGCGCCAGCATCAGACGGTTTACCGTGTTCGAGACGATACGCGCCACAATCATCCCGAAGATGATAATGGCGATAGCCGCAACGATGTTGACGGCATAGCTCAGCAGCAACGCCTGATTACGGACCAGCCAGGTCCCCGCGCCGTTAATGCTGTCGACAACATTCAAATCTTCCATTCGATGTTCCTTGGTCATGACAAAAAAGAGCAAATGAGATCAATCTCACGAAATAACCTCTTAAAGGTAAACAAAAACAAGTCAATATTCCATTTTCGTTACGTTCTTGTTTGAGGTAAGGCTATTTCTGGCGCTCTGCGGGGCGATCGACCATACGTAAATAGCCCCCAACCAGGGGCTGACGCTGTTTAAAAATATTGGCGATTTCGCTGACCACCTTTCCACTACCCGCATTTTTCCACGCCAGAGAAAGCGGAGAGGGCTGGCGAGGATTTGCGACGGATCGCGCCACCAGCGCCCCGGACTCCACGTACGGGCGGCATAAACGTTCAGGCAGAAAACCGACGCCCAGTCCGCTTAAATGACAGGCCAGCTTGGTGCTGAGATCCGGCACTTTGATCTCTTTTTGCCCGCTTAACAGCCAGGCCACGCGCCGGGTGAGCGTCCGCGAGGTGTCTTCAATATTGATAGCCGGGTAGCGCCGCAGCACATCATCCGATAATACCGCCGCCGGATGGCTGGCTAACGGATGTTGCTGCGCCACCACAAACTGCCAGGTGATATCCCCCAGCGGCAACAGCGAAATGTTGTTCGACAACGACTCAGAGCCAGTGACGCCAATCGCCAGTTGATAGTCGTCATACAGCAGCGAGTCCCAGACGCCCATATAGACCTGACGGGAAATCTGGAAGCGGGTAAAGGGAAAGTGTTGATGCAGCCAGGTCAGCAAATCGGCGGTGGTTTGCGGTTGATAAAGAAGATTATTGATGACGATATTGACCTGCCGCTCTACGCCCGCGTTAATTTGCTGCAACTCATCGGGCATCGCGTCAAGCCAGTTAAGCCACTGGCGACAATGTTCCAGCAAATGCTGACCCGCCAGCGTCAGGCTGACAGAACGCGTGGTGCGCAAAAACAACTGTGTTCCCACCTGCTCTTCCAGCGTTTTAATGCGATAGCTGATCGCTGCTGGCGTTTTATGCAGCGAGCTGGCCGCACGGGAAAAACTCTCCGTTTCAGCAACGCGAATAAAGGTACGAATGGTTTCCTGATCGAGCATGTTTTCCCCTTAAATCAACGGCCTGTAACCAGCGCTGCGCAATGGCTATCCCTAACATCATGTCGGCGCCAGAGGTGTGTCCCGTCGCCAGCAACCGACCAATCGCACGCTGTGGCGAACGCCCGGACTGTAAACGGCGCATAACCCGCAGTACGGGGGTAGAAAATTCCCCTACCCTGGCGCTGTTCAGATAGCTACAGCTTACCGAAGTTGTCAGCGAAGCGAGTTGATCGTTCGGGGGTAAAAAAAGCCGAACCGGCAGCGCGACGGCGTGAAAGACCGCCAACATGCCGGTTAACATATCATCTCCGCTGGGCGTTAACCCCGGCCCACAGCCAATCAGCCAGCGCCAGTCAGGCGCAACACCGGCCTGCCAGCGCGACAACTGCGCGGCTATTTGCGGGAAAACAGACAGTGACGCGACGGCACGATTAAGCGGGCCGCCAAGACCGGTTGGCGAGGTAAAAGGTGAGAGATCCGCTGGCTGTAAGCTCCCGGGCGTCAGGCGCAGCGTCAATTGCCGCAGTGGTCGTAGGGTCAGTCTCCGTCCATAAAGCTGTGCGTCCCGCTTGATCATTGTTGCATGCTGCGCGCACCGGGAGAAGACATCATCAGCCAGCAAGACGCCCGACGGCCCCATGCCTTTACCGTAGCGATACAATGTCAGCAGTTCGCCTCCGGCATGGATGAAATTGATCGCCTGCGAAAAACGGCTATGCAGCAGCCATTCGCCGTCAGGAAGCCGATTAAGCCCGGCACTGGCCAGCGCATTGAAGGTGACCATAACTTTGCTCCGCTATGCCGGATGGCGGCTACGCCTTGTCCGGCCTCCAACAGCGTTGCCATGCAGGCCCGGTAAGCACTGCGCCACCGGGCCATGACACTACGCGGTGATGTGATGTGCTTCCGCCAGCGCTTCCAGCGCTTTTTCAAAACAGAGCAGCGGCGCACGTACAGTGCCCGCGCCGACCTGGCCAATCCCCGCCTCACGATGCGCAATCCCGGTATTGATCAGCGGCGTAATCCCCGTTTCCACCACCCGACGAATATCCAACCCCAGGCACGCGCCTTTGAAATCCCAGGATGGGATCTGGAACAGCGGGTTGTGATCCAGATAAATTTCCGCCATCTCTTCAGAGGTTTCCAGCGCCGCGCCCATACCGCCCGCGCCGACAAAGCGCGTCACGCCGGGGGCGGCAATCATCGCCGCGCCGCCAATGCCCAGCGTTTCGGTAATGGCGCTGTCGCCGATATCCGGGTTGGCGTCAGCCTGGCTGTAGCCGGTAAAAAACAAGCCCTGCGGCGTGTTCACCGGCGCAGTAAACCACCGGTCACCCGTGCCGCTAACGCGAATGCCAAATTCGCGACCATTACGCGTCATCGCCGTGACAACGGAACCGGCCTTAATCTCTGCTGCCGCGTCCATGACCGCTTTGCTGTAAGCCATCGCCAGATTAAGGAAGAACTGATCGGTGACGCTGAGGAACTGCATCACGTCGACAATCCCGGCCTTTGGTCGGTCCAGTCCGGCGATCGCCGGTGACAACGTGCGAAGCAGCAGCGAAGAAGCGGCGATATTGCGCTGATGGAATTCGTCGCCCATGGTGATCGCCTGAGCCATCAACGCGGTCAGATCAACGCCGTTTTCCATGCGTGATAACGCCTCCTGCAGCACTGGCGCCAGCGTATCGCGCATCCAGCGAAGGCGGGTCTGGACGTCGTCGCCGTAAGCGCCAAAGCGCATCACTTTACCGATCCCTTCGTTCAGATTGCAGTACGACTGATTGCCGTGTACCGTGTCGCGCACCACCAGGACGGGCATATTTGCAGAGGTGATCCCTCCCATCGGCCCGACCGCGCCAACGTGATGACAGGGAATGAATGCCACTTCGCCCTTGTTTAACAGCGCCAGCGCCTCTGCTTCACTGGCCGCCCATCCTTCAAACAGCGACGCGCCAATACACGCGCCACGCATCGGGCCGGTCATCTCTTCCCAGGCGATCGGTGGCCCCGCGTGAAGCAGTTTTCGGCCTGTCGCCAGCGTCTCTATGACCTCTTTCGCCGGACGGACGGCAATCCAGTGCGGACGAGCAGCTTTAATGCGTTCAATAATGGCGTCGTTGGCCTGAGCAATAGATGAATACATATCGGTACCTCTGAAATTAATGTAACTGCTTGAGTAAACTGGCGAGACGGGCGTTGCCACCGGCAACGGGCGCCCACTGATAATGCACAACCGGCGTGCCGCTGCTTTGCAGATCCAGCGCGAAGCTGCGTAGCCCGGCGTTAATCACCTGAATGCCGTCCAGCAGAGCGCTATGACGGGTTGCAGAACCGACGTCCTGATGGCGCGTCAGGCTAACGGCAAGCAGAACGGCTTCTTCGAGGGTTTCCACCACCGCGATACCGGCAGCGCGCAAGATGTCGGTTTGATCACTACGTCCCTGCGGATCACCGTCGGTACCGGTCAGGGTGGCAATGGTGACCAAAGGCGCGTCGCGTTTCGCGCGGACTTGCTCAACGGCCTCAACAACCGCGCCTGCCGGGTCAGCACAGGCGCCATAGCCCAACACCACGTCCAGTAGCAGCACGCCGATCTCCGGCATTGCGGCCAGTTTTTCAATCTCAATACTGCGGGTGGTCGGGTCGATCATGGGATGTGGCCGGCCCAGGGTGTAGCTGTCATCGCCAAGATCGACAATGCGATGCCCTTCGGCTTCCAGCATGACGCCGTCGGCGTGCGTTTCGCTCACCGGGACGCCAAGCCCGGCAGACAGCAACATTGCGGCCTCTGCGGCAAGGGTGCCGCCGGCATACAGACCATAAATGGTTTTGCCCACCACCGCGGGCTGGCTGACGCGCTGTTGCGCAACGCGCATCAACAGCACCGCCAACTGCGCGGCATCTGACAGCGAATTTGCCAACCAGACGTTCCCTTCCCTGCGCCGTTCCGGCTTACTGCCGAGAAACAGCGCAACCACCGGTTTTCCAACCTTCTGCATCGCAGTAATAATGCGTGTTCTGACCTGCGGCGACGGCGGCTTTGAGACAAAAGCGATGACTCGTGTGGCGTCGTCACCAGCCAGCATCTCAAGAGCGGTTAAGGCGCTGATCCCGCCGACTTCCGCGCTGAGATCGCGCCCCCCCAGACCAATGGCGTGGCTGATCCCCTGATGGCGCAGCGCAATCTGCGACGTCACTTCCTGAATACCGGTGCCTGACGCGCCAATAACCCCGATTCCGCCTTCCGGCAGGACGTTGGCAAACGCCAGCGGACTACCGGCAATCATCGCCGTCCCGCAGTCCGGTCCCATCGCGATCAGCCCACGCTCGCGCGCCAGCGTTTTCAGTTCGACCTCCTGCGCCAACGGCACGTTGTCCGAAAACAGCATAACGTTCTTACCTGCCAGCAGCCCTTCTCTGGCAACTGACGCCGCGTACTCGCCGGCGACGGAAACCAGCAGCAGATTGGCCTGCGGCAGCTTCTGGCAGGCGCTTTCCCAACGGCGCGCTTTCAGCAATTGTTGCGAACTGCCTGACGCGTTAGCGATCGCGCTGAGTTCTTTTTCCAGTTGTTCACGAACGAGGTCAAGGATCCCCGGACGCGCCTCCTGAGTTCGCACCGCCACGCAAATATCGTTTGGCGTGGCGTCGGCAAAATCGTCGTGCCAGAAACCGGTGGAGTCCAGCATGGCTTTATTGGCTGGCGTTCCCATCATGACCGATACCTGATCCACTTCCGGCCGTTCGCTCAATTTGCGGGAAATAATCATCAGGCTGACCGAGTCCTGAAAACTTCCCTTTTTAATAAAGGCGTAAATCATTACCGCTACCTCTTATGTGCGTTTTTCTTTCAAAAACAGCATGGCAATCAGACCAATGCCCAACAGAATGGCTGAAACATAAAAACTGGAGGCCAGGCTACCGGTAATATCGCGCGCGGCCCCGGCAATAATCGGTGCAAGGATCGATGAACTCATGCCGATAAAATTAAATAAGCCAAACGCGGTGCTGTAATTATTTTCATCGACGCTGTCAGCAACCAGTGCCACCAGTACCGGATCCAGCGCCAGTTTGCCGACAAGGCCGTAAACGCACAGTGCGATCACTACCCCGGTCATATTGGGCATCCAGATAATTGACAGCATGCTGATAATCGCAACCGGCACGAGGAACATAATTAACGGTTTGCGCTTACCTAATTTGTCAGACAGGCTGGAGAATAACAGCGCGCCAGGAATTGAAATCCACGCCACCAGCGACGAAATAAAACCCGTTTCGCTACCGGCGATTCCACGTTCACTTTGCAGATAATACGGAAGCCAGGTCAGGATAACGAAGAATCCAAACAGGCTGCAAAACACCATAATATACGTCAACAGCAGATTACGGTTTTTCAGCAGGTCGCTGAATTTGCCTTTTTTAGCCTGTGTGCCATCGGTATCGGCGGTGCGTTTTTTCTCTTTGACCAAAAACCAGATCGCCAGGCCAACCAACACCGAGGGGATTGCCATCGCATAAAACGGCATCCGCCATGAATATCCCTGATCGTACACCAGCCAGCTCGACGTCATCAGCCCCAGCGCAATACCAAACGCCATGCCGCTGTTGATAATGGCGCTCCCCAGTGAGCGGTATTTTTTCGGGATCTGCTCGGAAGATAAGCCATACTGCGGGCCGTAATAGGTGCCTTCTCCGGCGCCTGTTACCACGCGGGCAAACAGCAAGGTGTACCAGCTTTTCGCCCAGCCGGTAACGGCCGTAAAAACGCCAAACAGAATAAATCCGGGCACCAGCACTTTTTTCTTGCCGATTTTGTCACCGAGAATACCGGCCGGAACCTGTAATAACGCATAAGAAAAATAGAACACCGAGTTGAGAATACCTAATTGCGTTCCGCTCAGGCCAAACTCTTTTTCCAGCTCGCCCATAACCGGATTCAATATTGTCCGGTCGGCATACATAAAAATCCATCCCAGCCAGAACAGGAAAATAGTGACCCACCAGGCCGGTATTCCTTTTTTATTTGTGACATCAGTCACTTCACATGAACCAGACATAAACTGTCTCCCGGTATTAAATTCCCCAAACGATGAGGATTGATGTTTAAACTGTCACTACCTTATCGGGCAAATCCCCCTTTTCTTTTGAACAAAGTCACACAAAACTCATTGTTATAAATTCCTGGGAACTGGCGTCTTAATTATTAAAAAATATCTAATAATCATTTTTAAAGGATTTTAAATAAACACGTGACGCATTAATCAGATATTTTTTGGGGTAACAGCTTTGTCGACGCAATCACAATATCCGTTCTCAATATCGCTATTTTTGCCGCGAGATAATTTATTTATTGAGGCTAAAATGAAAAAGAAACTGGTTATTGCTCTGGGCGGCAATGCGCTTTTGCAGCGCGGAGAGGTTTTGAGCGCGGAGAATCAGCAGCGGAGCATTGAGCTTTTTGCACAAACCGTGACAAGCCTGGCGCGTGACTATCAGCTGGTGATTGTTCATGGCAACGGACCGCAGGTGGGTTTACTGGCGCTGCAAAATGCGGCGTACACCGGTTCTCCCGCCTGGCCGCTGGATATTCTGGTGGCTGAAAGCCAGGGCATGATCGGCGTCGCTATTGCCCAGGCATTAACGCAATGTGCAGGCGGAACGCCCGTGACGACGCTGATGACGCGCGTGGAAGTCGATCCTGATGACGCAGCGTTCGCCACGCCCGGCAAATACATTGGGCCGGTATATCCTCCCGAACAGCAGACCGAACTGGAGAAGCGCTATGGCTGGACGATAAAAGCCGACGGTCAGCACATTCGTCGGGTTGTACCTTCCCCAGCGCCAAAAAACATTGTCGACGGTGATGCTATTCAAACGCTGCTGGCGGCAGGCCATACGGTAATCTGCTGCGGCGGAGGCGGCGTCCCGGTTGTAGCGCAGGGAGATAGCTATCGGGGAACCGAAGCGGTGATCGACAAAGATTTAACGGCAGCGGTGCTGGCATGTACTCTCGACGCCGATCATTTGCTGATCCTCACCGATGCCGACGCGGTGTATGAGCACTGGGGCACGCCGCAAGCGCGGGCATTGCGTCACGTCACGCCAGAGGAACTGGCTCCCTTCGCTGCGCCGGACGGCGCGATGGGCCCGAAAGCCGCCGCCGTGATCCAGTTTGTCAAGCAGAGCGGGAATGCGGCCTTTATTGGCGCGCTCAAAGATGCGCCGCAGATCCTGGCTGGCGAAAAAGGAACCTGCGTGACGCGATAATGTCTGTGTGCAGGATGCACGCTATCACCTCACGGGACGGATGAGGTGATAGCCCCCTCCGGCTGACGGACAAAAAAATGGCTTCCCGAAGGAAGCCATTTCAACAATCTGCGAGGCTGAAATTACAGAACGTCTACCGCGTTCAGTTCTTTGAAAGCCTGTTCCAGACGGGTGATCATGGAAGTCTGGCCTGCACGCAGCCATACGCGCGGATCGTAGTATTTCTTGTTCGGCTGATCTTCGCCTTTCGGGTTACCCAGCTGACCCTGCAGATACGCTTCGTTATCTTTGTAGTACTTCAGAACACCTTCCCAGGTTGCCCATTGGGTATCGGTATCGATGTTCATTTTGATAACACCGTAGCTTACGGAATCTTTGATTTCCTGAGCAGTAGAACCGGAACCGCCGTGGAAAACGAAGTTCAGGCTGTTGTGCGGCAGGTTGTGTTTCTTAGAAACGTATTCCTGAGAGTCGCGCAGGATGGTCGGGGTCAGAACCACGTTACCCGGCTTGTAAACGCCGTGTACGTTACCGAAGGAAGCCGCGATGGTGAAACGCGGGCTGATTTTGCTCAGTTCGGTGTACGCGTAATCAACGTCTTCCGGCTGGGTATACAGAGCGGAAGCGTCCATGTGGCTGTTATCCACGCCGTCTTCTTCGCCGCCGGTGCAGCCCAGTTCGATTTCCAGGGTCATGCCGATTTTGGACATGCGCGCCAGGTATTTGGAACAGATTTCGATGTTCTCTTCCAGAGACTCTTCAGACAGGTCGATCATGTGAGACGAGAACAGCGGTTTACCGGTCTCCGCGAAGTGTTTCTCACCCGCGTCCAGCAGACCGTCGATCCACGGCAGCAGTTTCTTCGCGCAGTGGTCGGTGTGCAGAATAACCGGAACACCGTAGTGTTCAGCCATCTGGTGAACGTGATGCGCACCGGAGATCGCACCCAGGATAGCAGCGCCCTGAGGAACGTCAGTTTTTACGCCTTTGCCCGCGATGAAAGAAGCGCCACCGTTGGAGAACTGAACGATAACCGGCGCTTTCACTTTTGCAGCGGTTTCCAGAACGGCGTTGATGGAGTCGGTGCCGACGCAGTTTACTGCTGGCAGAGCAAAGTTGTTTTCTTTAGCTACCTGGAAAACTTTCTGTACGTCATCGCCAGTGATAACGCCAGGTTTTACGAAATCAAAAATTTTAGACATGTTGCGAGTCCTGTTTCTGTATCTTCGACCGTTAAAACGGGGGAGCGGGCCTTTCAGCGCGCTGAAAAACAGGCGGGTTTCCCCGCCTGAACAAATTTACTGCTTCGCGCGCTCCTCGAGCATCGCTACGGCTGGCAGAACTTTGCCTTCCACGAATTCGAGGAATGCGCCGCCGCCAGTGGAGATGTAGGAGATTTTGTCTGCAATACCGAACAGATCGATAGCCGCCAGGGTGTCACCGCCGCCTGCGATAGAGAACGCTTCGCTG
Organism: Citrobacter sp. R4; assembly: GCF_026719175.1. Classification (NCBI taxonomy): domain Bacteria; kingdom Pseudomonadati; phylum Pseudomonadota; class Gammaproteobacteria; order Enterobacterales; family Enterobacteriaceae; genus Citrobacter; species Citrobacter sp. R4. The sequence goes on from NZ_JAPPSU010000006.1 coordinate 251,528, forward strand.
TCTGCAATAGCGTTAGCCACGATTTCAGTCCCTTTACGGAAGTTCGGGAATTCAAATACGCCGACCGGACCGTTCCACAGAATGGTTTTCGCATTCTTCAGGATCTCAGCCAGTTGCTGTGCAGACGCGTCGCCGATGTCCAGGATCTGCTCGTCTTCTTTCACGTCAGAGACAGATTTCAGCGTAGCCGCGGCGGTTTCGGAGAACTCGGTGGCAACGCGAACGTCAGTCGGCACCGGGATATCACAGGTGGTCAGCAGACGTTTTGCTTCGTCAACCAGGTCAGCTTCGTACAGGGATTTCCCTACGCTGTGGCCCTGAGCGGCAACGAAGGTGTTGGCGATACCGCCGCCCACGATCAGCTGGTCAGCGATTTTGGACAGGGAGTCCAGTACCGTCAGTTTGGTAGAGACTTTAGAACCGCCGACGATAGCGACCATCGGACGAGCCGGTTCTTTCAACGCTTTACCCAGCGCGTCCAGTTCAGCCGCCAGCAGCGGGCCGGCACAGGCTACGTCAGCAAATTTGCCGATACCGTGAGTAGACGCCTGCGCACGGTGAGCCGTACCAAATGCGTCCATGACGAACACGTCGCACAGCGCCGCGTATTTTTTGGACAGCGCTTCGTCGTCTTTCTTCTCGCCTTTGTTAAAGCGAACGTTTTCCAGAACCACCAGCTCACCGGCCGCCACTTCAACGCCGTCCAGGTAATCTTTAACCAGACGAACCGGGTTGGACAGTTTGTCTTTCAGGTAGTTAACAACCGGCAGCAGAGAGAATTCTTCGTTGTACTCGCCTTCGGTAGGACGACCCAGGTGGGAAGTGACCATCACTTTCGCACCCTGTTTCAGCGCCAGTTCGATAGTCGGCAGGGAAGCACGGATACGCGCGTCGCTGGTTACTTTCCCTTCTTTAACTGGCACGTTCAGATCCGCACGGATGAAAACGCGTTTACCAGCAAGATCCAGATCGGTCATCTTGATTACAGACATGGTGAATCCTCTCGTTGATTCTTAAAGTTTTGCAAGCGCTTACGCGCTTTACCTGAAACCAATAGCGGCCATGGCTAACGTGGTGTCGAGCATTCTGTTAGCAAAGCCCCATTCATTATCGCACCAGACCAGCGTCTTTATCAGGTGCCCACCACTGACTCGCGTTTGTGTGCCATCGACGATGGCGCTGTGCGGGTCATGGTTAAAATCTACTGAGACCAACGGTAATTCCGTATAGTCAACTATATCATGAAATGCACCTTGTGCCGCTTTTTGCAGCAACTGGTTGACTTCATTGGCTTTTACCGGTTTCTTCACCGTGACGCTTAAGTCGATTGCCGTGACGTTTATCGTAGGAACACGCACCGCAATGGCCTCAAAACGATCGTTAAACTGCGGAAAAATACGGGTAATGCCTGCCGCCAGTTTGGTATCGACCGGAATGATCGACTGACTCGCCGCACGCGTACGCCGCAGGTCAGGATGGTATGCATCGATAACCTGCTGATCGTGCATGGCGGAGTGTATTGTGGTCACCGTACCAGACTCGATGCCATAGGCATCATCTAATAATTTGATGACGGGAATGATGCAGTTCGTCGTGCAGGACGCGTTTGACACAATGCGGTCTTGTGCCCGCAGGCGATCCTGATTGACGCCAAACACAACGGTGGCGTCGAGATCGTGGCTGCCAGGATGTGAAAAGAGCACTTTCTTCGCGCCTGCGGCGATATGCGCTTCGCCGTGTTCGCGGCTGCCGTATACGCCCGTGCAGTCGAGGACAATATCAACGCCCAGTTCACGCCAGGGCAACGCGGCAAGCGAAGGCTGATGCAGGATGCGGATCGAATCGTCGCCGACAATGAGCTGCTCGCGCTCATGGCGAACGTCCCATGCAAAACGTCCATGGCTGGTGTCATATTTCAACAAATGCGCCATGCCTGCGGCATCCGCCAGTTCGTTGATGGCCACCACGGTGATTTCCGCCCGACGTCCGGATTCGTATAAAGCACGAACCACGTTACGTCCGATGCGACCGAAGCCATTAATCGCTACGCGTACGGTCATAGATCTCCTGCAAGGCTATCCTGATTCAGATGTGGCTGACAGAGTAATCCAGCGCATCGTTCAGGGAAACCTTACCTGTCGCAAACTGCGACTGATTGATTATTTGTCGAACATTTAATCGACTGAAACGCTTCAGCTAGAATAAGCGAAACGAGGAATAAAAGGAATGATTGTCCAGCTGATTAAGCCAGCTATATGACTTACATCACATTTCACGCCCCTGGTTCGCAGAAATTATTCCACCCAGGAGTAATAGCGGTTGCCCCGGCGCCGATTCCAGGAATCGTACGCCAGGCGGCCCTCTTAGCAGAGCCGATACTCACCTGTCGGCGTCATGACTAACGTAAGGTCGGCCGGTCGACTGTTTTGCAGAACCCGACGCACGTTCGGCCCATCAGTGCGTTCATAGAACGCTTCGGCATCACCCTGAGACGATCCTCCCGCCAGTTTACGGGCGATCAGGCGCGATCGAAGCGCCTCTTCCGGTGCGCGTATAAAGATCGAATAATCGCAAAACTCCGCCAGCGTCTGCCAACGCGGTTCCTTCAGCAAAAGCCAGTTTCCTTCAACAATCACCAACGGCGCGGTTACCGGGATGGCATTTTCAACCGGCTCATGGGTTTGCCGATCGTACTGCGGCCAGGTGCCTTCCGCTTCCCTGATCTGACGCAGATTGCGCGCCAGTTTATCCACGTCAAAGGTGTCCGGCGCGCCTTTACTGGCTCGCAAGTTATGCGCCTCCAGCCACGCGTTGTAATGATGAAAGCCATCCATCGGCAGAGTCTGGATCGTTGGCAGACTGGCGTCCTGTTGACAGAGATACTCCCAAAATGTGGTTAGCGTGGATTTGCCGGTCCCGGGAGGGGCGCAGAGAAAAATAAGGGTTCGTTGTTCAGTATGCGCAGCGTTTATTTTCGCCAGCTGTCGCAACAGGGGTTTATGGACGATTTCAATTTCATCGTCGTGGTAATGCGCGGTAACGTCCAGCCCATTAACCGTCAGTCCGATTTTCACGGCGTTAATTCCTTTAAAATTGTCGTTACCGCCAGCGTCATCGCCGTCTTGATCATGCCGGTAAAGCGAACCTCGGACCAGGTGGCGAAGTCGGCAAACTTCATCGACTCAAGCGCGCCATATAAGGTTGCATTACGGGTAATACTGTTTACGTTACTGACGAAATCCCAGGTGATGTCATCCGTAAAGCCCGGGATCGTGTCCTGTTCCTTAAGGTAGCGATAAAACTGGGAAAAATGGGTGATGTCGGCATACAGCCATTTTTCCATTTTTCCCAACGCATAAATCAGGCGTAACGCAACGTCGATATCATCAAGCGGCCCACTCTGCGCGAGTAACGGCTTCACTGCATACTCCACGATCTCTTCATCATTATCGACAAACAGCGACGGCAGAAAGCGTTTAATGCCCTGAAGCAAAATGTCATGTGCCGTCGTCATAAACGAAAGTAAATTGGTCTGAGCGTCCAGTTGCTCAAGCACATCGTCTTCTGTCAGCGTCGTCATTTGTGTCCCGATAAATCACCATGAATGCAGAGAGTCTATTATATTACACGTTCGATCCGCGCCGCCGATCAGTAAAGTTTGCGTGCGCACACCCTTCGCAACCTGTTGGATCCCCTTCAGAAGGTCGCCCCCCGTCACGCCCGTTGCACTAAAGAGAATGTCATTTCCCTTTACTAACGTGTCGATCGCATAGACGCGGTTAATCTCGACGCCCATCTCCGCACAGCGTTGTCGTTCACGGACAGCGATCACGCGATTATCTGCGGTATCGCCTTTCGCTTCACAAAAGTCGATCAGCTCTGCCTGCATATCGCCCCCGAGCGCTTTTACCGCACAGGCGGAAATCACCCCTTCCGGCGCACCGCCGAGCGTATACATCAGGTCATACGGATTGTCCTGCAGACAGGTCAGAACGCTGGCCGCCACATCGCCATCGGGCAGGGCAAAAACCTTTACGCCGAGCTGTGTTGCCTCGGCAATCGCCGGATGAAGCCGGGGTTTGTCCAGCGTGACCATGCGCAAGCGATCCAGCGGTTTTCCCAGCGCCGCCGCCACATTGCGTAAATTGTCGGCTAACGGAAGCGCCAGATCGATCGCGCCTTTTGCCTGGGCATTAACAACCAGCTTTTTCATATACATGTCAGGTGCGTGAAGCAAACTGCCGCGCGGGGCGAAAGCCATGACCGCCAGCGCATTGCTCTGCCCCATTGCGACCATACGGGTTCCTTCAATAGGATCGACAGCGATATCCACCTCCGGCCCGCTGCCTGTTCCGACCTCCTCACCGATCCATAACATCGGCGCACAATCGATTTCCCCCTCGCCAATGATAATTCTCCCACGGATAGCCACCTCGTTCAGAGCCTGTCGCATCGCGCTGACCGCGAGACCATCGATCCGGTTTTTGTCGCCGCATCCGGTTTGCGGCCAGGCTGCCAGCGCCGCCCGTTCCGTTGTGCGAAATAGCGGCCATGTCAGAGAGATCATGCAGCAGCCTCCCCTACGTCCACGCCAAATTGCGCCAGCAGGAATCTCTCAGCCTTTTCGTTCCAGATACCGTGCGTCTCTTCAACCAGACGCGCCAGTTCACGAAACAACGGATCGGTTTTGCCTTTTTCCGCGAAATCAGCGATCGCCGTCAGCGGCATCGTGACGCCGTTATAAATCAGCTTTTTGCCGCCCGGAATATCGGGAAGATTGAGGACCGTATCCGGCACCGCATCCAGCCCGCCGATATGGGTGACCATAAAAGACGGTTGCAGTTGTCCCGTAGCGCTTAATGCAATCGCCTCTTTCATATCGTCGGTGGAACCGCCGGATGTTCCAACCACGTGAGTACTGTTGTAATGCACGTTGTAAAAGTTGAATGGCACCCTGAAGCGACTGTCCGTCGGCCCGGCAAAAAAGTTCAGGCAACCGTCTTCCGCGAGAAGCTCATCCGCCAGTTCGACAAGGGCCGGAACAGCAGCATAGACAAATACGTCATCAAAACCGCTACCGTCCGTGAGTTCGCGAAGCATGGCTGCGGGCTCTTTTATTCCGGCGGTATTCACATAAATAAGCTCGATGCCTTTACTGGCCGCGTGCTCAACCGTTAGCAAGCGGCTGGCCTGGGCCAGTCGCGTTTCATCGATATCCACCACCACGACCCGCGACGGCTGGATCCCGCCATTAATGGCATAGTCAATGGCGCCTATCCCCATCGGCCCGGCACAGGCTAATAGCGCGATGTTGCCGCCGGGTTTAATGCCCATCCGGTGCTCGTAAACGTAAGGCGTAGTGTGATAATTGGCGTTATAAGCGCCAATTATGCAGCACATCGGTTCCGCCAGCGATGCGGCGGCGAAATAAGAGCCGTGATAGGGTAAAACGCAGCCCAACTTAATCGCGATCTCCGGGATAATCATATACGTCGCATTACCGCCAAAATATTCATAGCTGTATCCGGCAGAATAACCACTCGGCAAGCCCATTGCGGGTTGTAAAACGAAGCGCTCGCCCTTTTTATATTTATCGGTTAGATTTTTCCCGACTTCGACAATGATCCCGGCACATTCATGGCCGGTAATCACCGGATGATTCTCCAGATCATCTGGCACACGTTTATGTTCGCTGCCTAATGTTGCCGCTTTCCAGGTAGACAAACAGACGCTGTCAGAAATAACGCTGACTAATAATTCATTATCCGTAATGTCAGGTAGTTCAAATTCACGGATACGGACATCCCGCTTGCCATAGATGGCTGCCACTTTCGTTTTCATATTTACTCCAGAAACCAGAAATATTACTTCGTCGTAAGGTGATGAAATAAATCGTCGAGCAACGGGTCACCAATATAGTTTTTAATCAGAACGACGGGTTTGTCGCTAACCCGTTTAACGCGCCCCTCCAGGCTGGCATGCGTCACGATAATATCGGCATCCTCGGGAACATTTTCGATCGCATAATGTTTGACATCGACCGTTAATCCCGCTTTTTCCAGGCGTTTACGAAACGTCGTTGCCCCCATAGCGCTCGACCCCATTCCCGCATCGCAAACAAATGCTATTCGTTTCACATCACGGTAAGAGAATTTACCCTCCTGCTTCATTGCCTTGACAGCTTTCGTGGAATCACTGAAGGTATCTTCACTTTCGCCAGCGCTATTTTTTTCCATTTTTAATATGAAAGAGGTCACCACAAAGGTCACCAGCGTTCCCGCCGTAACACCGGCAATCGTCGCCAGGAAAGCCCCCTTCGGCGTCAGCGCCAGGTAAGCGAAAATCGACCCAGGGCTCGGCCCGGCGACCAGCCCGCCGCCTAATACATTAAAGACCCACGTTCCGCTCATCCCGCCCGCAATCATGCCGATCAGCGTCAACGGTTTCATCAGCACATACGGGAAATACAGTTCATGGATACCGCCCAGGAAATGGATGATCATGGCGCCGGGTGCAGACTTCTTCGCCATCCCTTTACCAAACAAGGTGAACGCAAGCAGTAAACCCAGACCCGGACCCGGGTTAGACGCCACCATAAAGAAAATGGATTTTCCTGTCTCCGAGGCTTGCTGCATACCCAGTGGATAATAAACGCCCTGGTCAATCGCATTGTTTAAAAAAAGGATTTTTGCTGGTTCATTAATTAACGACAGTAGCGGCAGGTAGCCCGCATGTACCAACGATTCAATACACTCCTTCACAAAGTTATTGGCAACCAGTACCGCCGGGCCAATGACCTCAAACCCCAGCAGACACAAGATCATCCCGGCGATTCCCAGGGAGAAGTTATTAATCACCATTTCAAAACCGGCAGGAATGCGCCTGTCCAGCAGTCGGTCAATATATTTAATCACCAGCCCGCCTAGCGGTCCCATGATCATTGAACCGAGGAACATTGGGATATCCGCGCCAATAATGACGCCAATCGTACCAATGCCTCCCATCACCGCTCCCCGTTTACCCCCCACCAGATGTCCACCGGTCGAACCAATCATCACCGGCAGTAAATAGGTAATCATCGGGCCGACAATTTTGGCGAAATGTTCATTCGGCAACCATCCGGTTGGAATAAATAATGCGGTAATAAAACCCCAGGCAATAAAGGCGCCGATATTCGGGATGACCATTGCAGTCAAAAACCCGCCAAAAGCCTGGACCTTAGCACGAGCAGACTTGTGTTCCATATTAATATCCTGTCAAGGAGAGAATAATTATGCGTGAGCGATAATATCCGCTAACTGTTTTTCTGACTTTGCCGCTAACAGCGCGTTTATCGTTTGTTCTTCACATAACAGCTCGCTTAATGCCTGGATAGCTTCAATATGTGAATCGGCATTTGCTGCCGATAAACCGATTAATAACCTGATACCTTCTTCACCTTCACTGAACTGCACTTCCTGTTTGAGTAACGTTAACGACATTCCTGTTTTTAACGCTCCGCACTCTGGTCGCGCATGAGGCATAGCCACGCCGGGGGCCAGAATATAATAGGGGCCGTTGCTGAGAGTCGAATCTTTAATAGCCTGAATATAATTTGAATTAATATAATGATGAGTCAGCAGAGAAGACATGCAAAAATCAATAGCCTGCTGCCAGTTTTCTACCGATGACTTTATCGAGATAGATGCTTCAGGAAAATAATCAATCAACCGCATACGTAATCCTTATTTTATTTTTAGGGTACAATTTTGCGCTGAAAATAAAATACGCGCGCGATAAAATGAAAGCAACAGGGGTCAACGTCAGGGCGAAAAAGAAGCGCGTTTGATAAAAGCAAATAAAAACAATGAGATAAAAACAAAAAATTAAAAAGCAACCGTAATTACGTGATATGAACTGCATTTTTTGAATATGAATTAATGTTCATTTTGCAATGATGATCACAAATATGCTATTGCCATCATTAAAAAACTATCCATTTCCCTGAAGCCGTTACGCATTAATCGCGCAAAAAAAAGGCCATCTGTAAATACAGACGGCCTAAGGGGGTAATGTGTAAATTCCCGCCAGACGATATGGCGGGGAAAGGGACGACTTAGCTCAAGAGCGAGTGATCAAATTGAATGATGACAGTTGCGTAGGCGTCGATGGTGGTTTCACGCATCAGAGGTACCCAGCGCGGCATGTCGCTCTGGCGCGTAACGCCGGACATGCTCATGTCGCCATTCCACTGCTTGTGTTCCGGCGTTTTCGGCATGTCCATACCCGTCTGACCGGTTGCAGACCCAGGAGAAAGCTTCACGTCACTGCCATCACCAGAAGACGGCGCCACGCCGTTGGTCATGTCACCGTTCGCCTGCTTGTGCTCCGGCGTTTTCGGCATGTCCATCCCGGTCTGACCGGTAGACGATCCCGGGGACAGCTTCGCGCTGTCACCGTTGCCGGAAGACGGCGCCACGCCGTTGGTCATGTCACCGTTCGCCTGCTTGTGCTCCGGCGTTTTCGGCATATCCATCCCGGTCTGACCGGTAGACGATCCCGGGGACAGCTTCGCACTGTCGCCGTTGCCGGAAGACGGCGCCACGCCGTTGGTCATGTCGCCGTTCCACTGCTTGTGCTCCGGCGTTTTCGGCATATCCATTCCGGTCTGACCGGTAGACGATCCCGGGGACAGCTTCGCACTGTCGCCGTTGCCGGAAGATGGCGCCACACCGTTGGTCATGTCACCGTTCCACTGCTTGTGCTCCGGCGTTTTCGGCATATCCATTCCGGTCTGACCGGTAGACGATCCCGGGGACAGCTTCGCACTGTCGCCGTTGCCGGAAGATGGCGCCACGCCGTTGGTCATGTCACCGTTCCACTGCTTGTGCTTCGGCGTCTTCGGCGTGTCCATTCCGGTTTTGCCGGTTGCGGAACCTGGAGACAGCGTCGGGTAGTTCGTATTCGGAACAGGCCATTTCTTAGTCGGCGTCGTAGTATCAGCCGCGGCAGGCGTCGGCGTGGTGTCCGATTTCGTTTCACTGTCTGCCGGTTTCGGCGCCGGTTTCAGATCGTCTGCTTTCTGCGGCGTGACGGCCGGAACGTCTTCACTGTGCGCGGTCTGCGACGGCGTGGTATCCGTCTTCGTTTCGCTGTCTGCCGGTTTCGGCGCCGGTTTCAGATCGTCTGCTTTCTGCGGCGTGACGGCCGGAACGTCTTCACTGTGCGCGGTCTGCGACGGCGTGGTGTCCGTCTTCGTTTCGCTGTCTGCCGGTTTCGGCGCCGGTTTCAGATCGTCTGCCTTCTGCGGCGTGACGGCCGGAACGTCTTCACTGTGCGCGGTCTGCGACGGCGTGGTGTCCGTCTTCGTTTCGCTGTCTGCCGGTTTCGGCGCCGGTTTCAGATCCTCTGACTTCTGCGGCGTGACGGCCGGAACGTCTTCGCTACGCGGCGGTTTGCCCGGAGTGAAATCTGTCTTTTTCTCGCCGGTGCTACCGTTGCCTTTGTTCTTAGGCGCATCTGGCGTATCAAGGTCATAGCTGCCTTTATTTTTCTTACCGATGCCCGGATCGGCCAGCGTAAAGGAGATATTGTTGCCCGCTTCCTTCTCATCACGCGTGACGACAGACATTTCGTCTTTATTGGTATTGATCTCGCCGGTCGTGCCTTTACTGGTGATATCACCAACGGAAATGGTCGATTTTTGCGTTTCATCACGATGAATTTCATCAACCGTATCAACATAAAGGTTTGCCGATGGCACGCCGCCTTTCTTGCCCGGCACGCCACCGATACCCACACCACCGCCACCGTACAGACCATCCTGTTCCACACTGTCTTCGAGGGTCCGGGCGTTAATGTCGCCAGCCACGTTCACGGAACCGGTACCCTCTTCAGAGACAATATTCGCCCCTGTCATGTTCAGGTCGCCGCCGGTTTTCACGTTCACTTCGCCATTCGTGTGAATGCCAGATTGTTTTGCCGTGGTCGCTGCGTCATGCGCTTCGGAGCCACCACCCGCGTTTACCGCAGCGGTAGGCGTAACCCCTTTACCCGATACGGCGACACCCACCGACGCTCCCCAGTTCTGTCGGGCATTTTCGGTATGAACCGTATCCTGGACGGAGGTAATATCCAGATCCCCTGCCACGTCGACATCCGCGGTATTGGCCTCGATATTTGCCCCGGTCATGGACATATCGCCGCCAGTTTTGATCTTCACGTTATCGGCGGTAATAGTGCTGTTGGTGTAGGTGGTAGAGTCACCGGAACCATTTTCTTTATTACCGCTGTAGTCAACGGACGCACCGCCGCTGATTCCGGTCAGATCCACACCAACGCCTGCCGTGACCCCTCCAGAATGTTCTTCGCTGGAGTTGGAATAGCTGGAAGTCGATTTCGCCGCATTCATCGACACGTCGCCACCGGCGTTAATTTCTACCTCCTCGCCCTTAATATCGACACCATTGAGGGTGGTGTCTTTTTTAGTATTGATAGAGATATTTTTCGCATTAATGTTGGTGATATTTTCCGAGGTCGTTTCGGTAGTGGATGTCGATTTCTTCGAACCGCCGCCAATCGTTATGGACGCGCCCGCAATATCGTTAAGTAACAAATTCGACGCATCGCCAAGCACTTCTGCGGCTGTGGTCCCCGCATTAAGCTCCTGGCCATCCTGCGATTTCTCGACCAGGTTACCGGCCTTATCGGCGGAATCGGCAAGGGTACTGTGCGCTTCGCCAGAAATACCGAAATTCATCTCTTTATGCGTGGTGGTGGTCTTCTCTTCATCGAGGTATTTAGTGCTGGTGACATCTTCTGCATTAATACTCAGAGAGTCGCCCGCGCTCAGGTCAGCCCCACCGATATCCACGGTTTTATTGGCGTTGATCGATCCCGACTCGGCAAAACTGATTGAGGCATTCGTATTCTTTTTACTGTCAGTAACGGTAGAATCACTTTGAGAATTAAATTCGAGACTGAAACCCGCGGTATCGTTTACCGGCGCGCGTCCAGGCTTTTTACCGATAGCCGACGTATCGGATTGTGAACCGGCACTAACGTAATCGCCTGTCGTGGTTGTATTAGACCCACCCGACATCGTGCCATAATCCGTTTCCACTGTCTGGCCACCACCGCTGACTCCAGCCCCCATACGGAATTCGCGGCTGGAGGTGTGCTCTTCCGAATGAGAGACATCCTCTGAGGTTTTAATCGTGACATTGTTTTCTGCCGAGATCGAGCCGGTCTGCGCAGAATAGGTGCCGCCTTCCATCACAACATCATTTTTAGCCTCAATGTTCATATTCCCGCCAGCCGACACATTACTGCCAATAGCGGTGCCCGTCGTGGTGGAGGTATCTGATAACGAGAAATTAAAGGCATTTTGCACATCGTTATCAATGGTGCGGGTCGCATCAATTTCATGCAGGTCGTTGAAGGTCACGTCCCCCTCTGTGGCCTTCATATTGACATCCTGACCCGCGGTAATATCTGACGCGTTTGAGGTGATTGATTTCGCTTCCATGCTGATGCTACCGCCAGCAGTCACGCCATCGTCGTAGGCATGAATAATCTGCTTGCCATCTTCACCCCGACCCACGCTTGCCGTCATGGTGATATCGCCATTTTCAGCGCTCATCGCAATATCACCGTCGGCACTGATAGCCGCGCCATTATTGTTGATATCGCCATTGGTGGTCGTCATGCTCATATCGCCACCCGCGGAAATACCGGAGTTCATACCGTTACTGACGTTATTAATATCACCGTCAGAGACCAGCGTCATGTCGCCGCCAGACGAAATTGAGCCATTCATATTGTTGATTTCACTGGCATCAACGTTCATGTCATTACCAGCATGGATTGTCGCGCTGCCGCCGTTAACGTCGCCGCTTTCCATCTGACGCAGCGTTTCCGGGCACAGATAAACAACCGGAACCAATACATCCACACCGTTTACATTTTGGTTAACAAACCAGACGATATCTTTATCCAGATTGCTACGCTGCTCCTGAGATAACGGTTCGCCAACCACCAGGCCAAGCTCGCTATCCTTCGCCGCTTCACCTGCGTTATCCATTAATGCCTGGACAAGCGCATCGCCCTCCAGGCCGTCGCGAATTGAGAAGAAGCTGCCAACCGAAGCGGAAATTTCGCGGCGAATCAGCTCAGAGGTAAAATAATTGTCGCCGATCACATTGACCGGCTGTTGCGGATCGTAACCCACCTGATCAAAGAAATAGTCCGATCCGGTATAACCGCTCTGGTCTATCATCGATGGACGGGTTTCAAAAATCGGCACGATATTGTTAGCGGGTCCCGGATAATCCTCGCCATTTTTCGCCGCTTCTGTGGTTTTCTTGAAATCGGTGGAGATTTCAAACATTCCCGGGATCGAGATCATATCTTTGATGGTCGGCATGGGGCTGATACCCATGGACAGCTCATCAATAGTTTTGGTATTGACGTTAACATCATAGCCCGCAATAACGGTGTCAACGGTATAATCACCTACATCAACATCGCTGATATTGGCGTTGGCGTTAATCACCCCTGCCCCGGCAATACCATTATCCAGCACCCCACCATTCTGCGTGAAGTTGCCGCCAGCGGTGATTTCGCCTTTTTCCTGCGGCACATAATAGGTTTTATTGGCCTTCAGCCCTGCATTGTCTGATGCGGTTTGTTGCGCCCAAATATTACACAATTTGTTATAATTAGACGTTTGCCAGTTTTCGCCGAAAATTCGGATCATCATGCTGTTAAATAATGTTGATTGATTACCTAACATCACTACTGCATTAAACCAGAGCTCTTTTTCCGCATCAGTGCCGCCCCCTTTTGTGTCAATTTTGTTTGCCGCACTGCCCCCGCCAAATTCAAAGTCAAGGAATTGATAAAGCGTATCGAATTCCCAGCTCGACTGGTGCTCTGATGCAAGCTCCCAGCGATAGGTAATGGAGCCTTCCTTGCTGAGCGGAAGTTGCAAGTAATCGTAAAGCGTAAGTTCGCCATAGCGCGGCGAGTTATAGACGTTACCCGTGATGGTGATATCTTTCGCCGCCTGAATCAGACCACCGGTATTAATCACATCGTGGGTATCGTAAATATCACGCTGGTTGATATTGATATTGCCACCTGCGCTGATCTCCGCCTGGTTTTCCAGTTGCAGACCGGATGTGACGGTCGGCATATATAACCCAATATGCGTATAAGATTTCGTCATTGCATGTTCGATCGTCTCATACGATACAGTTGCAATCTGCGAGCCAGTGATTGAAATTTCATCACCGCTGTAGGTGCTTTCATTGGTAATGACTTCAGCATCAAGATTAATATTTTTTTCTGACCGGATTATCCCCGCCTGGTTCCAGATTTCTTTCGCGATAATCGACAAATCACCCATGCTAAGCACATTGCCGCCAACGGCATTGATAAACTGTCCGTTGCGCGCTTCAAGACTCAAATCGCCCATTGTCCACAGCAGACTTTGCGCGCCATTAGTCACATTCTTCGCATTAATATCTAAATCACCGCCGGTGACGATGGACATGTTATTGACGAAGTCGCCTTCGGCGTCCACGTTCATATCACCGATGATTTCCAGCATGGCATTGTTCGTAAAATCACCCTGCGTCGAAATGTTCAGCTCACTTCCTGCCCGAATGTTTTTACTAAGATTGTCAAGGGTCAAACTGGCGTCGAGATCAAGAGACAAAATCCGCCCGGCTTCCAGAATACCAGAGGTATTATTCATGCTGGCCAGTTTGAGCGTCAGATCGCGATCGGCAACAATAGACGAGTTGTCGTCATTCGCCATAGCCCTGGCGTTGACGTTAATATCATAACCGGCGATAAGCGAATCAGCGCTGTTGTTAATATCACCGTTCGTCACGTTCAGCGTGGTGGTTCGGCCACCGACGATTACCGCCGAATTTGTGTTATTTAAACCCTGCGCAATATTCAGCGTCAGGTTATTATCAGACGAGACAATAGCGCCGCCATCATCATTCGTCAGATTATTAGCATCGATAGTCAGGTCGCCGCCCGCGACCAGAGTTGATGCGTACTCCCCCGTGCCGCCGCTGTTGGTCAAGGTATCCGCGGCGATAGTCAGCGTACCGTCAACCGCCTGAATCAAGGAACCTGACAGGTTCGTCAGCAGACCGATCGCATTGAGTACAGTATGCATACTTGCTGTAATCACGGCCTGGTCGGCGTTGGTCAGGGCATCCACATCTTCAATCGTCAGGTTACGCAAGGCCATTAACACATGGTCGCTCCCCTGGTTAATCAGGTTTCTGATATTGCGGATAATCAGATCGGTTCCGGCCTGTACAACGCCTTCATTTTTAAGCGTATCGCCATTTTGCAGGGTGATCGCACTGTTGCTAAGGATGACAGCCTGGTTAGTCAGTTCCCGAACGCCGTCAAACGTCATATCGCCTGACGCCACAATGGAAGCGTCGGAAGCGTTATTCAGCGTATCAACGGAAGTTATATTGAGCGCGCCACCTGCCTGAATCACCGCGCCACCGCTGTTGGTTAATGAATCAACATTGTTGATGGCAAGCTGCGTGCCACTGACCACCACCGCGCCATTCTGGTTTGAAATGTCGGACAGATGGCTGAGTGAAAGAGCGCCTTCGGCAATCAGCTGGGAATTATCGTTTTTAAGGGATTCAATATTCGACAATTGCAGGCTATCACCGCTGTAGATTGTCCCGGTATTGACGTTATTAAGCGTATCAATCTGATCGAGCAGGAGCGTCGTCGCCTGAATTGTCGATGCATCATTCGTCAGCGTATTAATACCGGTAAGCGTAAGATCTTCCGTGGCTAAGATAACCCCATCCTGGGTATTAGACAGCGACGCAAGATTGGTCAACGAAACGGACTTGCCCTGGATCCAACCGGCATCGTCATTCACCACTGTCGTCACGTTTTCGCCATCCAGTGACAGTTTACCCGCCGCCAGAATTTCACCGCCGCTGGTGTTGGCGAGCTGCTTGCTCACCTTCAATTCCATATCGCCCGACGAACTGAGCGTACCGCCAGCATTGCTTAGCTTCGCGGTCTTCACCTGAACTTTCTGTTTAGCATTCACGGTGCCGCCGTTTTCAAGAGTGGCATCTGCATCAGAAGTCGTTAGCGCGATACTGCGGCCTTCAATGGTGCCGGTATTTTTCAGCGACTTGCCTTTCGCAGTGACGGTAACGTCATTTTTATTGCTGATGATATTGCCGCTGTTGTCGATATCGCCTTCAGCACTTACATCGATGGTTGCATCGTCGCTACTGATCGTACCGCTATTGATAAGGTTTCCGCGGCTGGCAAGCTGCATTTCCCCTTGCGTGACGCCGATTACCCCTTTGTTATTGAGGGCGCTGGCATTCATCACCAGTTTTTTATCGGCAAAGATTCGGCCGCTGTTATCCAGGTCGCCAACGGTGAGCGTCTGGGTGCCAGACGCATAGATCACGCCATTATTTTTCGCCGATCCGGAAGCGATAACGATATTGCCGCTGGCGTTAACGGCACCGCTGCTTTCAAACGCGCCAGTCAGATTAACCTGCAAAGTGCCTTTTTTCGCCAGTACAGAGCCGCCGTTATTGGTCATACTGCCAGCGGTAATCTGAATATCTCCGCTGTGGCTGATAACCTGAACATCCGATACCAGTGAGCTGAACGCGACTTCCTTGCCGTCCACCAGGACGACGAAGTCACCCTTTTTCAGCGTCACAACGCCATTGCTGATGATATTGCCATTTGCATCCAGCGCCTGGAGTTTGCCATTCAGCGTATATTGTCCGGCAACGTTGATCTGGATGGCTGGTACAGAGGTCGTCGCCGTCGCGTTGGTAATCAGCGAGGCGGCATTTTGCACCAGCGAACTGGCGTCAATACGGATCTTACCCGCAGAGGAAATCACATCGTTATTGAGGGTAACGCCAGCAAGCGCATTAAACACAATGTCATTTTGCGCTTCAACGCCCATCGCGCTATTGCTGGATTTGGTGGTCGCAATATTGTTGCCGTTTAGCGTAATATTTTTATCGCTGTGCAGACTGGCCAGCGTGATATCCCCGTCGGCGCTAATCTCTAAATCACCGCTGGAAATAATACCACCTGCGTGGCGCACACCCGCGCCAGATTCGGTGCTGATTAACTGAATTTTACCGCCGTACATGGAACCCAGCGCGCTACCATCGATAGCAACAGCAGGCCCCTGCCCATCGCCCTGGCTACGAACGGTATGGCTACGGCTGGCAAGCTCATAGTCGTTCTGTCCGGCCAAAACCTTCAGGTCTGCCTTACCGGCAATTTCGCCTTCAAGCTGGGCGCTGCGGCTGACGATATCAAAATAGCTTAAGCCTTCAGTGTTAATACCCTGCCCGGTGACGGTGATGTTTCCCTTATCGACGGCAAGTTTATAAGTACCGTCCTGATTTGCCTGTACTTTACCGGTGCTGAGGGTCAGACTATTGGCGTTAATGGTCGTCGCGCCGTTGACGCTAATACCATTTTCGTTCGCAATAATAATGTCGGCTTTTTTACCGAAAACTTCCATCGTGCCATTAATATACGAGGCCTTCGCACCTGTGACTTCGCTGATAATCGCACTGGCTTCCTGCTGCAGTTGACCATTTTTAACCGCGTAACCTCCAATTTTGGTCACGCCTTCTTGCATGCTGTTATTAAAGACAACGCCTTTCTGGTCAACGTTAAATTCAGTGAATTTATTTAATGAAACGCCCTTCGCATTAGGGTTAGCGATATTAATCAACGGCGTGCCATTCGCCGTCTGGCCCATCGTGGGACCGTTCGATTGACGATTGTCCGGTGTGGTGGCTGCTTCAACGGCAGGCGATAAAATACTCGCCAATGACAGATATAATGGGCCAAGTTTTTTATGCAAATTGCTGGCATTCAACTTCTCAGCTTTAACATTTTGTCGATTCATAATGTGTCCCTAAATTAAAAAGTAATTTCCGTTTTGTAATAGACAACTGCATCATCTACAGTCTGTTCATCCATTGAATCTGGTTTTCTGATGGGCCAACCTGCCATAACATAGGAGGAGAAATATTTACCGCTTGCTTTGATACCTACTGACGCGCCCATCATGAACTGCCCATCACACGCATCGACACCCTCAGGACAATTATCTTTAGTGAATCCGAGATCGTAGCCCATATAAGGCGTCAACTGATAAACACCAGCCACACCCACATCAAAAGGGAATTGCAGAGTATTTGCGATCCATGCTCCGCTATCGCTCATTACATTATCGTCTTTGAAGCCCCGAACCGTATATTCATCGCCAATTGTGACTTTTGCGTCACTCACCAGCACATCTGGCGAATACTGGAAGCCACTGTTTAATTCATACGTAACCCCCAGCCTTCCCACTTTATAAAGAGGGCGAGTCCAGCTGACAATGCCGTTATATTTAATATAATTGAGGTCAAAACCCTCCAGGTCCGGATCGCCTTTCCAGGCCGAACCAAACCATGGAACCCCAGCCGTTACGCCAATATCACCATAGACCCAACCACCGCCCAACGCGCCGACGTACGTCAGGCCAGAAGCAAGCGAGGTGTATTTTTTTGAACTGACATCGATTTGCGAATGTTCAATTCCATTGTAGTTATCCCGGCGCTCAACTTTCATCCACGCGCTTGTTTTACCGGTTGCACCACGCATAAGCATACGGCTTACACGCAGTGACGCGCGTTCTGAGTTTCCGTCTGACTCATAAATGTCGTACCCACCATCAATGCTTTTAGTGTATTGAGATTTATAGTAATTCGCATCAAATCCCCAATATCCCAATGGGACACCATAGCTAAAAGACCAGGAGTCCTGTTTGTCATCCGGATTATTAAGGTTGTTCCAGGAGTAATAAGCATTAAAAATATCATTTAGCCCGGCAATATTTTTACCGGTAAAACTGCCATAGTATTGCTGCCAGCCCTCCGCCTGAGTGCCCGAGTTATTGAGACCTGCGGTGAGAGATACCGGAAATGATGGCTGATGCAGTAAATTGAGATCGGAATAGCCATTAATCACCGAGGGCTGAACATGAATATTGTCAGCATCCGATACGCGTAATAAATTTTCCACGCTCTGGTCAATATCCTGCATATTGAGCACCTTCCCTTTGGCAAAGGGATAGGCGGTAAATAAACGCATGTGTTCACGAAATGAAGGTTCTTGACCGTTCACTTTAAAATCGTTAATCTTTCCCCACAGTACACGAAGCGTTAACGAGCCGCTTTTAATATTACCAGGTTCAATACTTATAAGGGTTGTAGCATAGCCACGAGCAATATAAAAATCCGTCAGTTCTTTGACCAACGAAAAAATTTCGGCTTTTCCCAGTTCCTTTCCCACATAGCGCTGAACGATTTCTTCTCGTTGCGGCGAGCTGTCGAACCGATCGTCATCCAGAATGACAATTTTATCGACTTTAAATTTCCACTGTGAATCAGCCAGCAGCCCGCCTTCTTCTTCGCTACCGCGCAGCGCTCTTTGTTTTTGCAAAAGCGCTTCTGTACGTTTCGCCTCTTCAATTAAAAACTGATTACTTTGTCTTTCGAGTCTGTCCAGTTCTTGCTTATTTTGCTGACCGGGAAGCATAGCGGCATGTGCCACTTGTAAAAGTGGCACAATTAAAACCATCTGTTTTAATAAAAAGCGTGAATATATCATCACATCATTCCCTGATATTATATTTAATTAATCATTGTGTATACAACAACGCCCACAACTTTTCCGGCTGTCAGCTGCGAATCGCGCTGGATGTTGGCCGGCACATATATTTGTGCCTGATAGGTATTGGTCAGCATTGATGTGACCGGGTACTCTTTAGCTTGTCCAAGCGTTAGCGCAGTAGAGCTGTAACGGCTTTTTTCATAAAGACGTATCGCAAAATTTTCCGCGTATCCCTCGCCTGTCTCAACACCCAGTACCCCTGTGAGAGAAGCGAACTGTGAGTTAATCACAGTGTCAAACTGCAGCTTGACGTTTGCGGGTTCGGGGCAGGCCACAGTAATAGTGAACTCTTTTTTATCCCCTTGCTTCGAATTATCTTTAACAAAATCAGCCAGACTATAGGTTCCCAAATCGATATAATTTGTTGATGGATTAAGAGTGCACGAATAGGGTTTAACTTTAATCGCCGTGCCAAAATTAATTGATAAAATGGATAATTTATCGCTGGAATCTGCTGTCGGAATAACCGAGGCCTCTGCAACGCTTCCTACCGGAATATAACTCTCCCCAGCATTGAGCGTACCCGTCTGAACAAACTCGACCAGCACCGTGCTATTTTTTATCGAACATCCGGCAGCACATGTCACCGCAGCTCCTGAGTTACCGGGTAACCAGGCGTCAGCGGCTTGAGTAGGCCACTTCATGCGGATACCGATACCCGGAATTTCCGTGACATAGACATTATCGATCTGCGAGGTAATGTAATTGCGCGTATAAGAGGAATGCCAGGTTGACTGCGTAGCGCTATTACACTTATAGCTAATATCCGGCACCGAAAAGGTTTTACTCCAGAGTACAGTACCTGCAGCCCCCTTCTCTGCAGGCTTAAGTGTAATATCATCTGTGATATTCAACATCGCCAACGGTGACGTTAATTCACAAAGCGCAGCATAAGCTTGATTACTACTGACCGAAAACAGTATGCCCGCCGCTAACATCAATAGCCCTGATAAAATCCGTTTCATTTTGTTAATTCTTCCTTTTCGCAATGAATATCGACAGCTTTAAAAGCGCTCTCTGATTCATCAGCATTATGTTCTTTTTCAGTCACGTCATAACTTGACCGGCACTGGAATGACTGCTTTTGTTTTTTCCATTTAATTAAAAGCGTATTTTTCCCTTTTTGCAGTGAAACCATAGCAAGACCATTCTGGCCAACCATGCCAATATTATCCCCCTCGCCATTGAGTATGGGCGCGCCAAAAGGAATAATCTCCCCCGTATTCAATACGAAATGGACAAAAGTTTGCTTATCCTTTTGCGCATCCATTTTTATGAGGACGGCTGCCCCGGCGGTAGGAACAATTGTACGGCGCGTATCATCGACTTCTACGTCAAAGCGAGTACCTTTAGGATCGGCGTACACTTCATTGTATCTGTAGGGTGACAGATAACTGATAATCCCATATCCATTATCTTTAATGATTGCATTCGAGTCCGGATACACATGCGATCCTTCAGCCCCTTTCGCTTCAACAATACCAATGGTATCAGCGAGCATTGGCACAAAGTTAACCCCGCCCTGGTGCACTACCATTCCGCCGTTGAAGTTCACGCCTGCCATGAAACTGTCTCTGGACTGGCTGTAGGTCACGCCGCCGGAAGCGCTTTCTCCCGTATAGGACAGGTTCATACCGAAGTTGGTTTCTGGCTGGTTTGACTGGCTGAAGTAACCGCCAAAACCGAACTGCGAACGCTCGCCGGCAGAGCCATTTAGGGACGTACGGAAATTCGCGTCGTCGCTGTTATAGCTAAAGTTAGCGCCGAGGCGCACGTTTCTGTCGTACTGGTTGCCAAGCGGCAGACTGACGTTTAGGTAAACCGTGTCTTCACGTTCGCCATCTTCGCTATGCGTGCGGCCAAACGAGATACCCCAGGTCGTTCTGCCAAACTGGTTGTTATACCCAACGACAAAGTTGGACTTTTCATTCTGTCCTAACTCATCATTCCAGACGTTGCCAACAAATCCGCTCACATAAAAACTTCCCCAACCGGGAGGTAATGTCTGATTGATGTTGGCTTCAAGACGCTCGCGATAGCGTGATGGATAGTAATCCGTATCGCCCGTATCAAGGCTGCGTTTAAGGCTTATCGCATCGGACAAGGAGTAGTAATTTTTGCTCGAATAACGGTAGCCGACCAAACTGAAGTTGGTGCCGATATCCGGCAGGCTCTTCGCCAGACTTATCCGCAGACTCATATCGCAAAACGTACCGCAATCCTGAGTCTCCGGCTGCTCGTCGAAGTGAGTAAAAGACCGTGTTACATCAAGACCCAGCGCGCCGAGGCGGGTATTCACCGCTAAACCTGCCATTAATGAAGCGTAGTCGCCGTCGAAAGCGCTTTGCCCACCGAGATAACCCGTGAGGTTATTGAGCAGACCATATTGGATGGTCCCTTCCAGCAGTTGCGGATCCTCGGAAAGCCACGTGTCGCGGATCTCGCCGGCAGACACGGAGTAGCGTGAATAGCCTTCTCGCAGCAACTGCGGGACGCTGGAATACGGTACGGAGAAATGCGTTTCATCGCCATTGGTTTCCTTGACGGTGACCTCCAGGTCGCCGTTGTAACCGGTGGCATACAGATCGCTTATCGCAAACTCGCCCGGTGGGACGACTTTTTCGAAAATCGTATTCCCCGCCTGCGTGATAGTAACCGTGGCGTTGCTGTTCGCAATCCCACGCACTACAGGCGCGTAATTACGCACGGAATCCGGTAACATCCGATCATCCGTCGCCAGGCGCGCACCCCGTAGCGCCGTAGTATCGAAAAAATCACCAGTGGTGTTGAGATCGCCCAACACAATTGTCGACTTAATCGGCGCAATGGCGCGTTCGGCATAAGCCTGAATATGTTGTATACCAGACTCACTCGTATCACTGCCGGACATCATGCTGTCATAGGTTGTAAAACGCCACGCCCCTAAAGACAACGAGTTGTGCATGTTACCGTAGAGGTAATTCGAGTTATCCTCCCCTGGTCGATAGCGCGCGCTGGTTGCGCTAAAGGTGTAGGAAGACATTAACGCAGGCACACCGTCATCCCATAATTCCGGACTGATATACCCTACCGGCGTATTTAACAGCATCGCCTGAGGAATGGTGACGTCAAGCTGTTCATCGTCCTGGTTGTATTTCACGGTAGCGCCAGGAATTAACGCCGGCAGGATAATGCAGTCTGCGTTCTTCCAGTTCTCCGGCAGCTTTGAGGTATCAACGTCAAAGCGGATGATCATTTCGGGTTTCAGGCAGGCGTTGACCCCCTGTTCGTTTTGCGCCGCAACGAATGTGATCATCCATGCGTCAATTTTTGTACGATTGCTGTAGACCTCCAGCTTATAGTTGCCGGGCAGGATTTTGTCTTTGCCGTCGAACTGCGTGAGGTCAATTCCGCTATCATAAAACTTCATAAACCCACGAGAAAAATTTATGGTCTGGCCTTCACTCGCCGCCGATGCGGAAAATGAGGACAGTACCGCAACAGCAACCCAGGTCGTCATAAGTCGCTTGATTTGATGTTGTGTTATATCTTTTTTAATAAAAGGGAACATGCAGCAACCATCCTGGCAACAATATCCTTAACGTTTAGAACGTATAAGTACGTTTGATATAAGCACCTAAATCGGTAATGTAGTTGTATTTAAATACGCCTTTCCCCTGTACGGCATTAACCTGCGGAAAGTGGTAAGTCAGTTGGCTGTAAGGCGCAAGTATCTGTCCTTCCACTTCACTCTCTTTACCCTCGGCGTTGAGCAGCCAGGCGTTCGTCATACTGACGTAATAAGGCGATCTATTCGTACCCGTAACGGCATAGCCTTTCGCGGTTTTTTGTAATTCCCATGTTAAATTATCCGCCGCTTCCATCGGGTTTCCTTTCAAACCTGCCGGACGGTAGAAGAATTTAATCAGCGTCCTGAATGCCATTTTTATCTGATTCTTGTTCGCATCTTCAGGTAATTCAGGTGGGATATCTAATACGTTCAACCAGAGCATGGTTTCACGATCTTTAGGGTATTTATTAATGGCCTCGTCGGTCTGGAAGATACGGAATACTTTCCCTTTTTGGCTGTTAATGCGGGCTACCGGCGGGTTAATAAAGAAGGGTAGCTGCTCCTTCTCGGCACCGATGTTTTTCTCTGTGGTAGATAGCCACACTTGCGTTAATGTGGGCTGGGCCCCCACGTTGTTAATACGCACGCTTTGTTCTTTTTCTGCCGCATTAAGCACAACGCGCGTCGTCATAATTTGAATCGTCGACATGGCCTGAAACGAGCAAGCCAGACTTAACACCGCCGCGATACCTACACTCAACTTCCTTATCATTCAACCTGCTCCTTCAGATGAATTTAATGGCGGATGTTCTCCGCCATTTGGCTAATACATGATTAATTTATTAGGGGATCACTGATATTTGATGGAATAAACCACTTCAGTACTGACCTCACCAGCGGTAGCCGCGCCGCCGGTAGCAACATACTGCGCCCAGTAGTCAAACTGCGCAGTATTACCGCTCACCGTTTTGGTGATCGCTGATTCGTTGGCCGTCGTCAGATTCAGAATCGCTTTATTAGCATCAAGCAAACCCACCTGCACTTTATTCGCGCCGCCGCTATCTGCAGCAACGGTGTTTTTCAGGTTACCGGTAGCATTGTCGATATTTGTACTTTGCGCGAGTTCAAAGAAGACGCTGGCAACCTTTCCGTTCGCACAGTTTGCGCCGCTGAGTTTAATAAAGAATGGTGTGTCCCCTGCACGCTCACCATCCGCCGCTAATGCCGTGATGCTGATGGGTGGCAGATGTACAGTAAAGTCCGGGGTCGTGGAGGTGCCGGTAGCATCGCCCCCCGTTATTGTACAGGTCGCATCGCTAATCGTCCCTTCAAAGGTAATTGTTCCATCTTCCGCAGCGGCAACATTCCCGGCACAAATGAGAACCGTCAGTAATGCACTTTTCGCAATATAATTCATACTATATCCATATATAAAATAATAGTGAAATGAGGATGCATTCTAGTTTTTTTTGCTTGTGTCAACTACATTTCGGTCCTAAATAAAATCCTAAAATGGACCAATATTTATTTTATGAATAGTTATTGGACTGTTTAAGTTTGAATACAGCTGATATATAAGGGATAATTACTTTTATTACTTGAATCAATATTTATTAAATAAATATATGGCACGTGCAGTGTCCAAATATGGAGTTGCTTTTTTTCAAGAAATTCATTGAGTAAAATAATTTTTTATGATGTTTTTTTGCGCGGGTAAGAGGAGAAAAAAGAGAAAAAAAATCCGGAAATGCGTGTCATTTCCGGATTCAGATTTTAGCGCGAATGAACTCGCGTTATGTTGCTATGCGGTCCATTTCAAGCGAGTACGCCATTATCGCAGCAGTTCTTTCGCTTTAGCCACCACGTTGTCCACGGTGAAGCCAAATTCTTCGAACAGTTGCTCAGCAGGCGCGGATTCGCCGAAGGTCGTCATGCCCACAATAGCGCCGTTGAGGCCTACGTATTTGAACCAGTAGTCAGCGATGCCGGCTTCAACTGCCACGCGTGCGGTAACGGCTTTTGGCAGTACCGCTTCACGATAGGCGGCATCCTGCTTGTCAAACGCGTCGGTAGACGGCATGGAGACCACACGCGCCTTCACGCCTTCTGCGGTCAGTTTGTCCCAGGCGGCCACCGCCAGCTCAACTTCTGAACCGGTAGCGATGAAGATCAGCTCAGGCTGACCAGCACAGTCTTTCAGCACGTAACCACCGCGCGCGATGTTCGCCAGTTGCTCTTCGGTACGTTCCTGCTGCGCCAGATTCTGACGGGAAAGAATCAGTGCGGTCGGACCGTCCTGACGCTCAACGCCGTATTTCCACGCCACGGCGGATTCCACCTGGTCGCACGGGCGCCATGTGCTCATGTTCGGGGTCACGCGCAGGGAAGCCACCTGTTCAACCGGCTGGTGAGTCGGACCGTCTTCACCCAGACCGATGGAGTCGTGGGTGTAAACCATCACCTGACGCTGTTTCATCAGCGCAGCCATACGCACCGCGTTACGGGCATATTCAACAAACATCAGGAAGGTGGAGGTATACGGCAAGAAACCACCGTGCAGAGAGATACCGTTCGCGATGGCGGTCATACCGAATTCACGCACGCCGTAATGGATGTAGTTACCGGCAGTGTCTTCGTTGATCGGCTTAGAACCAGACCACAGGGTCAGGTTAGAAGGCGCCAGGTCAGCGGAGCCGCCGAGGAATTCAGGCAGCAGAGGACCAAAGGCTTCGATCGCATTCTGAGACGCTTTACGGCTGGCGATTTTAGACGGATTCGCCTGCAGCTTCGCGATAAACTCGTTCGCTTTTGCGTCGAAGTCAGCCGGCATTTCACCTTTCATACGACGGGTGAATTCTGCCGCTTCCTGTGGGAAAGCCTTCATGTAGGCAGCGAATTTCTCGTTCCAGGCCGACTCTTTTGCCTGGCCGGCTTCTTTCGCATCCCATTGAGCATAGATTTCAGACGGGATTTCAAACTGCGCGTATTTCCAGCCCAGTTGTTCGCGGGTCAGCGCGATTTCGGCATCGCCCAGCGGCGCACCGTGGGAGTCGTGGGTACCCGCTTTATTCGGAGAACCGAAACCAATGATGGTTTTGCACATCAGCAGGGACGGTTTGTCGGTGACAGCGCGCGCTTCTTCTACCGCACGTTTGATTGCGTCAGCGTCGTGACCGTCTACGCCGCGCACCACGTGCCAGCCGTAGGCTTCGAAACGCTTCGCGGTATCGTCAGTGAACCAGCCTTCAACGTGACCATCGATGGAGATCCCGTTGTCATCGTAGAACGCCACCAGTTTACCGAGTTTCAGGGTACCAGCCAGCGAGCAGACCTCGTGAGAGATGCCTTCCATCATGCAGCCGTCGCCCATAAACGCGTAGGTGTAATGGTTAACAATGTCATGACCCGGGCGGTTAAACTGGGCGGCCAGCGTTTTTTCCGCAATCGCCATGCCCACTGCGTTAGCAATACCCTGTCCCAGCGGGCCGGTCGTGGTTTCAACACCAGCGGTGTAGCCCACTTCCGGGTGGCCCGGGGTTTTGGAATGCAACTGACGGAAGTTCTGCAGTTCAGACATTGGCAGATCGTAGCCAGTGAGGTGCAGCAGGCTGTAAATCAGCATGGAGCCGTGGCCGTTAGACAGCACAAAGCGGTCACGGTCAGCCCAGGACGGGTTGCTCGGGTTGTGGTTCAGGAAATCACGCCACAGGACTTCGGCAATGTCAGCCATACCCATAGGGGCGCCCGGGTGACCGGATTTGGCTTTCTGTACTGCGTCCATGCTCAGCGCACGAATAGCATTAGCAAGCTCTTTACGTGAGGACATTTTGACTCCAGATCGGATGATGAAGGCCATGCCCGTAACGACTTGACGACAGCGCGTTTTGGGCTACGCCGGAAAAAAGTGCGAACAATGTAACCCAAGCCGCCTGCCATGTACATGGAGCATCCTTTTGCCGCTTCAGAAATCTCCGGATCGTGCTCGCATGTTGCGCAATCTGCTCGCCCGCTTGTTGTTCTTTTCTTTATACTTAGTCATAAGCGCCGGTTCATCTGCTCAGGCGCACTTTTAGAACAATCCTCATTTCATGCGGAAGAAAAAACATGAAGATTCGCGCTTTACTGCTTGCTATGGGCATGGCGACGGTGTTGACCGGCTGCCAGAATATGGACTCCAACGGACTGCTTTCCTCGGGCGCCGAAGCGTTTCAGGCCTATAGCCTGAGCGATGCGCAGGTGAAAGCGCTAAGCGACCAGGCTTGCGCAGAGATGGACGGGAAAGCCACTCTCGCGCCTGCCAGCAGCGAGTATGCGAAGCGCCTGAGTAAAATCGCCGCCGCGCTGGGCGATAACATCAACGGACAGGCGGTTAACTATAAGGTTTACATGGCGAAAGACGTGAACGCTTTTGCCATGGCGAACGGCTGTATCCGCGTTTACAGCGGCCTGATGGACATGATGACGGATAACGAAGTGGAAGCGGTTATCGGTCACGAAATGGGTCACGTGGCGCTCGGCCACGTGAAGAAAGGGATGCAAGTTGCGCTGGGCACCAATGCCGTACGCGCGGCGGCGGCATCCGCGGGCGGAATTGTCGGCAGTCTGTCCCAGTCACAGCTCGGGGATCTGGGTGAAAAACTGGTGAACTCGCAGTTCTCCCAGCGCCAGGAATCAGAAGCCGATGACTACTCTTACGACTTATTGCGCAAACGCGGCATCAGTCCGGCGGGTCTGGCGACCAGTTTCGAGAAACTGGCGAAGCTGGAAGAAGGCCGTCAAAGCTCTATGTTTGACGATCACCCGGCATCGGCAGAACGTGCGCAGCATATTCGCGATCGCATGAAAGCGGACGGTAACAAGTAACGATTTTTCACCCCGGCAACGCCGGTTATGACACGGGCAGCGCGCTGCCCGCTTTCAAAATGGCGTGATTATTCGCCTTTCTTCGCCGCCTGGATATAAAGCATCTCTAATGCCAGCGTCGCGGCAGCCAGTGCGGTAATTTCCGACTGGTCATAAGCTGGCGCGACTTCCACCACGTCCATACCAACGATATTCAGATCCTTCAGGCCACGAACCAGCTTAATGGCGCGATCGGAAGTCAGACCGCCAATAACCGGCGTACCGGTTCCCGGAGCAAACGCCGGATCCAGACAGTCGATGTCAAACGTCAGGTAAACCGGCATGTCGCCGACGATCTGCTTCACCTGCGCGAGGATATCGTCCACGCCGCGCTCGTTGACCTGGCAGGCGTCCAGCACGGTAAAGCCGTTGTCTTTGTCAAACTCGGTACGAATACCGATCTGTACAGAATGATTCGGGTCGATCAAGCCTTCGTTCGGCGCGGTGTAGAACATGGTGCCATGGTCAAATTCACAGCCGTTTGCGTAGGTGTCGGTATGCGCATCAAAGTGCACCAGCGCCATTTTGCCGAAGTGCTTCGCGTGGGCGCGCAGCAGCGGCAGAGTCACGAAGTGGTCGCCACCGAAGGAGAGCATCCGCTTGCCAGCAGCCAGCAATTTCTCTGCGTGCGCCTGCAGCTTTTCGCTCATTTCACGGGCATCGCCGAACGCATACACCAGATCGCCGCAGTCCACCACGTTCAGGCGCTCGCGCATATCGAAGTTCCACGGGAAGCGGTTGTGCTCCCAGGCGAGGTTAGTCGAAACCTGACGAATCGCAGCCGGGCCATGACGCCCGCCTGCGCGCCCCGACGTCGCCATATCAAACGGAACGCCGGTGATCACCCAATCAGCGTCGCTGTCGTACGGCTGGAAGTTCATTGGAAGGCGTAAAAAACCAAACGCGTTAGATACCAGAGAGTTATCGTACTGATGACCTAAAGTGCTCATGACCAGACCTCATTTAAAGTCGATACATTAAAAACAGATGAAAAAAAATCCCCTCCGCGTCGTTAAACCCGACGAGGAAGGGATTGATTCGTAAATCGCTTATTGGGACGAATTATCGCCGTTAATTCATACGGGTGCAAGTGAGTATAGCATCCTGCCGGTTGACGGATTCACCCTATCCGGCGCGGAATTGTCGGCCCGGACAGCGCAGCGCCGCCGGGCATCAACCGCTACTCGTCTTCCAGATACGTGTATCCGTAAAGACCGGCTTCAAACTCTTCAAGGAACTGCTGCTGCAGCGCATCGTCCAGTCCGGTCTGTTTCACCTGATCGCGGAAGTGGGTCAGCAGCGTTTTCGGATCTAATTGCACATATTGCAACATGTCCGCCACGGTATCCCCTTCGTCTGACAGCTCAACCTCGACGCTGCCGTCAGGGAAGACAAACACGTCAACCGCTTCGGTGTCGCCAAACAGGTTATGCATGTTGCCAAGGATCTCCTGATACGCGCCGACCATAAAGAAGCCAAGCATTGGCGGGTTATCCGGATCGTATTCCGGCATCGGCATCGTGGTAGCGATACCGTCACCGTCGATGTAGTGATCGATAGCGCCGTCAGAATCGCAGGTGATGTCCAGCAGTACCGCGCGGCGCTCCGGCACCTGATCCAGTCCTTCCAGCGGCAATACCGGGAACAACTGATCGATCCCCCACGCATCCGGCATCGACTGGAACAGGGAAAAGTTGACGTACATTTTGTCCGCCATCCGCTCCTGCAGTTCGTCGATGATCGGGCGATGCGCGCGGTTGCTCGGGTCGAGCTGTTTCTGCACTTCATGACACATGTTCAGATACAGCTGCTCGGCCCAGGCGCGTTCCTGAAGGCTAAAGGTTCCGGACGAATAACCCACATGAATATCGTGCAGGTCCATCTGGCTATCGTGCAGCCATTCACGCAGCGAACGGCGGGTGCCTGGTTCATGCATTTCCTGCCAGGTTTCCCACATGCTTTGCAGCGCGCGCGGCGCGTCGTCCGCAGGCGGCGTTGCTTCCGTGTATTCGTTACGCTCTACGCCGATGATATTGGAAACCAGCACCGTATGGTGCGCGGTAACGGCGCGACCTGACTCGGTGATCACCGTCGGGTGCGGCAGGCCGTGCTCGTCGCAGGCATCGCCAATCGCCCAAATAATATTGTTAGCGTATTCATTAAGGCCGTAGTTTACCGAGCAGTCAGACTGCGAGCGGGTGCCTTCATAGTCCACACCAAGACCGCCACCAACGTCGAAACACTGGATGTTCACGCCCAGTTTGTGCAGCTCTACGTAGAAACGCGCCGACTCACGCACACCAGTGGCGATATCGCGAATGTTGGCCATTTGCGAACCGAGATGGAAGTGCAGCAGTTGAATGCTGTCGAGACGCCCGCGTTCGCGCAGAATCTCCACCAGTTGCAGCACCTGCGCCGCCGCCAGGCCGAATTTCGACTTTTCGCCGCCGGAAGACTGCCATTTACCCGAGCCTTGCGAGGCCAGACGGGCGCGCACGCCGAGGCGCGGCACGACGTTCAGACGCTCGGCCTCTTCCAGCACGATAGCGATTTCCGTCATCTTCTCGATAACCAGATAGACCTTATGGCCCATCTTTTCGCCAATCAGCGCCAGACGGATGTATTCACGGTCTTTATAACCGTTACACACGATCACGCTACGGGTCATGCCCGCGTGCGCCAGTACCGCCATCAGCTCAGCTTTTGACCCCGCCTCCAGCCCCAGCGGTTCGCCAGAGTGGATCAAGGATTCAATGACGCGACGGTGCTGGTTTACTTTGATCGGGTAAACGAGGAAATAGTCGCCGTTATAGCCATACGATTCCCGCGCGCGTTTAAACGCGGCGTTAATGGAACGCAGACGGTGTTGCAGGATCTGCGGAAAGCAGAAGAGTGCAGGCAGGCGCTGCCCCTGCGCTTCGCGAGCCTTCACCAGTTTGGCGAGGTCGACGCGCGCTTGCGGAACGTCAGGATCCGGGCACACGCTGATGTGGCCCAGCTCGTTGACGTCATAGTAATTATTGCCCCACCAGGCAATATTGTAAGTACGCAGCATCTTGCTGGCTTCCTGGGAGCTCATTGCAACCTCCTGCATGGAGCGTAGTACACCCTGTTCGCCCGCTGACGAAGGCGAACCCATAGACATATCGTCAGACATAGCGAACCTCAACTCTTTGTATTAAGTGTAAAACAGTTGACTACTATCGCAGCGTAACACTGCGATAACAACCCATAAACGGCGCTAAGTTTCAGCACATCGTGCTGAAAGCGAGGCCGTGCGACCGGTTTCTTATTCATATCATTGTAAAACACGTAACCGAACTTAAGTATGACAAGGTTCGGCGAAACCACGAGAAACCTCCTGAGATTCAGGAGTGCCCTTGTTCAGAAATCACAAAGCGATCAACCGGCCCTGGAGTCCTGAGAAGCGCCGAGATGGGTATAACATCGGCAGGTATGCAAAACAGAGATGCAGAATGCGGGGGACATGCGCACACCAGAACGGTGCGTCAGATTCAGCAGTAAACAACGGTTCATTATTTCGTATCACCTCCACGGCCGCCCCGCAGGACAAGCCAAAAGCCAAAGCATTCGTTTTAACCCGGCTGGAAGTGGCGACACGATGAATCCATCGAGCGCTTTTTTGTGTGAGCCGCGCGCCGCGATTTATACCGATAAGCGATTTAAAAAGCAAAACATAAATGCGCAGATTGCCATCAGTGTTTGTAAAAATTTCCACACACGTTTACAACGCAGTGAGAGATGATTCAAAAAAAACTGGAAATCGGGTGAAGAAGTAACCTAAAATAGCCGTCCAGATGTTAATCCATCCATACTGATTAACACTCAGACTGCCAGTGTCACTAACCTGCAAGCCCTGGTGGAATCTTCTACCCTGGCTTTTCCGCACAGCAGTTTGAGCTAACCAAATTCTCCTTAGGTGAAACAAAAAATGGCTAAACACCTTTTTACGTCCGAGTCCGTATCAGAAGGGCATCCTGACAAAATCGCTGACCAAATCTCTGATGCCGTGCTGGATGCGATCCTGGAACAGGATCCGAAAGCGCGCGTCGCCTGTGAAACCTACGTCAAAACAGGTATGGTTTTAGTGGGTGGTGAAATCACCACCAGCGCATGGGTCGATATCGAAGAGATCACCCGTAACACCGTGCGCGAAATTGGCTATGTGCATTCCGACATGGGCTTTGACGCCAACTCTTGTGCGGTTCTGAGCGCCATTGGCAAACAGTCGCCAGACATCAACCAGGGCGTAGACCGTGCCGATCCGCTGGAGCAAGGCGCGGGCGACCAGGGTCTGATGTTCGGTTATGCCACCAACGAAACCGACGTGCTGATGCCTGCGCCGGTCACCTACGCGCACCGTCTGGTACAACGTCAGGCTGAAGTCCGTAAAAACGGCACCCTGCCGTGGCTGCGTCCGGATGCGAAAAGCCAGGTTACCTTCCAGTACGATGACGGTAAAATTGTCGGCATCGACGCGGTCGTGCTGTCCACACAGCATGCTGAAGATATCGAGCAGAAAACGCTGCAGGAAGCGGTGATGGAAGAGATCATCAAGCCGATTCTGCCAACCGAATGGCTGTCTTCCGCCACCAAATTCTTCATCAACCCGACCGGTCGTTTCGTTATCGGCGGCCCGATGGGCGACTGTGGTCTGACTGGCCGTAAAATCATCGTCGATACCTACGGCGGTATGGCGCGTCACGGCGGCGGCGCATTCTCCGGCAAAGATCCATCAAAAGTTGACCGTTCCGCAGCCTACGCGGCGCGTTACGTGGCGAAAAACATCGTTGCAGCGGGTCTGGCTGACCGTTGTGAAATCCAGGTGTCTTATGCCATCGGGGTGGCTGAACCGACTTCCATCATGGTGGAAACCTTCGGTACGGAAAAAGTGCCGACTGAACAGTTAACCCTGCTGGTGCGTGAATTCTTTGATCTTCGCCCTTACGGCCTGATTCAGATGTTGGATCTGCTGCACCCGATCTACAAAGAAACCGCTGCGTATGGTCACTTTGGCCGCGAACACTTCCCGTGGGAAAAAACCGACAAAGCGCAGGTACTGCGCGACGCTGCCGGTCTGAAATAATCCCTTCTCTGCGTATCCGGCCCGCATCCTACAACGCAGGCCGGATACGCGTTGCCCTTCCGGCAAAACCTCCCTGCGTCATCTACACTTTACACGACCTCATAACGTATTCATGAAAGCGATTACATTCGCTTTTCTCCCCCTCTGACCGCCATTTCCCTTCGCCATGATCCCGCTCGCAGAGTTGTTACATTGTTTTTCAGCTTTGTCTTAAATTCAGACAAACGCTCCCGTACTAAGGTTAGTAAAAGGTTTTAATTTCAGAAAGTTAAAACATTAATGGGATAAATGATAGTGTAACCGATTACACCAACGTGATAACAATCACATATTTTTACGGTGCACTGACCTACCCTTACCATCATCAAAACTGATAACCCAATCGGAGGGCATAATGCCTGACAATAAAAAACAGGGGCGTTCAAATAAGGCGATGACATTTTTTGTCTGCTTCCTTGCAGCCCTGGCAGGATTACTTTTTGGCCTGGATATCGGCGTTATTGCCGGCGCATTACCGTTTATTACTGACGAGTTCCAGATTACCGCCCACACCCAGGAGTGGGTTGTCAGCTCCATGATGTTCGGTGCGGCAGTGGGCGCCGTCGGCAGCGGCTGGCTCTCCTTCAAGCTCGGGCGTAAAAAAAGCCTGATGATTGGCGCGATCCTGTTTGTTGCCGGTTCGCTGTTTTCCGCCGCTGCGCCTAACGTCGAGGTGCTGATCCTTTCCCGCGTGCTGCTGGGGCTGGCCGTCGGCGTCGCCTCTTACACCGCCCCGCTGTATCTGTCTGAGATTGCGCCGGAGAAAATTCGCGGCAGTATGATTTCCATGTATCAGTTGATGATCACCATTGGTATTCTCGGCGCCTATCTTTCAGATACCGCCTTTAGCTACAGCGGCGCATGGCGCTGGATGCTGGGCATTATCATCATTCCGGCTATCCTGCTGCTGATCGGCGTTTTCTTCCTCCCCGACAGCCCGCGCTGGTTTGCCGCGAAACGCCGCTTCCACGACGCGGAACGGGTGCTGCTGCGCCTGCGTGACACCAGCGCCGAAGCGAAGCGCGAGCTGGACGAAATCCGTGAAAGTTTGCAGGTAAAACAAAGCGGCTGGGCGCTGTTTAAAGAGAACAGCAACTTCCGCCGCGCGGTATTCCTCGGCGTGCTGTTACAGGTGATGCAGCAGTTCACCGGGATGAACGTCATCATGTATTACGCGCCGAAAATCTTCGAACTGGCGGGTTACACGAACACCACCGAACAGATGTGGGGTACCGTTATTGTCGGTCTGACTAACGTACTGGCCACCTTTATCGCTATCGGCCTGGTTGACCGCTGGGGCCGTAAGCCGACGTTGACGCTGGGCTTCCTGGTCATGGCGGCAGGGATGGGAATTATGGGGACGATGATGCACGTTGGCATCCACTCGCCGGCAGCCCAGTACTTCGCCATCGCCATGCTGTTGATGTTTATCATCGGGTTTGCCATGAGCGCCGGTCCGCTGATCTGGGTCCTGTGTTCTGAAATTCAGCCACTGAAAGGTCGCGATTTCGGTATCACCTGCTCTACCGCCACCAACTGGATCGCCAACATGATCGTCGGGGCAACATTCCTGACTATGCTCAACAACCTGGGCAGCGCTAACACCTTCTGGGTGTACGCCGCGCTGAACGTGCTGTTCATTCTGCTCACGCTGTGGCTGGTGCCGGAAACCAAACATGTGTCGCTGGAACACATCGAGCGTAACCTGATGAAAGGCCGCAAGCTGCGCGAAATCGGCGCGCACGACTAATCTTCCCTGCGCGTCCTCTCGTCTGAGAGGACGCCCGTTTCTCTTAACGCTTAGCTTCCCCGATAGGTCGAGTAACCGTATTGACTCAGCAGTAAGGGAACGTGGTAGTGTTCGCTGGTATTGCTGATATGAAATTCAACGGGAACTTCAGGGAAAAAACTCGCCTGCTGTTTGCTGTCGAAGTACGGTTTGGTTTTAAACGTTACGCGATAATCCCCTGGTTTTGCCGCCTGTTCAGGCCATAGCGCCTTAATTCTGCCGTCCCGATCGGTGCGGCCGCTGTTTAACTGCTGCCAGCCGTCCTGACGTTTTTGCTCAAGGATAACCTCAACATTCGCCGCAGGCTTGCCGGTTTGCTGATCGAGAATATGTACGCTCAGCAGGTTAGTGGCTGCCGCCATCGCCATAGCGGGTACAGCCATTGCGCTGAGTAACGCTACGGTCAAAATAGTTTTTTTCATGTGTCGCTCCGTATGGGGTGAGTGAGACAAATGTAGATGAACCGCCCGCTGCTAACCTGACATTCGCATTACATTTTCGTCATCTTTGGTGTTATTTTTAGCCGTGACCCGCCGCGTGTGACATAGTGAATTCCATGAAGATTTTGCTGATTGAAGATAACCAGAAAACCCGCGACTGGGTAAGCCAGGGGCTGACGGAAGCAGGCTATGTCGTCGACCAGGCCAGCGATGGCAAAATGGGACTCCGTCTCGCGCTGCATGAACCTTATAGCCTGATCGTTCTGGATATCATGCTGCCAGAACTGGACGGCTGGCAGGTGTTGAAAGCGATCAGAACCGCACAGCAAACGCCGGTCATTTGTCTGACCGCTCGCGACGCCATTGAGGACCGGGTAAAAGGGCTGGAGTCCGGCGCCAATGATTATCTGGTGAAGCCTTTTTCTTTCGCCGAACTGCTGGCGCGGGTGCGCGCGCTGTTGAGAAATCACAGTCGCGGCCAGACCCGAATAAAAATCAGCGGGCTGGAAATGGACTCCGTCAGGCAAAGCGTTTTCCGCGAAGGAAAGGCCATTGTCTTAACCCGGAAAGAGTTTCTGCTGCTCTGGCTGCTGGCGTCCAGAGCCGGAGAAATCATCCCCAGAGCGGTCATCGCCAGCGAGGTATGGGGAATCAATTTCGACAGTGAGACCAACACGGTAGACGTCGCCATCCGCCGCCTGCGGGCAAAAATCGACGATCCGTTTGAGGTGAAGCTGATCGGTACTGTCAGAGGGATGGGTTACCGCCTGTGCGCCGGAGAAAACAATGAAGCGTGAACTCTCCATGACGTTGCGCCTGACGTTGTTATTTGTGCTGGTGCTGACCCTCGCCTGCGCTGGCGTCAGCTGGACGCTGTATCGCGCGCTGAGTAAAGAGCTGACCTGGCGTGATGACATCACTCTGATTAACCGCGCGGAGCAAATCCGACAACTGCTTGTTGACGGCGCGAAAGCGGAAAATCTTCCCCTTTATTTCAACCGGATGATGGACACCCGCCAGGATATTCTGCTTATCCACTCCCCCACGTCGGAAAATATTGCCGTTAATCATACCGGGGTCAATCCAGCGGTTCTGGATGCCCTTCCGGCGCAGCAAAAACCGACGCTGGCGTCCCTCGCCAAAAGGGATATTGCCGGTACGCAACTTTCAGCGGTGCGCATCATCGCGAGTAGCGACGCCCGCCCTGTCACCATTACCGTCGCCAGACTGGCATCGGAACGCCAGGACATGCTTGAGCAGTACCGGAATAACAGCCTGGCGATCGGCATTCTCGCCATCCTGGTGTGCTCCGCACTCACCCCCTTTCTGGTCAGGCGAGGACTAAAAGCGATAACATCGCTCAGTCAGCAGACGGCTAATATCGACAGTCGCGGGCTGAGCCAGCCGCTGGACGAAAATGCGCTCCCCGTCGAGTTGAAGCCGTTGGGCAGCGCGCTGAACGTAATGCGCCAGAAGCTCTCTGATGACTTTACGCGCCTGAATCAGTTTGCTGACGATCTGGCGCACGAGCTGCGTACCCCGGTCAATATTCTGTTGGGCCATAACCAGGTGGCGTTAAGCAAAGCGCGCACGGCAGAACAATATCAACACACGCTGGCAAGCAATATTGAGGAGCTTGAGGGACTGTCGCGTCTAACGGAAAACATCCTTTTCCTCGCCAGGGCGGAGCATC
Organism: Citrobacter sp. R4; assembly: GCF_026719175.1. NCBI lineage: Bacteria > Pseudomonadati > Pseudomonadota > Gammaproteobacteria > Enterobacterales > Enterobacteriaceae > Citrobacter > Citrobacter sp. R4. The sequence continues at coordinate 287,807 of NZ_JAPPSU010000006.1, forward strand.
ATACTATTTTGCTCGCCAAAGAAGCGGTGGCTTACTCCGCGGTCATCAACAACCTTGTCGAGTTTCTTGAGTACGAAGCCGAAGAAAAGAACATCCGCTTTTTCGTATCAGGCGATGCAACGATTCAGGCGGACCGGACGCTGCTGCAAAGGGTATTAATGAACCTGCTCAGTAATGCGATCCACTATTCGCCGGCGCAGGCGACCGTGGAGATTGAGGCCAGTGGCAACCCTGACCAAACGATTATCGAGATCCGTAATCCAGGCACCGTCGCCCTGAACGCCGATAAGCTGTTTCATCGCTTCTGGCGAGGAGACAATGCCCGTCAGTCTGCGGGTTATGGGCTGGGATTATCGCTGGTTAAAGCCATTATGACTCTGCATTCCGCCACAGTGAGCTACCGCTTTCGCGACGGAAAGCATATTTTCGCCCTGCACTTTCCTGCCTGACAGGTAAGCGCTGGTTGCAGTCGCCTTTTTTAGCCATTATTCTCTGCCGTTATGAAAACAGCCCGTCTCCCCATCGCCGTCCAGCAGGCCGTTATGCGCAGCCTGCGGGAAAATCTCGCAAGGGCAAACCTGAAACTGGCGCGCAGTTATTCTGAACCTAAGCTGGTTTATCAGCAGCGTGGCACCTCCGCCGGCACCGCCTGGCTGGAAAGCTACGAAATTCGCCTGAACCCGGTCTTGCTGATGGAGAACACCGACGCATTTATCAGCGAGGTGGTTCCCCACGAGCTGGCGCATTTGCTGGTCTGGAAGCACTTTGGCCGCGTGGCGCCGCACGGTAAAGAGTGGAAATGGATGATGGAAAGCGTACTTGGCGTGCCTGCACGGCGCACCCATGAGTTTGCGCTCCAGTCAGTGCGCCGTAATACCTATCCTTATCGCTGTCAGTGTCAGGAACATCAGTTGACCGTCCGCCGCCATAATCGCGTGGTACGCGGTGAGGCAACCTACCGCTGCGTTCACTGCGGCGACCCCTTAGTGCCACTGAAATAATCAGAACTATCAGGAACTTTCCTGATCTGACTGATTGCATCCCAAATCATCTTTCGCTACGTTGCGGGCTCGTTTTGACACGGAGTGTGTGATGTACCGTCATTTGAGTGTTACCGCTGCGCTGCTGGCAACGGTATTTTCAGGCCCGGCCCTTGCTGCCGGAATCAACAGCTTTTCACAAGCCAAAGCCGCTGGCGTCAAGATCTATGCCGACGTACCTGGCGACTTCTACTGCGGATGTAAAATCAACTGGCTGGGGAAAAAAGGGGTCGTTGATCTCGCATCCTGCGGCTATAAAGTGCGTAAAAATGAAAACCGCGCCAGCCGAATTGAATGGGAACACGTGGTTCCTGCATGGCAGTTTGGCCACCAGCGTCAGTGCTGGCAGGACGGTGGGCGTAAAAACTGCGCCAAAGACCCGGTCTATCGCAAAATGGAAAGCGACATGCATAACCTGCAGCCCGCCGTTGGCGAGGTCAACGGCGATCGCGGCAACTTTATGTACAGCCAATGGAACGGCGGCGACGGTCAATACGGGCAGTGTGCAATGAAGGTCGACTTTAAAGCGAAGGCCGCCGAGCCGCCCGCCCGCGCTCGCGGCGCCATCGCCCGGACGTACTTTTACATGCGCGACCAGTACAATCTGACCCTTTCCCGCCAGCAAACCCAACTTTTCAACGCGTGGAATAAGATGTATCCGGTCAGCGACTGGGAGTGCGAGCGCGACGAACGTATCGCGAAGGTGCAAGGCAACCACAACCCGTATGTGCAACGCGCTTGCCAGGCGCAAAAGAGCTAACCTACACTAGCGGGATTCATATTAAACCTCCCCGCGCCAACGGGCGTGGGGCAAGACGCGGACTGTTAACCATGCGTATTCCCCGCATTTATCACCCTGAACCCATTATCGCTAACACGCAATTTTCATTGTGCGAAGATGCCGCGAATCATATCGGGCGCGTACTGCGGATGGGGCCGGGTCAGGCGCTGCAGCTGTTTGACGGCAGCAATCAGGTTTTTGACGCCGAAATTACCCATGCCAGTAAAAAGAGCGTGGAGGTAAAGGTTCTGCGCGGAGAAACAGACGATCGCGAATCGCCGTTACATATTCACCTTGGACAAGTGATGTCGCGCGGTGAAAAAATGGAATTCACCATCCAGAAATCGATCGAGCTTGGTGTAAGCCTCATTACGCCACTTTTTTCTGATCGCTGCGGCGTTAAACTGGATAATGAACGTCTGAACAAGAAGCTGCAGCAGTGGCAGAAAATCGCCATCGCCGCCTGCGAACAGTGTGGCCGCAACCGGGTGCCGGAAATCCGCCCGGCGATGGACCTGGAAGCCTGGTGCGCGGAACAGGAAGAAGGGTTAAAACTGAACCTTCATCCCCGCGCCAGCAACAGTATTAATACGCTGCCGCTGCCGGTTGAACGCGTTCGTCTGCTGATTGGCCCGGAAGGCGGGCTGTCGGCAGATGAAATCGCCATGACCGCACGCTACCAGTTTACTGATATTCTGTTAGGACCTCGCGTTCTGCGTACTGAGACAACTGCGCTCACCGCCATCACCGCGCTGCAGGTGCGTTTTGGCGATCTGGGCTAACGGAGAAGAATAATGATCAAGCTCGGCATCGTGATGGACCCCATCGCAAGCATCAACATCAAGAAAGACTCCAGCTTCGCTATGCTGCTGGAAGCGCAACGTCGTGGTTACGAACTTCATTATATGGAGATGGCCGATCTTTATTTGATCAATGGTGAAGCCCGCGCGCATACGCGCACGCTGAGCGTCGAGCAGAACTACGACAAATGGTATGACTTTACCGGCGAGCAGGATCTGGCGCTGGCGGATCTCGACGTGATTCTGATGCGTAAAGATCCGCCGTTTGATACCGAATTTATTTACGCCACCTACATTCTGGAGCGCGCCGAAGAGAAAGGTACGCTGATCGTGAACAAACCGCAGAGTCTGCGCGACTGTAATGAAAAACTGTTCACCGCCTGGTTCTCTGACCTGACGCCGGAAACGCTGGTCACCCGCAACAAAGCACAGTTGAAAGCCTTCTGGCAAAAACACAGCGACATTATTCTTAAGCCGCTGGACGGCATGGGCGGCGCGTCCATTTTCCGGGTGAAAGAGGGAGATCCGAACCTCGGAGTGATTGCCGAGACCCTGACCGAGCATGGCACCCGTTACTGCATGGCGCAGAACTATCTGCCGGCGATTGTCGATGGCGATAAGCGCGTGCTGGTGGTGGATGGCGAGCCGGTGCCGTACTGCCTGGCGCGTATCCCGCAGGGCGGCGAAACCCGTGGCAACCTCGCCGCGGGCGGTCGTGGCGAACCGCGTCCATTAACCGACAGCGACTGGGAAATCGCGCGCCGCATTGGGCCAACGCTGAAAGCTAAAGGGCTGATTTTTGTCGGTCTGGACATCATTGGCGATCGCCTGACCGAGATTAACGTCACCAGCCCGACCTGTATTCGCGAGATTGAAGCGGAGTTCCCCGTCTCCATTACCGGCATGCTGATGGACGCCATCGAAGCGCGCCTTGCCAGGTAAAATCTGACGCCGGACGTGACGCCTGGGCGTCGTGTCCGGCTGACATTTTGCGTCCCTGTTCGCCAGATAAAGCGAAGCCCCATCCGGCAACGCGTTTCTAAGAGTGACAATTTAACGCTTTCCACACATACTGACCCCTGTTGATTTTTTAAACCAGGACACAGAACCTCTGACAATGAATTTACAGCATCACTTTCTTATTGCCATGCCTGCTCTCCAGGATCCGATTTTCCGCCGCTCTGTGGTCTATATTTGCGAACATAATGAAGATGGCGCAATGGGGATTATTGTTAACAAACCGCTGGAAAACTTGCAGATTGAAGGAATTCTGGAAAAGCTGAAAATCACCCCGGAACCGCGCGATCCGGCTATTCGCCTGGATAAAGCGGTGATGCTCGGCGGCCCGCTGGCGGAAGATCGCGGGTTTATCCTGCACACCCCTCCGTCGCGTTTTTCATCAAGCATTCGCATTTCCGATAACACGGTCATTACCACCTCCCGTGACGTACTGGAAACCTTAGGCACCCGCGAACAACCCTCTGAAGTGCTGGTCGCGCTGGGCTACGCGTCGTGGGATAAAGGCCAACTGGAGCAAGAGTTGCTGGATAACGCCTGGCTGACCGCACCCGCCGATCTCAATATTCTGTTCAAAACGCCGATAGCCGACCGCTGGCGCGACGCTGCCAGACTGATTGGCATCGACATTCAGACCATGCCCGGCGTGGCAGGGCATGCCTGATGAGCGGAACGTTACTGGCCTTTGATTTTGGCACCAAAAGTATCGGCGTGGCGATTGGTCAACGCGTCACCGGCACCGCCCGCCCGCTTCCGGCGATTAAAGCGCAGGATGGCACGCCGGACTGGCTACTCGTCGAACGCCTGCTCAAAGAGTGGCAGCCGGATGAAATCATCGTTGGCTTGCCGCTAAACATGGACGGCACCGAGCAACCGCTCACTGCCCGCGCGCGCAAATTTGCTAACCGCATCCATGGTCGATTTGGCGTGACGGTAACGCTGCATGACGAACGCCTGAGCACCGTTGAAGCACGGTCTGGCCTGTTTGAGCAAGGCGGCTATCGCGCGCTCAACAAAGGTAAGATTGACTCCGCTTCTGCAGTCATCATTCTCGAAAGCTATTTCGAGCAGGGTTATTGAGGCGCCCTCCGCGTTGACACGCCGCTTAGCTGGCTACACTCGCCCCTGCGCCTGACGCTGCTGCCAACTCTGGGCAAAAGTCATCATTCCTGCCTGCTGTCCGGTCTGAATGACATGGGGTAGTTGGTGCGTTTTGCCCTCACGAATTAAATTTCCCGTCGCTGGGGTGTTGATCAGCAATTCAAACAGCGCAACGCGCCCTTCCTGCTTGTCGGGCTCCAGCTTTTGCGACAAAACGGCGCGCAGACTGCCCGCCAGTTGGCTGCGCACCGGCTCTTTTTCCTGCGCCGGAAAGGTATCCACCAGCCGCTCGACGGCCTGCGCCGCGCCGCGGGTATGTAGCGTCGCCAATACCAGATGCCCGGTTTCCGCCGCCGTCAGCGCCAGGCGGATGGTCTCGCTGTCCCGCAGTTCCCCGAGCAGAATAACGTCTGGGTCTTCCCGCAGCGCCGCGCGTAATCCCGCGGCAAACGATGAGCAATGCATACCGATCTCACGCTGTTGAATCAGGCAGCGTTGGCTGGCGTAAATGTACTCAATGGGATCTTCCAGCGTCAGAATATGTCCGTCGGTATGGCGGTTGAGCCAGTCCACCATTGCCGCCAGGGTGGTGGATTTACCGCTGCCCGTCGCTCCGGTCACCAGTATCAGTCCGTTCTCGCTGGCAAGCAATTCAGGCAGTGCCGCAGGCGTCGCCAGCGCTTCCAGGGTGGCGCAACGGGAGGGCAACAAGCGCAGCGCCAGCGATATCCCCTGCTGTTGACGAAAGGCGCTGGCCCGCAAGCGCTGGTTACCCGTAAGCGTGACGGCGAAATCAAGCTGCCCTTCCTGCTGAAACACCGCCTGCTGTCGCGCATCAAGCCATTGCGCCAACAGGCTGTCTATATCCGGTATAGGGAATGGCGCCGCCTCAAGCCGCCCTCGCTTGCGCCATCGCGCCGGCCACGCATTGCTTAGGTGTAGATCCGAGACATTATGCTTTACACTAAGGGCCACAATTTCTTCCATATTCATAGATGCATCCTCGGAAAATGAACGATATCGCGCATAACCTGGCACAGGTCCGGGACAAAATCTCAGCCGCCGCATCGCGTTGCGGTCGCGCTTCAGAAGAAGTTACGTTGCTTGCAGTCAGTAAAACCAAACCTGCGAGCGCCATCGAAGAAGCCATCGCTGCCGGACAGCGTGCATTTGGCGAAAATTACGTACAGGAAGGGGTGGAGAAAATCCGCCATTTTCAGGCGCAAGGCGTTAAAGGCCTGCAATGGCACTTTATCGGCCCGCTACAGTCCAATAAAAGCCGTCTGGTGGCAGAGCATTTTGACTGGTGCCATACCATTGACCGTCTGCGCATCGCCGCGCGTCTGAGCGAGCAACGTCCGGCTGAACTTCCTCCACTTAACGTGCTGATTCAAATCAATATTAGTGATGAGAACAGCAAGTCCGGGATTTCACTGGAGGCCCTGGATGCGCTTGCTGCGGAGGTCGCTGAATTACCCCATCTTCGCCTGCGTGGTCTGATGGCGATTCCGGCGCCAGAGTCAGATTATGTAAGGCAGTTTGAAGTCGCACGCCAAATGGCTGTAGCATTTGCCGGGCTGCAAGCGCGCTATCCTGACGTCGACACGCTGTCACTGGGCATGTCGGACGATATGGATGCCGCTATCGCCGCCGGTAGTACGATGGTCCGTATCGGCACCGCCATCTTTGGCGCCCGGGATTACACAAAAAATTAAGGAAAACTGAGGAACGCGATGAATACGTTGACCTTCCTGCTCTCAACGGTAATTGAGCTGTACACCATGGTGCTGTTATTGCGCGTGTGGATGCAGTGGGCTCGCTGCGATTTTTACAACCCTTTCTCCCAGTTCGTGGTGAAAGTCACGCAGCCGATTATTGGCCCCTTGCGCCGCATCATTCCACCGATGGGCCCTATCGACAGCGCCTCTTTGCTGGTGGCGTTTATCCTCAGCTTTATCAAAGCGATCGTGCTGTTTAAAGTGGTGACCTTCCTGCCGATTATCTGGATTGCCGCGCTGCTGATCGTGCTGAAGACTATCGGTCTGCTGATTTTCTGGGTGTTGCTGGTGATGGCGATTATGAGTTGGGTCAGCCAGGGCCGCAGCCCGATCGAATTCGTGCTGATGCAGTTGGCCGACCCGCTGCTGCGCCCGATACGCCGCATTTTGCCCGGTATGGGCGGTATTGATTTCTCCCCGATGATCCTTGTTCTGCTGCTGTATGTGATCAACATGGGGATTGGCGAGCTGTTACAGGCCACCGGAAACATGCTGCTGCCGGGGCTGTGGATGGCGCTATGAGTGCCGTAACGCGCTGCGAAGACGGTCTGGTTTTACGGTTGTATATTCAGCCGAAAGCCAGCCGTGACAGCATTGTTGGTTTACACGGCGACGAACTGAAAGTCGCCATTACCGCTCCGCCGGTAGACGGCCAGGCGAACAGCCATCTGGTGAAGTTTCTCGGCAAGCAGTTCCGCGTGGCGAAAAGCCAGGTCATTATTGAAAAGGGCGAACTTGGCCGCCATAAACAGGTTAAAATTCTTCATCCGCAACAGATCCCGCCCGAAGTCTCGGCGTTAACAGATTAGGTATCCTATGCAAAAAGTTGTCCTCGCTACCGGCAATGCCGGTAAAGTGCGTGAGCTTGCATCGCTGCTGAGCGATTTCGGGCTTGAAGTCGTGGCGCAAACGGCACTCGACGTCGATTCCGCCGAAGAGACCGGCCTGACTTTCATTGAAAATGCGATCCTGAAAGCGCGCCATGCGGCTCAGATTACCGGTTTACCGGCGATTGCCGACGACTCCGGTCTGGCGGTTGACGCGCTGGGCGGCGCGCCGGGGATCTACTCCGCGCGCTACGCCGGTGAGGACGCCACTGACCAGCAGAATCTGGAAAAGCTGTTGCACACCATGCAGGACATTCCGGACGATAAACGCCAGGCGCGTTTCCACTGTGTGCTGGTTTATCTGCGCCACGCGGACGATCCGACCCCACTGGTCTGCCACGGCAGTTGGCCGGGCGTTATCACACGCGAAGCGGCAGGTAGCGGCGGCTTTGGCTACGACCCCATCTTCTTTGTCCCTTCGGAAGGCAAAACCGCGGCTGAACTGACCCGCGAAGAAAAAATCGCGATTTCCCACCGTGGACAGGCGTTGAAGCTGTTACTGGAAGCCTTGCGTAATGGTTAAGCTACCGCCGCTGAGTCTGTATATTCACATTCCGTGGTGCGTGCAGAAATGCCCGTACTGCGACTTTAATTCGCATGCGTTAAAGGGCGAAGTGCCGCACGACGATTACGTTCAGCACCTGCTGAGCGATCTGGATGCGGACGTCGCATACGCACAGGGGCGTGAAGTAAAGACCCTTTTCATTGGCGGCGGTACGCCGAGTTTGCTTTCCGGCCCGGCGATGCAAACGCTGCTCGATGGCGTGCGAGCGCGCCTGAATCTGGCCGCCGATGCGGAAATCACCATGGAAGCGAACCCCGGAACGGTAGAGGCCGATCGCTTCGTCGACTATCAACGCGCTGGCGTTAACCGTATCTCCATCGGCGTACAGAGCTTTAGTGAGCCGAAGCTGAAACGGCTTGGGCGTATTCACGGCCCGGAAGAAGCGCTACGTGCGGCGAATCTGGCCTGCGGGCTGGGTCTGCGCAGTTTTAACCTTGATCTGATGCACGGCCTGCCGGACCAGACGCTGGAAGAGGCGCTTGGCGATCTGAAACAGGCGATTGCGCTTAATCCACCGCATCTTTCCTGGTATCAGCTGACCATTGAACCGAACACGCTGTTTGGCTCACGCCCACCGGTACTGCCGGATGACGATGCGCTGTGGGATATTTTCGAACAAGGACACCAGTTGCTGACCGCCGCCGGTTATCAGCAATATGAAACCTCTGCCTATGCCAGACCGGGCTATCAGTGCCAGCACAACCTGAACTACTGGCGCTTTGGCGACTATCTGGGGATTGGCTGCGGCGCACACGGCAAAGTCACCTTCCCGGACGGCAGGATCTTGCGCACCACGAAAACCCGTCATCCGCGCGGCTATATGCAAGGACGGTATCTGGAAAGCCAGCGTGATGTGGCGCAAGCGGACAAACCGTTCGAATTCTTTATGAACCGCTTCCGTTTGCTGGAAGCCGCGCCCCGTCGCGAATTCAGCGAATACACCGGCCTGAGCGAAACGACGATTCGCCGACAAATCGACGACGCGAAAGCGCAGGGTTATCTGACCGAAAGCGAAGAATACTGGCAGATCACCCAGCACGGTAAACTGTTTCTCAACTCTCTCCTCGAACTATTTCTTGCCGAATAAATAGCGCGCGCCTTTTTAAAGGCGCCCATTCCCCCGACCAATAAATTCGATAAAACCGAACGGTAAGCGCGGTATTTCCACATAATATTTTTCTTCATTATTTTTATTGAAATAAAAAATCCCTGTACTGCGAAAAATATATCCAACATGGCGCACAAAACAGATACAAACTCCTTTCGGCTGACGCATTAGTGATTAAGATGGCGCACAGATGTACGACAACTATGTCAATCTATCATACAGAAATTAAATTACTGACAGCAGATATAAACCACTATCTTCCCTCTGGAGCATGGAGCCTACCTTATGAAGATCAGATCGTTTTCTCGTTCATTATTATGCGCTTCCCTTCTTGCACTATTGAGCGCCGGCGCCAGCGCGGCGGAAAAAGTGACGCTAAAACTGGCGCACAATCTCGAGCGTAGCCATGTCGTCCATCAGGCGTTTGAAGAGCTGGCAAAAGAGGTGAAACAACTTTCTGACGGTAAAATGACGGTGCGTATTTACCCCAGCAGCCAAATGGGCAATGCCCGCGAAACAATGGAACTGCTACAAAATGGCGCGCTGGATATGACAAAAGGTTCCGCCAGCGATCTGGAATCTTTTGATAACGTCTACGCAATTTATAATTTGCCTTTCTTATTTAAAGATCAGAATCATTTCAATAAAGTGGTATTTGGCGAAGTCGGTAAAGAAATTATGGATTCCACTAAAGACAAAGGATTCTTTGCCCTTTCCGCCTATGTTGCCGGTACGCGTAGCTTTTACGCCAAAAAACCCATTACCCGGCCTGAAGACCTGAAAGGTTTAAAAATCCGCGTTCAGGCCAGCCCGACGACCATTAAAATGATCGAGCTGATGGGCGGTTCGCCCACGCCCATCTCCTTTGGGGAAGTTTATACCGCCATGCAACAAGGAGTGGTAGATGGCGCGGAGAACAACGTGCCTTCCTGGGTACAGACGCGTCACATTGAAATCGCCAAAGTGTTTTCTGAGGACGAGCATGCCTCTATTCCTGATTTTCTGGTGATCTCAACGAAAACCTGGGACAAGCTCACGCCTGAACAGCAGTAGATCCTGAGTACCGCAGCGAAAAACTCTGAAGCTCATCAGCAAAAACTGTGGGACAAGATCGACGCCGATACCCGCGCGCAAGCGAAAGCCATGGGCGGCGAAATCATAAAAGTCGAGAAAGCCCCGTTCCGTGCAGCGGTACAGCCCCTGTTTGATGACTTCAAGAAAGATTCCAGGCAAGCCGCGCTGCTGGAAAAATTTGAAAACGCCGCGCAATAACCACTCTTCCGGGCCAGCCGCTGGCCCGGCACACCGGGATTTTAATGATGATATTTAACCGCCTAAAACTTGCGGTAGACCGCGTCATTGCCGCATTTTCCGTCATCGTCATGATTGCGCTGGTGATCTGCGTGGTCTGGCAGGTTTTTAGCCGCTATGTGCTCAACCAGCCCAGCACGTTAACCGATGAACTGGCGCGCTTTTTAATGATTTGGGTTGGCCTGTTGGGCGCGGCCTATACGGTCGGCGCACAGCGCCACCTGTCAATTGACCTGCTGGCGATGTCGCTCGACAAACGCAAGCAGGCCCTGCTTAGTCTGCTGATCAACGTGATGATTTTCGGCTTCGCCGGATCCGTCATCGTTACCGGTGGCCTGAAGCTGATCGAGAAAACGCTGGCGACAGCGCAGGTGTCTGCGGCGATGCAGATCCCGATGGGCTACGTGTACTTTATCCTGCCGCTGTGCGGCGTGGTGATGATGTTCTATGCCCTGTGCTTTATTTATCAAAGCCTTCAAAAACTGAAAAACGGTACGCAGGGAGTCGTCTGATGGACAGTTATATCGCTCTCACCCTCTTTGGCTGCTTCTTTATTCTGGTCTTTATTGGCGTTCCGATTTCCTTTTCCATCGGCATTGCCACCGTCGCCTCGATGCTGTTGATGTTCCCGTGGGATATCGCCGTTATCACTGTTTCACAGCGACTGGCAAACGGCCTGGATAACTTTGCGCTGCTGGCCATTCCCTTCTTTATTTTCGCCGGTACGCTGATGAACAGCGGTGGCATCGCCATCCGCCTGATCAATCTGGCGCAGGTGATGGTGGGCCGGGTACCGGGATCGCTTGGCCATGTCAACGTACTGGCCAACATGATGTTTGGCTCCATTTCGGGTTCGGCGGTAGCCGCTGCCGCCGCAGTGGGCGGTACGCTTAACCCGATCCAGACAAAACAAGGTTACGATCCCACGTTTTCCACCGCGGTGAACGTCTCCTCCTGTATCACCGGACTGTTGATCCCACCTTCCAATGTGCTGATCGTCTTTTCACTTACCGCAGGCGGCGTTTCGGTGGCCTCGCTGTTTATGGCGGGTTATTTGCCGGGCATTCTGATGGGACTGGCGATCATGGTGGTCTGCGCGATCATCGCCAAACGCCGTCATTATCCGCTTTCAGAACGCCCAACCTGCGCTCAGGCCTTCAGGGCATTGATTGACGCTCTGCCCAGCCTGCTGCTGGTGATTATCGTTATGGGCGGCATTCTCGGCGGGATTTTTACCGCGACGGAAGCCTCTGCCATTGCGGTGGTGTATACCTTTATCCTGTCGGTGCTGATTTATCGTGAAGTGAAATGGCGTGACCTGCCGAAGCTGATTCTGGAGTCAGTGGTGACGACCTCGATCGTCCTGCTCCTGATTGGCTTCTCGGTCGGGATGTCATGGGCGATGACCAACGCGGACATTCCGTACATGATCAGCGACACGCTGATGGGCATTTCGGACAATCCGATCATCATTCTGCTGTTAATCAATATCGTGTTGCTGATCGTCGGTATCTTTATGGATATGACGCCCGCCGTACTGATCTTCACGCCCATCTTCCTGCCTATCGCGCAGGAGCTGGGAATGGATCCGGTTCATTTCGGTATTATGATGGTTTCCAACCTCTGTATCGGGTTGCTTACGCCACCGGTGGGAAGCGCGCTGTTTGTCGGCTGTTCCATTTCCGGCGTGAAGATTCAGCAGCTGATTCGGCCACTGCTGCCGTTTTACGCCGCGCTGCTGATCGCGCTGATGATGATCGTCTACATCCCGCAAATTTCGCTGTTCGTGCCGCAACTGCTGGGTTTAATGTAAACAAGAAAAGCCGGGTGAGGCAGGACCTTCACCCGGCAAGCGCCTGATGGCGCTACGCTTCTCTGGGCTACAACGACACGTAGCCGCCCTGCGCTATTAGTACTGATTAAACATCGTCTGGATTTGCTTCGGATCTTTAGTCTGGGTTAACGCCAGTTGCAGCAGCACGCGCGCTTTCTGCGGGTTCAGCGTACCGGAAGCCACAAAACCGTACTTCGCGTCGTCGATTTCTGCATCCTGAGTGGTAGAACCGGTCGGAACGCGAGAAGAACGCACCACTACCGTACCTTTATGCGCCGCCGTCGCCAGGGTATCGAAAACCGTTTTATACAGGTTGCCGTTACCCACGCCCGCGCTCACAATCCCTTCATAACCGGCATCCACCAGCGCTTTAGCCGGCAGGTCAGAAGCGTTGGCGTAGTTATACACAATGCCTACTTTCGGCAGTTCGCTCAGCTTAGAGACGTCGAATGGCGTAGATGTCGTGTGCTTACGCGCCGGGGTGCGCTGATAGTCAATTTTACCGTTGTGAATGTAGCCCAGCGGCCCGTAGTTAACGGACTTAAAGGTGGCGACATCGGTGGTGTTAGTCTTGGTCACGTCACGCCCGTCAAGCACAGTATCGTTCATCACCACCAGCACGCCGCGGTTAGCGGAGGCTTTGTCTGCCGCCGTTACGACCGCATTATAAAGGTTGAACGGACCGTCGGCGCTCATCGACGTGGATGGACGCATCGCCCCCACCAGCACCACCGGCTTGTTGCATTTCACGGTAAGATCGAGGAAATAGGCCGTTTCTTCCATGGTGTCGGTACCGTGGGTGATCACGAAACCATCGGTGCTGTCGCATTCGTTATTGATTTTCTTCGCCAGGGTTAACCAGACCTCGTCGTTCATATCCTGCGAGCCGATATTCACCACCTGTTCGCCTTTGACGTTCGCGATCTCCTTTAACTGAGGTACTGCGTTCACCAGGTTTTCCACACCGACTTTGCCCGCTGTGTAGTTAGATTTGGTGGCGGAATCACCGCCGCCAGCAATGGTGCCACCGGTCGCTAAAATAGTGACGTTCGGTAAGGCCAGCGCCGCGCCGCTAAAGCCCATCACCAGTGCGGCAAGTGCCGTTTTCCTGAAAAACTCCATGTTATTTCTCCAGTTACGTGAATTTGCCGCATTATCCCAATGCCACAGATGAATAATGTGATTTCATCCAATTAACCAGATAAATATATTTTTCAGATTGTTAAATTTAGAGGTGGCTATCAAAACGAAGCGGAAAGGGAAGATAAAACGGCACAGAGACGATCTGTGCCATTGTTTTTTAAGAAAGAATTATTTCAGGCTGCTGACCAGCGCCTTGCGGTTGTCTTCCAGGGTAACCACACGGCTACAAACATCTTTGCCGAACTGCTGGAAGTCTTTTTCCTGATTCTTCCATTCATTCTGGATGGCGGTTTGCAAACCACCGAGGCTGCCGAGTACGCCCTGGAGCGGATTACCGCCGCCTTTGAGCACGGCTTTCGCCCCCATCTCGTTAATGCTGTCCTGCAAAATGCCGCCCATCGCCTGGTTCACCAGTTGTTGACCGTCGGCGCGCACTTGATCGATCGCTTTATAGTGGAACGTCAGACCGTCGGTACGGTGCTCAATGATCCGGTTCATTTGCTCTTTAAGCTGAGCATCAAGTTTGGTCAGGCGACCGCGCATGTTGCTGCTCTCGCCGACTTCTTTAGCGATAATGTTGTCCAGCGCGACGCGGCCTTTTTCCACGCGTGAGCGGGCGCCTTCATCAATCCACGGCAGGGTGCTGCGCAGCGCCGCCTGATAATCTTTCGCCTGTTCGCGTTGCGCCGCGCTCAGGGAGTATTGCTTGCCGTTGTACATCACATTGCCGTCCGGCGTGATGACCAGATTGCCGTTTTCGCCCTTCACTTGCACAGTTTGCGGGCTAAGAATCACATCGTCACGCGGCGTGACGCTGCACTGGTAATCTGCATGGGCGGACATCGCAGTAACAGAAAGCGCTGCCGCCAGCAGCATTTTGCGCATCATAACTTTCCCTCAAGACAAATCGGGCCGGCATTTGCCGACCCTTTGCTTTATTAGTCCCACCAAACGTCAAAAAGTTCGCTGGTGCGCACTTCTTCAAGTTTGTGATCTTCTAACCATTTACGCACGATGGTCTGGTGCTCTTCCGTGCATTTGCCGATTTCCTGCATGCAGATCAGACCTTCCCAGGCCAGATAACCGCTGCCGTCAAAGGCCAGTTTGTTCGGTTCGATCACGTCGTTGATAAAGTCATCAACGGTTTTATCAATCTGATCTTCAGAAGTGCCTTCCGGGAAACGCCATGCAACCGAAAACCCTAATTCCTGGAATTCGTCGATGTGCATTTTTTTACGCAGACGACGGCTACGGTTCTTTGCCATTATTTCACCCTCTCGAACATTAAGTCCCATACGCCGTGACCAAGACGATGGCCACGTTGTTCAAATTTGGTTACCGGGCGCGAGGCCGGGCGCGGTACGTAATCGTGACTCTCCGACAGGTTTTTATAGCCGTCAATTGAAGACATCACTTCCAGCATATGTTCCGCATAGGCTTCCCAGTCGGTCGCCATGTGGAACACGCCGCCCAGCTTCAGCTTGCTTTTCACCAGTTCAGCAAACGGCACCTGAACGATACGGCGTTTATTATGACGTGCTTTATGCCACGGGTCAGGGAAAAAGAGTTGAACCATCGATAAAGAATTGTCAGGAATCATTTTGTGCAGTACTTCAACGGCGTCGTGACACATCACGCGCAGGTTTTCGACGCCTTCTTCATGGGCGGAAGCCAGACACGCCCCCACGCCCGGCGAATGCACTTCAATACCGAGGAAGTTTTGCTCCGGGCGCGCTTTCGCCATCGCCACCAGCGAAGCCCCCATGCCGAAACCAATCTCAAGCGTCACCGGCGCTTCGCGGCCAAACAGCGTCGCGAATTCCACGGGATCTTCGCTAAACTCAACGCCCATCACCGGCCAGTAGTTTTCCAGCGCGTGTTCCTGCCCTTTGGTCAGTCGCCCCTGGCGACGCACAAAACTGCGAATCCGGCGCAGCGGGCGGCCGTTTTCATCAAATTCCGGTGAAATGACGTCGTTTTTCATAAAAGTTAAGTCTGCTTGTGATTGAGTTCTGAAAACGGGCATTATCCAAAGTTAGTTGCCGGATGCAAGTAAAGGAAGATGACACGCTGCGGAAAGTTCCGGTTTACACCCTGTTGCCGCTGTGCTGCAATCTGGCCCCCGACAATAATGATTTTGGTGACCATGCAAGCGTCTCAATTTTCAGCCCAGGTTCTGGACTGGTACGACAAATACGGGCGAAAAACCCTGCCCTGGCAAATTGACAAGACGCCTTACAAAGTATGGCTCTCGGAAGTGATGTTGCAACAAACGCAGGTTGCGACGGTTATTCCCTATTTTGAACGGTTTATGCGTCATTTCCCGACGGTGACCGATCTCGCTAACGCGCCGCTGGACGAAGTGTTGCATCTGTGGACCGGACTGGGCTACTACGCCCGCGCGCGCAACCTGCACAAAGCCGCTCAGCAGGTCGCCACACTGCACCACGGCGTCTTTCCGGAAACGTTTGATGAGGTTGCGGCGCTGCCCGGCGTTGGCCGTTCCACCGCCGGAGCGGTACTTTCTCTGTCACTGGATAAACCTTTTCCGATTCTCGACGGCAACGTCAAACGCGTGCTGGCACGCTGCTATGCTGTTAGCGGCTGGCCGGGGAAAAAAGAGGTCGAGAAAAAACTGTGGGATCTGAGCGAAGACGTGACGCCGGTCAACGGCGTGGCCCGTTTTAACCAGGCGATGATGGATTTAGGCGCGATGGTCTGCACACGCTCAAAACCGAAATGTACGATTTGTCCGCTACAGCACGGTTGCGTGGCGGCGGCCACCGACAGTTGGTCACGTTATCCCGGGAAAAAACCGAAACAAACGCTGCCCGAGCGTACCGGCTATTTTTTACTGATGCAGCATCAAGATGAAGTCTTACTCACCCAGCGTCCACCCAGCGGACTGTGGGGTGGGCTGTACTGCTTCCCGCAGTTTGCCAACGAAACAGAATTACGCGAGTGGCTGGCGCAACGGCAGGTTAACGCGGATACTTTGACCCAGCTTAACGCGTTTCGCCATACCTTCAGCCATTTCCACTTAGATATTGTGCCTATGTGGCTGAGCGTGTCCTCAACGGGTTCCTGCATGGATGAAGGCAGCGCGCTCTGGTATAACTTAGCGCAACCGCCGTCCGTTGGTCTGGCGGCTCCCGTGGAGCGTTTATTACAGCAGTTACGCACCGGCGCGCCGGTTTGACGCATCGGTCGATAAAGAGGATTTGTTATGAGCAGAACGATTTTTTGCACTTTCCTGCAGCGTGAAGCAGAAGGCCAGGATTTCCAGCTGTACCCGGGCGAACTGGGAAAACGCATTTATAACGAGATTTCAAAAGAAGCATGGGCGCAGTGGCAACACAAGCAGACCATGCTGATCAACGAAAAGAAACTCAACATGATGAACGTCGAGCACCGCAAACTGCTGGAGCAGGAAATGGTCAACTTCCTGTTTGAAGGCAAAGACGTGCATATCGAAGGGTATACGCCGGAAGACGATAAATAATGCGTTGCCGGATAGCGCCGCGCTTATCCGGCCCGGACATCATGCCGTCTCCAGGACGAGTATCCTGCGGCGAAATGGCATAACGACAAACACAACACGCACTCCCGGAATGATGAAAAAATTACTCGCGCTTGCCGTTATTGCGCCGTTGCTCATCTCCTGTTCCAGCTCGACCAAAAAAGGCGATTCTTATAACGAAGCCTGGGTCAAGGATACCAACGGTTTTGACATTTTGATGGGGCAGTTTGCCCATAACATTGAAAACTTGTGGGGCTATCAGGAAGTGCTGATTGCCGGTCCGAAGGACTATGTAAAGTATACCGATCAGTATCAGACCCGCAGCCATATTAACTTCGACGCCGGTACGATTACCGTTGAAACCATTGCCGGAACAGATCCCGCCGCGCATTTGCGTCGCGCAATCATAAAAACGCTGCTGATGGGCGACGATCCGAGTTCGGTCGACCTGTACTCGGATGTGGATGACATCCAGATCTCCCGTGAGCCGTTCCTGTATGGCCAGGTACTGGATAACACGGGTCAACCGATCCGCTGGGAAGGCCGCGCCACCCAATTCGCCGATTACCTGTTACAAACGCGCCTGCAAAGCCGCAGCAATGGGATCCGCAAAATCTTCAGCGTAACGATCAATCTGGTGCCGAATCACCTGGATAAACGTGCGCACAAATACCTCGGTATGGTGCGCAAAGCGTCGCACAAATATGGCGTTGACGAGTCGCTGATTCTGGCGATTATGCAGACTGAGTCGTCATTTAACCCTTATGCAGTGAGCCGCTCCGACGCCCTGGGCCTGATGCAGGTTGTGCAGCACACCGCAGGCAAAGATGTCTTCCGCTCCCAGGGGCGTTCCGGGACGCCAAGCCGCAGCTATCTGTTTGATCCGGCGAGTAACATTGATACCGGGACGGCCTATCTGGCAATGCTCAGCAATGTTTACCTGGGCGGCATCGATAACCCGACTTCCCGACGCTATGCGGTGATCACCGCCTATAACGGCGGCGCGGGGAGCGTCCTGCGCGTCTTCTCAAACGATAAAGTTCAGGCGGCGAATATTATTAACAGTATGACGCCAGGAGATGTCTACCAGACCCTGACCACCCGCCACCCGTCGTCGGAATCGCGTCGCTACCTTTATAAAGTGAACTCCGCGCAGAAATCCTACCGTCGTCAGTAATCCCCTCTGCCCGCCCGGCAAATTTGCCGGGCGGGCAGCTTCAGAATGTTAACTTCGTCACTCTTTTGCATTGCAAAAAGATATTGTTTGCAATTATTTGTCACAGGTAACAAAAAACCAGCCGTAGTCATTGATAGAATTACATCATATTGAAACGGCAAATGTGCCAATTGGAACATTCAATCGCCTTTTGGTGTGAGGAAATTAACATGAATCTTAAGCTGCAGCTGAAAATACTCTCGTTTCTGCAGTTCTGCCTGTGGGGTAGCTGGCTGACGACGCTCGGTTCCTATATGTTTGTCACCCTCAAATTTGACGGTGCTTCCATTGGCGCGGTGTATAGCTCGCTGGGGATCGCGGCAGTCTTTATGCCGACGCTACTGGGGATCGTTGCCGACAAATGGTTGAGCGCGAAATGGGTTTACGCCCTCTGTCATATCGTCGGGGCGGCAACGCTATTTATGGCCGCGGAAGTTACCACGCCGGGCGCGATGTTCTTTGTGATCCTGCTGAACTCGCTGGCCTACATGCCGACGCTCGGTCTGATCAACACCATTTCCTATTATCGTCTCCAGTCTGCGGGAATGGACATCGTCACCGACTTCCCGCCAATCCGCATCTGGGGCACCATCGGGTTTATCATGGCGATGTGGGGCGTGAGCTTCTCCGGCTTTGAACTGAGCCATATGCAGCTGTACATTGGCGCAGCGCTGTCGGTACTGCTGGTGCTGTTCACCCTGACGCTGCCGCATATTCCGGTTGCAAATCAGCAGAAGAACCAGAGCTGGTCATCCATGCTGGGTCTGGACGCGTTTGCGCTGTTCAAAAACAAGCGTATGGCGATCTTCTTTATCTTCTCCATGATGCTGGGCGCGGAGCTGCAAATTACCAATATGTTCGGGAATACCTTCCTGCACAGCTTTGATAACAACCCGCTGTTCTCCGGAAGCTTTATCGTGGAACACGCGTCGGTGATGATGTCGATTTCGCAGATCTCCGAAACGCTGTTCATCCTGACCATTCCGTTCTTCCTTAGCCGCTACGGCATCAAAAACGTTATGCTGATCAGTATTGTAGCGTGGATGCTGCGCTTCGGTCTGTTCGCCTACGGTGACCCGACGCCGTTCGGTACCGTGCTGCTGGTTCTGTCAATGATTGTGTACGGCTGCGCCTTCGACTTTTTCAACATCTCCGGTTCGGTGTTTGTGGAAAAAGAGGTTCGCCCGGAAATCCGCGCCAGCGCGCAGGGCATGTTCCTGATGATGACCAACGGCTTCGGTTGTATTCTCGGCGGCGTGGTAAGCGGAAAAGTGGTGGAGCATTACACCCTGAACGGCATTACCGACTGGCAAACCGTGTGGCTGATCTTCGCGGGCTACTCGCTGGTGCTGGCCTTCGCCTTCGTGGCGCTGTTTAAGTACAAGCACGTTCGCGTACCGACGGGTACGCAGTCTGTGGCGCATTAAGCCGATTGCCGGATGGCGTTCGCCATCCGGCCTGGACGCGGCGTTACTTCAACACGTAGCCATACAGCCGCTTAATGCCATCGGCGTCTTTTTCACTGTAAACTCCCTGTAATTCCGGCGAGAAGCCCGGCAGCATATTCACCCCTTCTTCCAGCGCCAGGAAATAGCGCTGTACCGCGCCGCCCCACACTTCACCCGGCACCACGCACAGCACGCCCGGCGGATACGGCAGTGCGCCTTCTGCGGCAATACGCCCTTCGGCATCGCTAATGCGTACCAACTCAACGTCGCCGCGAATAAAGGCGCTGTTGGCATCCTGTGGGTTCATTGCCACTTTCGGCAGGCTTTCCTGACGGAACATTGCCTTTTGCAACTCTTTGACGTTAAAACTGACATACACATCGTGCATTTCCTGACACAGCTCGCGCAGCGTGTAATCGCGGTAGCGCACGGGATATTTGTTGAAGATGGTCGGCAGTACGTCCGCAAGCGGCGTGTCGTCTTCGATATGCTGTTCAAACTGGGCCAGCATCGCCACCAGGTGGGCCATTTTCTCTGCGCTCTCGGCAGGCGTCAGCAGAAACAGGATGGAGTTGAGATCGCATTTTTCCGGTACAATGCCGTTTTCCCGCAGGTAGTGGGCGAGTATCGTCGCCGGAATGCCAAAGTCGGTATAGCGTCCGGTTTCGGCATCAATGCCCGGCGTTGTGAGCAACAGCTTACACGGATCGACAAAATACTGGTCATCGGCATAGCTTGCAAATCCGTGCCATTTGGCGCCTGGCTCAAAGCTGAAGAAACGTCGCTCGCGGGCAATCCGTTCCGTCGGATAATCCTGCCAGGCTTTGCCGTCCACCACGGGCGGGATAAACGGCTGGAGCAGTTTACAGCTGGCGAGGATGGCTTTACGCGCTTCAATTCCCAGTTCTACGCACTCCGCCCACAGTCGTCGGCCGCTCTCCCCTTCATGGATTTTGGCGTTCACATCCAGGGCGGCAAACAGTGGATAAAACGGGCTGGTGGACGCATGCAGCATAAACGCGTTGTTCAGTCGCTTATGTGGACAAAAACGCGCCTGACCACGAAGGTGGTTATCTTTTTTATGGATTTGTGAAGTCTGCGAGAACCCGGCCTGCTGCTTGTGTACCGACTGGGTGACGAAAATACCCGGATCGTTTTCATTCAGTTCCAGCAGCAGCGGTGAACCGTCCGCCATCATCGGGATAAACTGCTCGTAGCCCACCCAGGCGGAATCAAACAAAATGTAGTCGCACAGATGGCCGATGTTGTCGATCACCTGTCGGGCGTTATAGATGGTGCCGTCATAGGTGCCAAGCTGGATGATCGCAAGGCGAAACGGACGCGGCGCCCCGGCTTTGTGCGGCGCTACGCGACGAATCTGCGCACGCAGGTAGTCTTCATTAAAACAGTGATTATCGATCCCGCCGATAAAACCAAACGGATTGCGCGCCGCTTCCAGATACACCGGCGTCGCCCCGGCCTGGATCAGCGCCCCATGATGGTTTGACTTGTGGTTATTACGGTCGAACAGCACCAGATCGCCACGGGTCAACAGCGCATTCGTTACCACTTTATTGGCCGCCGACGTGCCGTTCAGCACAAAGTAGGTTTTATCGGCGTGAAACACTTTTGCCGCAAACTTTTGCGCATGTTTTGCCGATCCTTCGTGGATCAGCAGATCGCCGAGCTTAACGTCGGCGTTACACATGTCCGCGCGGAAAACGTTCTCGCCAAAGAAGTCATAAAAATGCCGCCCGGCCGGATGCTTTTTAAAAAACGCGCCATGCTGATGACCCGGACAGGCAAAGGTGCTGTTGCCCATTTCCACATACTGCGTCAGGGTGTCGTAAAAGGGCGGCAGGAGATTTTCTTCATACTGGCAGGCAGCGGCTTCCAGCTCAAGCCACTCCTGCGCATTGCCGCTGATGATTGCCTGCACGCCTGCTGGCGTATCGGTTTTCTCATCACTCAGGATAAATACCGGCAGATGGAATCCCGTACGCTTAAGCAGCGCCAGAATGCCGCTACGGCTGTCGGCGATAGTCAGCACGACGGCGGCCACATCGGTAAAGTCGGTGCTGTCCAGCGCGACTACGCCACGGTGAGTAGATAAACGCGAAACCAGTTCACTACTGGCGGCAATGTTCATAGATTTCATAAGCGCAAAAGCCCGTTTCGGGAGAAAAAAGTCCCGGACAAGGCGTATCGCCCTGTCCCACGAGATGTTGGGTCAAACTGGTCACCAGCTCCGACCGCCAGACATCAGTAAAAGCAGACCGTTTCTGATCTTACTGTTGTCCCGCGTGAGCATGCGCTACCCTCACCGCATGGTGAGTAAAAGAAGGGGAGTAACGAGAAGGGGCACGCATCGCACCAGACGGCGATGATGATAAAGGCGATGTGAAGACGCGACATTCATCCCATGCGGCCCCAACAGACTGGAGAAAATTCGCGCAATGATGGCACCTTTACCCGGCAGGCGCAAGATCAAATCTCTATGCACACAGGCCACGGATAAACAAGCATTAAAGGTGAGAACCAGGTCATAATAATGCACTCTGACAAAATATTTAGCAGGAGCTAACGTGGTAATCGGACCTTTCATTAACGCCAGCGCAGTGTTGCTCGGCGGCGTTATCGGTGCCCTTCTCAGCCAACGTTTACCGGAACGGATTCGTGTCTCAATGACGTCGATTTTCGGCCTGGCGTCGCTTGGCATTGGTATTTTACTGGTGGTCAAATGCGCCAATCTGCCGGTCATGGTTCTGGCAACGCTGATCGGCGCACTGATAGGCGAGTTTTGCTATCTGGAAAAAGGCATCAACAATGCGGTGGCGAAAGCGCAGGCGCTCTTTTCAATGCCGGGGAAAAAACAACCACATGAGTCGTTTATTCAGAACTTTGTCGCCATTATTGTTCTGTTTTGCGCCAGCGGCACCGGCATTTTCGGTGCGATGCGCGAAGGGATGACTGGCGATCCCAGTATCCTGATTGCCAAATCTTTTCTCGATTTTTTTACGGCGATGATTTTCGCCTGCTCGCTCGGTATTGCCGTGTCGGCCATTTCGGCGCCAATGCTGTTAATCCAGCTGTCGCTGGCAGCCTGCGCGGCGCTGATCCTGCCGCTCACCACGCCAGCGATGATGGCAGACTTCAGTGCCGTTGGCGGATTACTGCTGGTCGCCACCGGTTTGCGCATCTGCGGCATCAAGATGTTCGCAGTGGTCAATATGCTCCCTGCCCTACTGCTGGCAATGCCGCTTTCCGCCGCCTGGACGGCATTTTTCGCCTGAGAATGCGTGCAATAACAGCAAAGTGGTGATAGATTGTGCAGTCTGCGTTGATTTGAAGAAATTTCGTTGACGAAACGAGGCGAATCGGTTTTAATGCGCCCCGTTGCCCGGATAGCTCAGTCGGTAGAGCAGGGGATTGAAAATCCCCGTGTCCTTGGTTCGATTCCGAGTCCGGGCACCACCTTTCCTTTTTTATGCTTCCTTATAAATTCCTATCTGTTTGTAATTCAGTGAGTTAGCGTAAAAAACTTTCCGGATGCGTTTTGATTTATCCCTACGTATCCGGAAAATTGTGGGTCAGCTTGAGGGTTCATTCAGTTCGATGAACGGAGAGACTCTCATGTTGACTGACAGTAAAATCTACGCTGCGAACCCCCTCGCAAAGTCCTACAAAATCACCGATTCGCAAGGTCTGTACCCGACAGTATCCACCAGTGGTTCAAAGCTATGGTATTTCCGTTACCGTTTTGAAGGTAAGGAAAATCGTCTGGCCTTTGGCCCCTATCCGCAGGTTACGCTGGCAGAAGCCCGAGAAAAGCGCGATGCGCCGCGTAAGCTGTTGGTATCCGGTATTTGCCCTTCTCAGCCCCGTAAAGCAAAAAAAGCTGCGGTAGATGAATCCCGCACGTTTAAATTTATCGCCACCGCGTGGCACACCAGTTGCCTTAAACTTTGGTCGGAAAGCTACGCGGACAATATCCTGACCTGCCTGAAGCGCTACGTCTTCCCTGATATTGGCGCAATGGACATTGCAGAGGTAAAAACCCGCCATCTGGCGCAGCTTGTTAAGACTATCGACGATAAGGGTGTGCATGACGTTGCCGGGCGGGTGCGCCAGCATCTGACCAAAATTATGCGTCATGCCGTCCAGCAGGGAACGATTAAATACAATCCGGCTTACGATCTGGATGGCGTCGTGACCCCTGTTGTGACCCAACATCACCCCGCCCTGCCCCTGAAACGCCTGCCAGAGCTGCTGGACAAGATCAATGGCTACAAAACCCGTCTGGCGCTGGAGCTGAATCTGCACGTTTTTCTGCGTTCCAGCGAGCTACGCCTCGCCCGCTGGGATGAGTTCAACCTGAAAGCCCATATCTGGACGGTGCCAGATATCGCCGTATATATATCGATCTGCGCCAGCTTAAGCCTTTTAAACCCTTTGGCCTTTTCCGGTCTGGCGCTGTTACCCTTAACCGCCCTTTACCATTATCCGGCCTTTTTCCTTTTGTTTGCACAATCATCAGCACAAAAGCCGTAATGTGCAGCAGAAACTTGTTAATAGGCTAACCCGTTCATAAGGGAAGTTATTAAGAGGAAAGCGTATTAATAATTTTGGCCCCAAAATTATTTGTATGAAAACCTATCAATACCCGAGATTAATAGGAAATCACCCAAAATTATTTGAGGGCAAATAATTTTGTACGAAAACCGATGGATAACTCGATCTTTTCAAGGCAACGGCTATCAGTCAGTATCCCTTCGCCCATAAACCTGCGCCCCATACCGCCCGCGCCCGTCGCCGTGGCCCAAATCCAACGCCGTCATTGCCAGCGCTTCCTTTTCACCAAATCCCTGCGCCAGATAATTACGAATGACATCCAGTGCCCACGCATAGCGCAACGAGTACGGGGAATATGCTCCCGTTAAGCCGAGACGTGACGCCTGACTGTGCCAGTATTTCATGGCGCTTTTCAGATCGGGCTTATCTATCAGCCTGCCATGACGATCTTCTGCCACAGCCAGCGCATTATCCAGCGCTTTTCTGACAGCGACGGCTTCAAGAATCATCGCCTCTCGAGGCCGCCCGCCTTTGGTGCCGAACACCACGGTTAAGCGAGTGTCACCACGATCCAGCGCCTGCTTCCACGTTCTTAATGACTGCGCACTTTGCACCGCCTCCTGCGCAGTCTGTAAGGTAAAAGGCGCTGAGGGCGTCAGCAGATACAGGTTAGCCGGGAGAATTCCGGCACGGTACAGATTCAGACCAGCAGGCTGGCGCAGTAAAAGGACGTATCGTGTTAAAACTCGGGCCTCCGTCGCAATGTTCTGCGACCCGGTGTTTACAGAGGTCTGCACCGATAAACGGATCAACCGTCCTGATAACAGGCTCTTCTTTCAGGTTGTGAAGCGTGGGAACCGTCCGCAGACGGTGTGTAGCAATTAGGAGACTACGCATATGCCGCTGGTGCAGAAAGAAAAAACTGTTTTTGCATCAAAAAGGTTTTTGTGAACCTGTACTACCACGCTTCGCTTGCCTTCTCCCGATCTTCTGACAGCAAAGCCATCAGAAGATCGGGAGAGAAGATTTAACAATTTTCAAGTTTGCAGTAACGGGAAGGCCAGATTTTCTCTGGCGCGACGCCCAACGCTTCGGCGATTAGCCTTTCGCCTTTGGGCCATCGGCGGGTAAGCGTATTTGCTAGCGTGGAGGATGCCAGTCCTGCTGCATCATGCTGTCACCTCATCAATAAACTTTACGCCGTCAGCGGTGTGTATCCAGCGCGGGGCTTTGAGTTCGGCGGCAAAGTACCAGACCAGCTCACACAGTAATCCAGTCAGCGTCTGTTTCATTTTCGGCAGTAACGCCCGCCCCGTCAGAAGCTGCGCCAGCGGGAGTGAATAGTCACAAAGTAATTCGGAACCGGGTTCAAAGCAGGGGTAACTGGCGGGAAGGGTATCAACGGTCAAGCTTTCGATTAGGTGAGGCGGGATGGGATCGTTCAACGCGGACCGCAGCAGCGAGAGGCAGGCGACAAGTCTTCCGCAAAGCGCCAGCCGCAGCGTCGGATCGACGCTTTCAAGCAGGGTTTCGGCGAAGCGGTCGCAGTGATCGGCCAGAACGGTAAAATTCGGGGCGGCGCTGAAGGGAACGGTAAGTAACGGGTGTGTTTGGATTGGGGTCGTAGCCATAGTGGCAGCCTCATCCACAGTACGCATAACATATACATGCTTACGATAAAAATCACAGATATTGATTTGATAAGGCTGGCCAGACTCATTTTTCTGGTATAAAGCATAGAGTTAAAACTCACAGGCATAACCCGGCCCTACCGGAGGTATGATAATGAAGGATAATATTGTTCAAAATATCGCTCATAAGCTTTTTTTGGCAAGATCCGATGTGCTAGAGCATGAACTTACTGAACAGGAACTTTCTTTTTTACTCAAAGAGAAATCAGAAGGCTATTGTTTAAAGGACGATAAATTAATCTTTTCATCTTATGAAGACAGAGATTATTATGTTGTCCGTTATCATTTTTCAGAAACAGACAGTGATCGCGCCGATGCGGAGAAAACCATAATACAAGCTGCTTTTAGCATATGGGAAAAGTCTTTGCGAGGCGATCGTTCAACCGCTGGCTTATTTCTCAGCTTATATGAAGATAAGATCAATGTATTTCAGGTACTGCTCGAATCTGAACGTAACCAATATGAGGTCACATCTCTGGCCGATCAATTCATAAAGTATTCCAGAAACATAGATATAAACACCCTGTATAATTTCTTTTCCGTCATTTACAATAAACACAATCAATATGTTGGTACATTTACATTATTAGGAGAACGACTAGCCAGTAACCCTGAAAAATGTCATGAGATAATTAATAAATTTCATTCAGATATAAAACAGGGAACTCTTCACCTTTATAATATTGCCTTATTCTCATTAAAAAAAGAAAACTATGCATCTGCTATTGATATTCTACTCGATGATATAGAAAAAAATGACAGTTTACTCTCTCCACAATCATTATGGATCCTTGGCAGAATCGTAGAAGCAAGCGACACGGAATACAAAGTTGATGAAATAAATAAAACAATTATAGATAACATTTCATCAGCTATAAAATTGATATCGGATTCGGCAATACAAGCTGCCGTGAATACAGTAGAAAAGATACCGGGCATGCGAAATATTATCAGAGAATTACTAGAATCCAATAATACGGAGGCAATAAAAGCACTCGCTCATAAAGTATATACTAAGAAACAATTAACGTCGCACACAGACTTTCCTTTCTGGATGTCTCATATTTGTGAATCTGCAATAAACAATGCAGAACTGAGTGGTTTAATTTTCCATATATTTTCATTTTTAACCAAAGATGAGTCAAAGCATGATTTATTGACTGATTGCCTTTTTATAATGATAAAAAATAACTCAGTATCAGAAAACAATCAAGTTATTGAAAGTTTTTTTTATGATATAGCAAATCACCCTGATTTACTTAATAAAGTATTTACATTAACATTAATTGATGAGAATCCCGAAACCACCGTTTTTTCGCGTTTATTATCCACATACCTGTTTGTGCACAGAAGTAAACATATATTAGAGTATAGTCTTGGCGTCATTAACGACTTCACAGAAAGAGATTTTATTTTTCTGGTACGAAGAACACTGGGTTTCATCTCAAATGAACACCAGTTAATGTCCCTGATATTATCTTTGCTAAGGGTAAAAAATGCAGAAAAAAGAACATATCCCCTTGTAAAGGTAGTGATTATCAATGAAATAGCAATGGATTATCCCAGCTATGTAATTGATGAAATCGGGAAACACAAAAAAAACATTAAAGGGCAGCGTAACAAAATCAAGAAATTATATAACGAAATATTAACTGAGGTTGAGAACTACATATCTTCTTTCACCGTACTTCCAAGAATAAAAGAATTAGAACCATCATCAATGCTCGTACATGCTTTTCAAAAAGAAAAAGACAAGGTTATGGCAAGAAAGAACGATCTTGCGAATGAAAACTCTTTGGTATTTAAAATAGCGTCTCGCATTCATTTAAAAGCAGGCATAGGCTCTTTTCATTATAACGACTATAATGATTCTGGTTACAGTGAACCCTCCTATCTAAAAACATTTTCAAGTAGTTATTCTCTTCCCAGACGATATGTTATGGATAATGTCGGTTATGATATTAGGCTTGCTCAGTTTAGATGTGCAAAAAAGGATACTGTATGAAAGTTTTAATCTCACAATATATCAGAACGCTTAAAGAAAGAAATGAACTTGATCTACTGCTACCTAATTTGTTGCTATCGATGGGCATTGTTCCTCTGTTTACTACGCAAACAGGCACTCGACAATACGGAGTCGATATTGCTGCAATCGGTAAAGATCCTGAAGATGGTGTAAGAAAGATTTTTCTCTTTGTGATCAAACAGAAAAATCTGGGTATGGCCGAATGGGATTCAGGAAGAAATTCTATCAGACAAAGTTTAAATGAAATTTTTGATGTTTACATAAAAAATAATATTTTACCAAAACATAAAAAATTACCAAAGAAGATAATACTATCTACCAGCGGAGATATGAAAGAAGAGCTAAGTCAAAGCTGGGCCGGTTACATTGATGAGCACCAGCCCCACGAGTTTGATTTCTGGGGAGCAGCTCAACTAGCAGCACGTATAGAAAAATATATGCTAAACGAGCATATATTCACTGACAATGACCGAACTGATTTGAGGAAATCGTTATCATTAATTTGTGAAAATGATTATTCAAGAGAAGATTTCCACCGCTTATTACTTCGTACACTACAACTCAATAATAAAGGAGAAAAAGTAAAACAGGTCAAAAAATCTGAACTTGAGAAATCAATCCGTACAGCCTATCTTGCCACAAATATACTGGCCTATTGGGCAATACAAGATGGTAATGTAAAACAAGCCCTCTATATATCGGAGCGTTGCCTGCTATGGGTATGGCACCGTATTCACCTTGAAAAAAGTCCACACCAATACTTCTCTGCCATTAATATTATATGGCAAAACTATATTAATATCTCCGCAGAATACTTTTCCAAACTTCAACCCTATTTTCACGAAAAATATCTTCTGTCGTCATACTCTGCCGATAGCGCATTAATTAATCTTACTATATTTGAACAAATAGGTATACTCTCTACTATCGGGCTAAATAATCTCCTCACGGCTCTACGATGTAATGGTGATGAGCAGACAGCCAGATTTAATAATGCAACTATCATTGCCGAGAGTTTATGCGTACTTATCAGCAATAACCCAGCATCAGGCTCACCTCGTTTTGATGAAAATGCAATAGATATTACACTGGCTTTTATTTTTCTTTCTTTAACAGGGGAAAAGGATCGTGCTGGAGAATGGCTCGAAACATTGATCGTCAGGCTGGACTTTGTACTTAAAATTGGACGAAATCACCCTATATCGACAGATTCCATTGATGATCTTATCTGTCTGGATTGCAATACTGATGACACGTATCTCAGAGAAAAAACAACAAGTACATCATGGATAATTCCTACTCTGATGGGATGGGCTGTCATTCTGGAGAAAGAAAAGGAATATAATATTTTACTGAGAGGAATAAAAGAATTCTATCCAAAAATCTGCTCCCAGCTATGGCATCCAACGAACGATCTATATCATCATCTCTACTTTCATCAGGCGCAATACGTCACAGGCGAAACATAAGCGCCAATAACATTTCCGGACAATATGAATAATTACCAGGCCAGGATGAATGAGTTGAGAGAAAAGGATAGATATAATATTTTCTCAGAATCAAGCGCAGCAAAAGCCGATTTAACCATTCTGGATTTTATAGCTTATCGGCATTTTAGAACCCCAGTTCCTCCTGCTCTTTGGTATAATATGCAAAAAAAACAGAATGAAAGTTAGAGCCCTCTTAATTTGTACCACTCACCAAACCACCGATGAACATTCATTTAATGTTCATCGATAACTACTGACGCGTAATAACAAGTGATAACTCTTACAAAATTATTCTATGCCAAGTAATAAGAATATAAAATTTAAACACTCCCCACCAAATCCCCCAACGTCACCATCAACATCATCGGATCCATCGGCGACGGCTCAAACCCCACCCGCAGGTAAAATTCCCGCGCTTCATCCGACAAGGCATGAACCAGCATCCCGCGAATGCCAATAGTTTCCGCCACCTGAATAACCCGTAGCCCGGCATCCCTCATCAGCGCCCGGCCGAGGCCCTGCCCGTGCAGTGATTTATCCACAGCCAGACGTCCCAGCACCACCACCGGGATCGGATCAGGCATATTGCGGCGAAAACGACCGGGCGCAGTATTTGTCGTTACCGCGCTGGACGCCAGCGAGTAATAGGCCAACACGTTAGAATTGCTGCCGCAACAGACAAACGTGCGGGATGCGCCAGTGGTCTGATTTTTCATTGCCCGCTGTTTCAGCCAGCGATCCATCGAATCCACGCCGCAGCAGAATGGGGTAAGAATATGCCCGGCGTGAAGGGGCTCAGGGGCGGAGATCATTTTTCCTGCTCCCACGGCGCAGGGGTCTGCATAGTTTTACGCAGCGCGGCGTTTGGTGCGGGAGACTGATCCAGACGGGCAAGAAATTCCTCATAAGCCTGCGGATCGGCCATGATGATACGTTGCTCGATCAGTGCTTCCTCGGCGGCGGCGCGGGCAGCCTCCAACACAAAGTCAGTGCGGTTTTTCCCTCTGGCTTTCGCCGCCCGATCAATAAGATCACGCTCGGCAGGCCTGATGCGCAGGTTCAGGGTTTCGCGTTTCATCGCCATACTGTTTGTGGCTGGCATGGTGTTGTCCTCATGTGTTTCTGTGGATATTAAGTATACAACATGCGTAACGCAGATGTCATTACGATAAATTTAGAAGGACTCGAACCAGAGTATCGAACCAAAAGGTTTTCTACTTATTTTTCTCCACCTTAATAATTTACAAGAGGAAATGAGGGTCAACCACTGGGTCTTGATAAGATAAGAGGAAAGAATTTATGGTAGAAATCAAATTGGTAAGTAACTGAATGTTCCCGAGTCCGGCACCAAATTCATATCAACGGACCTCCATGGAGGTCCGTTTTTGCATTTTAGCTGGCCTCAGCCGACAAAACTTATCGGTATCCGGTTGTTTTCCAAATATAATCGCCTGTCAGATTGATTTACGCCCTGCCTAACGGCGAAAAATATGACCTCTGGAGCAGACCTTCTTCAGGATGCCGTTCTTCGATGTTATAGAGTGGCTGAAAATAGTGGTGTTCGCGCGATCATGGCTCACTCTCTGTCTGAAGAAGCCAAATACTTTTATATTCACCAAGGCTTTAAGGTATCGCAAACCCAGGCGCTAACGTTGATTCTCAAACTGCCACTATAGCCTTAAGATGGAAAGGGTACAGAGCCTACCATTCAACCCATTGAAATATATCGGCAATTAGTGTCCCCTCTCCTCACGGAGAGGAGCATCTCAAAAAATCCCTTTTTGTTTAATCTGTTTCATCTTCTGCGTCTGGGCCTCAAGCGTGCTTAAATCTATCTCTTCCGCCCCGGACGTTTTTGCGCTTTCCGCCGCAGGCGTCGTCCGGGCGATCATCTTCAGTTGTTGCAACAACACATGTTGCTTTTCCAGCAGCGCTTTCAGTTGTGCGATTTCCTCGTGCATCGCCGCCAGTTCACCCTCATCTTTCTCTTTCACGACTGGCTGCCGTTGCATCGCGTCGGACATCAGCGCACGCAGCTGGCGCAACTGCTGCTTGCTGAACTCCAGGCAGTTTTGCGGGGCGGAAGCGGGCTCCGCCGCGGCGACCGGCAGCAGTTGTCCTTCACTCAGTTCGGCACAAAGCGCCTCCAGCGTCAGCGTTTCACGACCAATCGATTCGGCGATATGGCTGCAAAGCTGCGGATTCAGCATCTGCAGCTGTAGCCCAGCCAGATAGACGTTACGGTGAAAACGACGCATCTCCATACTGGCGTCACTCGCATTTCCGCCCGCCTGGTTGATGTCATCGTGCCATTTTTTCAGATGCAGCATCGCGCGCAGATCCGCACGCGAATGCTCCGGCGACAAATGCAGGGAGAGATTAACCCGGCGAATTTGCCTGTTATTCATCGTCGCCGACCTCGACCATCTGCGGCGCAGCCACCTGCTCAACGCCGCTTTCCGCATGGTACAGGCAGATTTCGCGCGACAGCGCGCTTTGCGGATTGTCGATGGTCACCACGCGATCGCCCAGGGTCGCGTAAGTCTGACGTACAGCGGATTCAATCAGATGCGCCCCGCCGCCGACCAGATAAACGCGGTTCGGGTTTTTGGCGAATTTTTTCGCTTCATACGCCACCTGGTCGCCCAGCTCCTGAATTTTAATCGCCACGCGCTCAAGAATGTCGTCGATGCGCGACTCATCGTTAATCACGCTTTTCACAAACGCCATATCGTGGCGGCGTTTGATCAGTTCATTCGCCACCAGATAGCTGGAGTCGCTGTCTGCAGCGGCCAGCAGCTTGCGGGTGGCGTCAGTCACCATCGCCACACCAATCTCATTGTTACCGTAAATCGCGGAGACATCGTCAAATTCGCCGACGATCACTCCCATATCCAGCGTGGTGCCGCCGCAGTCAATCACCAGCGACTTCGTAAACTCGTTGACGTTCGAATTCAATAGATGCGAAAGCGCCGCCGGCAGACTCTCCGGCATCACCTGTACATCGACGATACGGAACAGTTCGCCCTTATTGAGGGAAATGTCGCGCGTCAGATTGCGGCGCTTCGCTTCGATGCGGCTTTCGTTACGCTGGCAATCGTCCGGGTTGTAGAACTGGGTAATCGGCAGCGTGACCACGATATCCACGTCGCACGGCGTCATGCCAGTTTGCAGCAGCGCGTGGTGTACCGCCAGCAGATTCAGATCGTCATACTGGTAGTCGATGTGCGTGGTCGACAGCGCCTTATCGGAGGTGGCGTCGTAGGTGTATTTCGTGGTGCCGATGGTGTAGTTGTAAACCGACTGTCCGCGCAGCAGCGCGGCGCTTTTCCAGTCTTTGCGAAAAGAGTTCGGCGACACAACGGTTTTCAGTGTGCCGTTTTCAATCCAGCTGATTTTGACGTTGGTAGAGCCATCATCAATGGCGAATTTCATACGGGTTGCGGTCATGGGT
Source organism: Citrobacter sp. R4 (assembly GCF_026719175.1). Taxonomy (NCBI): domain Bacteria; kingdom Pseudomonadati; phylum Pseudomonadota; class Gammaproteobacteria; order Enterobacterales; family Enterobacteriaceae; genus Citrobacter; species Citrobacter sp. R4. Next base: position 320,589 of record NZ_JAPPSU010000006.1, read on the forward strand.
GGTATCTCAATCTAAAGGGTATTTTTCACAACGCGGCGTCTTCACTCAGAATGCGGCGCGCGCCAAGATAATGTGATTGCCAGAAATTGTCTGAAAGCTGGCTAATGCGGATTTTCAGCCCGGTACGTGGCGCTTCAATAAACTTATCGTCGCCCAGATAGACGCCAACGTGATCGGCGCCGGGGCGCTGGTTGATGTTGAAGAACACCAGATCGCCGTTGCGCAGTTTGTCTCTGCGCACCGGCTTCAGATGATTTGCCTGATACATTTCATTCGCCGTGCGCGGCAGCTTGCGCTCCAGCACCGCATTGTAGGCGTAGAAGACCAGTCCGCTGCAATCAAAGCCCTCGGTGGGGGTTTTACCGCCCCAGACGTAAGGTTTGCCGAGCTGCCCTTCCAGGCGGCGGATCACCGTGCGCAGTTTGGCCGCGCGCTGAAGCGCCTCCCGGGTCACGGGCGCTTTTTCATTCAGCGAGCGCGTCCAGAGCGCATCGACGGTGCCGGGTCGCCAGCGGGAATGCATCGCCAGCATTTCGCGATTTTTCAGCCGCGTCGCGCGTTTTTGCTCGATGTCCCGGCGCTTCTGCTCCGGCGTTAAGGGTACGGTCACCGTCCGCTTTTTGACCTTAGCCATCAGCCGCAGACGGTTCTGTTGCCTCGCCAGTTCCGCGCTTTCCGGCGACGGCTGAGACCGGGCGGCGCTATATCCGGAGTTTGCCAACAGCACCAGCGCCAGCAGAAAAAGAGGTACCCGAAGAACGGGCAAGCCAGAAGTAAAAGAGAGAAAACGTTTCACGCGACAACTCTTTTATTATGGATTTTTCGAGATTTTCTCGACCAGCGGCTTGATGATTTTCTCACCATGCTGGCCAAAAAACTGATACAGTGACTCACTGGCAGAGTGCGTTAACACCATGATTTCAATACGTCGATTCGCAGAACTCAGCGGCTGGTTCGGGTCGAGGAGCATCTGATCAGCCATGCCGCTGACCTGCAATACTTTGTTTGGGTCGAGCCCGCCTTTCGTCAGCACTGCACGCGCCTGCATGGCGCGCTCGCCGGAGAGATTCCAGTTGTTATACAGCACCTGATCGCGAAAACGCGTGGCGTCCGTATGGCCGGTAATAATGATCTTGTTATCTATCTTATTCAGTTCCGGCGCAAAGCGGGTCAGCAGCCGGTTAAAGAACGGCGTCAGAACGGCGCTGCTGCGCTGGAACATCTCCCGTTTCCTATCGTCAGAAACCAGAATGCGTAACCCCTGTGGCACGATCTCCATTTTAAGGTTGGACTGCGCGTCATACGCGGAGGTGATCTGCATAATGATGCGCGCCAGCTCCTCAATCTCGGCGTTCGAACGGGTGTTAACGTCTTTGAGACTTTCCGACTGCTTAACCTGCTGCGCCAGCTGTTTTTTCTGTTCTGCCGCGTTTTTCTGCGGATCGCGTTTGCCGACGATGGTCAGATCGCCGCCCACATCTTTCTGGGTGATCGGCGAAATCGCATGGCCTTCAAATATCGTCTCGCCGCCGTTGAGCAGAGAGACAATCTCTTTACGCTCCTCTTCGGTGACCGCGCCCATGATCCACAGCACCATAAACAGTGCCATCATCGCCAGCGTAAAATCGGCGAAAGCCACTTTCCACGCGCCGCCATGGATCTCCTCATGCCCTTTACGCGACGAGCGCTTGATGATTGTGGTGTGGTGATCTTTACCGCGATTACGCATCGGCCATACCCGTCATCTGGTTCACCCAGCCATCGAGAGTGGCAAAGGTTGGTTTAGAATCCATCGGCAACATTTTGCGTCCGGCGTCGACCGCCAGCAGGGTCGGTTTGCCTGCGACATGGTTGACCAGCACAGTACGCACGCACTCCAGCACCGCAATCTGCTTTTTGGTGCGCTGCTCCATGGCGTTCGCGACAGGATCCATCAGACAGTAACAGAAGAAAACGCCGAGGAAGGTGCCCACCAGCGCTGCCGCGACCTTCACGCCGATCACGGCAATCGAGCCATCAATGGACTGCATGGTGATAATTATCCCGAGCACCGCGGCGCAGATCCCGAAGCCCGGCATCGCTTCAGCGGTACGCTGCAGCGAGCGCGACGGCTGGAGCAGGTTCTCTTCCATCGCGCCGAGTTCCTGCTCCAGAATCCCCTCCAGCTCATGTTCGTTGATCTTGCCCATCGCCATCAGGCGGAAGTTATCGGAGATAAACATGATCAGCGCTTTATCACGCAGCATTTGCGGATATTTCTGGAACAACGGGCTATTGGCCGGCGATTCGATGTGCTCGTCCAGCACCTTCAGGCCGCCGTCCTGCACCAGCTCCAGTAGTTCATACAGCAGCATCAGCAGCTCGCGCTGGTATTCGCTGGTGTACTCGTTTTTGCGCATAATGCCGCGGAACTGGCGATACATCTCGCCCAAAACGGCTTTCGGGTTCGCCAGAACCATTGCGCCCATGCCCGCACCGAGGATGATGATGATTTCACCCGGCTGCCAGAATGATGCTAAATGCCCGCCAGACATAATAAAACCGCCGACAACACACCCCATGATGATGAGAATACCTAAGAATTTCTGCATAAACCTTTCACTTTCACTTCTGGAAAAAAGACTGAATTTTTTGCGCGATTTTTTTATTGAGCTGACAGACTCTCGCCTCGGTGAGATCAAGCACCAGGGCAATCTCTTTCAGGCTCATTTCCTGCTGGTAATAGAGCGTGAGGATCAACTGTTCACGTTCATCGAGGCTTGCCAGCGCGTTGCGCAGCGTGCGGCTGACAATCATCTCTTCTTCAAGGGGGCGGCTATCCAGCGCCCCGGCATGCACATCATTGCTCAGGAGATCGTCAAGGCTCTCCAGCGCTTTGGCGCAATCCAGCAGCAGATACTCCTGATACTCATCAGCCGTAATGGAAAGATGGCGGCTAAGATCATCAAACGTCGGCGGGCGGCCCAACAGCCGCGCCACTTCGCGAATGGCATCGTTGATCTTGTGCGTTTTCTGTCGCAGTCGACGCGGCCGCCAGTCAAGCTGACGCAGTTCGTCCAGCACCGCGCCGCGAATACGCGGCGCAGCATAGGCGGCAAACTGCTCGTCAGGATGACCATAGCGACGCAGCGAGCTTAACAGCCCCATCAGCGCGCTCTGCTCCATATCTTCGCGGTCAAGCACGCTGCTGGCCTGGTATGCCAGCTGTTTCACAATTTTGTTAACCAACGGCAGATACTGGCTGAGGTAGCGCGCTTCGTCTGCGGGCGTCAGCGTTTCGCTGGCAATAAAATCCATCATGTCCATTACGGCTTATTAATCACTGGAAAACCATTTTGCTGATGATCACGTCATCAAATGGTACATTCATGTTCAGGCTGCTGAAGCGCGCCTCGTAGGCCGTCTTCAGTTTGTTATGCAGCTCACCCACGCTTAAGGCGCGCACCGCACTGTATTCCATATCGGAAAGCAGGCTGACGGTCGCCCCGCGAATTGCCGGGATCATCTCTTCCGATTTACGGGTGTTATCCGGGCCGTTGGTCGCCAGGTTAAGTTCCAGCAGCAGGTAACGCTCCGTACGGCCGCTCCCTTTCAGGGTGATCACCAGATTTTTGATCTCCACAAACTCCACCGAATGCGACCCGGAAGAGGAAAAGAGTTTATCGATCGCCGTCGCGCTCTCATCGGAACGCAGCAGGTGGGTGCCGACCACGGTTAAACCGGCCGCCATCACGGCGGTCACAAGGGCGATAATCACCCCAAATAAAAGTGTTTTTGTGTTCATAGTGTTCTTTCTGTTAAACGGTCAGTAATACCGAATCATCTTTACGGCGTGTTTCATCCGCCACCGTGGCGCCTGTGGCGATCTCCGGTGCGGACTGAATCGCCGCCTGCTGTTCGGCAAAAGGCGACCCCTTCTCCTGCTGCTGTCCACCGGACTGCGATGAGACCTGCACGTTGACCTGCACGAAATTTTGTTCCGTCAGGCTCTGACGCAGATCATTGCTGGTCTGCTGTAACGCACGGTATACCTCGGCGTGGCTGGCGTTGATTTGTACTTGCATCCGACCGTTATCGATCTGCAACGAGATGTCTATTTTGCCCATCTCCGGCGGGTCAAGACGGATGGTGGCGTGCTGGATCTGATTCTTCACCTGCACCTGCAGACGTTCGCCCAGTACTCGCTGGAGCTGCTGCGTCCAGCGGGAATCTTCCGTATCCAACTTCAATGGCGCGCCCTGCGAGGTGCGGGCGTCGTTACTCACCGTGACGACACTGCTGGTCTGTGTGCCAGCAGGCTGCACAGCAAGCTCAGGCGTTACCGCGGTCATCGCCGTCATCAGCTGCGGCGCGACCTGAAGCTGTCTCCCCATTGCGGGCGTGACCGGCAGCGCCGTTTCCGCCCCCGATACCGCTTGCGGCAGTCCTGTCGCCCCGTTCAGCGCAGGCGCGTATCCACTGAGCGCGTCGGGCGTTTGCTGAAGCAGGGAATGCGTCGTCGCCGCCTCGCCGGTACGCATGTTTTCGACGCTAACCGGCTGCGGGCGTGGCATCAGCAACGCATCCAGCAGTTGTTGTTGCGCATCGACTCTCAGCAGGGAGGAATCCTCCACCGTCGCGTCCTTCGCCTCTTCGCTCGCTTTCTGTCGAATCCCCTCGGCGCTGACGCTGACGGCGGGCGCGTTTTCCCCCTGCCCGGCCATCAGCGTATTCACCACATTCAGCAGCGCGTCGCTAAAGGCCACTGGCGTCTGGGCGCTGGCGGCTGTCACCGCCGGGCTGCTTCCGGTAATCGGCTCCGCCTGCACCGGCGATCCCGAGGCATTACCCGCGCCAGCCGCGAACGTGAGAAGATCCATCATCGTAAATCCTCCGCATCCATAAAGGCTGCGTAGGCCGTTGCGCCTTCGCGATTACGTACGGAGAGCGCCATTTTGGCTTCCACAATCTCAAGCTGCCCCATGCAGTATTCGCGCGCCTGGCGGTGAATATTCGCCAGGGTTTTCAGCGCCTGCTGCTCGGCGCCGTTCAGGGTTTTGCCCCGAATGTCCGCCAGCAGCGCGGCGATTTCACCATCGGCGCGCTGTACCGCCGGCCAGTTATGATCGGCGGTCACCTGGCGCAGCGTGGCCGCCAGGGTTTGCAGAGAGGAGAGATAACTCATGCAGCCTGACCCATTTTTTCCCAGCCGTCCTGGATGTTGCCGAGAATGTTTTCCACTTCTTCGATCTGTTCAACAGAGAGCTTATGGCTGGCGTCATAGAGTCGGTAGACGCAGTAGTCGTAGAGATTCGCCAGGCTCAGGGCCAGTTCGCCGCCCTTTTCGAAGTCGAGCGCGCTGGTCAGCGCGTTGAGAATATCGATGCATTTATTGATGCTCTGCGCCTTGCGCTCAAAGCGACGCGCGGCAATATGACTTTTCGCGCGAATTAATTCATCCATTAGCCCGTTAAACAGCATCAGCACCAACTGGTGCGGATTCGCCGCCGCCGACTGAATCGCGAGATCTTCCTGGTGGTAAAGGCCGTAGCCTTCCCGATCGTTACCGTACATTACGCTCAGATTCCCTTAGAATTAGCTAAACATGCTCATGGTGTTATTCATCTGCGTCATGATGCTCTGCAACTGCGTGAACTGCTTGAGGTAGCGGTTATAGGAGCTTTCATAACGGGTATTCATTTTTTCTGTTTTCGTGTCGATATCGCGCTGCTGGCGGTCGAGCGTGTCCTGGCGGCCTTTCAGCAATCCGGTGCTGGTATTGAGGTATTTATCCAGCGATTTATCCATCGCCTTGATCATGCCGTCGTTGCCGTTAAAGAAGTTATTTACCGACTGTGGATCGGCTTTCAACTGCTCTTCCAGCGTGTCGGCGTCCAACGAGAGCTTGCCGTCTTTATCGGAGGTGATGCCAAATTTGGTCATGTTTTCATCACCGAAGGTCTGGCGCAGAATGTTACTTAGCTCATTAGAGAGCGAAGAGATGCTCGCATCACCGGCGAACGCACCGCGTTCGTCCGTATTACTTCCGGAAGAGGTCAGCCCGGAGATCGTATCTTTCAGCGTGTTGTAGGCGTCGATAAAGGCCTGAATCTGCTCTTGCGTCCCGGTGGGATCGGTATCCACGGAAATCACCAGTGGTTTGCCAACTTCCGTCGTGCCGGTCAGTTTGATCGACACGCCGTCCACCAGGTTGTCCAGGTTGTTGGAGCTGCTGCTGTACTCCTGGGGCGAATCGCCGAGCGTAAATTTCGCATCTTTCCCGCTGGTGATGATGGTCGCATTGTCGAAAATAGACTGATCGCCGGTCATCGCGCTGGTATCGAGTTGAATATCGTACTGTTCCCCACTCTGGTCGCTGCTCAGCATCAGTTGCACTTTGCCGTCAACGCGCATCAGCGAGGCGGTGACGCCGTTCTGCTCTGTGGCAGAGGTATTGCTGCTGGCGCTCGGAAAATCCGCCTTGTTCACCGCACCGGCGAAATCGGACAGACTGTTCAGATTGTCCATCTCAATATCAATGCTTTCACCGTTCAGGTTGATGGTCAGCGTGCCGGTGGCGTTTTTAATATCCTCATCCGTCAGGTCGCTAAACCCTTTTTGCTGGGCGGAAGCCAACTGCGTCACATTCAGGCTGTAGGTCCCTTTACGGGCCGAGGCGCTGGCGGAGATAGTGGCGATCCCCTCCTGATTCATGGTGACGCTGTTCTTCAGCACGTTGCTGGAACTGGAGTTCAGCCCTTTGATCGCCGTACGAAAATCCGTGAGCGCGGTACGTAACGAGGTTAGCGCTTTTTTCTGCGCGGCCAGCGTGGAGGTCTGCGTCTGGATAGAGTTCTGCAGCGCCAGAATGTCATAGCTTGCCAGCTGTGTAGCCAGTGTTGTGGGGTCAAAATCAGACATAAAAGGTTTCTCCAGGCACGCTCGTCGCGTTCGACATGACGTCATTCAAGCAACTATCGTGCCAACTTTTTAATTAAACATTTTCAGTAGGTTACAAAACGGGAGGAATCTCCCTTTCCGCTATTTCCGGCAGAGGAAACGACGTCGCCGGATACAAAAACACCGCTATGCAGCGGTGTTTTTTATTGATGCGGCGCCGGGAGGAATTAGCCCAGCAGGGACATCACCATGCTGGACATACTGTTGGACTGCTTCAGCATGGACATGCTGGTCTGCGCCAGCATCTGGTTACGCGTCATGGAGGAGGCCTCGCTGGCGAAATCAGCGTCCTGAATATTGCTCAGCGCCAGTTCGGTGTTGTCTTTCATGTTCGCCAGGTTAGAGGCGGTGTGGCCCAGACGGTTGATGCTGGCGCCCATTTTGGAGCGTACGGAACCGACATCATTCAGCTTAGATTCCAGATCGGACATCAGTGCTTTTGCCGTATCTGCATCGCTGATGTTGATGCCATCGGCCTTTTCCCAGTCACCAAAGCCGAAGCCGGAAGAGGTAAACAGCGCGCCACTCCCTGTTCCGTTCAGTTCGCCAGAGAGATCAATCTTCATCGCTTCACCGGAAGAGGAACCAATCTGGAAGTTCAGCGCTTTCGCGAATTTGCCGCTGTCACCGAACAGCTTCTCACCCGCATAAGAGGTATTGTCCATGATGTTCTTCAGCTCGGCGTTCAGATCGTTC